>JANXZO010000041.1 GCA_025355465.1 Bacteroidales bacterium
AAATAATATTTGTTAGTATGTCTTGGATTTCAAAAAGTCAAAATTTTACCAACAAACCACCTTGTTCATTACCGATTAAAACTGTTAATAACATTAAGATTTAGCACTGATTAGTAACCAAATTTTTTTTCAGAAATAAAACGGATGGAATTTTAATTGACCTAACGTATTGTATTCCAGGGTGGGGGCAGGTATTTTGAGAAATCCAAATACATTAAAAATACCTTTTAAAACTTTTGACCGGGTCGGAATCCTTGTGAGGTCAACGTCGACTGAAAGGAAAAACTTGCGGTATCGAACGAATTGAGGTATCTGGTCGGACTTGACCTGACTACTGATGTCGAATGCCCCGGTCATTCCCTCAGCACCGTATCCGATGGCAACATTGAGCCACCGTGGAAATTTGCTGGATTTTGGAAGGAAAGAGTGGATGTTCCCGGAGATCCAGAAGGACATCCCGTTGTAGTCCTTGAGCATGTTCTGGATCAGATTGTCGCCAAGAAGGTCGGGACGGTATTGAGGATATTGTGTCGGATGGTAAGAGTATTTAACCATAAATCTTTGCTCGTCCCAGGCAAATTGCTGAGCCATGAAGATGATACAGCCCGTGGTGTTGGCAGCCAGATCACCAAGCGAGAATCCCCATTCTGACGAGAACCCGTCGAGGATCTCAATGTTGAGCATGTAAGCAAAACCGAGAAGCCCGCCGAACCAAATGGATCGGTTCCGGTCAAGACCTGCCCACCGGTAAGTGGCATGTCCGATACGGCTGATGTAATAGGCCGTCGTAATATGTGCCATCTTGTCCATCTGCATCCACTCACCGAAATCGTTGAACAGGTGAAAGGAGGATTGCGGATAATCTTTATACCACGCATAATACAAACCACCGAGACTGCCTAAGTAAAAAGCTCCCTGCACCGCAAGGACACCGGTGAGCCGCCCTTTTTTAATGGTGGAAGCCTGAGGACTGACTGAATCCGGTTTTTGGGCACGCACGTGCGAGGGTATTACGAACATGCTGTGAAGAAGCAGGCAAAAAACTAATCCGGACCAGAAGCTCTTCATGTCACTTATTTGATGTTCCGTTTATTGAGTTCTGCCTGGTAACGTTTAGCGTTCTGGTTATGCCCTGCAAGAGTGGAGGCGAAATTGTGGTAACCGGAAAGATCTTCCCTGGCGCAAAAGTATAGATAATTGTGAACCTGACGGTTCAAAACGGCATCAACAGAAGCAACGGACGGAATACAGATAGGGCCGGGAGGCAGACCCTGGCGAAGATAAGTATTGTAGGGAGATTGAATGGCTGTATGTTTGTTTAAAACCCTTTTAATGGTATAGTCGTTCCAGGCATAAATGACAGTCGGATCAGCCTGAAGCGGAATTTTTTTTCTGAGCCGGTTCAGGTAAACGCCTGCCATCACAGGCTTCTCATCATTTTTATTGGTCTCTTTTTCAATTATGGACGCCAGTGTGATGATTTCCGGGATAGTCAGCTTTAACGAGTCGGCCCTTTGCTTTCGCTCAGCCGACCAGAAATGCTTAAACTCCGATTGCATCCTGGCGAAAAGAGCATCTCCCGAGGTGTTCCAGTAAAATTCGTAGGTGTTTGGTATGAAGATCACAAACAGGGTAGCCGGTGTAAGATTGTAACTTCTCAGGTAGTCAGGATCATTGAAAAGTCTTATTAATGCCGATGAATCAGTCTCCAGATTCCTGCCAAGTCTTCCGGCGAGTTCCGCATTGGTGCGTGCGCCCTGGATTGTTATCCTGACAGGCTCCTGCCGGCCTGATCGTAATAAATTGATGAGGGCATTGTTGCTCATCCCGTCCAGAATCCGGTAACGTCCTGCATGCACTTTCTGATCATAATGCTTCCTGGCTGCGAGCCATCTGAGGGAGGCTGAATTTTTGATGTATCGTTTTTCTTTGAGTTCCTTCACCACGTCATCGAAACTACTCCCGGTGCGGATGTAAAGAAAGGTCTGCTTCTGGTCCGGAAGAGAGATGTTCGGACGGGTAGCGTAAAGATAAAAACGGAGTGCGGAAATTCCGGTGATAACAATTACAAGTCCGATCAATATCCAAGGCATCATGTCGCCCCAGAGATGGCGCTGCGGATAAATTTTATATTGAGTAAGAAAATTACTCATGCTTGTTGATCAGCTGGTACATGAATTCATCCTGCCATGACTCACCTTCGTTGTTCCAATCAGCCTTTACACCACAACGAATAAAGCCAAGATGTTCGAAAAGGGAGCAGCTGGCGTCATTCCCTGCCAAGATGTTGCAATAAAGCTGGTGAAGTTGCAGCATGGTAAAGGAATACCTGATTAAAATTTCCAGGGCTTCCCTTGCGTATCCCATTTTTCGATACTGTTCGCTGATGAGTATGCCAACACCAGCACGGAGATGCATCGGATCAAACTCGAACAGATCAACACTGCCGATTGTGAGCGGATTGACCGGATCAGTGCAAAGGTCGATCATAAGGCGCAATTGACGGGCCGCAAAGATGTCCTGTTTTGCGTTCATGATATACTCCTCAAGTTGAAACCTTGAGAACGGAATCAGGGTGTTGCTTGCTTTCCACAGGGTGGTGTCATTTTCCCACTGGTAAAGTAAGTCCATATCCGACGGCTCCGGTGCACGGAGTTGCAGGTTTTTGCCCGATAGCATATTGGTGGAAGGATGTTTCATGTGGCGGACCTAAATTGCATAATTCATAGGACCATATTTTTCTGCATCCAACATCATTTCACCTGCGAATACATGCTTTGCAGCTCCTTCCAGCCACACCTCAGAGAACGATAATCCATCTCTCCTGAAGGTAACCAATAAGTTTCCTCCGGAAGTGGTTACTTCAACTTGCCCGGTATTGCTTTTTTCTGTCCAGGCGATGGCAAGGGCGGCTGCAGTGACGCCTGTACCGCACGAAAGCGTTTCGTTCTCCACCCCGCGCTCGTAAATTCTGACAAAAAGCCCGCTGGCAGTCTTCTCTACAAAATCAACGTTGGTTCCGTCACAACCGAAACGACCATCCAGGCGCAATTCCCGGCCTGCATTCAGGATGTCGATGTCCATGACAGTGTCAACCTGAACAACAAAGTGCGGAGATCCGGTATCAAGAAATATCCCATCCGGATACTCCTTACCGATGGTGGTTTCTTTCATCTTGAGCCGGATGTGAAATTCACCCTCGTCTTTTGCCAGAACCAGCGCTTCATGTGGGCCGTCAACCGCAAGAAAATTGGCTTTCCTGTCGATCAGGCCAAGCGATTCAGCAAATGCAGTAATACATCTACCGCCATTGCCACACATGGTACTTTCCTTTCCGTCGGAATTGTAATAGGTCATCCCAAAATCATAACCTCCGGAAATGCTTAACAGCATCAGTCCATCAGCTCCGATGCCGAAATGACGGTCGCAAAGGAATTCAATCTGTCGCTGGGAGGGCTTCCAACCCAGCGATCTGTTGTCTATCAGGATGAAATCATTCCCGGTTCCCTGGTATTTATGAAAGGATATAGTTTTGTGATCCATTGTTCTGCAAAGTTAAGGAAAATCGATTAATTTATTAATTTTGGCTCTCGATGAAAATACTCCTGCCAGGCTTTCTTTCGCTGATCTTTTTACTTGGGATGCCAAGCCTGATACTCTCCCAGGGTCACAGTGACACCCTGACCCGGAAAGTTGATTGCTACCCGATGGATATTCAGGATATTGTTTTCAAAAAGTCAGAAGAGGAACCCTTTAAAATTTCCAAAAAAACCCAATTATTCATTTTACCCCTGATCGCTTTTTCTCCTGCCACCAGCCTCTCATTTGGTGCTGGAAGTGCTGTTTCATGGTTCATGGGTAAGGACAGCCTCACCAGGATCTCAGCCGGGGTGGCCAATGTAACTTATACCCTGAAGAACCAGCTTATCGTGCAGGTAAAGACGAACATGCAGTTTCCCCGCAACCAGTGGTATCTGCAAACCGACTGGCGGTTATACCTTTTCAATTTGCCAACGTACGGTCTTGGCACGGGCAATGGAAGGGTAATCCCTGAAATCACAGGGATTACACAACCCCCCTCAGCTTATTTTCAGAGTAATGCCTCCTATCCGATGAACTTCAATTGGATAAAGTTTCATAATATTCTTTCACGGCGTGTCGCTCCTGATCTTTTCGTTGGGCTGGGTTACCATCTCGATTCCCATTTTGGAATTGTAGACGAATTGCTGGATACGGCGAAGGGTGTGTACACTCCCCATTTTGCCTATTCGGTCAACAATGGTTTTAACAGGAAACAATATATCTCTTCCGGGTTTAGTGCAAACTTCGTGTACGATTCACGGGATAACATCATCAATCCGTATAGCGGGTTTTTTGTTCAAGTCAATTACCGTTTCAACAAGAAAATATTCGGAAGCAGCGCCAATGGTTCCCAACTGTGGACCGAATTTCGCACCTATGTGGGACTTTCCAGAAAGAATCCCCGTCATGTGCTTGCATTCTGGATTTACGGAAGTTTTCTGGTGAGTGGAAAGATCCCATACCTCGACCTGATGTCAACGGGGTTCGATCAGATGAACTCATCGGGTAGAGGTTACCCGCAGGGCAGATGGAGAGGTGAAGACGTAGTATATGGTGAACTGGAGTACCGTTTTCCGATTTCCAGATGCTCAGGCATAATCGGTGGGGTGCTCTTTGCAAATGTAACCACCGCATCCAGCCGCGAAATGAATATTCCGCTTTTCGGATACTTTAAAGGTGGGGCTGGTTTTGGTGTCCGTATCATGCTCAATAAGCACGACCGCACAAACCTTCTGATCGATTTCGGAATGGGGCGCGAATCACAAGGGTTGTACATTCAGGCACAGGAAATTTTCTGATCCGACATTGTTTAATTACGGAAAACTATGCATATTTGCGTCCGGCGATAGGGTCTGACTTATTGAATAGGAATTTCATCGGGGTTTTGCGGTTATCTGTCGAAAATGCATTTCGCAACATTAAAGCCCTGCCTATTTTTGCCCCGTCAATATAAATCGTTAAATACTGAGAGCCATGGAACCGAACGAAAAAAAACCTGAAAACCGTATTTCGAGAAACTATGCCCTGGGTGTGCTGGTTATTTTTGCAGGACTTATACTGCTTTTGTCCAACATGAATATTCTTTCCTACGAAGCCAGCCATATCTTTTTCTCGTGGCAGATGCTGCTGATCGGAATCGGAGTGATCAGTCTTTTTGGAAGCGAAAATCATACCCCGGGATATATCCTGATTGTGATTGGAAGTGTTTTTCTTATTCCGCGCGTCTTCGATCTGAATTTCAATATTATGCATGTTTTTTGGCCGGTAATATTAATTGCAATAGGCATCCTTATCCTGCTCAAACGCATGCCGAGACGTCCTTACCGAACAAATTTCTCTGTGCACAAAGAATCTCCCGAAGGCTTTATCCATGAAGATAATATCTTTAGCGGTGGTAAACAAAAGGTTACCCATGAATTCCGCGGAGGTCAGATCAACTGCATTTTTGGAGGATCGGAGATCGACCTGACCCAGGCAACATTAGGGGAAGGGATCAATGACCTGGAAGTGAACACCATATTTGGAGGGGTAACACTGATAGTCCCTGCCGATTGGAAGATTCAGCTTAAAATGACCTCCATTTTGGGAGGCTTCTCCGACAAGCGATCATATATCAAGGATAGTCTGGATCCCTCACGAATGCTGATTATCCGGGGAAGCACCATTTTCGGCGGGGGCGAGATCAAAAGCTATTGAACCTCAACTTTGACGAATGACCCAACCAGTCTTTTCAAACACCAAATCCATTTCCGTGTATTTTGGTCTGTGGATCCTTATCATGGGGATCCACTTTTCTGTTTTTTATTTCTTCTATTTTTTTCCGCTTGATATATCGCTGGCCGATAGTATCGTATATAACTCCTTGTTCAGTATTATTGGCATTTCCATGTGGTATGTTGTTCGGTACAGTGTTCCGGACCAGAAAAATCTCTGGAATGTAGCCTTTAATCACCTGGCTTTTTTAACATTGGCTTTGATCGTTTGGATAGGTGTTGGATATGCCCTGCTATCGACCCTGTTCAGTAACAATAAAGTCTACCTGGACATCATGAATGTTTCAATCCCCAACAAGATCATCACAGGTACGATCTTTTATGTTGTCATTGCCCTCGCTTATTACCTGTATATTTATTATATTAATCTCCAGGAGAAGGTCCAGGTTGAATCAAGGCTCAGGGAGGTGCTTAAGGAGACGGAATTGAACATGCTTAAGTCTCAGATAAACCCGCATTTCCTGTTTAACAGTCTCAATTCAATCAGTTCGCTCACCATCACCAACCCGGAAAAGGCACGCGAAATGGTGATCATGCTTTCTGATTTTCTCCGGTATTCCGTATCAACCAACGCCACAAGTTTCACGACCCTTTCGAAGGAGATGGCCAATATTGAACGCTATCTGCAGATTGAAAAAGTCAGATTCGGTGATAAATTGGTGTTCGATTTCAAACTTGAAGGAAAGTGCATGGATCATCAGATTCCGGTAATGTTATTGCAGCCGCTCTTTGAAAATGCGATCAAGCATGGGGTGTATGAAAGCACGGAGCAGGTGCGAATCGACATGGATTGTGAATACAAGGAGGGGTACCTTGAGATAAGTATTGTTAACGATTTTGACCCTGAGGCACATGCCAGGAAAGGAACAGGGATCGGATTGAAAAATATTCGCGAACGGCTTCGTCTGCTTTATAAGAATGAAAAGCTTTTGCGGGCCCATGCCGAAGGAAATAAGTTTTTTGTTTATCTTAGTTTGCCGGGAACGGTGCAAAACCTAACGCAATTGTAATTCATGATATTAAGAACTTTACTTATCGACGACGAACAACCTGCCAGGGATGTTGTTAAACATTACCTGAAGGATTTTAAGGAGATTGAAATCATCGGTGAATTTCAGGACGGGTTTACAGGTTTGAAAGCGATTCAGGAGCTAAAACCTGACCTTGTCTTTCTTGATGTGCAGATGCCCAAACTAACTGGCCTGGAGCTCCTGGAATTGTTGGAACAGCCGCCCCTCATCATCTTCAGCACAGCATACGATCAATATGCCATCAAGGCTTTTGAGATGAATGCCATCGACTACCTGCTTAAACCCTTTTCAAAAGAAAGGTTTACCCAGGCTTTGCAAAAGGCCATGTTGCAGGCCGGAAGCGGGCAGAAATCATCCACCCCGGTTCAGAACCTTGTAAAGTCACTGGAGGAGTCGCCGGAATTCCTGCAACGGATTGCTGTAAAATCCAGGCACAAGGTAAGTGTGGTTCCGGTTGATGAGATCATCTACCTTGAAGCAGAAGGAGATTATGTGATGATACACACGAAAGAGGCACGGCACCTGAAGGAGAAGACGATGAAATATTTCGAGACACATCTCGATGCCCACCAGTTCATCCGTATTCACCGTTCTTTCATTGTGAATGCAGCCTTCATCGACCGGATTGAATATTACGATAAGGAGTCTTATTCCATTCTCCTCAAGAACGGTGCTAAACTCCGCGCCAGCACAAGCGGTTATAAATTGCTTAAACAGATCCTCAACATGTAATCAGGTATATCGAAAACAGAACGACCATAGATAGCATTGAAATGAACCGGAAAATTACTCGCCGTCAGGCCATGAAAACCATGGGACTGACCTTCGGAGCAGTGACCCTTGGTTTTGAAGGGTATGGCAAGGTAAATGAAAATGTTTATGAATATCCGCTTAATCACAGGGAGATATTCAATCCCCTGGATAATCCCCTCGGCAGGGTAATTACCGCAATTACCTGCGGAGCTGGTGCCAGAGGGAATGTTTATGGTAACTACGCTTCCGCATTCCCCGAACAGATCAAAATAGTCGGGGTGGCTGAACCAATCCCACTCAGAAACGATCGGTATGCTAAAAAGCACGCGATTTCTGATGAAAACAGATTTGTTACATGGGAAGATGTTTTCAAGCGTCCGAAATTTGCAGATGCAATCATCATCACAATGCCCGATAACCTGCACTACGAGCCATGTATGACGGCAATGAAACTGGGCTATGATGTGCTGCTGGAGAAACCAATGGCCCAGACAGAGCAAGAGTGCCGGAACATACTTGCCATGACACGTAAAACAGGACGTATCGTGGCTGTTTGTCATGTGCTGAGGTATTCTCCCTATTTCATCAGGATGAAAAAGCTGATCGGGGATGGCGCCATTGGGGAACTGATCAGCATTCAGCATTTCGAGCCCATAGAGCACATCCATATGTCGCATTCATTCGTGCGGGGGAACTGGCATGATTCCAAAGCAACTACGCCCATCATCCTGGCTAAGTCATGTCACGACCTGGATATTTTACGATGGATGATCGGCAGTAATTGTAAAAGCATTGCTGCGATGGGCGACCTGAAATGGTTCAGGAAGGAGAATGCGCCTGAAGGAAATACACCGAGATGCATGGATGGATGCAGCATTGAGGCCAGCTGTCCCTACTCGGCAATGCGTATCTACCATCGTGAACGAAGCTGGACCTACGTTTTTGATCTTCCGGAGGAAAAGGAAAAACAGGGAGATGCCATTATGCAATACCTGCGAACAACAAACTATGGGCGTTGTGTTTATCACATGGAAAACGATCAGCCCGATCACTACATTGCCTCGATCAACTTTGAAAACAGGGTGACGGCGAATTTTTCCATGGAGGCATTTACTTCATACAGTGGCCGGCGAACACGTGTGATGGGATCGATGGGAGATATGGTGGGTGACATGGAAGAGCTGGATATCACGGATTTTCGTACCAATAAAACGGTAAAGCTGATTCCTAAATCAGAGGACATCGAAAATTACAAGAACAGCGGACATGGCGGTGGCGACTGGTTCCTGATGCGTGATTTCGTGACCGCAGTAGCAAATCAGGACCCTAAATACCTCACCTCGACCATTGACCAGTCAATTGAAAGCCATATCATCGGCTTTGCGGCTGAGCGAAGCCGGAATAGCGGTCAGATCGCTCAGGTAAAAATGTAATTGATTGCAAATCGATTCATTGTTTTTTTTATCTTTGCGACGGTTTGTTAACTCTCTTACATTACTTCCTTTATGAAGCATCCTGTAACAGCGGGTAAAATCCCGATAAATATCCTTATTTTATTTTTATTATGGATCGCCTTTCAGCCGGCTAACGCCCAGAAGGCGGCGACCACTGATTCATTTGATATTACAAACAATGCCATCCGGTTTCCGCACCAATACAAAAAGTGGGGTTTTCAGATTTCAGCAGGGCTATTGCTTGTAAAACCTCCGATGGATTTGTTGGAGAATGCGATACAGGCTCCACTGGTGAACATTCATATGACTTTCGGTTTGCCATGGAAATTTTCTCTTGAGGCCGATGTTTCGACCATCCTGGTTTCGAATCAATTCGCATTAGGCCCAAGGATTGGTTTTGGCCACAGGAATTTTTATTTTAACCTTGGGTGGGATATTGCTTTTGTGTACGGGCAAATGCGACAGGCAGGATTCAACAACAGTACAAAGGTATTCCTGCAGTATCCTAACCTTTCACTTGGGTACAAGTTGAAAAAAATGTCTTTCACAGTTAAAGGGGAAGCAGTGGGGATTCTCAGTTCGGTAACCACTTCCGGGGAGAATGAGGTCAACCGGTCGAAAGATTTTTTTAACGGGGTAACAGTCGCCTTTTATCTTGAACAAAGGTTATGGAAGAACCATGTGTTTGTGTTCGGAATAAAAGACAGTTATGTAAAATATTATTGGCCAACCTGGCTGATATTTACCACGTTTAATCGTTTTTATCATATTCCTGAACTCTCTTTTAGCTGGATTTTATGAGGACAATAATATTGCTTTTAACATCGATGATCTTTGTGTTGTATGGCTGCAACAAAGATACAACAGTACCTATACCCAGTGCCGGACCAAATTCGATGATGAAGGAGACGTTTCCGTTGAAGCCATCCTCGAAGTTATTGATGGAAGGCGTATACACGGTCAACCAGGGTGCCGACTTCTTCGGGGAACATGTTGTCATAAAATGGAACCGCACAGGAATGTCGATTGCCTGCGACAACGGAAAATATTTTGTAATGCAGGCCGGTCACCTCGATTCTGTTATTTTTATCCAGGGATACTGGCGTAACGGTTACGGAGACGGAACGGGTTTGGCATCCTTTTACATCTCAAAGAAGGAAGGCGGAACCATGATCGTTACCGGCAATTCAAACCAGGCTATAACCATAAGAGGTGCGTATGGTAATGGTTCAGGAACAACTGAATACCCCCTTGTTCTGACTTACCAGCGACCCTTTTCAGACAAAGTCAAGAACCAGAATTTTTACATTCTGGCTCACCGTTCGGGAGGACGTACTTCCGACCGCCTGCCTGTCTCCGAGAACAGCATCGAGATGATCAATTTTACGGAAAGACTGGGTTCAACCGGTATTGAAATTGATGTAAGGCTCAGCAAAGACGGTGTGGCATTCCTTTATCACGACGGAGACCTGAATATCCGGCTTACACAAAAAGGGCCATTGGCCGGACCACCAGAAAATTTTACGTGGGAACAGTTATCAACTTTTGTCAGATTGATTCATGGAGAAAAGATCCCCACCCTGGAAGAGGCGCTTACATTTACGATAGACAGCACCCAGTTGCGGTTTGTCTATCTTGATATGAAGGAGAAAAAGGAGGCCATGGCTACTGTGATTCCTATTCAGCAGCGAATGCTTGAAAGAGCCAGGCAGAAGGGGCGTGACATAATGATTGTGGTGGGCATTTCATCAACCGATGTACTTGACGATCTGATGACTTACCCCAATTACCAGACAATCCCTTCACTGTGTGAGTTAACGGTTGATGATGTGCGTCAGGTCAATTCCATGGTTTGGGCTCCGCGATGGACACTGGGAACCCAGAACTCACTTGTGCAGGAGATGCATGGGGAAGGAAGGCTTGCAGTCTGCTGGACCATCGACCAGGTTCAATGGATTCAGGAATATCTGAACGACGGTTTATTTGACGGGCTTCTGACCAATTATCCATATATAGTTGCCTATTATCATTATATTCAACAATAGAGATATGTTCCGGAAAATTATCTTAATCATATTCCTGGTCTTCGTCACCGGAAGTCTTGTTCAGGCATCTAAAAAGGACAGTACCAAAGTTTCACTGAACCATTACACGTTAACCGTTGGGGCAGGGTGGGTGCACTTCGTCAATAACCTGGAGATCGGCAAGGATGCTGCTAAAATTAACAGTCTCGGTGTCTCCCTGAAGTTTTTCTGGGAGCCTGAACATCTGCTAAGTCTTGGATTGGAAACAGGATTCTACCGGCTTTACAGTCTGAAAAGCCAGAGTTATACCGACCTTACAGGGCAGGCAAGTACATCTGCCGTCCCGTTGTTTCTGAATGTAAGGATGCGCCTCGTAGACCACTTTTACCTGACCGCGGGAGCCGGACTAACACTGTTGTTCAATAAAGTTGTCGGGATTGGAGATAAAACAACTGCAACAATTTTGTCGATGTCAAATTATCAGCTTTCGGGTTCCTATATATATCCACTTTCAAAACATTGGCTGTTGGGAGGTGAATGTAAGGTGCTTTATTTTGGCAAGGCCAATGACTGGTTATACACTATCCAGGCTGTCTGTGCCTTTAAATTGTAATAAAAATCGATCACGAAAAATGATTAATTGTACATTTGAATCAATTAAAAAACCTACTATGAAAACAAAACTATTATTAATGCTGGGGCTGACAGGGATTGCTCTTGTTTCCTGCTCTAAGTATCCTCCTTCGTCGTCGCGGCTTACGGAAGACATGGCGATTTATACCAAATATGATGTAACGACCGATTTTACAAAGTTCAAAACCTATTACCTTAGCGACTCCATCGTGAAAGTGTCGACCAAGGACAGTGGATGGTATTATAATTCAACAGTTCAATCATTTACTGCCAGGATTGCACAAAACATGAATAATCTTGGCTATACAAGATCATGGAACAAGAAAACAGTAGATTTATACCTGGGCGTCTCGTATGTGGTTAATATCAATGTGACAACCTATTACCCTGGTTGGTATTGGGGCTACTATCCCTACAATTATTGGGGAGGATATGGTCCTTACTACCCCTATTACCCGGCTTATGTTACTAGCTATTCCACAGGTACCGTACTGATCGACATGATGGATGTTAAAAATCCTGTTGGCAAGCAGTATCCCATACGCTGGAATTGTTACATCCGTGCACTCCTTACCGGGGATCATACTTCGGCACAGATTAATGGAAGTGTTGACCAGGCTTTTACACAAACCAAGGGTTTCCCGAAACGTTAACAACCTCAAAAGAAATTCAATATGAAAAAGTTATTAATATTTTTAGTGACCCTGATCTTTACAGCCGGAGTAGCTCAGGCGCAGGACCAACCCGTTTCCTTGGGTTATACACCAAGTTCTTATTACTCCTTTTCATGGAATACCAGCTTCACGGTTGGAGATTTCAATAAGTGGGTTGGAAATGGCAGTCCCGCCGGATTTGATTTCGGAGGTCGTTACCTGATCCGCAAAGGACTCATGGCGGGCTTTAACTTCGGTTGGCAACGCATATCCCAAAGCTATGGTTATCAAACATTTTATGGCGATGATGGTGCTGCAATAACCTCTACCAACTACCGGTTCACATGGATGGTTCCATTTCAGGCAGTCATCGGTTATCAACTGATGTCTGATAAAATGATCTCCCCATACCTTTCCCTTGGGATCGGTGGAGACTACATGGAGCATCATTTGCTGGTTCAGGAGTATGATATTTATAAAACCCGCTGGGATTTCTCCCTCACTCCTGAACTGGGAGCATTGGTTAAATTCGGATCCTACTCCAGTTGGGGTGCATTGGTTGCAGTAAATTATAAATGGACGACCAATCAGATTGTGATTGCCAACAATCAGGATCTGAAGAATATATCGATGGTTAATCTGAAAGTTGGAATTGTTCTGATCGTCAGGTAAAAAGGATAACAAAATGTAAATGGGCCCTGTATTTAAAAATACAGGGCTTTTTTATGTGCCTTTTACGATCAGAGGCTTCGAGGTTTTTCCTGTTGGAGTGATTAAAATGCAGTGGTATTCCCCCGGACTAAGGCCTTTCACGCTGAAAGAAACCGTGTGGCGACCGACTGAACCTACCCCTTGGAATATCTGTAAAACATGCTTCCCTTGTGAATTATATAATCCAATGTCTGTAAACGTATTTTCTCTGAGGGTGTAGTTGAGAGTTGCAACTTCAGCGACAGGGTTTGGCATAATCATATTAAGTGCAGATGTTGGATCGGATATTTCAGGGACGCCGATCAGGATTGGGTCATGACATTCAAATGCACCGATGTCGTAACCACGTGCAAACGGTCGCCATCGACAAAGAAAATCCCAGTTCAGATTGAGGTTATCGATGTAAGACCCTTTGTCAACGCCAGGTGAACCGGGGAGAAGGTCATAATTTACAGCGGATGTATCGCGAAATCCAATCGGGGAAAAATAGGCACTTGTGAGATTGTTAAACCAGCTGAAATCTGTCCCAGGATTCTCCTTCATAATAAACGCCAGCTGTCCCTCCTTCGCGAACATCCCCGGTCCGACAATGATGTTGCTGGATGCAAGGTTGGTTGTTCCGGGATAATCAGAAACCCGAATTCCATAGCTCTTGGGGAAGATTATGGTGTTATAGTGAATTCCAAGGCTTGTTGGAATATTCATCGCTGTGCTGCCAACATAGATGCCGACTTTCTGGTAGGGGTAAACATTTGATCCAGGATTATAGTTTCGCCCGGGCTGGAAAATAAAATTATTGTAAAGGAACTCAACTCCCTGACCGAATACATCAATTCCGTCACCTTTGCCGTTCATAATAGAATTGTTATAGCAATTGCAGCTGGATCCTCCTCCGATGAGGATCCCGGACATCTGGTTTATCTCTTCAAGTTGACTGTCGGCATAAATGTAATTATGATGGATGAAACATCCCGAATCAGCTGAAGAAACCTGTATCCCGTCCCATCCGGTAGAATCCATGTGGTTACTGAATATCTGCACTCCTTTCAGAGCATGTGGATAAACCAGAGTGTCTTTACCGCGGTAATTAATCAATTGCCCGAAATAGTGAGAATTTCCGATATACATGCCTTCAGTTTTCGTATGATGGATGTAGTTGTCGTGAATGATTGTATTTCTCTGAACGAATTTCTCACGTGTTGAAGTAAAATCGGCAGTATCAGGATCGCTTTTGGCAGCGATTCCGGCAAGTTCGGTCCGCGCGATCTCAAGGCCCTCTACCTCTATGTCTGTACTGAGCCCCTGGATTGATAAACCAACTCCGTTAACATCGTGAATGTTAATTCCGTAACTGATACCTGCAACCCCTTTACCCGAAAGAATAATGTGAGAGCAGGAATCGATTTTTAACCCATAATAAAACCCGCTGATGTCGACAATGCCTCCATTGTTTACAATCACCACGGGCGACTGAGAGGTGCCATGGATATATGAAATCCAGACAAACTGCCGTGCGCCTGATTCGAGGCAAATGGTATCGCCTGGCCTTACCATATTGGCATTTGAGCGTCCGTCGATCTTCCATTCAGCAGGGGGAACAGATAGTGTACAAGCATGCTGTGCTTTAAGTTCCCGGATAGAATTAACGGATATCACGGCAAGGATGAGAAGGTAGGTAGAAAACGAAGGTTTTTTCATTTGCTGCATCACCGTAAAAGTAATTATCTTTGTTTAAAGTAATGAAATTTGACCCTAAATTTTTCCTTCATGAAAAAACTAACTCATTTCACTATCGCGTTTCTTGTTCTTGGATTTTTCCAGGCCAATGCCCAGGAACAAAAAAAGTCAACCGCTCCTGTTAAAGCGAACCAGGCAACACTTGTTAATGATTTCTACATCTCCTATGGATTTGGTTCACTCTATTTTATTTCAAACCAGGGTGGAGGAAGCAATTCATACAAAACCTCAGGCGCTGTTATTTTAGGATACTCGCGTTCGCTGAGTATGGTTGTTGCTGTCGGGTTTCAGGCTAGTTTCATGAATATCTCGCATAAAAGCGGATCTAGTACCTATGAGGATAATTATTGGTCGGGACTTGCCAACGTCCGGTTCAGATATTATAACAGACCATCTTTCTGCATGTATTCCGGGGTAGCTCTGGGGATAGCGATGGATTACATAAACGAGAATAAAACCTCCGGAACAAATAGTTACCAGAACTACTATCCGGCAGGGCAATTGACGCTGCTTGGCTTCCGTGTTGGGCGGTCACTTAGTTTTTTCGGTGAGTTCGGGATCGGAACCAATTCCATCATCAACGGAGGCATCAGCTATAAGTTTGGGGAATAGGGTGTTGTTATAAATGAAACCCGATCGAGACCGAATATCTGAACCCCGGACTTAATTGAATCTTTGTTCCTGTATGCCGCAATGTTTCACCGCTGAACAAAGTACCGATCAGCGGATATCGGCTTATCATTCAAGGCTTTCTGCATAGGTGCTTAAGGAGGGTCCGAAAAGAACCAGATCGACGGAGAGGCGTTTCCAGAAGATAAATTGATATCCAAGCGTGATACCTGCATTTATAACGTTTAGGTCGCCCTTTATGGATGCCCCCTGATCAACGGTTGTGCGGAGGATGTTAATGCCGTTTTTAAAATGAAACCCATAATAGGAGAGATAGGGAGCAAGATATACACCATCCGGAGCAGGTCGCCGGTTCCGCTTACCCAGATAAAATCTGTATTCCGTACTCACATTAATTCCCCATTTCTGCCGGCTGGTGAGCGAAACCAGGTTGGCAATTGTGTCGGCGAACAGCGCGGGAAATTCAAGGTATCCGATTTGTACCGCAATTGATTGATTGTTCTTAATAAGACGCTCATAGCTGATTGTAACATTCCGTACACTGCTCCAGCATCATTGGTGTAGGATTGAACTTGATGACATTCCGGTGGATGGGTACAGGGTATTCAGATTTTTCCCGTGCTGGTTTTATCCCCGCCTGGGCCAGGTTTGCTGAGTCTGTTTTTTGCTGACTAACAACCGGTTTGGACAGCCCCAGTGCTAAAGCAATGATAAGGAAAAGGATTCTCATTTACAGATTGTTATTGGTTGGTTAACGACGACCACCCCGGGGCATTCCACCACCTTCCCGATTTTGCATTCCACTCATGCCTCCACCGCTCCGCTGAAAATTACCCCTGTTCATGTTTTGCTGACTGGCACGATCTCGGTCCATATTCTGACGGTCCATGTTCTGCTGGTCGAAACTGCCGGATTCGCGTGCTGGCTGGGATGATCTTGCCCCCGAAGGTTGACCCGGAGCTGAATTTCTGTCGGCCTGCTGCCAACTCCTGCCATCATTTTGTTCCCAGTTATTGCCGTTTCTCCGATAGACCTCGCCGTTATTCCCGGTGAACACATTGTTCTTCGTATTTTCAGCCCGTGGGGCTCGTTGCATTCCGTCTGATGGCTGGCGATTGCCAGAACCCTGCCGGTCAATAGGCTGTGTAGCTGCCTGACGGTTATGGGCGGTAGTTCCCGATTGAACCCCGGTTCGATGGTTGTTGTACAGGTTGTTCTGGTTAACGTTGTTCCTGTTATAGGTATTTACATTGATGGTTGTATTTCTTGCATAAACAGCTCCTCCGCCGTAATAATGGTTGTAGGGCGTGGCGAAAGGCGGCCGGTACATTGGAGGGCCCCACCATCCTCCATGGTACATCGGCGCTCCAACACCAACATGAATAAATCCGGCGGAAAATCCAAATCCCATGTTCCAACCCGTCCAGGGATTATAATTCATGCTGAAACCCCAGGTAACAGGTCGCGGGTAATAGTATGCCCCATACCAGCAGGGGTATTGGTAACCGGTGCCGTAAACAATGGTTGGACCATTCACATAGCAGCCAACATAGCCAGGCAGATAACCCATATAAACCACCGAAGGCTGAACATCATAAATATAAACGTACTTTACGTTGTATGCAGGATTGTCAGGAGGAATTTTCTGAATGTCGGCAGGGATCGCGGTTGCCACAACCCATGGACCGGTAGGGGAATTCCCGATAAACCAGACCGCATTTTCACAAACATAATAGACTGAGGCTGACATGATCACTGAACTACTTGTGTTGACACCCCGGTAAAGCAGTGTGCCTTTAATCTGTTCAAATTTCGGATCTCCGTCGTATGTAACGGTGCAGGTTGCTGTATTGCGGTCAACTGCAGCAGTTTGAGGAATTTGAGAATCCATAATCGCCTCCTTGGCGGCCGTGGTTCCGGCAACGGAAGCCAGTACAATATCGTTGACCGTGCCTTCGGGGATCCTATAAAAATCCGGAGGAAGATTCTCAGAGGCTGTGTAGTTCCAGGGACCTTTCAGATTTTTAGAAGTATACCATCGGCCGGAAATGAGGATGTAATACTGCTGCTGGTCGATGGCCATAAAAATTTTGTTGTCTGTGTTTGTCATATACAACAACTGGGTTTCCTGTATCGGAGCAAAATCAGGTTCCCCGGTTGATTGTAGAAGTTCGGCAGGTTTGGTCCGGACGATAATATCAGGAATTGCAAGGGGAGATTCCTTTACGGCTGTTGTTCCGGATGCTGACGGATCCGCATTGGCAGGTTTCATGTTCTCCTGCATTTTCATTATGTCATCTGGTGGTTCTTTAATGTTTCTCCATGGAGCGTTCACAACATCTGCAGAGGTAAACCAAAAGTCTCCTCCGTAAAGAAAATATTGTTTGCTCTTGTTATCCTGCACGACAAAATAGGGGGTATTGATCGCTTTTTGAACGTCGGTGTTTTCAACAGGTTTAAAAACAGGATTTCCATCAAATAGGAGAAGAACGCCTGGTTTGTCCATGAAGATGATTTCAGGAGGCGTATTGTCGAAGTTTTGAGCTTGCTTAATAATGGCAGAGTTTGCTTTCAGGGTCGCCGTGAGATCGCTCAATGAACCTGAAATCTCCCACTTTGGAATTTCCGTTTCCAGCAGCGATTTGAACTGTCCGATCTTATCCTCCGGAATGGAGTCCTGGTTAGGAAACCTGACGTTTGTAATGGTAACAGCCACGAGAGTGATCTCACCAGTTTGGCGGTCGGTATTGAGTGTTGCAGAAGCCCAAACAGCGCCGAAAACCGGTTGGTCCTGTTGTGTGGTTATCGAAACAGCTGCCCTTGCATACAACCTGATGCCAACAAGAGAATCAGGCTGTGGCTGATAAACCAGGATGCGTGCGCCGTTGGAGTTAATCTCTTTGGGCCAGTTGGATACCATTTGTGGAGAGAGACCTGATTTGTCCGATTTTCCCGATTTTCCCGAAGTTTGACAAAATCCCTTCACAAACGTTCCCCCGACAAGGATTATCATTAGGGTTTTCATTAATAAATGGGTCAATGTTTTCATCATAAAGGCTTTACGTATAAAACCTACCATACACGTCCAAGCCGGAACACCAAACCACCGGTGAAACCAAACTGTACCATGGTCGAATACAGCGACACACCGGTTGAAGGGCCGCCACCGCCAAAGTACATGGTGAAGCCGGCTCCCTGAATGGGCAGGTACATCTGAGCCTGGAGTTTTATTCCAACACGTTTGGAGAAGTAAATTTTAGCACCTCCGTTTATTCCTGCAGAGAAAAACCAGGCATCATTAAACTGGCCTTCTTTCGGATAAAACAATACGGTACCGATATTCATCCCAAAGTAGGGTGAAACAACAGGATTAACACGAAAATTTTTGGTAAAGCCGATCTGCATATAATTCACGCTGACAGGCGATTCCAGTAAGCTGAAATTATACCCGCTGAATTGTGCTTTGGTATCCGAGCGGTTGTAAATAATATCCACGTCTACAGCACGGCTGATTCCTACACTGATTTGCCCTCCGTATTGTGCATTACCGGCAATGTATACACTCCCTCCGTTGCCGTTCCAAGTACTTCCGAATACATACCCGCCAAATGGTGTGATTTCAACTGTCTGTGTTTTAGCCATGAAAGGCAGCATCAGGACGACTGCCATCACAATGATTAGCTTCTTCATAATAGGTTTTTTAAGTTGTTACCAGTTTGATGCAAATATAATATTATTGAACACAATGCAGACACGCTGAATCCGGAATAGGTAAGGAATCAGGAGTGCCCGCTATGAAACCGTGTGTATTTTAATAAAGTTCGTACCGCCGGGATGATTGGCAGGAATTCCTCCTAAAATAAGGATTTTATCACCTGTCGTTGCAATGTTTCTGGAGGTCAGAATTTTTTCCGATAGCCTGGTAATATCTTCGTATGTGACATAGTTGTCTGTCACCAAAATCGGTTTGATACCCCAGATTAGATTAATGCCATGGTAAACCACAAGATTGTTGGTTAATGCGTAAATTGGTGCCTTGGGTCGACCGGCCGCGGCATACCTCGCACTTCGTCCGCTGGTGGTAAACACCAAAATGCATTTTACATCCACGATTTTTTCGATATGGTTCGCCGCCTCACTTAAGGCCATAATCTCAGAATGTCCGGCCGGAGGATAAGTTTTAAATTCTATATTGCTTTCAACTTCTACCGCTATTCTGGCCATCATCTCAACCGCTTTTACAGGATAATCGCCAACGGCAGATTCGCCGGAGAGCATGGTGCAGTCTGTGCCATCCACGATTGCATTGGCAACATCATTGGCTTCAGCCCGCGTGGGCCGGGGATCGTGGATCATGCTTTCAAGCATCTGTGTGGCCGTAATCACGGGTAGTCCACGCCGGTTGCATTGTTCGATGATGTGTTTCTGAATCATTGGGACCTTTTCAGGAAACATCTCCACGCCAAGATCACCGCGTGCTACCATGATCCCCTGCACTTCGTCGAGGATCTCAGGCAGATTTTTTACAGCCTGAGGTTTTTCAATCTTCGCAATCACCGGTTTTTCATATCCCATCGCACGGATAAATCGTTTTAGCTCTTTTACATCGTCCGCACATCTTACAAAACTGAGTGAAACCCAATCAATCTCATGTTTTAGTCCGAATTCAAGATCCTGCCTGTCCTTCTCTGTAAGTGATGGCAGTGTTAACTTCAGGTCCGGAAAATTTACTCCTTTCCGACTTGTCAGGATGCCTCCGTCGATTACCTTGCAAATCAGTGAGCTGGATTTAATTGCAGTGACTTCAAGTTGAAAAAGCCCATCAGCAAGGAGGATTGCAGTTCCTGGTTTTGCCTCATCAGCAGCATGCGGATAGTCGATCGGAAAGGTGTTCGGTTCACCCTTGAATTCCTTTTCAGGTACAATTGCAATTGTTGCTCCCGGCTCCAAAATTATCTCTCCGCCAGGCAATTGTCCGACCCGGATCTTGGGACCCTGTAGGTCCTGCATCAATGTAATGGGAGTGGAGAGTTCTTCTGAAATCTGTCGAATTACGGCAATTGTTTTTGCATGATCTTCGTAACTTCCATGAGAAAAATTTAACCTTGCAACATCCATTCCAGCCTTGATAAGTTGGCTGATCATCTCTGGTGAACTGCTTGCTGGACCAATGGTTGCCACAATTTTGGTACGTCTGAAATAGTTGCTCATGATACGGGATTTAAAAACGAAGATACACATTCCTATTGGTTTCGTTAAGCGGGAATTTGTTATTTTTGATGTGTTTATTCCTGAAGTTTTTTCATGAAAGTTACATATCCCGCCTCTGTTGTTGCCTTTGTTATTGTAGCGTGCGGTATTATTGTTATTGCTGCTTTTAACCATCCGGTCCGCAACCCGGTTGGAAGCAACTATTTAATAAGCAATTACAGCGGAAATTATCTGTATTTGCCTGCCTGCCTCCTTTACAATGATTCTGCACATCGCTCTTTTGAATTCCTGGAACCGTGGCAAAAAATGGGTTTTTCAATCGGAGGGTTCTATGCAGCGGGTCAACGTATTTCAGATGGCTACGTGATAAAGGATATTCCCGGAATGGCTATACTCTGGCTGCCATTTTTTTTGTCCGGACATGCACTTGCATGGGTGTTTGACTTTCCCGGAGATGGATTTTCTGTTCCATACCAGGTGGCAATTTTTATTGGGGGGGTGTTCTATGTTCTGGCAGGAATGTGGTTTCTCAGACGCATCCTGGTTTCTTTGCTTGGAGACCCTGTTGCAGCCATAACCCTGATAGCCTTATTTTTAACAACGGGCCTTTTCTGGACCTCCTGCTTTCAAAGTTGGAGACCTGAAGGAATGCTGTTCTTCACAGTCAGTCTTGGCATTTGGGCATCGTTGAAATTCGATAAAGATCACAAATTGTATTATGCTCTGCTCTCGGGAATGGCCATCGGAATCTCTTGTCTGATAAAACCGCTGGCGTTGATCCTTATCTTCGTCCCGCTGTTGCTGAATATCCTTGATAAGTCCTCATGGAAGCTGAAAATTTCAAATATTTTGATCCACAGGTGGAAAATTCTGGCTGCCACATTATGTTTTCTGATGCCAGTGGTGGCGCCTTTTTTTTATTGGAAAGCCACAACCGGAAATTATTTATTTGATCCCTGGGGCTTTGTTGACAATGTTAAATTACTAGGTCAGTACCTCCCGGATCTCTTTCTTTCCGGAGAAAACGGGCTACTGGCTTATTCCCCGGTACTCGTTTTGATCCTACCTGGTTACTATTTTCTTTCAAAGGTGAAACCTGAGCTCTTTTATGCTTTTTTTATGCCGGTTGTTCTTTTGATTTTACTTGCCGGAAGCCTGCCCCCCAAATGGTACACGGGCGGACCGGGACGCTATGATCTCACTGGATTCTTGCCACTTGCCGCTGTGCCGCTGGGTTATTTTTTCAGCTGGATTTATTCAACCGGGTGGTATTTTAAGGCTATTGGAGCCGCGGCAATCGTCTTTCTCTCCATCGTAAATGTTTCTAAAACATTTTCGTTTACAATTCAAGCTCACCTTCCGGCCAGGCCCTTCGTTCGCTCTTTGTCAGATATACAGGGTTATTCTTCCAGGTCAATCTGTTATTATGGTTTTGAAGACGGATGTGAACCTCCGCAATGTCAGTCAGGTGATTTTCACCATACCGGTAAGAAATCATTCAAACTAACGGCAGAACAGCAGTATTCGCAGGGATTGACACGAAAATTCGGAGAGATTCCATGCCGTGATTCTTCGAAAGTACGGATAACGGCATATGTTTATTTTGGTTGTGCTCCACATAACCTAAAGGTAAACCTCGTAATGTCGTGTATTCATAACGGGCAGGGGTATCAGTACAAAGCCATCCGTTTAACCAAAGAATCGGTGGTTCCAAACAAATGGAATTATATCAGCTATGTTTATTGGTTGCCAGCTGACCGTCAGCCGGAAGACTTTATTCAGGTCTATTTCTGGAATACCGGAGGTGGAAATTTATATATAGACGACTTTAAAGTTGACCTCCTAACACCGGTCGCTAACGTACGTAAAGAATAAAAGGATTTTGTACAATGCCAGGAATTTCAAATAGCGGGATGGGTGATAAATCCAGAAGTTTGATCAGAGATACCCGGTTCAGAACCATTCTCTGGTTTCTGCTTATTTTCACTTCACTGGCCACCGTGTCGGTTTTGATACATCGCCAGGATGGCCGGTTTAACTGGTACAGCACCATCTTTTCAGACAAAGCCGGGTATTACATATACCTGCCAGCAACTCTTTTTTTTGATTTTAATCCAGACAAATGTCCAGTGCGGATGGATGAAAAAACGGGATATGGTTTTTATCTTGACTATAGCAAACACAAGATCCAGACACAATATTTCTATGGTGTATCCTTCATGTTGTCCCCGTTTTTCATGGCCGCTCACGGGATCTCAAAAATCTATGGTATCGACGAGGAGGGCGGATTTTCGCAGCTTTACCATGATGCAGCCGATGTTGCAGGTGTTTTTTACCTTACGCTTGGACTTTTCTTTTTGTTCTATTTTTTGAAGTTCTATTTTCGACGGCCAACGATTTTTGTTATCCTGACCATTATTTTTCTTGGAACCAATCTGTTTGATTATGGTTTGTCGGACACGCTGATGTCGCATGTGTATTCTTTTGCTGCCATTTCAATATTCCTCTGTTTCATGAGGCTTTTTCTCAGCAACAATTCATCCTATCTTGTCTTTCTGATCATGTGTCTTTCATTTGCAATCCTGACAGTGGTTCGTCCAACCAATGTGCTTATCGGACTGGCTTATCTTTTCTGGGATTTGAAATCATGGAAAGAGATACCAGAAAGACTGAAGAGATTCTTTGTCCCAAGGTACATCCTTGTGTTTCTTCTGATTATGATCCTTTTTATTATCCCTCAACTCGTTTATTTCAAGTATCTAAATGGTAGTTATTTCACGGTTGTTTATGGCTCAGGATTCACAAACTGGGCGCATCCGCTGTTTGCGGAGGTGTTGTTTTCACCACTGAATGGCCTGTTCCTCTTTAATCCGGTACTCTTGTTTTTCGTTGCCGGTGTGATGATCATGATTGCGGGTCGTATGCCGAACGGCTGGTTTATACTCGGGATTTTTCTTACCGTTACCTATTTGGCCGCCGCTTATTCATACTGGTATTATGGTTGCTCCTCAGGGCACAGGGCTTACGTTGAATTCTACCCGCTCTTTGCAATTGCCGTTGGTGTTTTTTTTGAACGCATCAGGCTTCTTAGGAACCTGTTCATTCGCACCGCCATATACCTCTGTATCCTGGTTACAGTCTATTTCAACCTTAGGATGAGTATTGCTGTAATGACCCATTCCGTTGAGAAGTGTTTCACCGGTTCAACATGGGACTGGGACCACTATATTACAAATCTCGACCTGGCAGGTATCTGGAAGCCATCAAAATTGCCGCAGTCATTTACCAATGATTTTGAGAACGGTGAAATATTTCGTGGCTATCTGATCACCTACGATTTATTTCATTCGCGGGGACGAAGCATGAAATTTGATACAACAAAGCCTGCGGATTGTCATTATCGGAAGAAATTCAATGAATTCAGGGATTTTCAGCCCGCGATGGCGAAAACCTCGGTTTGGTGCTGGAGTGCGGACAGCCTGAAGACCTACGCCATGCTGGTATGCAGTATAGAAAAGGACGGAAAATCAATTGTCTGGCAGTCTGTTCCCATTGATCAGAAAACCAGAACAGCACGCACCTGGTTTAAGGTAAGTACTGATTTTAAAATCCCGCCTGTCTCCGACGGTGAAACACTTCTTCAGTTCTATGTGTGGAATCCTGCCAAAAAAGTTTTCTATCTGGATGATTTTAAAATAATCTTTGAGTAATCTTTCAAATGTATCGTTATCCTTTACGGTTCGGCAGGAAATCCTAATTTTGCAGCTACCTACACTTTTGAATAATGTTGTTGAATAAAAAGATCGTTGTTGTATTACCTGCATACAATGCTGCCAAAACCCTGGAGGATACCTACCGTGAGATTCCCCTGAATATCGTGGATGAGGTTTTGATGGTAGATGATGCAAGCTGTGATAATACGGTAGAAGTGGCCCGGTCGCTTGGGATACGCACCATCATCAGGCACGAGAAAAACCTGGGGTATGGTGGTAATCAGAAATCCTGTTACGATGCGGCATTGATGCTGGAGGCAGATATCGTCATCATGCTGCATCCCGATTATCAGTACACGCCTAAACTGATCCCGGCAATGGCACATCTTATCGCGGTTGGTTTATACGAAGTAGTCCTCGGGTCAAGAATCCTTGGGGGTGGTGCGCGGAAGGGAGGAATGCCCCTGTACAAATACATCGCTAATCGTTTGCTCACACTGTCACAGAATATCCTGCTTGGAGAGAAGCTTTCGGAGTACCATACCGGTTACCGTGCCTTTTCAGGAAAAGTATTGAGAAGCATAAACTAT
The DNA here is from genome assembly GCA_025355465.1 of Bacteroidales bacterium. Taxonomy (GTDB): domain Bacteria; phylum Bacteroidota; class Bacteroidia; order Bacteroidales; family FEN-979; genus JANXZO01. Next base: position 24,996 of record JANXZO010000041.1, read on the forward strand.
CACGCCAATTCGAACGACTTTGTTTTTGACAATCAGATGCTGGCCCAGATATTTTATCAGAACTACGAAATTGCCGAAATCACTTGTCCTACAAAATATTTTAAGGATGCCTCCTCAATTAACTTCAGCAGAAGTGCGAAATATGGGCTGGGGGTTATTAAAACTTCATTAGTTTACGCAATGCAGCGTTCTGGACTTGTCAAATCCCGGCTTTTTGAACCTCCCGCCAAAGTTTAGAATTTAATCACCTCGCCAAACACAGGCAGTAGTGCGTCGATCCCATAACGTTCTTTGATAATTTTGGCCAGGGGAATCCTGGACCGGTCCTCTCCATGCGTCAGCACAACTTTCGGACGTGCGGATGATAGTGCATCAAACCACCGCAGTAAATCGCTCTGACCAGCATGGGCACTGAATCCTCCCAGCTTATGTATTTGTGCGTTTACTGCGATCCGTTCGCCCCATATCGTCACCCAGGATGCTCCGTCTACAAGCCTTCTGCCCAGTGTTCCTTCGGCCTGATAGCCTACAATTAATACAGAAGTTTCGGAACGCCATAAATTGTGACGTAAATGATGCTGGATCCGTCCGGCGTTGCACATGCCCGACCCTGCAATGATCATGCATGGCCCGGGTACATCGTTGAGTTTCTTTGACTCGTCGGGTGTAACCGTAGGGTGAATATAGTTTCCATATTTTAGCAGTTCGCCTTTTTTTACGAATTCCTTCATCTCCTCATCGAAAAGTTCCGGATGACTCATATATATTCGGGTTGCCTCGATGGCCATCGGGCTGTCTATATAGATGGGAAATGGGGGTAAGTCTCCTTTGCTGAATGCCTGTTCAAGGTAGTACAGCATATCCTGGGTACGTCCGATAGCGAAAGAGGGAACCAGGATTTTGCCCTTGGTCAGCAATGCCTGTTTTATGATTGAATCCATTTCACTGAGTGTTTCTGCCAGGGGCTTGTGATCACGATCCCCGTAAGTGGATTCCATAAAAACAATATCGGCTGATGAAAATGGTTCGGCATCCCTTACAATGGCCATTCCATAGGGTCCCAGGTCTCCGGAAAAGACGATCACCTTTTTATACCCCTTCTCCTCCGCAGTCACCCTGAGTGTACCACTGCCAATAATGTGTCCAGCCTCATCAACCATCACCGAGATCCCATTTGCGACCTGGCACTCTTCATGGTAAGGTAAAGGCCGCATCAGGGCAATTGCCTTTTCAACCTCTTTTTCGCTGAACACAGGTTCCATCGGGCGCTTTCCGTTGCGCTTAAGCCGGCGGTTAAGTTTTTCCAGATCATTGAGTTGTACTTTCAACGAATCCCTTAAAACGAGAGCTGCAACATCAATAGTGGCGGGCGTTGCGAATATCGGACCGTTGTAACCCTCTTTAACCGCCAGGGGCAATCGGCCGCAATGATCGAGGTGTGCATGGGTGAGCAGAATGGCATCAAGTGTCGCATAGCTAACCGGAGGGGCTTTTCTGTTTTTTTGTTCAGCGTCCTTGGAACCCTGAAATACACCACAGTCAATGAGTACAGCAGCCTGTCGGGTTTTTAGGTAGTAGGCAGTTCCGGTAACATTACCAGCTGCACCGTATAGTGTTATGTTCATAGTGAGAGGGTGAATATTCAATGGCTAAGATACAGCAAAATGTTTAGTTGTTTGTGAATGTCAGCCTTACCGTTGCACCTTTAACAGGGTTGTTGAAAATTTCAATAAGGCCTTGATGAGCGTCCATGATAAGTTTTACAAGGGCAAGCCCCAGTCCGGCATTTTGATCAACATGCTGTTGCCCAAGGGCAAACGGCTGGAAAAGGGTACTTAATGCCAATCGTGAAAAACCCTGTCCTTCATCAATACATTCTACGATCACTTTTCCCTGCATTTCATGGGTTTGCAAGGTGATTGAAGTGTCTGAATCCGAGTAATTTACTGCGTTTTCAAGGACCGCCGTAAAGCATGAATGCAGCAGTTTCGAATTGCCGGGTATATAAATATTTAAGGCATCACCCTCGACTCCGATCTGAATATTTTTGGCCAGTATCACATCTTTCAGTCCTGTTTTCGCTGAAGTAATAATCTTATTTACCTGCACGGAATCTTTCCCGATCGGTTTGTTACTGGTCCTTAATTCGGTGATCTGAAGGACAACCATCAGGAATTTTTCCAACCGCAACGAGGCAATGTCAAGATAATGAACCAGTTCAAAAATTTTTGTTGATTTTAATTCACTTTTCAGAATATCCGTAAAGCCAAGAATGGCATTCAGCGGTGTTCTGATTTCATGATTGATCATCCGCATAAATTCATTCTTCGCCACATCAAGGGCCTTTAACTCAGCATTTGCTTTTTCGAGTTGGGCATTTGAATCTGTCAGTGCTGCCGTACGTTCTTCAACTTTTTCCTCCAACCACCTGTTGGCCTCTTTTTGTTGTTCCCGCAAACGTTTTAACTGGGCATGCGTTTTAACCCTGGCCAGTAATTCATCAATCCTGAAAGGTTTTGTGATATAATCAAAACCTCCGGCTCCAAAAGCCCTGGTAATGCTCTCGGATTCTGTTTTAGCAGTAAGAAAAATTATTGGCAGGTCTTCATTTCGCCTTTCTGCCTTAATCCTGACGCAGGTCTCAAAGCCATCCAATTCAGGCATCATGATGTCGAGTAAAACAACATCGTAATTTCCTAAAGCAATTAATTTCAGTGCTTCGGCACCAGATAAAGCATAGTCAACAACGAAATTATCAGAGGACATGAGTGCTGACAATACCCTTAGATTTTTGGGGTTGTCATCAACGGCAAGAATTTTATATGCATCAGTATCCATCAGCAGGAATTTTTGAATCCAAATCGCAGATGTGATTGAAGCCCCGGTAACCGCTGTTGTCTGCCTCAGCCAAAAGTTCTGTATCGAGAGCTGCGATGGGGCCGGAAATTATTTTTGTATGACAATCTTTCTGAAATAGCAGCCTTCTATGGTTTTTGCTTTCACAACATAAATGCCTTCGGGCAGATTTATGGATGATAGTCTGATCACCGCATTTTCAGTACCTGTGAAGGTGTTCGAATAGACTTCAGTGCCGGTTATACTGGAAATCGTAAGAATGGTCTTCCCTGCTGTGCCAATTTTATTAAGGTTGACATTAATATAATCTTTTGCAGGATTTGGATAGACTCCCAGCGTTTCAGGGTTATTTTCTCCGGTTCCGAAAACATAGCTCTGCAGGTCAATGTATTTCTGCTTAATCGTATTGCTGTCAAGCGAATAATTGTAAAAATTCAACATGGCAACAGCCCCAGAACTTGCTTCATTTGGCACCATCAGGTCATCCTGAAAAAAATTGAGGAGGTTATCTGCACTTAATAATCCTTCGTTGTCGAGGTCATTGAATTCGACCTCTACCTTTGCATCGGTGTATATTTTCAGCGCCTTGGAAGCACCGTCGCGTGTTATCACATAATACGTATATTCCCCGGCAACAACGGGGGCCTCCCCGCTGTACACATAATTATAAAAGTTAAGTTGTCCGTTATAAACATACGCTCCCTTGTCTGTCGTACGGTTTTTCCAGTCAACCACACGTTTCCAGCTTGAGAGGTTGTCGAAGACAAAGTAAAGCTCGATCGTATATGTTTCACCGATGAAATTTCCGGCATTGGTATTATTAAATTGGAATCCGGAATTTTTTTCGAATCGGTATACCGTTTTGGTCTTGCCACTGATTTCATTCAGGGTGTCCAGAACAAATATTCCGGCATTGCCCAATGTTGTCAGTGCCGGTCCGGTACCGCCAGTTTCAGTGAGGACGTTATTGAAATTGTAACGCAAAACATTTTGCGCATTTACAATGACGAAAGGAAAGAAAAGCACCAGAAGCAGGGTAAATTTTTTCATGGCTTTATGGTTAGAATGTGAATATTAGGTTTAAGTTAATAATGAGCAAATATAAGAAACCCGGAGGCTAATACAAACCGGAAAGAGGGTATCTGTTTTAAGTTTCAACTCCTTCTTCGGAGCTTATGGGTGTCGGAGAGGATAGATGAAAATAGTAAAACCGCCAAGAGTGGCGGTTTTACTTGCTTTCCGTTGATTATCAGGAAATGTTCTGTGGGATTTGAGGGATTCGAACCCACGACCCCCGCCCTGTCAAGGCGATGCTCTAAACCAACTGAGCTAAAATCCCGAATTGCAGGTGCAAAGATAGAAAATCTTTTTAATTCCCTATTCCACTTAACTTGGCGAGGGTTTCCTGGTATACATCGAAAAAACCAACCTGCTTTCGCATAATTTTCTACTTTTGATGCGCAAATTTAATCGTTAATTAAACAGGCAGTCCTATGTCGCGTCCACTTTCCCGGTCATTTATCCTTTCCATCCTGGTTTTATCGGCAGGAGTTCTATTTGCCCAGACTGAAAAAAAGTCCATCACTCTGGATGATATCTACAAAAACAGAAAATTCTCCTCACGCGGAGTTTATGGTATCCAGTCGATGAACGACGGGGACCATTATTGCCAGCTGAAAAAGGATAGTCTGAATGTTTATGAATATAAAACAGGGAAATATACGCGTACCATTGTCACTGCGAAGATGCTGATTCCGGCAGGTGATACGGCGCCGATTGCGATGAGTAGTTTTGAATTCAGTGATGATGAGACCCGATTGTTATTTGCCACGGATGATGAGCCGATATACAGGCGCTCATCCAAAGCGACCTATTTTGTCTATGATTTGAAGTCGGGAAGCCTCACTCCGCTATCGAAGGGAGGAAAACAGCGGTTGGCCACCTTTTCGCCGGATGCATCCATGGTGGCTTTCGTTCGTGATAATAATATTTTCTGTGCCGACCTGAAATCTGGTTCCGAGTTGCAGGTGACGACAGACGGGAAGGTGAATGAGATTATCAACGGGGCAACCGACTGGGTTTACGAAGAGGAGTTTGAATTTTCCAAGGCCTTTGCCTGGTCCCCTGACAGTAAAAAAATTGCCTGGTACCGTTTCGATGAGAGCAAAGTAAAAGAGTACCAGCTCACCTATTATGGTGACCTCTATCCTGAACAATATAAATACAAGTATCCAAAGGCCGGAGAGGATAATTCAGTAGTTGACTTGTATGTGTTTGATTATCAGAAAAAAAAATCAATAAAGATTGATCTTGGCAGTGAACGGGATATCTATATTCCCAGAATGAAATGGACTGAGGATCCAAACACCCTCGCATTCTACCGGATGAACCGGAACCAGAATAAGCTGGACCTGCTCCTTGCTGATGGCACAACCGGGGCAACGCGGATCCTCTATACGGAGGAAAACAAGTATTATATCGAGATCAATGACCACCTTACATTTCTTAAAAACGGAAAGGAGTTTCTGATTTCGAGCGAAAAGGATGGCTACCGGCACCTTTATCTTTACAGTTTGAATGGAAGCCTGATCCGTCAGCTTACCAAGGGCAACTGGGAGGTATTGAATGTTCTTGGAGCGGATGAAAAGAACAACCTCGTCTATTACACTTCAACTGAGACTTCACCTCTTGACAAGGACCTTTATTCAGTAACGGTCGACGGGGAGAAGAAAAATAAAATCAGCCAGAGAGCCGGCAGCAATTCACCCGAATTCAGCAAAAGCTATTCCTGGTTTATCAACAGGTGGTCCGACATTAACACCCCAAGCTATACTGCTGTTTACGACTCAAAAGGGAAAGAGATAAGGTTGCTTCAGGACAACGCCAAACTCAGGGAGACCATGGTTGAATACAATTTTGCCAAAGCTGAGTTCTTTACTGTAAAAACATCCGATAACCTGGAGTTGAACGGCTGGATGCTTAAACCCGCTGATTTCGATCCATTAAAGAAATATCCTGTACTTTTTACCATTTATGGCGGACCTGGTTCCCAGACTGTTGTGAATTCATGGGGCTCGGTTTCGTCGTGGAACCAGTTATGGGCGCAACACGGGATCATCGTGGTTTCGGTTGATAACCGCGGAACTGGCGGCAGGGGAGAGGAATTCAAGAAATGTACCTACCTGCAGCTTGGCAAATATGAGACTTTTGATCAGATTGAAGCGGCGAAGTATCTTGGAACACTGCCGTTTGTCGATAAGGGACGGATAGGTATGTGGGGCTGGAGTTTCGGCGGCTATCTTACGCTTTCCTGTGTAACCAAAGGGGCTGATGTCTTCAGTTTCGGAATCGCTGTGGCACCGGTGACCAACTGGAAATATTATGATAACATCTACACGGAGCGTTTTATGCGCACCCCGAAAGAGAATAACGAAGGTTATGAAGAAAATTCTCCGGTGAACCACGCCGAGAAGTTCAGGGGAAAATTATTGATGATCCATGGCATGGCCGACGACAACGTTCATCCCCAGAACTCCTACGACATGGTAACTGCGCTGGTAGGGGCCAACAAACAGTTTGAATCCCAGTTTTATCCGAATTCCAACCACGGAATCTATACAGGAAAGAACACGACGTACCATTTGTATACCCGGATGACGGATTTTATTTTAAAGAACTTATAATCGAAACTGGCTAATTAATTATCTCATCTCCTGAATACTACATGTTGCATCTTTATGTTGTATCTTTTTTTGGTATTCTCGTAATTACATTGTAATTTTGCGGCCCTTTTAATAGTAAACTGAATATTAACTTTAAAGAAAGCGAGCGAAAAGCATGATTATCGTACCTGTTAAAGAAGGCGAAAGCATCGACAGAGCCCTGAAGAAACTGAAACGCAAATTTGAAAAGACCGGTGTTGTAAAAGAACTCCGTGAACGTCAGAAATTTACGAAGCCCTCCATCAAGCACAGGGAGGCAGTTAATAAAGCTATTTATATTCAGAAGATCCAGGACGCCGAAGCAGCATTGTAACAGCGTAAGATTTTTTTTGGAAGAAATTTTGCATTGCCTCAGAAACTGTTTTGATTTTTAAAAAAGGAAGTGTTTTGTTGAAAAGAATGTTCATAACTAATTGAAATTCAGTTAGATGGTTAGATAAATATTTGTAACTTTATGATTATTAACCACATAATTCATAAAGCGATGCAAACCT
>JANXZO010000047.1 GCA_025355465.1 Bacteroidales bacterium
TTGGTCATCCAGTAATTTTGCGAATAAGGCAATTGATTGATGCCCGGGAAAATGTCAAATATTTTATTTTTTTGTATCATTACATGTTGTTCGTTGCTATAGTTTCAGTAAATTTACCCACTTAGATTGGCAAAGTGCCAAGATTTTGGCACATTTGGTGACTTTGGTGAGTTGCCTTTTATGGAAATTCGCAGGTTAGGGGAACAACATTTTCTTGAAGTATTCCACTCTTTTTCAAATATGGGATGCACCGTAGGGGGCACGTTATATGCGCACTTGCCATCATTACAAATGTCAATAGATATCCAAGACAGTTATTGTGCTGGACAAGATAGCGAAATGTATAAAGACAATGAAAATTATTATGATAGCTTAGTGGATAGTTCAGGAAAAGACATCACGAAGGTGATGGTTATAAGAAAAAAGTGGAAAGGTTCTGGTGATAATCCCATAACCATTGAAAGAACTGAATATGTGCTCAATGATTCCTGTATATTCAGACCAGTAACAAAATGAGGCAGATGAAAATAATTTCATTAATACTGTCGCTCTTCCTTTTCTCAACTTTGAGTTTCAGCCAGTATTTCTATGATGGCGCAGGCAAGAAAATCGGCAGATTTGATGGGGATTTCGTTTATAATGGTTCGGGAAAGAAAATTGGTCGGATTGATGCAGACAGAATCTACGATGGATCAGGTCGTCAGATTGGCAGGGTTGACGGCAATTATTTATATGATGGTTCAGGCAGGCAGATAGGAAGGGTTGATGGCAATTATCTGTACAGTGGTTCAGGAAAACAAATCGGCAGGATTGACGGCGATTTTGTTTATGATGGGTCAGGTAGAAAAATTGGCAGGGCTGACGGGTTGAGAAGGATACAGATTGTCATTTTCTATTATTTCTTTTATTAGTACAGGGTAAATTTCATTAAAACCGTATTACAGATGAAAAAATATTTGTCGATCCTATTGGTTGCTGTAATCGTATTATTAAGCGGCTGTAACAATAAAACTGACATCAAAGACATAGTGCTTAGCGATAGTGTGTATTTTAAAAAAGACCTATGGGGAAATCTGAAGCTATACAATGGGAAAGTGACTGAGAAACGTTTCGAAACTTTAGATGGTGGAACAGGTCTTTTAACAGAACATACAGTTGTTAATGGTATAATCATAAATTCTGTAAGCGTTGATGATAGTAATCATAAAAGGGTTGAAACTTTCTATCAGAACAAACTAAGGACAAAAAAGATTTGTTGGTATGGTAATGGTAACACATTATCGGAAACAAACTACAAAAAAAGTGCGATTATAGAAGAAACGTCTTTTTTTGCTACAGGAATAAAAAGACGCTATGATGAATATGTATTCTTTGACCCAACGTCTGCAAAACGAAAAAGCATTGAGTATGACAGGTCGGGGGCTACATATCGAAAATGGTCTTACGATGTTGATTATGGTAAAAAGCAATCCAGATTGAGAGAACTTGTTGAATATAAGTATGGGAAAAAATATTCTGTTGAGATAAATAATGTTTATGATGATTTAGGACATAGTGAGGGAAAAAACAGTGTATATTTTCCGAATGGCGGATTAAACTTTGAAAGTCAAAGAATTAACTCTTCTATGTTTTCAAGTTCATTTTTCCCTAATGGATCGGTTAGAATGTATATGTCACGAGGTTCATATGGTAGTGAAGTCACTGAATACGGATTAAATGGAAAGCTTATCCTTCAAATAAAAAACGATGCGCGGAACCAATTAATATCAAAAGAAGAGTTCGGTAAAGACACTTTAGGTGCTGAACAATGCTTTGATGCCATTTGGGTTGAAAATAACTCAATTGTTTTTATGAGCAGCTATTGGCATCAAAGCAAGTATGCCATTATTTATTCAGGGTTTTTAAGAAAACCTGTATTTATTATCAAAGACTCAACAATATTAGACTTCAGCACTAAGGGAATAATTGCACGTGTTTCTGGCAATGTTATAAAGAATGGGAATGGGAAAGAAGCCCTTTACGTGTTTGAAGGCAAATTTTATGATGTGAATAAAAATTATAATCAATATCCTGCTTTCTCAGATACGATAATAGTGAAAAACGGTTCTGATCAAAAGATTCTGTTCAAAATAGCAGGCACAGATATTTATCTTGGGGGTACAGATAAAATTGCTTACACAAAGTGTGATTACAAAATGCAAAAAGAAGATTTGGCGGCTTTCCTTCTTATGCAAAAAATGAAAAAAGAACCTGACGAATAACTCTGACTATTGTGTCCCAACCCTTCTGCGATATTAAGCGTTATAACCTTGATCCTGTCTTCCTGTTAAGGATGACAAGACAAGTAGTTGCAGATCAGGGCTGGGTGATCAAGCAGGAGTACAAATCAGAGATCGTTGCAAGTGTGCAGGGTTTGAGTGGTTATCCCAATTTGGTTGTTACGGTCAATGTGTGTCACGGCTATATTACTTTAAGTATTGAAACGGACGAGGAGCATTACTTTTATACAGATCAATGGAATATTGCTGAACGTTTCTTTCAAACCATTAACAAACGGATAAGTGAAGTCCCCGCTAAGCAAAGGAAAACCATTAAAGAATCATATGGACTATCGTTCAGGTAGGATATTTTAAAAGTTGCAAATGGTCTGTTTTTCATTTGGTAAATCCAAATATTGTTCGTATCTTTGATTTACGTTCATAGCCGAACAAAAGTGACTGAAACAGCGAAAGCATCGGGAAATCAAATCTCGATGCTTTCGGCTTTATATAAGCATATCCGTTAAACCCAATTATTCCCAAAATATGGAAACCGAAGTATCAACCGTGAAATGCCCAGAATGCGGGGCTGAGATCAACGTCAGCGATGTCCTATTCCATCAAGTACAGGAGCAGCTCAAAAAGGATTTTGAAGCCCAAATAGCGGCTAAGGACAAAGAATTCAAGGCAAAGGAACAAAAGCTTCAACAGGAAAAGGAAACGCTCACAAAGGCTCAGGATGCATTGCAGGAGCAAGTTAACACTGCCGTCAAGCAGAAGCTGTCAGTTGAGAAAGCCAGTCTGGAAAAAAGCCTGAGAAAGCAGCTCGACGAGGAAAAATCGGAACAGGTGAATGCACTGGAAACTGAACTCAAGGAGAAGTCAAAACAGATCACGGATCACAACAAGCTCAAAGCCGACTATGCCAGACTGCAACGCAGCACAGAAGAACTGAAAGGGCAGGTTGAAGCGGAAGCTGAACAGAGATTCAATGACCTTCTTGCTCAGGAGAAAGAGAAGATCAGGTCTTCTGAATCCGAAAAGAACCAAAATCAAATTAAGCTCAAGGACAAGTTGATTAGCGATTTGACTAAGAAAGTCGAGGAAGTTACCTTACGGTTGGAACAAAATTCGAATAAGCAGGTCGGGGAAATTTACGAGATTGAACTCAGGGAGTTCTTAAAGGCTGAATTCCCTTTCGATCTGGTTGATGATGTTCCGTCGGGCATCCGTGGTGCAGATGTAATTCAAACGGTACGGAACAATACTGGCACCATAAGCGGAAAAATCCTTTTTGAAAACAAGAAGACAATGAATTTTAGTGAAGGCTGGATCGGCAAGCTCAAGCAAGATGGGCGTGCAGTCCAAGCCAATGCGCTTGTGCTCGTTACCCAAGCATTTCCAAAAGACAAAACGGAGAGCCATATCAGGGACGGGGTTTGGGTCTGTTCAATCGACGACCTCAAGATCATCGTCACATTGTTACGGGACGGAATCGTTAAAACTGCCAACGCGATGACCAGCCAGCAGAACAAGGGAACCAAGATGGAAGCTCTCTATGACTTCCTCATTTCACCCCAGTTCGCAAATTCCGTGAACGCTTTACTTGAAAACTTCCGAAAGACGGAAAAGCTTATTGCGAAAGAAAAGGAACAAGCCCTGAAAACCTTTGCTGAGCGTGAAGCCCACCTTTGGATGTCCAAGAGGGCATTGCTTGAACTTTATGGAAATATCAGTGGTATTGCGGCTGACGGGCTGAACCAGTTAACGGAACAGGTCAACTTGCTTGAAGAACCAGCCCGTCCAGCCGAATCCTGAATCATCGGACATTGCACATCAGGCAACACGTTTGAGCTTCCTGCGCGTGTTAGATTTCCCCTTTGACATAAAAGCGTTTGAATGCTTAATCACCAGTGCGATGGCTGCAATGCAGTCTTCCTTGGTGATTTCATCGTATTTCTTGTTTTCCCGAATGTGGTCATAGATTTGTTCAGGACTCACAGTGTATGGCAGGTTTGTGTTCCAGTCCGTTTCCTCAATGGCAAAGCCAATCCCAATGGTTCCGAATTTTGGAAACGCAACAATAGCTTGGTCTTTGAATAATTTGACGCGGAACAGCCAGTAGTCCTGTCCGACTGGCGGGGTTATCATTGCCACTGCCTTGCCGATAACGAAGGTGTCGTCGGCGGGCTTGAATCTGGTGTTAAATTCTACGGTTGTCATATGGGTATGTTTTTGGGTTATTTCTCAGGAATGCCTGCGGCTTCTCGCCACTCTTTTTGAACAGAGCTGAATAAAGAGCCTTTTGCCACCCAGCTCAAAACCACGACAAAGCAGTTTTGCATCCACCACGCTTTTCCAGTTGGTGGGCTTGGTCAGCTCGACCATTTTCCCGTCAATGTTATCCAGCACCAGAATGTATTTCATAGGTTTGTGGTTTTAAATCAATATCGCTGTTGGAATTCAACACTCCCGAAGGTTTCTTCCAGCCATTCGATGGCATCCATTTCACCGTCCAGAACCTGATTCCAGAACCTCACTGAATTAAGGAATGTGCCCTTGGTGCCCTGTTTAAGGTCATTCCGTGAGGGGACACGGTTCCCGTAATAGTCATATTTGGGTTGAAGGGGCAGCATACAAGCCCCCGTTTCAAGGCAGGACATTGCGAACCTGCCCGTTGATCCTTCCATTTTCCAGCACTGACCAGTGTTTATAGATTCCTGCATTCCGCTGACGCCATAAGCTTTTTGAAGCTTGGTGATCTGTAAAAAGGTTAAGTGTTTCATTTTGTTGGCTTTTATTGGTTTTCAAGCGAGTTTTTAATTCTGATAACCTTTAGGAACAACTTTCTATATTCCCGCTGAACCTCGAACGTTGTTTGGTTGTTCGGGTTGGTGAAGCTATCTGCAATCCAGAATGTCAGGGCTTAGGTGATTTTCCGCAAATCTGCTATGGTTAGAGTTTCTGTTTTCATATAATGTGGTTAGATTTTTCCGTTTTCAATTTCCCGACGAAGGTTTCCAATCAATATTTCATCCGTTCTTCCCGAAATGAAAACCTTGTCCAGTTCAAACTCCCAAAAGTTTTTGCATCGGTACGGTCTTTTTGCTGCCATTGTCCAGACAATCATATACCGAAAACTGGGAATATGAATACTATTTTTGTGCATTACCGAGGACACGTAAAAGTGCCTTATCCCTGAGCTTTGAACCAAAGCCTTGTCCTTATTTAGGAATTCAGTGGCTGGCAGGACTTTGGTGCCGAAAAAGCTCTTTTCGGAAATTTCAACGTTTGTACCGTTTACGAATACAAAATCTCTTAACAGGTTCTTCAACCGTTTTTCAAGGTTTTTCATCACTATCGTGTTAAATGCGTTCTTCAACAAAGGTTTGAGCTTGGTCGGATAACTCGTCAATGGTTATCTTTTTGCCCAAATGGTTGGTTTTTCTGCTTGTCCACTGGTCTATGTTCCCGCAGTACTGCCCAAAACCTTGGGGGTGGAAAGGATGATCGTCAAACCCGAAAACGTCGCCGTCACCGTTGATCAGGGTGTAACGGTCGGCGGTCTTTCCGCCGTTATCAAATATTTCAATGTTGTTCATTGTCAAAATCTATATGGGTATGGTTACAGAACACCGTCATCGGCAAAGGAATAGAAGCCCTCAGCGGTGATTATCAGGTGATCAAGCACAGCTATTTCCAAGAAAATCCCAGCCTGTTTGATCTTTTCCGTTATCCTCACATCGGCTTCACTTGCTATTGTGCTACCACTGGGATGATTGTGGCAAAGGATTATTGATGAACAACCAGACAACAAAGCGGTTGCAAATACGCGTTTCGGATCGACCACACAGCCAGATACCCCTCCGTTTCCTATCACACTGATCCCTAAAACCTTATTTGCCTTGTTCAGCATTACAATTTTGAAGGATTCGTAAAGCTCAAGCGTATCATCCCACGATTTCAGCAATAGGTCATATGCATCGCTGGAACGAGAAATTTTAATCCTTTGGCTTGGTTTTACCTTGTTTTGGTAGGTGACGGAAATTTCGGTAACTTGGTGAATTATTTCGCTTGTCGTATCCATATTTAAGTTTTTGTATGTACCTGGGGATTAATTAAATAACAATACAAATATACCACTATTTTCTGGACTATACAAGTAATATGTGTACGTTTATGCGGATATTCAGAATATATTTGTACATTTGTAGCCTGGATACCATAAATGATGAAACCGAAGTATAACAGGATAACCGAAGTCCTTCAGCAGCAAGGTAGATCGCAGCGGTGGTTGGCAAAGCAGCTTGGCATATCAGCTAACGCAATGAATAGCCTGTGCACCCAAAAATCCCAAAGCTTGGAGCGGTTGTTTTCCATAGCTGAAATCCTTGGGGTGTCCGTGGTCGACCTGATCAATGTGGACTACAAGCCTGAAAAGGAGTAACCCCGATTTGCTATGGGAGCTGGAATGGTCAGGTATCTGATTGAACCAGCAGGTTGAAGATTGGGGGTAAATGGTAGCTTATTGGGCTGGAAAGCACCGAGGGACAATTACTAAAAAATGTCCGAAACGGCTGATTTTACTGATGGTTTCGTGGATTCCAACAACACTTGACACCGAGGTACCGTTAGGTTATCCCCAATTCATTCAAACACATCATATTTATTTTGCACTCCGATAACTGCGCTATTCACAGCTGGTCTGCTGATGGTGTTATTTATGCGATTTAAACTTGTACCTTTCGCGATCCGATGATTAATATTCTTAAAAGATTTTGGGAATGGGCTGGGTGAAAATTTTATTTGTTAGTTGCGTTCAGCACCCCCGCCAGTGGGGGGCTGCCCGCCAGGCGCGGTGTCCTCTCCGCCTATGACGATCCCGCCCCCCTAAGTCTGGGCGATAAGAATGTGGTCAAACCTCTAAAAAAATCCAGGGGAGAAACTTAACCATTTTTGGAAAGGAAGGGCATCTCTTGAAAAAATCCAGGAAAAAAATAATTCCAGAACTTTCGGACAGCTACCTCAATGTTCAAAGCGGAAAGGTGGGTGGAATTCTAACCTAAATAGACTTTTTATATTCTTCTACTAATTCCATTTTCGAAATACTATGGGTTTTTGAAACCTTAAAATATCTTTTCATAACGTTGTAGCTTTCTTGACCAACCATTTTTAACAAACTTGGAACATCAATCCCACTTTCAAGGCTATTGGTAATGAACGTATCACGACCATTATGAGAAGTATAGGACTGTTTAAATATTTTTGGTTGTTTCTTAATCAATACTTTAAACATATCACTTAGTCCGACATTATATTTTTGGTTTGTTATTTTCAAAGCTGACATATCATAATTGTACTTTTCCAATATGGATTTAGATAACGGATTCAACGGAACAATAACCAGATTATCTCGTTTATGTACGGTTTTTTTAGGGCGATATTCTATGCATTTATCCTTGATGTTCTTCCTTGAAATCAGGAACATATCTCCGAACCTTATACCTGTTGAACATTGAAACAAGAATCTTTCCTTCATCCTGTTTAATGTGTTAGTGTCGAATTTATATTTCAGCAGTGTGTTAAATTCCTTCTTTGATAATGGTTCGGGATCATTGACTGATGCTTCACCCCGTTTGAATGATTTTAACAAGTATTTACTGCTTAGTTTAATGTTGAACTCTTCCTGTCTTACGTAAAAGTGATTCAGAATGGTAATTAGGATGGCATAGGTCTTATGTATAGTGCCCGTTGCATATTTTTCGCTAAGCAGGAACGAGTAAAAGCTGTCCGAAAACCCTAAAGTTATATCATCAAAAGTAAGTTTAAGATTTTTGGAATTTTCGTAACGTTCCAATCTCTTCTTACACGTCGTAAATTCTTTGAGCGTTCCCCTGGGCGTGTTTACAGACTTTCGATAAGCGATGTAATCATCAATATAATTTGTCAGTGTCTTAGTAACTTTCGGAAACATTTCATCAAGACTGATAAGTGTATCAGTGACGGTAGATTCATCCCAAGTTCCCTGCTCTCTTTTTTGCAACTGCAAAATATAATCAAAATATATTTTGTTGGTTTTAGCGTTCTTGTCAATTGATTCTGGGTCTTTGGCTGATACCGTTCCGTCATCTTTTTTTGACTCCCAATTTTTCGGATTTACACTTACCCCAGTTGGGATTCGTATTGTCTTACGGGTATTATCAGCATAAAAAGCGATTATTTCGACAGAAATCTTGCAGGTGCCGTCCTTGTTAATATTTCTACCACCCTTTAAAATTATTTTGCGAACGCTGATGTTGGTTCCGCCGAATTTATACTTTGACTTGATCATTGGTTTATAAAATAAAGATTTGTAATTTTGCGCCAGCAACAGCGGGCAAACTGGATGTAATGTATTTTATCCGTTATTGCAAAAGTACTGTAAATTCAGGGATTTGAAGAAGTATTTTGTAAAGAAGAAAAAATGTAATGTAATTGCTGATCTTGATAATCAGCTAATTACGAGAATAAAATAATCTTCTCATCCCGACTTTTTTGCCTCTTTAGCTCAGTTGGTAGAGCAACTGATTCGTAATTAGTAGGTCGGGGGTTCAAGTCCCCTGAGAGGCTCAGAATCAAACGGTCATTCCGCTCAGCGATTGATCAGCACCTTCATTACAACTTTTCTTTCACTGCCCACAAATAACACCGAATACAAGCCATCGGGCAAATGACGAACGTCAATGTTCTCCTTGTGGATTCCATTTACACTGAATCCGGCGGTCTGGTGAACCATAACCCCCAGGGTGTTGTAGATCTGAATCCGGAAGTCTTCGGTTTGGGATGAGCTGATTTCCGCCGTGAACAAACCCTTGTTTGGAACGGGATAAACCCTGCATGAAAGGGCCTCGTTTTCCCCCACTCCTACTTCGGCAATATACACCTGGTTGGAAGAATCTGAATAGCATCCTTCAAGGCCTACCACGGTAAGGTACCATCCCGGATAGCCTACAGGTACTTCGTAAACCTGCGAAGTGGCGCCCGTAACTGCTGTCCCGTTCCGATACCATTGGTTTCCGGCAGAGGCACTGCTTGTGAGGGTGTTGCCGTCAACCGTCACCACAGGTGTTGCGGGTTGCGGATTCACTGTAACTGCAAAAGAAGGCGATACTGTTCCTACTCCGCAGCTGTTGGTGCCGAACACAGTCACATTGCCTGAGACCGCAGTAATGCTGAAGTTAACGTAAATGGAATTGGTATTGGCACCTGAGGCAATGCTGGCGCCGGGAGGTAAAGTCCAAGTGTAACCTGTTGCATGTTCAATCGGAGCTGTTGAGTAAGCAATTCCTGTCACATCCTGACATACCTCTGCAGTTCCGGTGATCACTTCGGCGCCGCCCGGCTGGTAGGTCACCAAAATCTGCACTGGAGGCGAGGATTGACCGTTG
This sequence comes from Bacteroidales bacterium, assembly GCA_025355465.1. Lineage (GTDB taxonomy): Bacteria > Bacteroidota > Bacteroidia > Bacteroidales > FEN-979 > JANXZO01. Next base: position 9,686 of record JANXZO010000047.1, read on the forward strand.
CCACACTGATTGTTGCCGGAGACTGTAACCGAGCCGGGTATCGCATTGGCTGCAAAATCAACCAGGATCGAGTTTGTATATTGTCCAGCGACAATGGTTGCTCCCGGGGGTAAAGACCAGCTGTAAGCCGAAGCTCCGGCTACCGGTGCAACGGAATAGCTTATGCCGTTTGAAGGGGCGCAAACTGCCGACGGACCAGTGATCGATCCGGCAGTGCCCGGCACATTGTTCACGGTTACGTTTAGCTGAGTAGGAGCGGCGGCCGCACATCCGTAACTATTGCTGTATATGACCTTGACCCATTGTGCCCCGGGAGTGACCCACGTCACCTGGATCTGGTTGGTCCCGGCTCCCCAGGTGATTAATCCGCCAGCTGAGATGGTCCACACATAACCGGTCATGCCTGATTCGGTAGTGTAATTATAGTAACCCGAGTTGACGCACAGGTTTGTGGAACCAGTGATGGTTGGCACAGGAACAGGATTTACAGTTATTGTCACGCTGTTCGTGGGCAGGGGGCCTCCGCTGGTGCCGGTGGAATTCTGTATCTGGCGGAAATAAGTCGTGGCAGTGAGCACTCCCGGACTATAAGTTGCGGCCACCTGTCCTGCAATATCGGAGTATGTGATATTGTTGGGCGAACTTTGCCATTGATAGGTCGGGGAAGTTCCGTTGGGAGGTGTGCTTGTGAGGGTAGGAGCAGCTGAACCGCTGCAGATCACTGCATTCTGGGAAACAGTTCCAGGCACCAGGACGAGATTATTCACAGTCACGGTTGAAAGAGCGCTGTACGCCGATCCGCAGGTACCGCTCATCACCTCCGCACGGTAGTCGTAGACACCCACAGAAGCGGGCGTTTCAGAATAGGTAGGAAGGGTGTTTGGAATATCAATGTAGGGCCCGCCATTAAACCGCCTTTGCCATTTCTGGATGATCCCGGTATAATTTCCAAGGGTTAGCGTTCCCGTGGAAGAGCCTATAATTATGGTCAAGGCAGCAGGATTTATGCTGCCCCCGACCGAAGCCGGGTTTACGGAAACATTATATACAGCAGGAGTGGGACCGGGTATGCCGCTGGAGTTCTGGTAATTTACGCTTAACGATTGCAATCCAGCCGTGTTCCAGGTTATTGTTACCGTATTGCTGGCGGATGTTCCACCGGCCGTTATCGTGCCGCCCACCACGGTCCATACATAGTTCGACTTCCCCGACTGCGTGGTGTACACATTTCCGGCTACCCCTGAACAAACCGGGGTCGGACCCGAGATGGAAGGTGTTGGCATCATATCAAAGGTCATATCCGCTCCGTAGTATTTTGTTGTGCCTACAGTTCCAACGGCCCGGTAATGGTAAAGGGTATTGGCAGTAAGACCCGAAAGGGATCTGGAGATTGCGGTAGAGACATTACCGCTTACATTCAAAGGCGTGGCGCTTACAGTGTTTCCGTAAGAAGTTGTGAGACCGTACTCGAAGGAAGTAACCACATTTTGCGCACACGCATTCACTGTACCGTTCATGACAGCTGCAGTCTGAGTGACAGAAGTCGCAGCCGTGGTAGTTACCTGGGGCATTTCATAAGCGCCTATGGTAGGAATAGTTGCTCTCGTAATTCCGGCATAGTCGGTCGTGATGCCAGTAACCGGGGTTCCTGCAACCAGCAAGGGTTGCTGCGGATGAAGATCCGCAGTCGAAATAAATAACGGATCCGTACTCAAAGAATGGGCATCCTGTCCTGTTATACTTTGCCAGGCAGCCAGATTAGCCTGATCGGCTGAATTATAACGGCTAAACGGTCCGGCTACAGTATAATAATCATTATAATCAGAGGCCATCGGAGGCAGGTCCAGGGTATAGAGGACATAATGTTTGCCTGTCCCGCCTGCACCCCTTAAATTGGAAAAAATGTTGTTTTTAAACTCAAGTGAACAAGTTATATAGTTGTAAAATGCATACGTTGAAGATGTTGCCGTCGGAGGACCGCTGATCAGAAAATCATTATAATAAAATTTCAGAGTCATATTTGACCATCCGTCACCGTAAAATCCATAGATCGTCGGGTTGGTTGCAGCCCCGGCATCGAGGCTGATGATGTTGTTGGAGTATTCGTTGACAGTATTAATCTCACCGCGGGCCCAAATTCCATTGACAACCGGTGTAAGGGCTGTATTTGATGCGGAGATGCCGAAGATCTTGTTTTTTCTTGCATTCACAGAATATACGTACATGCCATATACCGTGGGTGTTCCGGAAGTAGCGGTAAGTGACCAGTTCCCGAAGATGTTGTTCTCCACCGTGTTGTTCTGATTGACCGAGGTAAGGTAGAGTCCGTAAACATTTCCGGTTCCTGCGTAAGTTATGGAGCCCGCAACGGTTTCACTGCCCACGGTGTTGTTCATGATGTTGAATAATCCGCCCCCGATTTTCAGTCCGTAGAAGTTGGGTGCACCGGAACTGGTCAAGGCAATATTCCGGATGATGTTGTTGGATAAAGTTCTTGCACCTGCATTCGTTCCCTCTGAGTATATTCCTGCAAAGATCCCCGTACCCGGATAGGTCCAGGCATTTCCCTGGCAAAGAGGGGCCTGGCCACCGATGTAATTGTTTGTTATCAGGTGGTTGAATGTGATATCCATAAAGTAAATGCCATACTGCTCTCCGGAGGGTGCCGTGGAAGAGTTATAAAAGACACTGTTTCCGCTGACGACAGCCCCATTGGCAGCAGCGATAATAAGTATGCCGTAGCTGTTGAAGTTGTACACATTATTGTTCAGGATGCTCAGGGAATTGGTCTGGGAGGCAGAATAAATCCCAACGGCCGGAATTCCGGTTGTTCCTGCCGTTGCATTGCGGATATCATTTCCAGAGATCTCAACCGAATTGCTTCCTGTATTTCCGATGGTCACGGTACCATAATAGGTCGAGTTGTAGTTATTTTCAAGGGTCGAGTTTTTCAGATAGCAGGTTTGGGAGCCATTGTCGAAAAGTACCGTTCCTGCAGTGCTGGCCGGTGTTGCCGTGGTATTTCTGAATTTCAGGTATTTACCACCTTGTCCGTTGATGGTGAACCGGCTTGCGCCATTGGTTCTGATCAAAGCCGGTGTAGAAGCCGAATACGTGAGTGTACCGCTGATTGTTCTCAGGGTGCTGGCATCAGGTTTGATCAGGAGGGTGTAGTTTGACCCTGCAGGGTTTTCCGTCCAGGCATTCAGTGCATAGGTACCGGGTTCGATGAGATCGGCTGTGATGTTGATGGTGGTATTTCCGTTCAGTCCCCCGGCATTGATCGCTTCAAATGCGCCACCCACACCGGTCAGGGTAGGATAGTTCCCGGGGACTGTTATTTCTGTTATAACATTACCATGGGTAGTAAAGGAATACACCGTTGACCAAATACTGCGATCTCCGCTTCCGCAGTTGGAGCGAACCCATACGTAATACAGGGTCCCCATGGTCAGGGGAGTCATCGTATAAGTCGTTACTCCCGCTGCCACCGAGCCACTGGGGGTGGTACCCGAGGTCGGTGGTGTGGAGGAAGTGCAGTAATAAATGTCATATCCGCCCGAAGGTGCCAATGCCGGGGGTGTCCAGGCTATGCTGGCCGTTGTCTGTCCGATGGAGGTTGCCACAACAGCGGTAGGCTCGGAACATGCAGGCAGCAGGGTAAAGGACATATCGGCCCCGTAATAGTTTGCAGTGCCAACTGTCCCAACCGCCCTGTAATGGTAGAGGGAGTTCGGGGTAAGGCCCGAGAGCGCAGCGGTGATCGCTGTGGCACTATTCCCTGTAACGGGTGAAGGAGTGGCAGCAACGCTGCTTCCGTAAGCGGTCGTGAGACCGTAGTCAAAGGAAGTGACTAAAGTTTGCGAACAGGCATTCACTGTGCCGTTCAGGGTCGCTCCGGTCTGAGTGACTGAAGTCGCAGCAAGAGTAGTTACCTTGGGCATTTCATAAGCGCCTATGGTTGGAACAGTTGCTCTCGTATTTCCGGCATAGTCGGTGGTGATGCCTGTTACCGGTGTTCCTGCAACCAGCAGAGGTTGCCGGGGATGAAGATCTGTGGAGGAAACAAATAAAGGATCGGTACTCAGAGAATGGGCATCCTGCCCTGTAGCAGTTTTCCACTCAGCCAGGTTACTCTGGTCAACAGAATTATAATGAGTAAGCGGTCCGGCAACAGAATAAAAATCATTATAATCTGAGGTCAACGGAGGGTTACCCACAAATATGGAATAATGCTTGCCTGTCCCGCCTAAACTCCTCAGGTTGGAAAAAATGTTGTTTTTAAATTCGAGGACGGAGTTTACTAAGCTATAATAGGCATACGTTGATGATGTTCCCGTAGACGGACCGCTGATATGGATATCATTATAATAGAATTTCAAGGTCATACTGGTATAGCCGTTATTGTAAAATCCATAGATGATCGGGTTTGTTGCAGCCCCAGCATCGAGGGAGATGATGTTGTTTGAGTATTCATAAACTGTACTAGCCGCGCCACGGGTCCAGATGCCATATATTGTTGGCGTGAGGGCTGCATTTGAAGCAGATATATTGAAGATCTTGTTTTTCTTCGCATTCACCGAATAAACGTACATTCCGTAGACCGTCGGGGACCCGGTGGCGGCAGTCAGTGACCAGTTCCCGAAGATGTTGTTCTCCACTACGTTGGAAGGATTGACCGATCTGAGGAAAAGTCCGTGAAAATATCTTGTTCCTGCATAGGTGATTGATCCCGCAGCAGTTTCACTGCCCACAGTGTTGTTCGTAATGTTGAAAAGTCCGTCTTGGATTTGTATCCCGTAAAAGTTTGACGGTCCGGAACTGGTCATGGCAATATTCCGGATCACATTGTTCGAAATAGTTATAGGACCTGCATTAGTGCCAGATGCATATATCCCGTTAAAGTTTCCTGTGACCGGATATGTCCAGGCACTCCCCTGGCAAAGCGGGGCCTGACCGCCTATGTAATTGTTGGTTACCACGTGGCCGAACGCGTTGTCAGTGAGATATATGCCATATATTATTATGTATTGTGCCGCGGGGGAATTATAAAATATACTGTTTCCGCTTATGATCGAGCCACTGGAATTAGAAGCTATACCTAATTCGCAGAAGTTATACACATTATTGTTCAGTACGCTCAGTGAACTGGTCGTGGAAATACAGAAAATCCCGATTTGTGGAATTCCGATTGTCCCTGCCGTTGCGTCACGCACATCGTTGCCCGAGATCTCGACCGAATTGTTGCCGGTATTTCCAATGGTCACGGTTCCATATGATGAGAAGTTGTAGTTACCCTCAATGGTCGAGTTTTTCAGATAACAGTTCTGGGAGCTGTTGTTGAACAGTATAGTGCCGGCTGTGCCGGAAGGCGTTGCAGTGGTATTCCTGAAGGTGAGGTATTTGCCTGCCTGTCCGTCGATGGTAAAACGACAAGCGCCGTTGGTTCTGATCAGGGCCGGCTGGGATTCCGAATAAGTGAGGGTGCCGCTGATCGTGCGCAGGGTGGAGGCATCAGGTTTGATCAGCAGGGTATAGTTTGAGCCTGCAGGGTTTTCATTCCAGGCATTCAGTGCATAGGTACCGGGTTCGGTGAGATCGGCTGTGATGCTGATGGTGGTATTCCCACTCAATACGCCGCAATTGATTGCTTCAAATGCACCACCCACACCGGTCAAATTCGGATAGGTTCCAGGGACTGTAATCGCTGTAGGTACGGTACTAAGCGTTGAAAAGGAATATACCGTTGACCACGTACTGAGATCTCCGCTTCCGCAGTTCGAACGAACCCATACATAATACGATGTCCCCGGTGTGAGGGGAGTCATCGTATAGCCGGTGACCCCGGCTGCGACCGAAGCTGTGGGAGTGGTGCTGACGGTCGGGGGTGTAGAAGAAGTGCTGTAGTAAATGTCGTATCCGCTGGCAGGCGCCGATGCCGGCGGGGTCCAGGCGATGCTGGCCGAAGTCTGGCAGAGGGCTGTTGCTGTGACAGCAGTCGGCGGAAAACATGAATAGGTCAGGCTTACCTGGATGTCATCGAGGGTGATGTAATACGGGGGTGGGGGGCCGGTGGTGACCCCGTGGATGCCGATATAATAGTCGCCGCTGGTCGCCGGGGCGAAGGATCCGGAGATTTGTGTGTAGCTTGTGGTAAGTCCCGTGGCAGACTGGATAGCGCCGGTCATACCGGCAGGGGTATTCACACTGCCGTATTTCAGTTCAACAGTAGCAGCCGAAGGGATTGAACCATCCTGCTTTGCCCAGCAGGAAACGGTGTAATACATTCCGCCGGTTAAGGTAAATTTCCTGAACATCCAGCCATTGCCGTACATCCCCAGGGTTGCATCCCAGCTTCCGGTGCGCGGTGTGCGGTTGGACGTAGTCTGGGAGCTGTTGGCCAGCCAGTAAGTTTCGTAGATTCCTCCATCCTGTGTCCAGCAACCGCCCACGGGAATCTGATCGGTATAACCCGACTCGAATCCTTCGTTGAACGGAAGCACGCTCACCGGATTGCATAGGGTCGTAAAAGAATAAACATTCGTCCAGGAACCGCTTGAGCTCCCGCAATTTGAACGCACCCAGGCGTAATAAAGCGTGTTTGCGCTCAGAGAGACCATATTATACGAGGTGATTCCCGCACCTACCGTTGCCGTGGGGACGGTGGATGGAGTCGGGGGCGTGGAAGATGTGCTGTAATAAATGTGATAGCCGTTGGAGGGGGGCGAGGCGGGAGCCGTCCAGCCAAGGGTAGCCGAAGTGTTCGTGATCCCTGTTGCGTTCACAGCGGTGGGCACAGGACATAAGTTCGTAACTTCCATATGCACATTGTCGACGTACCATCCATCCGCAAAAGACCCTTCATATTTCCAGGCAATGTAAACGGTCGTTCCCGCATAACCGGTCAGCGTATAAGTAGGGGAGAGTGCCCAGTCCCAGTCAACTGCTCCCAGGTTGTCATTGATGGCCGTCCATGCCGACAGGTTCTGTTCGCCGGTGGTGGAGTAATACAGTCCGTGCTTTAAATAAGAACTCGGCCAGCCAGCCTTCTGATAAAAGCTGATATCAACCGATCCTCCGGCCGGGACGGTGATTGATTTTGAGATTAGCCAGATGGTGCCGTCGTACCAGCTGAAGGCGCAGCCTTCGGTTGTCCCCCCCCCATCCCGAAAGTCGCAACCCAGGAATCTCCTGTGCCAGCCGATTGCCAGGAGACCCATCCTGCAGGCAAATCAGAATAGGATGGAAAAGTTTCAGTAAAAGGCAGGGTGTATTGCGCCCGTGAGCTTCCGGCCCATGCAAGCAATACAATTAACAATAGTACACACTTCTTCATATAGCAGGGTTAATTGGTGGCTTGTGATGGGTGGTGGGTGGTTCTCTGGCATCTGACTTCTCATAGTTTGCTGTGAGTAGCTGGTTCTCTGATTTTAGGCAGTGTTTTCGAGGTAGAATCCTCAAGGAGTGATCAAATATAATCCATTTTGGGCGAAAAGCAACATCTTTTTGGAAAATAGTAAGGAAAATGTAAGGAAGGTCGTGAGCCGTGACTCGTGGGTCATGAGGAAACACTAATAAACAACGCTCTGAAACAGACTCTCAAATGGCTGTTGGATATTAGGTATATAAAAGGTACAATTATTATATTTATATTCTTAAAGTAAACCGATGAAAACAAAAAACCCGGCTTTTGGCCGGGTTTTTTGTTTTCGGGGAGTTATATAGATGGTTTACACCAGGTCTTCGAAATCGGCTTCCACAGGTGTTACCGGGGTCAGGTTAATGTTTGGCAGGGTGGATTCGCTGTCATTGAAGTCGGCCTCTGAAGGTAACTCCGGCGCCAGGTTCATCAGGTTGCCAGACTCATTTAATTGTGCAGGTTCTTCAAACGAAGCCACTTTGGGGTTTGCCGGGGCAAGATGGTTGTAGTTATTAGAACTTTCCGGGGCAACATCACTGAAGTCAGCCTCTCTCGGAGTTCCCGGAGCAAGGGCTGATAAATCCGTCAGGTTGATTTCTTTATTGCTGAGGTTGCTGCCTGAGGTGAGGTTTGATGCAACCAGCATGTTGAATTGTAATCCGAGAATGGCAGTGAGGATATAGAAGGTTTTCATAGTTATCATATTGTTTTTTGTTTTCATTTTGGCAATCGGTTTTACTGTTTTGTGAGCATAAGACGCGGTGGTCTTTTATATGTTACAACTTTTAGAGATTTAACAATTATTTAACAACGCATTGAAATTAAATTAATTACGATGCAAATATACAATCTTATTTAGACTCAATTTAAGATTAATCGACCAAAGGAGACTTCAACCCGACGAAAGGTGGAAAAAAGTCGACGAAATTGTTAAGTGCAGAAAATCAATGATATATGTAAGCAGGTAAGGGCTTAAGTCAGGTGATTGATAGGCCGTTACGTTAGATAAGCCGGCCCCGAATATCGGTCAGACTGTCAGAAACAGCGCCTGAAATCTATTTTTTCAGGTAGTCTTCAAAGTAATTGACCATCTTCTGATTGAGATGTACCCTGTCTTTACCTCGCACATTGTGCTCATGACCAGGGTAGATAAAAAAGTCGACCTGCTTCCCTTCATCTACGCACTTTTTAAGAAAGGAGAGGCTGTTTTGTGGCACTACTGTCTCATCCTGGTAATCATGTATAATAAGCAACTTGCCTTTCAGCTCCTTCACATAATTGAGCAGGCAGGCTGCCTTGTAGCCGTCAGGGTTGTTTTCCGGAGTGTCCATATAACGCTCGCCGTACATAATCTCGTAATATTTCCAGTCAATCACAGGTCCACCGCAAACGGCAACTTTAAATGTGCCCGGATGCTTCAGGAACATGGAAATGGTCATGAAGCCCCCATAACTCCATCCATTGATGCCAATCCGTGCAGAGTCGACCCATGGTTGCGATTTAAGGAACCTGACACCGGTCATCTGGTCGTCAACTTCGGCAACGCCAAGATTTCTGAAGATTGATTGTTCGAATTCAGCACCACGGTTCGATGTGCCCCGGTTATCCAGGGTGAAAACAACATAGCCAAGATCGGCCAGGTAATTGAGGAAAAGCCCTCCACCGCCAAGCCATGAGTTGGTTACCAGCTGAGAGTGCGGACCTCCGTATACATATATGATAACCGGGTATCTCTTTGTTGAATCAAAATCCACAGGTTTTATCAGCCGGCAGTAAAGATCGGTATTGGTGGCATTTTTCAGGGTGATCAGTGAAGTTTGGCCAAGTTTGTAATCTGTGAGGGGATTCTCTGCTTTTAACAGGAGCTGGAGCAACTTCCCTTTGCGGTCGGTGAGCTCAACCTGGCGGGTAACCGATGTGCTGTTGTAACTGTCAAGAACAAATTTTCCGTCAGCAGAAACTTGTGGGTTATGGGTACCCGGAACCTGTGTGATCTGGATGGGTTCCCCTTTTTTCAGGTTGACTGAATAAAGAAGACGGTCAAGAGGACTATTTTTATTGCACATGAAAAAAGCCTCCGTGTTCTTGTCGTCGAACTTCAGAAAATCGAGAACCACCCATGGCCCGCTTGTGAGCTGGCGGATCAGGGTTCCCTCCTCATCGTAAAGGTAGAGGTGATTATACCCGTCACGCTGGCTTTGCCACACAAAGCGGGTGGGGTCATTGTTCAGAAATTCCGGCCCCTGCTGTGGTTCAACGTATTTTTCGCTTTTTTCCGTGAAAAGAGTCTTGACGAAAGTTCCTGTTGCTGCATCGTATTTATTGAGGTTCATTACATTCTGATCCCGGTTAAGGCAGGCGATGTAGATATGTTTCTCGTCGGGGCTCCAGGTAATGTTGGTGAGGTATTCAATACCTTCAGTCTGAAGATAGGTAGTCTTTCCGGAAGCGATATTATACACTCCCAGCGTGACTTTGTGGCTCGTCATGCCTGCCATTGGATATTTTACGGGTACCGCAGTGGCGATCCGCGTACTGATATCCACCAGTGGATAGTCGGTAACCTGCGTTTCATCCATGCGGTAAAACGCAAGAAAATTGCCTTTGGGCGACCAGAAAGCACCTTTGGTGATACCGAATTCATTGCGGTGTACACGATTGGTCCCGAAAAGGATCCCCTTATTCGCATCGCCGGCCACCATTGTTTCCTGGTCACGGAAGGCAATATAAAGGTTATTGTCGCGGGTGAAGGCAATTTTATAGGTGGCATTGTCGAGATCAATGTTCTCTGACTTGGGGTCGCACGAATTCAACACCCTCGCTGTTCCGCCAGCAAGGTCATACCGGATATATTTCCCGGAGGTATTAAACAGGAAGGAAGTTTCGTTCAGCCAGGTAAGGGCCGGAAATCGTTTCATTGGTTCAATAACCATTCCTTTCAGCGATAAGTTAAGTCCATCGAGGGTCAGCAAGGTGTCTCGCTTCGGGCTGCTCACCGTTCCTTTTACAAGCGAATTCCTGGAGATATGGGAAAAATTTTCACTTTTGCCGATCCACTTGAGCTGTGACACGTTTGCCACATTCAGCCCGGGATTCATGTTGGTGGCGTCTTCGATGGTAAGCATCCGGGTTTGGGAAAACAGGAAGAGCGGGAGGATAAGCCCGGTAAGCTGTAAAATGGATCTACGAAACATGATGTTGAATTTAATGAATCACACTGCCGATTCTGGTTATCACTGACGGGTCTTTTTCAATGGCATTCCCGACAACAATAACATCGGCGCCGGCATTGAGAGCGGCTTTGGCCTTTAGTGGTGTGTTTATTCCTCCACCGATGATCAGCGGAACGCTGGTACTTGATTTTACCTTTTCGATCATGGAAACAGGAACAGGGTTCTGCGCGCCACTTCCTGCATCCATATAAATGAGTCCAAGTCCCAGCATTTCTCCCGCCATGGCCGTACAAACTGCGATCTCGTCCTTATTTGACGGGATGGGCGTAGTGCCGCTCATATACGCTACAGAGGTCATCCGGCCGCTTTCAATAAGCATATAACCGGTTGGGAGGATCTCCAGTTTGCTGGCCTTCAAAAAGGGGGCCGATATAACATGTCGGCCGATCAGCATATCCGGATTCCGGCCTGATATCAGGGAAAGAAGCAGGATCGCATCTGCCTTGTTGTTTAACTGCTGGCTGTTGCCTGGAAAGAGAACTACCGGAACAGCGGTATTATCCTTGATCCAGGTAATGAAATCTGTCTGACTGTCGCTGGTTAACAGGCTCCCTCCGAAGAAAAAATAATCTGCTCCTGCTTTCACGGAGATTTCTGCTGCTTTCCTGAGCGACGGAAGCGTGTACTTGTCGGCATCGATCAGAACTGCGAATTTTTTTTTGCCTGCACGGGCATCTTTCTGAAGCGCGGAGTAAAGGGTCATGGCTAACGGTTAAAAAACAGATTTCGCAATTTGGCATATGTTTTCACTGATTCCGACAGTAAAATAATGAAGTACAGGTACGCCAAACCTGATGAGCTCCTTCGATTGCATGATCCCCCATTCAATACCTACCTTAAAAGCATCTTCGTTGTTGCGGCATTTCATGATCTCTTTCACAAGTTCATCCGGAATGTCGATGTTGAAAATCTGGGGAAGCACATTGATCTCACGAATGGTACATAGTGGTTTTAATCCGGGTATGATGGGTACGGTTATGCCCTCCTTACGGCAGGCATCAACAAAATCAAAATACTTCTGGTTGTCGAAGAACATCTGGGTCACAATGTATTCCGCTCCGGCATCCACCTTGGCCCTCAGGTACTTCAGATCATAGGCAAGATTCGGTGATTCGATGTGCTTTTCGGGATATCCGGCAACACCCACGCAGAAATTCGTATTAAAGGTGTTCTGCAGGTGGTCGTCGAGGTATTTCCCGTTATTCATGTCACTGATCTGTTTTACCAGCTCATTGGCATACGCATGGCCGGTTGGCTCCGGGGTGAAGGTGCGCTGGTTCTTTGGCGCATCGCCGCGGAGCGCGAGGATGTTGTCTATGCCGAGGTAATGGAAATCGATCAGGGCATATTCGGTTTCTTCCTTGGTAAAACCTCCGCAGATAATATGGGGCACTACTTCAACAGAGGGGTACTTATATTTGATGGCGGCTGAAATCGCAACAGTTCCCGGGCGCTTTCTGACTGTTTTTTTCTCGAGAAGTCCGTTCTCATGCTTTTTGTAAATGACCTCTTCCTGGTGATAGGTTACGTTGATAAAAGTCGGGTCGAACTCCAGCAATGGATCAATGGTTCGGTAAATGCTGTTGATATTATGTCCGCGAAGCGGAGGCAGCAACTCAAAGGAAAATAGTGTTTTATCGGATTTATTGATAAGGTCTATGACTCTCATGTTTAATAATTCAGGTTAGTATTCAGATATTTTTCCGCGCGGTCAAAACTAATATTTTTTCTCTTTGCATAATCAGTCACTTGGTCTTTGCTGATACGGCCGAGATTAAAATACTGAGATTGCGGATGGGAAAAGTAGAACCCACTCACAGACGCACCGGGGTACATGGCGAAATTCTCGGTGAGTTGAATATCTGCCCTGCTGTTAGCTTCAAGAAGGTCGAAAAGGGTCCTCTTTTCAGAATGGTCGGGGCAGGCAGGATACCCCGGGGCGGGTCTTATCCCCTGGTACTCCTCACGGATCAATGCAGGTACATCAAGCGCCTCATCACTGGCGAATCCCCAGAATTCTTTACGTACACGCTGGTGCATGAGCTCTGCGAAGGCTTCTGCCAGACGATCGGCCAGGATCTTTACCAGGATGGCATTGTAATCATCCAGTTCCTGCTCAAATTTTTCGGCCCATTCTTCAACACCAAGTCCTGCAGTAACAGCAAAACCTCCGATATAGTCGACCTTGCCCGATTCTTTCGGCGCCACAAAATCTGATAAACAAAGATTGGGTTGCCCTGGCTCCTTTTGCTGTTGATTGCGGAGAAAACGGAAGGTGCAAAGAACCTTGCGGCGCTCAACATCTGCATAAACCTCAATGTCGTCGCCGGATGAATTGCAGGGATAAATGCCGGCGATTCCGCGGGCGATCAGCATCTTCTTGCCAAGAATGTCATCCAGCATTTTCTGTGCATCGTCGAAAAGCTTCCGGGCTTCCGTTCCTTTCACAGGATCGTTAAAGATCGCCGGATATTTTCCGTTCATTTTCCACGCATGGAAAAAAAAGGTCCAATCGATAAATTTTCTGATCTCTTCAAGGGGATAATCATAAAATAACTTGGTCCCGATAAGGTTCGGCTTAAGGATATGATGGCTGTTCCAGTCGATTTTAATCCTGTTCTTTCGTGCATCGGTCAGTGCGATGTAGGTATGATTAGCCTTCTTGTCGTAATGATCGCGCATGCTCTGGTACTTCTTTTTTATGGTTTCAGCATAGGCTGGTTTAAATTCAGCAGACAGCAGATTGGAAACCACGCCCACCGCTTTGGATGCATCCTTCACATGAATGACCGGACTTGAATAAAAGGGCTCGATCTTAACTGCCGTATGGATTTCCGAAGTGGTGGCGCCGCCGATCATCAGCGGAATACTGAATCCCAGCCGTTCCATCTCCTTTGCTACGTGTGCCATCTCCTCCAGTGACGGGGTGATCAGGCCGCTCAGGCCGATGATGTCAGCATTTTGTGCGCGGGCTGCGCTGAGGATCTTATCGGCAGGTACCATAACACCAAGGTCGATAATGTCGTAATTATTGCAGGCCAGAACCACACCCACAATATTTTTACCGATGTCATGAACATCGCCTTTTACCGTGGCAAGCAACACCCTGCCGTTTTGCCTGGGTTCACCCTTCAGGGCAGCTTTTTCGGCTTCCAGGCGCGGTGTAAGCCGGGCAACGGCTTTCTTCATAACACGCGCACTCTTCACAACCTGAGGAAGGAACATCTTCCCTGCACCGAAAAGGTCACCTACCACATTCATCCCGTCCATGAGCGGTCCTTCAATGATCTTCAGCGCAGAATCAAAAAGCGGCATGGCTTCATCGATGTCTGTGTCGATAAATTCGGCATTGCCCTTCACAAGCGCGTGTTGCAGCCTTTCTTTCACAGGAAGCGCGCGCCATTCTGCGGCAATGATCTCCCGCTTTCCCTGGTCAGTCATCTGGTCGGCATAGGCAAGTAACCGTTCGGTGCCGTCTTTCCTCCGGTTGAGGATCACATCTTCCACCAGTTTAAGCAGATTCCCGGGGATTTCATCATACACCGGAAGAGCGCCGGCATTAACGATACCCATGTCGAGTCCTGCCTGTATCGCATGAAACAGGAAGGCTGAATGCATGGCTTCACGCAAAGGGTCATTCCCGCGGAAAGAAAAGGAGAGGTTGCTTATTCCGCCACTCACACTGGCGTAAGGAAGATTTTCCTTGATCCATCTGACGGCATGTAAAAACTCAATGGCGTAGTTGTTATGTTCCTCGATCCCGGTAGCAACAGTAAGAATGTTAGGGTCGAAGATAATATCCTCTGCCGGAAACTTCAGCTCGCCGGTAAGGATGTTATAGGCACGTTTTGCGATATTTATCCTTTGCTCAAGGGTAGTCGCCTGCCCCTCCTCGTCAAAGGCCATGATCACCGTGGCAGCTCCGAATTTTCTGAGGTACACGGCGTGTTCGCGAAAAGCATCTTCACCCTCCTTCAGACTGATAGAGTTAACGATGGGTTTGCCCTGGATGCATTTCAACCCGGCCCGGATGACGGAAAACCTGGAGGAGTCGATCATTACCGGAACCCTGGCAACGTCGGGGTCGGAAGCCACCATGTTAAGGAAGTTTACCATGGCATTCTCCGCATCGAGCATGGCTTCATCCATGCTGATGTCAATTACCTGTGCACCGTTCTCAACCTGTTGACGGGCTACAGAGAGCGCCTCTTCATATTTCTCTTCCTTGATAAGGCGGGCAAATTTCCTGGACCCGCTTACATTCGTGCGTTCCCCGATATTGATGAAATTACTGCCGCTGAACAGGGTGAGCGGTTCGAGGCCGCTGAGCCGGAGTTCATGCTTTCGTTCCGGCACTGCACGGGGCACGGCAAGTGCTGTAAGTTCTGCGAATTTCCGGATGTGCTCCGGTGTTGTACCGCAGCATCCACCCACCAGGTTAACAAAACGGTGGTCCAGAAAATCTTTCACAAAACCTGCCATCACTTCGGGCGACTGTTCATACTCACCAAACTGGTTGGGCAGACCCGCATTGGGATAGGCAATGACCGGGAAGGGTGCTTTCTGCGATAATTCTTCAACGTATGGTCTGAGTTCGTTGGCGCCCAGGGAACAGTTCAGTCCAAGGGCGAAAAGATCAAAATGCGAAACCGAACACAGGAAGGCATCCAGCGTTTGACCGGACAAGGTTCTTCCCGAGGCATCGGAGATAGTAACCGACGCAATTACCGGAAACAAGCGTTGAGTTTCCCCAGGTGAATCGCCCATTATTGCATGGGTTGTCCGCCGTGCTTCCAGTTCATCGAAAATGGAGATCAGGGCAGCTTTCGCGTTGAGTGTATCAAAAATGGTCTCCACCATCAGAATGTCTGTGCCTCCGTCGAGGAGACCGCAGGCCTGTTCGCGGTAAGCGGCATAGAGTTCATCGAAGGTTACAGCCCGGTAAGCCGGGTTCTGAACATCGGGCGACAGGGAAGCGGTACGGTTTGTAGGGCCGATGGAACCTGCTACCCATCGGGGTTTTGAAGGATCTGCGGCAGTATACCGGTCAGCGGCTTCACGGGCAAGTTTTGCGGCCGTGAAATTCAGCTCATAAACAAGGTCTTCCATGTGGTAATCGGCCATGGAAATGCGGTTGGAGTTAAAGGTGTCGGTTTCGATGATATCGGCTCCGGCCTCCAGGTACTGTTCATGAATCTCACGGATCACTCCCGGCTGGGTGAGCACCAGCAGGTCGTTGTTCCCTTTGAGGGGGTGAGGGAAATCCTTGAACCGATCGCCCCTGTAGCCGGCTTCATCCAGTTTATATCGTTGCACCATCGTTCCCATAGCGCCATCCAGAACAAGCACCCGCGAACGTATTGCATCATGTATGTTGGTCATTTTATCGGTTCGTTAAATTAATCATCGTCCTGCACAACAAAAGCAGACCGGTCGGGATGATGACCTGTTTAAATTAAAATGCGATGGTCAGCATATATCTGCCCATCTTTTCATAGTACAGATCAACCTCCCTTGTATATTCTGGTGTTGTAAGGGTTGCGTTGCAGAATCCCGGCATATTGCAAAGGTAATCAAACGGATGAATATAAATATCCCTTTTGAAGTCCACCTCAGGGGTTCCATACAACTTATACAATGCCTCTTTGGCTCCCCACAAAACATAAAGTTTTTCGAGGCGGTATTCGGTGTCGAGCCCGGCCAGTTCCTGTGCGCAAAGGAACCGTTCCTTTACCCGCTCAATGCGGTCCCGGAGTTCCTCAATATCAATTCCGACCGAAGCATTTTTACTGCATACAACGGCCGCATAGTCACCTGAATGAGAAACCGAAATAAACCGGGCATTTTCGGCAAGCATGGGTTTGCCGTGTTCATCATAAATAAAATTGGCCGGGATGGAAGGCGGGAGAATGCACCGTAATGCGGCACGGCTGGCCAGCCACTGTGATTTACGTCCCGTGTGTGAAAAGGTTTGGTATAATTCCAGCTCCCTATCAGTAAGATGAATAAATTCAAGAAGTTCGTCGGGGTTCTCGGTGATGTGCCATATTCCAACCTGTACACCCTCGCCCAAACTGAATTCTCTGCTTAATGGCATCCCGGAAAAGTAAAATTGAAACGACTTTCGGGCGGCAAAAATACAACAATATCCGGTGCGGATATCCGATTTTTTATTACTTTTGCGGCCCAATTAAAACGTAACAGAACCACAGATGAAAAACGTAACCTTTGAAAAAGATATGAAATACAAGGTGGCAGATATGAAGCTGGCCGAGTGGGGTCGCAAAGAGATTGAGATCGCCGAAAAAGAGATGCCCGGCCTGATGGCTATCCGCAAAAAACATTCCGCTGAGAAGCCTTTGAAAGGGGTACGTATCAGTGGATCGCTTCACATGACCATCCAAACTGCCGTACTGATCGAAACATTGGTTGAACTGGGTGCAGATGTACGTTGGGCTTCCTGTAATATATTTTCCACTCAGGATCATGCTGCTGCTGCCATTGCTGCTGCCGGTGTGCCGGTTTTTGCATGGAAGGGTGAATCCCTTGATGAATACTGGTGGTGTACCAGCATGGCACTCTTGTTCCCTGGCGGAAACGGACCGAACCTGATCGTTGACGATGGAGGAGATGCCACCATGATGATCCACAAGGGGTTTGAAATTGAAAAAGAGTCCTCACTGTTGAATGTTGTTCCCGAAACGGCCGATGAAAAGGCCTTTATGAAACAATTGCAGGATATCTATGTAGAAGATAAAACACGGTGGCAACGCACCGTCGCCGAATGGAAAGGCGTATCCGAAGAGACGACTACAGGTGTTCACCGGCTATACCAGATGAAGGAGCGGGGAACCCTCCTCGTCCCTGCCATCAATGTGAATGATTCAGTCACCAAATCAAAGTTTGACAACCTGTATGGATGCCGTGAATCCCTTGCCGATGGCATAAAACGGGCCACCGATGTGATGATCGCAGGGAAAGTGGTGGTTGTGCTTGGTTACGGTGATGTTGGAAAAGGTTGCGCCAGGTCGATGCGGTCCTACGGAGCCCGTGTAATTATTACCGAAATCGATCCCATCTGTGCCCTTCAGGCTGCCATGGAAGGTTTTGAAATTACGACCATTGAAGAGGCTTTGCCAGAAGGTAACATATATGTAACCACAACCGGCAACAAGGATGTAATTACGGCGGAACATCTTTCGAAAATGAAGGATGAAGCGATCGTATGCAACATCGGACACTTCGATAACGAAATTCAGGTTGAACAGCTTAACAACTGGCCGGGTATTCAGATGGTGAACATTAAACCTCAGGTTGATAAGTATATCTTCCCCGATGGCCGCTGCATCTATCTTCTGGCAGAAGGGCGCCTGGTTAATCTTGGTTGTGCAACCGGACATCCCTCTTTCGTCATGTCGAACTCCTTCACAAACCAAACCCTGGCTCAGCTCGACCTCTGGCAAAATAATTATGAAGTTGGTGTTTACCGCCTGTCGAAACGTCTGGATGAAGAGGTAGCACGCTTACACCTTGACCAGCTCGGCGTAAAACTTACCAAACTTACCCCCGAACAAGCCGCTTATCTTGATGTTCCTGCCGAAGGTCCTTACAAGCCGGAGCATTACCGGTACTAATTAGAAATGTACAGCATATTCCCATCGTAATTGGTGGTATATTGCTTTAACGGATAACGGGATACTCCTTCGTAAGGTGTTCCGTCAACCATGATATACTTTGAATTGCAGACAGGGCAGTAACAGGTGATGCCGGAGGTGTCAACCCGCACCTGGGCGCCGGTAATGAGGGGGTCGTAAGGACAGGCTCGTTCAAATGCGGAGAATTCATTAACTGATTTTCTAAAGATCAGGATCCCCTTGTACCCCCCCGTAACAGTCTCCCATCCGTTCACGGAATTAAGATGAATATACTGGGTGCCGTTCGGGTTCAGGATGAAATTAACATAGACATAGGGAATTTCCGGAGGAGGGGTTTCCTTCTTGCAGGCGACTGTAAATATGCCCGACAGACAAAAAAGGGATATTACCCTAACAGTTAGGCTCCAAGGATAGGTTTTCATACAACAAACTTGGTTAAATTAACGTTTCGATCCTGTTAATATTATAATAAGGTGTATTATTGTGGCTGCAGACGAGATTAAACAATGGCAATTTATGAAAGTGTCCACCCGATGGCTCCTCATCGTCCTGATAGCGCTCACTCCTTCATTTTTTTCCTGCTCCCCCAAAGGGACAAATGTAAACCAAAAAAAAATTGACAGAGAGAGAGCCAAAAAAGATAAGGAAGCACAAAGACAATTCGATCAAGCAATTAGCCGGCATAAGCAGATTCAGACCCGGGAGACCAGAGACCGGATGAAGCAGTCGAAAAAGGAGGCAAAAAAGCTTACGCCGATCGAACGCTGACACTCGTTTTTCAACTCCGGTTTTTCAAGATTGGGCGATGGTTTAAAGCGGTTTGTATAATACGTTGCAGACTAATTTAGAATGGTTATATATTTATGTCAAAGTTTTACTGGGGTGGGATTTCATTTCAAATAATTATTACTTTTACCACCTTTTAATGCGCATTTATAATCTAACATAAAATTATATGGTATGTTAAGAAATTTACTATTAACTATTGGAGTCGTACTGGCAACCAACTTGTTGGTGTTTTCGCAAACCGGGTCTGGAACTCTTAAAGGAAAAATCATTGACAAGCAGACAAAAGAACCGATTTCGTTTGCCAATGTTGTTGTTGAAGTTGGCGGTGTCCAGGTAGGCGGCTCTACTTCCGATTTTGACGGAAACTTCCAGATCAAACCGGTGCCTCCGGGAAAAGTAGATTTAAAGGCCTCTTTTGTGGGATACAAACCTTTTATGGTAAAGGGTATTGTAGTTTTTTCTGACAAGATCTCGTTCCAGAATCTCGAGTTGGAAGCCTCCACAACAAACCTCCAGGAAATAGAAGTTGTCGATTATAAGGTTCCTCTGATCTCCAAAGACCAGACCACTTCCGGTGGTACGGTGACCTCAGAAGAAATTTCAAAGATGGCCAATAAATCTGCATCGGCCGTTGCCACAACTGTGGGGGGTGTCACCACCGATGCAAACGGCGGTATCTCCAGTTTACGTGGAGCCCGTACCAGTGGTACTGTTTACTACATCGACGGTATGCGCGTTACCGGTAGTAACTCCCTGCCCCAATCAGCCATCGAACAGGTTGAAGTTATTCTTGGTGGTACCCCGGCCGCCTACGGTGATGCAACCGGTGGTATTATCAACGTGACCACAAAAGGCCCTTCCAAGGATTTTTCCGGCGGTGTCGATATTCAGACTTCCCAATATCTGGATGCATTCGGGTATAATCGTTTGGGATTGAACTTTACCGGTCCGCTGATTTCGAAAAAAGATACCGTCCGTGGAACCAAGACCCCCATCATGGGCTTCTTTATTGCCGGCGATTTTATCTATCAGAAAGATGGAGCGCCTGCCGCATATCCGCTGTGGAAAGTTACAGATGACATGCAAAATTACCTGAAAACCAATCCGCTCCGTCTTTACGGACAAAGTCAGGCAGTCTTCTACAACGCTGAGTTCCTCACCTTTGACCAGATGGAACAAACGAAAAGCACCTTAAATTCAGCCGGAACCAGTATCAACGTATCGGGTAAACTTGACTTCCGTATTTCGCCAACGATCAACCTCTCCTTCGGTGGTACTTTCTCATGGTACGACAGTCGTAACTTCAGCTTCGGCAATTCCCTGATGAACTGGAACTACAACTCACACTCCACAGGTTACACATGGCGTGTTAATGGAAGGTTCACCCAGCGTTTTCCCACCGCTGCCGACAGCAAGTCTTTTGTTAAGAATATGTACTACTCCATTGGCGCCGACTTTACCCGCACCTATGCAAAAACAGAAGATGCCCAGCACAAGGAAGATTACTTCCGCTATGGCTATGTCGGTAGTTTTGCTACCCAGACCATCCGGGCCTATACGCCTACGCTGGCCTACGACTCCGTATCCGGAAAATGGGCTCACCTTCAGAATGGTACCCGCGATACAATCGTCATCTTTAAAGGATCGGATATCAATCCCGAATCATCGAACTGGACAAACCAGTATTACGGTTTCTTTAATGACCCCGCCGGACATTACCAGAACCTGGATGAAATCATTGCAGGCCGCGGTCTTGTTAACGGACAAGAACCTGCCTCTCCGTATGGGATTTGGTCGAACATTGGAAATCGTACCAACGGTTTTGCGAAAAACACTTCCGACCAGATTGCTGTAAATGCTTCATTTGCGGCCGACTTTGGCAATCATGAAATCCAGCTTGGATTACAGTATCAGCAACGTAAAGCTGCCGGCTACAACAATACAGCTACACTTTTCTGGGATGCCATGCGCGGGTTAACCAACTCGCAGCTCCGCGATCTCGATCTTTCGAATCCCCAGCTTGTTTATCGCGATGGTGTTTTTATGGATACAATTACCTACTTCCGTAAATATGTTCCTGTTCTGCAACGTAATTTCGATATCAACCTCCGTAAAAAAATGGGACTCCCTGTTGACGGAACCGACTGGATCGATGTCTTCTCCTACGATTATTCAGGAAATACCATCAATTACTACGATGCAAACATGAAACTCCATACCTATACTGGTTCAAGTCCGATCTTCTCAATAGATATGTTCAGTGCCGATGAATTGCTGAATAACGGTTCTCCGCTGGTAGGTTATGCTGGTTATGACTATAAGGGAAATAAACTGAACTCACGACCCAGTTTTGATGACTTCTTCAGTGCCAAAGATGCCAACGGAAATTACACCCGCCCCATCGGTGCATATGAACCCATCTACATGGCCGGCTATATCCAGGATAAATTTGCTTTTAAAGACCTTATTTTCAACATTGGGGTACGTGTCGACCGCTTCGATGCAAACCAGATGGTATTAAAGGATCCCTATCTCTTCTATCCTGCAAAATCGGCAGGTGAAGTGACCGAGCTAAACGGACAGGCAGTGAACCACCCGGGAAACATCGGCAGCGGTTACGTGGTGTATGTTGATGATGCAAGCAATCCTTCGTCGATCACGGGTTATCGCAATAATAGCGTATGGTATAATGCAGAAGGAAGCCAGATAACCGACCCCGTTCGTATTCTCGACCGCGGCAATGGTGTGCAGCCTTACCTGGTTGATCCTTCCAACAAAACGATCACGTCGGGTGTATTCAAGGATTACGAGCCGCAAACAAACTGGATGCCGCGTATCTCCTTCTCTTTCCCGATTTCCGACGATGCCTTGTTCTACGCACATTACGACATTCTGACCCAGCGCCCATCCTCGGCCGAAGTACAGATCGACCCGGTTTCCTATTATTTTATCGGTGTTACCGGAAGTTCAGGAACCATCAACAACCCTGCACTCAAGCCGGAAAAGACGATCGACTATGAGTTGGGCTTCCAGCAAAAAATAAATAATGCCTCCTCCCTTAAGTTGGCCGTATTTTATCGCGAAATGCGCGACCAGATCCAGCAGTATCGCCTCTCAGGAGCTTATCCCAAAACATATTACTCCTATACCAACATCGACTTTGGAACTGTAAAAGGGTTGACCTTAACTTACGACCTCCGCAGAACAGGAAACGCCCGAGTTCGGTTTAACTACACCCTGCAGTTTGCTGATGGAACAGGTTCCGACCCGAATGCAGCCAGTACGATCATCCGTACTGACCAGCCGAACCTTCGTACACTGAATCCGCTCAACTTCGACCGTCGTCACCAGTTCAATATCAGTCTCGACTACCGCTGGGGAAGTGGCAAAGATTATAACGGACCAGTTATCAACCGCAAAAAGAAAGGTAAAGCACCGGTGCAGGTCCTGTCAAACTTCGGTGGAAACGTTACCATCACGGGAGGTTCCGGAACTCCGTTTACCAAAACCAGCAGCATCCTTCCGTTTGGTGCAATGGGCCCCATCAAGGGTTCTATCAACGGTGCACGTCTGCCCTGGCAATTCCTGATCAACTTCCGCCTCGATAAGGACTTTAATTTTGCCCTCAACAAAAAGAAGATGGGTACCATCAACGTCTATGTCGAATTCTCGAATCTCTTAAACACCAAAAACGTAACTGCAGTTTACCCCGCAACGGGCAGCCCCAGTGACGACGGTTATCTCACTGCACCCGAATGGCAGAATGCAATCAGCCAGCAGGTTGATCCCCAGTCTTACCGCGACCTTTATACAATTCAGATGGAGAGCCCCTATCGTTACAGCTCGCCGAGGACGATCAGACTGGGTGTTATGTTTAACTTCTAATTCGGTGTAAACTGATGGTAACGAGAATAAATTCCAGATTGATAATAAATAATACAACTATGAAAAATATACTTCGCTTTTTAGTGATTGGATTCTGCTGCCTGTTGATAAGCAATGTCATTTTAGCAGAAGAAGTTCACAGAGTTGGTACAAAAAGCACCAATACCATCAAGGAGATTGCTGCCGGCTGTGAATCCGGTTCGCAATACAAATACCTTGATATAAATAACGTTCGCACCCTGATGTATTCCTATGGAAACGGATGGTTCCTTGAAAATGCGGAGTATGAAATTCCTAAAGGTTCCAAGAAGACCTCCCTGTTTTCAACGGCTCTCTGGATCGGGGGTATTGACGTAAACAACAACCTGAAACTTGCCGCTTACCGATATGGTCAGGGCCCGACAGGTGGTACAGCCCATACCAAAAATGACTTCTGGCCCGGTCCGCTTACTGTTGACGGAACTGCTGCTGTTGATGCGGAAACCTGTGCGAAGTATGATAAACTTTACCCGATTACACGGGCAGAAGTTCAGGAGTTTCTTGCGTGGTATGAGAATCAGGCTGAGTATCCCAACTATCAGATCCCGAAATCGATCCTCGACTGGCCGGCCCATGGAGATCGTTCCAAACAACAGGCCTATTACCTGGCTCCTTTCTTCGACAACAAAGGTGATGGTATCTACGATCCACGCGATGGAGACTACCCTTATTATGACCTTGGTAACACACTTTGCCCGAAATTCCTGAAACCAGGAGAACGTCAGGCTCGCGCCAAGCTCCGTAATGGGGAACCTGATGATACATTGGGTATCCTCGTCGACCAAGTTTTAAAAGGCGACCAGACGATCTGGAGTGTTTACAACGATAAAGGAAATTACCATTCAGAAACGACAGGAGAACCCATCGGTCTGGAAATTCGTTCGCAATATTTTGCATTCGCTACGAACGACGAAATAAATAACATGACGTTCTACTCCTACGAAGTTATCAACCGTTCCACCTATACCCTCACCGGTACCTATTTCAGTCAGTGGGTTGACCCCGACCTGGGTTATGCCAACGATGACTATGTGGGATGCGACGTAAAACGCGGACTGGGTTATTGTTACAATGGTACTCCCGTTGACGGAACCGGTCAGTTCTACGCTTACGGTGCCCATCCTCCTGCAGTAGGTATTGACTTCTTCCAGGGACCTTACATGGATGCTGATAACAGGGATAACCCCAGATTTACAGGCGATTGCTCAATTGTGTCCAGCGAATTCCCACTCGACCAGATGGCCATCAACGGCGTAAATTTCGGTGATGGAATCGTTGATAATGAACGTTATGGGATGCGCCGCTTCGTTTATCACAACAACAGCAATGCCGGGGTTCCCAACTACATGACCGACCCCAACTATGCTCCTGAATATTACCTCTTCCTCAGAGGTATCTGGAAAGATAACACCAAGATGGAATACGGCGGTAACGCTAACAGATCGGCCGGTGCCTATGGACCTGCCTGCGACTTCATGTTCCCAGGTGATTCCGATCCCTGCGATTGGGGTACCGGAGGTCAACCTCCCAACGGACCAAAATACTGGAGTGAGGTCACTGCCAAGAACAACCCACAGGACCGCCGTTTTATGCAGTCGGCCGGCCCCTTCACCCTCAACCCCGGAGCCTGTAACTATATTACTGTAGGTATCCCCTGGGCACGTTCGGTTTCAGGAACTCCGCTGGAGTCTGTTGAGCTTCTTCGTATTGTTGATGATAAATGTCAGAGTCTCTTCGACAACTGCTTTGCTGTACTAAACGGTCCCAATGCTCCTGACCTTACCATTGAGGAGATGGATAAGGAATTGTTAATTTATATTTCCAACCGCAGAACCAACGACAAGGGAAACAACTACCAGGAAAAATATTTCGAATTTGATCCGAATATCCCAAATCCTGATACCCTTCCGCACAATAAACGCAACGACTCGTTGTATCACTTTGAAGGGTACCAGATCTATCAGTTGAAAGACGCTACCGTTTCGGCAGCTGATATTGATGATGCCAGTAAATCGCGCCTTGTTGCACAATGTGATATTCAGAACGGCATCAAGAAACTTGTGAACTGGACATTTGATCAGAACCTCGGGGGTAATGTTGGTCAGGTAATGGTCGAAGGCGCCAATATTGGTATTCGCCATTCATTTGTATTTAACACGGATAAGTTTGCCACCGGAGATGAGAATCTGATCAACCACAAACAATATTATTATGTGGCTGTTTCCTATGCATACAACGAATTCAAAAAATACAACCCCAATGAAGTTACCGGACTCGACGGACAGAAGAAACCTTACCTGAGAGGCCGCAGCAACATTAAGGTTTACACTGCCATTCCGCATATTCCTGTCGGACAGGTTATTCGTTCAGGATATGGTGAAAGTCCTGTGATCACCCGTATCCAGGGTCAGGGCAACGGAGGAATGACGCTCTTCCTGTCTTCCGCAACCCGCACAGAGATTCTTTCCAAACCCCCTGCGGATTCATTAAATACCTATGGCGGCCCGGATTATCCGATCTCCTACAATCCTACTTACGTTGAAAATGGTGGGCCGCTGAAGGTTCGTGTAATTGACCCGCTCAATGTGATCAACGGTGAGTATTCAGTTAAATTTGATTCCATGGTTGCGGGTCCGGCAAATAAGCCGTTCACCAACCCTTCCATTCTATTTGGAAAATGGACGCTTATCGACAATAAAACCGGTAAAGTGTACCGGGCAGATACCACTACCATCTATCCTTACGAGCAGCTATTCCTCGACCTTGGACTGGCGTTGACAATCAACCAGGTTCCTAATCCCGGAGATACACTTCCTGACGGAACAGTGTCGGATAATAACGGACTCCTGTGGGCTCCTGCGGCTGTTTATGAAGACAGTACCAGGGCATGGTTGGCTGGCGTTCCTGACTACGATATCCCTGCCTCCTTCTTTAACTGGATCAGGTCCGGAACTTACAAAGGTGCCGAGTCGAGTTTCTACGACTGGGATATGGGTTCAAACCATCCTTGGGACCCCAATAAAAACTACCAGAAAATTCAGCGTGGAACAGTTGCTCCATATGCACTGTGCGCCTATCCGGAGCAGAACCCGATGGGACCTGCCTACAACAAGTTTTCAAAACAGATTGCAACCATGGATAACATCGGAAGTGTCGACATCATTCTCACCCCCGATAAAAATCTCTGGACACGCTGCCCGGTAATTGAACTCTGTCCCGACGATTCACTGTCGCAGGGGCATGCGAAAGCATTTGATTTCCGGAATGCTCCATCCGTTAATGCATATGGTGAAATTGGTAAGTCAAGCTCAAATCCGCTGGAAAATTCAAACTATATCAGTGAAACAGGGATGGGTTGGTTCCCGGGTTATGCCATCAACATTGAAACCGGGGAACGGCTAAACCTGATGTTTGGTGAGAATTCCTGGCTTGTTGCAGACAACGGTCGCGACATGCTTTGGAATCCCAGCACAAGGGTTATGGACGCCTCAGGAACCGCAGTTTTCGGGGGGATGCATTATGTGTATGTGATGAACCATAAGTCATTTACCGTACAGCAAATACAACTTGATTTCCCGGCTTATGATGCCGGAGCTTATCTCCGCTCACACCTGATGATTAGTCCGGCGATGGTTTACAAATCGTATTCCTATGGAACGGCCATGTATACCAGCATCCCGCTGGCTATTCAGGGCCAGGAATGGCTGAGTAACGCGGCAGCTATCTATATCCGTGTTTCAAAGCCCTATCAGCAATACTATTCGCTGCCATTGCCAAAGGATTCGAAGGATACCCTGAACAAGAACTGGCCGATGTATACTTTTAATACCTCGACCATCTCCACGTCCAAGGATAATCCTGACAAGGCGACCACTGATCTCGACCTGATCAATGTTGTTCCGAATCCTTATTATGCATATGATGATTACGAAAGAAACCAGCTTGACAATCGTATAAAGATCGTTAACCTGCCAACCAAGTGTACAATCACAATATTCGATATGAGTGGAACCATGATCCGCCAGTATATTGTCGATAAATCCGGTATTCCTGAACCCAGATCCTCCAATGCCGGGTTAAATACCGACTCGAAAACTTCCATCGACTGGGATCTGAAGAATTTCTCCGGCATTCCTATCGCCGGCGGAGTTTACCTGATTCATGTAAAAGCTGATGGACTTGGCGAAAGGACTTTGAAATGGTTCGGAATATTGCGGCCTGTTGACTTGAATTCATTATAATGGTTTGTACGGTTCATAACAAGATAACAATAAAAAATACCCGGATTATGAAAAAAATATATAGCTGCTTCATCGCAATTTTCTTGATGGGATTGGTTGTCGTTCCGCTGGACAAGGTTACAGCAGGGAACAAAGACCGGTCCGGGCAGGCTGGCGCTTCTGAATTACTTATCAATCCCTGGGCACGCAGCTCCGGTTGGGGAAATGTAAGCACTTCCTGTGGTCAGGGGCTTGAAGCTCTTTTTACCAATGTTGCCGGCACAGGTTTCACCAAGGGTACCGAAATCATCTTCACGTATACCAACTGGCTCAAAGGATCCGGAGTAAATGTGATGGCTTTTGGTTTAAGCCAGAAGCTGGGGACCCATGGCGGAGTTTTGACGGTTGCCATCATGAACATGAACTTCGGTGAGATCAACATCACAACCACAAATTCACCGGAGGGCGGCTTAGGCACCTTTAAACCCAGCTACCTGAATATTAACCTGGCCTATGCAAAGGCGTTCTCCAATAGCATCTACGGAGGTATTAATATCAAAATCATCAACGAATCCATCTCTGATGCCAGCGCCACAGGAATCGCGCTTGATGCGGGTATTCAATATGTAACCGGGGAAAAGGATCAGATCAAGTTTGGGATTGCACTGAAGAATGTTGGTGCACCGATGAAGTTCAGCGGCGACGGCCTCTCATTCCGCGGTATCATTCCCGGACACGGAAATGACAACGAACAGTTTACCGTTGAACAGCGGTCGGCCGACTATGAGCTACCGGCAACCCTGCGCATTGGAGCTTCTTACGACTTCCTCATTGGCGAGATGCACCGCATTACCCTTGCCGGAAATTTTGCCTCCAACTCATTTACAAAAGACCAGTTTTCACTCGGTCTTGAGTATGGCCTTAAATATTATTTTATGGTCAGGGCTGGCTATACCTACCAGGATGGTATGTTCAACAGCAATGTTTCCGACCGTGGCAACGTATTCACCGGACCAAGTGCTGGTTTCACGGTTTCGGTTCCGTTTAGCAAGGAGAAGGAAACCGGCATCTCGATCGATTACTCATACAGGGCTACCAATCCATTCCAGGGAACCCATAGCGTAGGTTTAAAACTTAACTTTTAGTCGCGCTCAGGAGAGTTTTCATTAACTTCGTTTCTTTAAGCAAAAGGACCCTTAGAAAGGGTCTTTTGCCTTATTATAACAACAAATTTACCGGATATGTCGGACATTAAATATTATACCCAGGAAGGCCTTGATAAGCTCAAGGACGAACTGTATCAGCTTGTTTCTGTTGAGCGGCCTTCAATTTCAAGACAGATTGCCGAGGCACGCGACAAAGGAGATTTGTCCGAAAATGCGGAGTACGCTGCTGCAAAAGAGGCCCAGTCGATGCTGGAACTCAAGATCTCCAAACTTCAGGAGGTTTTTGGCAATGCAAGGTTACTGGATGAGCGTAAGCTGGATATTACAAAGGTTCTGATATTTTCTACTGTTAAATTGA
The DNA here is from genome assembly GCA_025355465.1 of Bacteroidales bacterium. Taxonomy (GTDB): domain Bacteria; phylum Bacteroidota; class Bacteroidia; order Bacteroidales; family FEN-979; genus JANXZO01. The sequence continues at coordinate 38,451 of JANXZO010000047.1, forward strand.
AAAATACGCAGAACGGTGCTGTTATGAGTTATACGCTGGTGCCCGAAAATGAAGCAAATATCAAAGTCGGCAAACTTTCGGTAAGCTCACCCATTGCAAAAGGATTACTCGGGAAGAGCCTTGGAGATAAAGTAGAAATATCTATTCCGTCCGGTAGTATCGCCTTTGAGATTATTGAAATTTCCCGTTTAAACGCTTAATCAATGGCAACAATTTTCACACGGATCGTAGAAGGGGAGATTCCCTGTTATAAAGTGGCGGAGAACGAAAATTACCTGGCGTTTCTCGATATTAACCCGTTGCAGGAAGGACATACCCTTGTTATCCCCAAAAAGGAGTTCAATTATATTTTCGATGTGGACGATGACCTCCATGCCGGCCTGTGGAACTTTGCCAAACAGGTGGCCAATGCCATTGAAAAGGTCGTTCCCTGCCAGCGGATTGGCGTGACCGTGATCGGCCTTGAGGTTCCCCACGCCCACATCCACCTGATTCCGCTGAAAACAATGTATGATATGGATTTCCGGAAGCCCAAGCTGAAATTCACACCGGAACAGCTTGAAGCAACCGCCAAAAGGATTTCTGCGGAAATAGGATAGCGAAATTGAGAAATGGGGAAGCGGCGAAAAAATCGTCAACAGTAGCTCGAAAGTAGTAAATCGTCAGTAAGCCCTTACGTTTCTTCCCTCAATGTAATTTATAAAAGCCCGGTTCACTACCTTGTTCCCTCCGGGTGTTGGGTAGTCCCCTGTAAAATACCAGTCGCCTGTATGTTTAGGGATTGCTTCATGCAGGTCATCAATCGTCTGGAAGAGAATGTGCACCTTCGCCTCACAGGAGGCCGGAGTGAGTAAGTCTGATATCTTTTCAGAGATTTTCTCATCCGTAAAGGGTTTGTAAATATCCTTCACATGGTTGATGATCTTTTCTTTTGGCAGTTTTTCCTGGGCTTTTGATTTAACATAAACCTCATTGATGATGTTTTCCTGATGGGTTTCCCTGAGGAGTTCAATGGCAGCCTTGAAGGCAATGAAATCGGTGATTTTGGCCATGTCGATCCCGTAGCAGTCCGGATAGCGGATCTGCGGGGCAGAGGAGGCGATCACGATTTTTTTGGGTCCGAGCCTGTCAAGGATCCGGAGAATGCTCTGCTTTAATGTAGTACCACGAACAATGCTGTCGTCGAGTACCACGAGGTTGTCAATACCCCTTCGGATACTGCCGTAGGTAATGTCATAAACATGGGCTGCGAGGTCATCACGCTGGGAATCCTGTGTGATGAAAGTACGTAGCTTGACATCCTTTACCGCAACTTTCTCGGCCCTGGGTTTTAATTTTAAAATTTCTTTAAGGGTCTTGCTATTCAAAGATTTACCCGCTTCCAGTATCCGCTCTGCCTTGATTTTATCGCAAAATCTGTCAACCTCCTCTATCAATCCATAATAAGCATCGATGGCCGTGTTGGGGATGTATGAAAAAACAGTGTTTTCAAGGTCATGGTCGATGCTTCTGAGGATGGCGGGTGTAAGGTTTTTACCCAGGTGCTTTCGCTCGCGGTAGATCTCCTTGTCGGTCCCCCTGGAAAAATAAATATGCTCAAAGGAACAGGACTTTTTAAGGGTTGGCTTGCTGAACTCCTTTTCGGAAACACGACCATCTTTTTTGACGATCAGGGCATGTCCGGGTTTAAGTTCATGAATGCTGGCGAAGGTTACATTAAAGGCAGTCTGGATAACTGGCCGTTCTGAAGTTACAACCACTACTTCGTCATCCTGATAGTAATAGGCTGGCCGGATACCGGCAGGATCGCGCATCACAAAGGCATCTCCGTGGCCGAACATGCCGGCAATAACATATCCTCCGTCCCACAACTTGGCCGACCGGCGTAGAATTTTCCGGACATTCAGATTTCTGGCAATCTCGAACGTGATAGCACGTTTGCCAAAACCTTTTTCCTTGAATTTCTGATAAAGCTCTTCATTTTCTTCATCCAGAAAATGGCCCATCTTCTCAAGTATTGTAATGGTATCGCTCGTTTCAACAGGATATTGACCGAGGTCGATGAGTTTTTCAAACAGCTCATCAACATTGGTAAGGTTAAAGTTCCCGGCAAGGACGATATTTTTAGTCATCCAGTTGTTTTCGCGAACAAAAGGATGGATGGAGAGAAGGCTATTCTTGCCAAAGGTTCCGTAACGAAGATGACCCAGGTAGAGTTCTCCCAGCATTTCTACGTTGGACTTCAGCCATTGAACGTCGTTGAAGCGGCCCGGGGTCCTCTCCTCAATTTCTTTAAGTCCTTTCCCGACTTTCCCGAAAATTTCCTGAAGCGCATTTCCGGCATTGGACCGAACTCTGTTTATAAACCTTGTTCCCGGCTCAAGATCGAACTTTATGGTCGCAATACCGGCTCCATCCTGTCCGCGGTTATGCTGCTTCTGCATGAGAAGGTGCAACTTATTAAGTCCGTAAAAGGCGGTACCGTATTTTGCGAGATAGTATTCAAGCGGTTTGAGAAGCCGCACCATGGCGATACCGCATTCATGTTGAATTACATCGCTCATTTCAAAGGTCTAAATGGGCTTCAAAGTTACAAATTATTTGGGATTGGCCGACACCTTGATTATTACAGAAAAGCCTTGTTTCGATGGTCAAACCAAACTAATTTTGACAACCAGTATGAAACGACCCTTGATTAACCCGGTAGCCCCCGACTACTTTCTGGAACAATCTGAATTCACCCCGGTGGTTGATGTAAGGGCTCCGGTTGAATTTAACCGCGGGCATATTCCGGGCGCTGTGAACATACCGTTGTTCGACGACCGGAGTCGTGCGGCCGTGGGAACGGTTTATCGCAACGAAGGGCATGATGCTGCGGTTGCCCTTGGCTACGGGATTGCAAACCCCAGGCGGCAGCATTATCTGGAAACTCTCGCGAACAATGTGGCAGGCAGTGACATTCTGTTGCATTGCTGGCGAGGCGGAATGCGGAGTGCTGAAATGGCCAGACTTTTCAGTGAGTCGGGGTATACCGTGCAGGTACTTTCAGGTGGATATAAGGCTTACCGGAGGTATATCCGGCAGGAACTGGGGCGGCCTGCAGATGTTTTCGTCCTGGGAGGTTTAACCGGCAGCGGAAAAACTGAATTGCTGACACTCCTTAAACACAAAGGCGAACAGGTCATCGACCTGGAACAGCTTGCATGTCATAAAGGATCTGTTTTTGGCGCACTGGGACAGATGCCGCAGCCAACGAATGAACAGTTCGAAAATGATCTCTACCTTGCTTGGTCGCAACTTGATCTCAGCCGTCCGGTCTGGATTGAAGATGAAAGCCGGATGATCGGCACCATCACGCTGCCCGACCCGGTTATTTCGCACCTTAACGGGGGAACTCTTGTAACTGTGGAACTTGAATTTTCACGCAGAATTGAACGACTTGTGTCAGAATATGCCCGGTTCGGCAGGACCCAACTCGCTGAGGCCATTTGCAAGATAAGCGAAAGGTTGGGAGGCACCCATACGAATGCGGCGTTGGCGGCGCTTGAGAAGGGATTGTATGATGAGGTTGCCGGGATCATGCTGGCTTATTATGATAAAGCCTACCGGCATTCCATGAGCCGGCGAAACCCTGCGAAAATTGTTTCCGTCGGTCCTCTTGATGGGAAAAATGAAGACAACGTTGTCAGAATTTGTGAATCTGCTTATAAACATTTGAAAAATGGATCCGATCTACCTCGATTTTAACGCCACAACCCCTATTGATCCTGGTGTTGCTGAAGTCATGCGCCCTTTTCTTGACCTGGCTTTCGGAAACCCGAGCAGTTTGCATAAGTTTGGCGTCGAGGCGAAACTAGCCGTCGAAAAGGCACGCAAACAGGTGGCCATCCTGCTGAATGCCTTCCCGGATGAAATTATTTTCACCAGTGGCGGCAGTGAGTCGAACAACATGGCCATTAAAGGTGCTGCCTTTGCACTTCGTGAGCAGGGAAACCATATCATCACTTCGACGGTTGAACACCCGGCAGTGACCGAGGTCTGCCGCTACCTGCAAGGTGTTGGTTTCCGAATTACATGGTTGCCGGTGGATGCCTTTGGAAGAGTGAACCCGGCAGATGTGGAATCGGCACTGACAAAGGAGACCATCCTGATATCAGTAATGCATGCCAATAATGAGACAGGTACAATCCAGCCTGTGCAGGAAATCGGGGCCCTCGCCCGGAAGCACAATATACTTTTTCATTCGGATGCTGCCCAGTCGGTGGGTAAAATTCAGGTTGATGTTAAGGAGATGCAGACCGACCTGCTTTCGGTCGCCGGACACAAATTTTATGCCCCCAAAGGAGTTGGTGTGCTGTATGTTAAGCGAGGTGTCAAACTTGAAAAGCTCATTCACGGTGCCGACCATGAATCAAACCTCAGGGCGGGAACCGAAAATGTGATGCAGATTGCAGGACTCGGAGCCGCAGCCGAACTTGCTATGCATTACTTGTCGCAGGCCACCGTAGCCCCGGGTTCTATTTCTGGACAAATGAAAAAATGCCGCGACATGTTGCAGGAAGGGCTCATGAACGATATCCCTGAAATCCGCCTTAACGGGCATCCGGAAGAGCGTTTGCCAAATACGGTTAGCCTTGGTTTTCCAGGGGTAGAAGCAGCGCTCCTGCTGCAGGAGATCAAGGGTGTTGCAGCTTCGGCGGGTGCCGCCTGTCATACCGAGGATGCTGAAATATCAGGCGTTCTGAAAGCCATGAACGTCCCGGAAGCGTATGCGATCGGAACGGTAAGGTTTTCGACAGGCCGCACGACTACCGAAGAGGAAATTTTGCGGGCCATACCGATGATTTCGGAGGCATACCGAAGGCTGACAGGGGATGCTGCTTTTGAAGGAATTCCAGAACACCCCGATGTCAGGCTTACGGAATATACACATGCCCTTGGGTGTGCCTGCAAGATCAGACCCCAGCTGCTTGATAGAATTCTTCAGGAGCTTCCTGCGGGATCGGATCCCGACGTATTGGTGGGTTTTGAAACGGCGGATGATGCGGCTGTTTACAGGCTGGATGCTGAGCGTGCAATAGTACAGACAGTGGACTTCATTCCGCCTGTGGTGGATGATCCCTATGCTTACGGCGCCATCGCAGCGGCAAATGCCCTGAGTGATGTATATGCCATGGGCGGGAAACCTTTGTTTGCACTGAGTATCGTGGGGTTTCCCGATAAAAAACTTCCCATCGGGGTACTGCATCGAATCCTTAAAGGAGCAAATGACAAGGTGGCGGAGGCGGGGATAAGGATCATCGGTGGACACAGTGTCGAGGACAGTGAACCGAAATTCGGACTCGTTGTCACCGGGATGGTTCATCCTGGAAAGATCCTTCGCAATTCGGAGGCTAAACCAGGAGATATGCTGGTATTGACCAAACCAATCGGAACCGGGATCATTACTACTGCTATAAAGCGTGGACTGGCCGATGAAAAAACCAAAAATACGGTGATGGAGATCATGGCCGGGTTGAACCGAAAGCCGGGAGAGATTATGCTTGACTTTGCCGTGAATGCTTGTACCGATGTAACCGGATTTGGGTTACTTGGTCACCTTCGTGAAATGGTGAAAGGAGGGGGCGTGTCTGCGGAACTTTTTTCGGATAAAATCCCGTTTATTTCTGAAGCCTGGGGTTACGCTGCTGCAGGCGCCATTCCGGGAGGGACCAGAAACAACATGCTATATGTGGCCGACATTATACGATGGGGTGGAAGTATCCCCGAATTGATGAAGGTATTGCTGTCGGATGCCCAGACATCCGGCGGATTGTTAATCTCCATTCCTGAAAAGGATGCTATGAATATGGTTACTGCAATGCACGATGCCGGCATCAGTTATGCCTCCATCATTGGGAAAATATCGGATGGAGAACCGTTGATCCGCGTGAATTAGAGATGCCTTCGATGGGTCTCTTCTTGCAAAGCATCCTTATTTTAATCCGGATATCACTGCACGGTCGTATATTTTTCCAATAGGATAAATTTTTAAGCGACTGTCGACATAAGGCGATTTGTCGTAAAACCAATTCAAGATATCCCGCGAATTTTTGGCGAAGGCCGTATCCGATGCTCTCTTTTTCTCAAATTCTTCCTTCAGGGCAGGATCGGCGGCCAGCATATCAAGTGCCATCTTCTCAATAACGTAAGATTCCCCATACTCCTTCTGCTCAAAGGTGGCATCGAAAAATCCCCAGTAAACGTATGATCCGTTGCCCTTTGGTTCCAAAATGTGAGGGATTATGCGGCCTGCCGGCTGCATGGTCTCAACAATCACCGATCCTGCCGGGAACCATTGCTCCTCGGTAACCGCTTCAGTTTCGATATTTGTCATGGGATGTCGGCCCTCGTACGGGCTTGCCTGCCATTTCGGATTTTTAAACCGGTATGTCTCAATCTTCAATGTGACCGGTTTTTCGATCGTCTTCAGCCGGATACCGTGAAGCCTGAGTTTATCAATAACATCCTTCCATTGGGCAGGAATGACATATGCATAAGGCAACCGGATTGTTTCAGTCGGGCGGGTTTTGCAGAAATAGGGAAGTTTGAAGGTGACCGGTGTTTTACTGTATTTAAACCAGTTGCCCCCACTCAGATCGCTCTTGTCGGTACGATACTCTATCCCCAGAAAATCCACCATGGTACTGTCGTTCATCAGGGTTTCGAATTGAAGCGGAAAGCGGCTGGTGAGAAATGATTCGCCGCACAAGGATTCATCGGCTTTTGAGACCAGCGTTCGAAGTGCAGACGATTCTTTGCCAAGGATTTCGAGGGTAGTTATAAAGCACTCATAGGTGGCATCAACCCGCTGTTTATATGGTTTTAGCATGTGCGTCTCAATAAGCAGGCCGGGTCGGTTTCTTAATGCTGCATATCCCTGAGAAAGCATCGGAGGAGCAACCTCGGTGATGAGGCCACTGCGGGGATCATGCCAGTTACGGAAATCCACGTAGGGGAAAACCGGAAAACCACCGGCATTCATGTGTTCTTTGAATACAGGGATAAAGCGGTTACGCGACCAGCTGGTGAGATTCTCGTCCATATCTCCGAAAATCTCCATCTGGTAAGTTAAAACGTATTGGTAATCTGCCCCATCTGTAGTATGGGCATCGATGAAAAAGTCGGGCATCCATCTGTTGAACAGCCGGAGCCAGCATTGCATCTCCGGGGCATCGGCTTTGAGGTAGTCGCGGTTCAGGTTGAGGTTGTTTGCAGTGACACGCCAGCCCATCTCCCGGGGACCATTCTGGTTTATCCGGTTGTAGGCTCCGAAACGCTCATGCCCATCAACATTAAAAATTGGAATGAAGAGGATCGACACGTTCTGCAAAAGATCTGGATTTTTGCTCATTGCCAGGTCGCGAAACAGCATTAACCCAGCGTCTTTTCCTTCGCATTCACCCGCATGAATGCATGCCTGGATGAGCAGAATGGTTCTTCCGGAAGCACGGATCGCCTCAGGCTCCGTTAAACCATCCCTGTCGAGGATCAGCAAAGGGAGGTCGCGGCCCTGCGGACTGGTACCGAAAGCGGTATAAGTAACGAAAGCGGAGGCATCGGCCAGTCGCTTACAATAGTTGATGGTTTCCTCGTATCGCGGGGTGTCAGTAAATCCTGACTTCTCGTAGGTGGTTTGCCAGTCGGTATTCTGTGCAAAGCAAACCGCCGAAATAAGGAATGCCGGCAGAAGGGTTAAATATTTTATCATGAGGGAGGCCTAGTGTCACGTCACAATTAATATGACGTAATTAATATAATTTCGTATCTTAGCCGAAAAAAGGCTATGACTACATATAAGGTTACTCTTACAAAGGAA
>JANXZO010000073.1 GCA_025355465.1 Bacteroidales bacterium
CCGGCCAGTTCAAGGTGTTTAATGCTGCTGAAAACTTTGCCATCCTGAGATCCATTATTGACACTGCCATTAAAAATGGGCAAAAGGTGTTGCCTGCTTTGAATGTCATTGCCGATTATAAATGCGACTGATTAGTAACTACCTTTGTATTTTCAAATCGTAATCAGGTAACCATGAAAATCAGGAGAATTTTCCCTGCCCTCATACTCTTCATCTCAGTGCCCTTTCTTTTATCCGGTCAGCCGGTCGTGCCATCGGTATCCAACGCGGTACCATTAATTGCGACACGATGGAACCAGGGCTGTTTTTATAACGCTTCCTGCCCCAATGATGCTACAGCCACAGGGAGTTGTCTTCACGCACTTGCAGGTAGCGGAGCTGTTGCCATGGCCCAGCTGATGAAATTCTACAGTTATCCTGAACACGGCACCGGCCAGCATGCCTATAACCATCCGGTGTACGGGAACATCACCGCCGATTTTTCTGCCACAACCTATACCTGGTCTGCAATGCCCGACTCCATCACCACCGTAAACGATGCGCTGGCCACTTTGTTGTACCAGTGCGGGGTTGCCCAGGAGATGGATTTCGGCCCTGTCAGATCCCGGTCCACCTTCTCAAAGATCGACAGCGCTTTTAAACTTTATTTCAATTATTCCGGTGCCGCTCAGTTGAAATGGAAGGACAACTTTACTACTGCGGCCTGGAATGCCATGTTGCGCGCAGAAATTGATGCCGGTCATCCGGTTATATATTATGGTGACAGTGTGGGGAGCAACGGACAGGTCTTCATCTGCGATGGATACCAGGGTACCGACTATTTCCATTTCAACTGGGGTAAGGGCGGAGCGAATGACGGTTACTTTTACCTGAGCATGCTTACCCCGGGCAATAACAATTTTACCTCTAATCAGGGAGCTATTTTCGGACTGGTTCCGAGTACACCAGCCCCTCCGGCGTATGTCATGGACTTTGAGAATGTTCCCGATTTCTCGCTTGCCTTTAATCCCTGGACATCCGTTGACCTTGATGGCAATCCAACTTACAGCATTCAATTGCACACCTTTCCGCACAACGGCAGCCCGATGGCTTTCATCTGCTTTAACCCCGATTCGGTTGCGCCTTCGATGAGCAACGATCCCGAACTTCAGCCCCATTCCGGAAAACGTTTTGGTGCCTGTTTTTCGTCGAATCCGCCGTCGAACAACGACTGGTTTATCTCGCCCAAGGTGCAGCTTGGCGATAATCCCGAATTCACATTCTGGGTTAAGTCGTACACCGGTGAATATGGACTTGAGAAATTTAACGTGGCGGTCTCTACCACCGATAGCCTCCCTTCCAGTTTCACGGTCATCTCCGGCGCCAGTCCGCTGGAAGCCCCGGTGCTGTGGACCCGCAAAGGATTTACCCTCACAAATTATAAGAACCAGAAGGTTTATGTTGCCATTCAGTGCGTATCGAACGACAATTTCATCCTGATGATCGACGATCTTGAGATTAAGCCGAACTCGGCTGGTTCGCTGACTGCTAATTTTACGGCCAGCAAGACCATTGTACGGGCCGGCGACCTGATCAATTTCTTCGACCAGTCATCAGGGATCCCTACCAGCTGGAGCTGGACTTTTGACGGAGGCACACCGGGAAGTTCGATTATGCAAAACCCTCAGGGTGTCAGGTTCAATACCGTTGGAACATACGATGTTACCCTTACGGTTGGCAACGGAACAGCTTCCGATACGGAGACCAAAGCCGGTTATATAACCGTTACCGGCTATCCCTCCTCCATGTCGCTTGACTTCGACTCACTGACTGATTTTTCAACGATCTTCATTCCCTGGATTACCCGCGATATCGGCGGAGGCGACACCTATGGAATTACCGGAGTTGCATTTCCGGGCGGCGGCTCCCCAATGGCCTGGATTTGTTTTAATCCTTCAAAAACTGTCCCGCCGTTAGCAAATATGGTACCTCATTCAGGTCAGAAACTGGGTTGCAGTTTCTCTTCGATGCCACCCAAAAACCCCAACAACAAATGGCTTATTTCACCCAAACTAAGTCTTGGGACAAACGCCTCACTGGAATTCTGGGTTCAGGCATACAACACCTCTTACGGTCCCGAAAAGTATAATGTCGGCGTATCACTGACCAATGCAGATCCGGCCAGTTTCACCCCGCTGACGAGCTCTCCGGAGCAGGCTACCGATACCTGGACAAAAAAGAGCTACGACCTGAACGCATATTCCGGGAAGGATGTCCTTATCGGATTTCAGAACGTCTCCAACGATGCATTCATTTTGATGATCGATGATATTTCAATCAATTCAGTTGCAGGTGTTGAAGATGCGATGGCACCTGAACCCATCGTGGTCTTCCCCAACCCGGCTAAAGGGGAGCTGTTCTTGAAATTCAGCCGCCTTAGCCATGACAACATCCAGGTTGAACTCATGAACCTTGCCGGTGTTGTGGTCCGGTCGGTTAATTTACCCGGCGGACAGCTGCAGTCATCCATCCATTTGACAGGTGTTATGGCCGGACTCTACACGTTGCGGATAACCAAAGATGGAGTGACCCGGTTCCGCAAAATTTCGGTGATCGATTAAATCTTATTATAACGGTATGATACCAGCTACCCGGATTGTCGCAGGTTTTGTTGTTTGTTGTTTGCTTTTTGTGATGCACCCTTCTGTGTCGGGCCAGGTTAGCCAGGGTGGTGTGCCCCGCAGCGTAAGGTTATCGATGGCTCCCGACAGCCGGTCATGGGTCGTGCTAAACCCACCCGAACTGGAGCCGTTGCGCAGGGAAGACAGCCTGGTGCCGGTTCCTTACCGGTTTGCAGTGAACCTGCCCGCAGATATTGATTTCAGCACCAATGGTTCATGGACTACCGCGATGGACGGTTCAAGGGTATGGAGACTAACCATTTCTGCTACCGGAGCGCTGGCCATGACACTTTATTTCGATCGCTTCCGATTGCCAGATGGAGGTAAGCTTTTTGTGTACAACCCGGGGAGAACACAGCTGCTTGGCGCTTTTACATCGCTGAATAACAATACCATGAACACCTTTGCAACAAGCCTCATAATGGGCGACCAGCTCACCCTCGAATATAATGACCTCGGGAACCTCACTCCCCCGGACCTCCACATATCCGAAGTTGCCTATGCCTACCGGGGTGTGTCTGATCCCCGCCTTAAAACAGGTTTCGGCAGCGCGGGAGTTTGCGAAGTGAATGTCAACTGCAGCGAAGGAGCAGGTTCTGTGTTACAGGAAAAAGGAGTGACAAGGATCGAGGTAAAGCGCGGTGGGTCTACGTTATGGTGCTCCGGTTCCGTATTAAACAATACCCGGAATGACGGAACTCCTTATGTGCTGACGGCCGACCATTGTGGTAAACTTTCAACGGCAGATGACCTCAGTAAGTGGATTTTTTACTTTAACTACCAGTCTGCAACCTGTCCGAATCCACCGGTTGAACCAGCCCATACTTCGCTCACCGGAGCCAAATTGAAAGCACATGCCGGAGAAAACGGTTCTGATTTCTTTCTTGTTCTGCTGAACCAGCCCATTCCGGAATCCTATCAGGCCTATTTTAATGGCTGGAGCCGTGAAAATATTGCCAGTCCGTCGGGTGTTGGGATTCACCATCCGCAAGGCGACATAAAGAAGATATCCACCTATACCCAACCACTCATCACCTCCAGCTGGAGCGGATATTCCCATCCCTCTCATTGGCGGGTGAGTTGGGCTGGAACCGCAAACGGCCACGGAGTAACTGAAGGAGGTTCCTCCGGTTCACCCATATTTGATAATAACGGACTGCTTGTAGGCACACTCACCGGTGGCGATTCGATGTGCGACTCCTCCTCTTTGACCCTCCCGGATTACTATGGAAAATTTTCCTACCATTGGGACAAAAACGGAACAGATTCAGCCAGTGTACTCAAATACTGGCTGGACCCCGACAGTACAGGGGTGTTGAAAATTTCAGGCCGGTCAGTCGGATTAACTGCCATCAATCCGGAATCCCGGATTACCGTTTTTCCGAACCCTGTTGACAAGGCAGTGTGCATCAGGTGGGCAGGAGCTGCAACCAGCGTTAAAGCCGAGTTAAGGGATATCCGGGGTAAAATTCTGCTGATGCGGGTGATCAACGTCGGAGAATCCGATACTTTCAGCCTGGATGTTTCCGGGTTTGCTCCCGGGCTGTACCTTCTCGGTTTCACGGAAGGGGAACGGCATGTCGTGACGAAAATCATTAAAAATTAATCGTGGAGTATTCAGAAATCAATACTGCGATGAAAGTCATTGCAGACAAAGTAAACCGGGCAGAACGGATTTCCCCGGAGGATGGACTGCTGCTTTTTGAGCACGGCGAACTCGGATTTCTCGGCATGCTTGCCGACCTCGTAAGGGAGCGGTTGAATGGAAACAAGGCCTATTTCATTCGTAATTTCCATATTGAGCCGACAAATATTTGTGTTAACAAATGCAAATTCTGCTCCTATTCTCACCATTTCAGTCCCGATAAATGGGAACTGACCCGGGAAGAGATCTTGGGGAAAGTTCTGGCCCAGGATAAAAATGTGGGTGAAGTGCATATCACCGGTGCTGTGCATCCCGACCGGGACATTCATTATTATGGCGAGCTCCTTAAACTAATCCGGGAGGCCCGTCCTGACCTGCACATTAAAGCCTATTCGGCGGTTGAGCTTGATTATATGATCGCCAAAGCGGGCATGGATATAGAAGCAGGACTTGCCTACCTTAAATCATGTGGTCTCGACTCGATTCCCGGTGGTGGCGCTGAAATTTTCGACGAAACAATTCGTAAAATCATCTGTGGTATGAAATCCACTTCCGAAGCCTGGCTTGCTATTCATGAAGCTGCGCACAGGTTGGGGCTGCCCTCAAATGCCACCATGCTGTACGGCCACCGGGAGCATTATTCCCACAGGATTGATCACCTTGACCGGTTGCGCCGGCTGCAGGACCGGACCAGCGGCTTCAATGCTTTTATCCCGCTGAAGTTTCGCAATACCAACAACGAGATGTCAGGGATTACGGAGGTTTCTGTGGTGGAGGATATGAAAATGTACGCCATCTCCCGGATCTACCTGGATAATTTTCCACACCTGAAGGCTTACTGGCCCGCTGTGGGCAGAAAACTTGCACGGGTATCGCTCTCCTTCGGGGTGGACGATCTCGACGGCACCATCAATGATTCTACCAGGATCTATTCGCTTGCCGGTGCAGAGGAGCAAAGTCCTGTGATGACTGTATCGGAGATGCGGGAAATGATCACCGATGCACAGCGGGTTCCGGTTGAGCGGGATTCGTTATACCGGGCGGTAAATTAGCCGCTTATTCTGCTAGCGCCTTCTGAATCAGGTCGTGAACCATCCGTGTTACCTGCTTTGAATCCATCCCGCTGATGTGCTCGTAGGGAATCGGATCGAGAACCAAAGCCCGGATATCATGGTTTTTGTTAATCAGGAATCCACCCTTCTGTATCGCCCTGGAGGTGCCTTTGATGGCGACCGGCAATATCGGACGCTGATTCTCAAGGGCCAGATGGAATGCACCGCTTTTAAAAGGTTGCAGGTTCCCGTTATCCGAACGTGTTCCTTCCGGAAAGATCATGACAGAGCTGCCCGCTTCGAGCTTACGGGCAGCATTTTCCATCATTTTCCGCATGCTGCTCCCTTTTCCTCTTTCAAGAGCGATGTAATGATTCAGCGCCATGGTCCAGCCAATGATCGGGAAATAGAACAATGATTTTTTTGCTACCCATTTGAAATGCGACCCCATCAGGAACAATACAAAAATATCGGCACCCGACTGATGATTTGAAACCATCAGGTAGGCCTCCCGAGGATTGATTTTATTCTTTCCGATTACCTTTATCCTCCACAAAGGATTTATTTTCAGCACAATGAAAGACCAGAGACAGGTGAATTTATGCATCAGGAAAAGCCGCTTGTCAATGCATACGGTAAGAAGGTAAAGCAGGCAGAAAAAAGGGAACATGATGGCAGAAACGAGGAACATCTCCCCCCAGAACCAGATTGATGAAAGGTAACGGAAAACTTGGTTCATTCGCGGCGGTTAGCTATTCATATAAGGCTTTGTGACTACTGTAATCCCTCCATTTCTCAATGACAGCCAGCAGGTCGGGGGGGTACTCGGAATCAATCTTAACCAACTTCTGTGATGTTGGATGAACAAATCCCAGCGATTTGGCATGAAGGGCCTGCCGGGGAATCAATTTAAAGCAGTTTTGAACAAATTGCTTGTATTTGGTAAAGGTAGTTCCCTTCAGGATTTCGCTTCCGCCGTAGCTTTCATCGTTGAAGAGCGGATGCCCGATATGTTTAAAATGAACCCTGATCTGATGGGTACGGCCGGTCTCAAGTCTGCATTCAACAAGGGTCACATAGCCAAGCCGTTCCAATACCCGGAAATGGGTCACGGCATGCCTTCCTTTGTCAGGATTCTGGTATACCGACATCACCAGCCTGTTGCGAAGGTCGCGGCCGATATTCCCCGTTATGGTTCCTGAATCCTGGTCAATATTTCCCCAAACAAGCGCCACATAGGTCCGGTCGATGGTATGGTCGAAAAACTGCTTCGCAATCCGGGTCTGGGCAAATTCGTTTTTTGCAACCAGCATGATGCCGCTGGTATCTTTGTCGATACGATGCACCAGGTAGGGTTTTGGTTCCTCCTTCGTATCATTTTCCTGCTGCTGCATATGAAAAAGGAGGGCATTTTGAAGGGTTCCGGTGAAATTGCCGTGACCGGGATGGACTACCATGCCCGGAGCCTTGTGCACGACAATGATGTCAGCGTCCTCAAACACGATGTCGATGGGAATATTCTCTGGATAGATCCCGGTGTCGCGGGGCGGATAGGCCAATACGATGGAGATTACGTCGCGTGGCTTAACCCGGTAATTTGGTTTTATCACCTTGTCATTCACGAGAATGTTACCGGCATGGGCAGCATTTTGAATTCTGTTGCGGGAGGCATTCTCAATTTTGGCCATCAGGTATTTGTCGATGCGGACCAGTGCCTGACCCTTATCAACGATAAACCGGAAATGTTCATACAACTCGTTGGAATCGTCCGCTGTGTCGGGCTGATCAATGTCGGGATCCGGGCTGAATTCCATTACCTGGAAATGATAAACCGGGTGGTTGCTTTGCGCCCTCCGTCAGAACCTCTTATTTCAAGAAAATAGAGGCCGTTGGAAAGTACCGAAACATCAAGGTTGGAGTTGAACCCTGTGCGGAGGAGTGTTTGTCCGTAAATGTTGGTAACAAACATCATGGAGCTTTCCATGAACTTCTGTGATTGTCCTGTTGCCGGAACCTGCAATGTCAGCGTGCTCCCGTGGCAGGGGTTCGGGAATACCTTCATGTTGATGACTTCTCCGGCTTGCTCCTGAATCCCCAGCGGGATTGGCTTTCCAACCACCGGACGGATCATCAACGACCCGGTAAAGGAGCTGTTAACCCATTGGCCAAGAGAGTTGTAATAGATCTGCAACTGACTGTTGTTGTACCGGTCGAAACCAACATTGAGGTTATCGTTGGTGGTCTGGATCCAGCCTACATAGAAGGTTCCTGTAATACGCAGTCCTTCAGGGATATGGTATGTCACGAATTTATTGAGGCTATCGGTGAACCGGGGCATGACCAGCTCCGACCAGATGGTATCTCCGGGTGTTCCGGAATTATCATTCCAGACACAGAGGTAAAACCATTGCTGGTTGTTATATCCAAGTGTGTGGTTAAAGTAAAACTGGATGGCACGAAGGGTATCGGGTGATTTGTTCAGCTTGAATTTTACGGCAAGCTTTGAACCGGCCGGACTTAATCCGTAACCTGCTTCGGGCGTTCCGTCGTCGTAGGCAAAATAGTTGTAAAACCGCTGGTAGCCTACAATGGTATCACCAAATGACGACCCCGGGGCGTTGTCCCTCACAATATGTGTCATTTTAAATACCGCACTGTCAGCCTGGCTTATCGGGAAGAGGAACGGTACGGCGGGATGGGCAAATGGCGGGAAGGTAACGTAACCATGCGTGTAGAATGGCTGGATGTTGTAAGTCCCGCCGCTGTAGGTTTTGCTGAAAGTTCCGGACGGATTTGTAACGGTGTAGTTGTAGGCCGATAGATGACTGTTTATATCCCTGTTACTGATCATCACATCAATCGAATCCCGGATCTCGTTGGTAGGATCATCGGAATATTGCGGATAGGGCATTGATTCGTAACGACTTAGAAGGGAAGGTGGTCGCTCGATGAAGCGAAGCTCTGGGTAGATTGTGTCTGATGCGCTTCGTCCGATATTGAGGTACACATTGTCGATGTTCCACTGGTCGCAGTTACTCTGCCAGCTTGGCTCCGCCGAACTGGCAAGGCTTACATAATTGAGAAACCGGAACCGGAATTTCTTCTTAAAGTATTTTGCAGTATCGGTTACCGCGAGCATCACCTGACGGAAATAGGTGTTGTGGTGGTTGTAAAAAGTATCGAGTTGCATGCCGTTGTCATACCAGATGAGCTGCCATTTGTCGGGTATGTGCAGAACGGCGGTGTCGCCAATGAGCGTGTCGTAAGCCGGACGGGTAAGGTACTGAAGGATAAGTGAGTCGCTGGCAGCGGGGCCACGGTAAGCCCGTCCCTGGGGTTGGTAGTAGAAACTGAGGTAGACCGAATCGGCCAGGGTGAGTTTTCTGGGAACCGGGCTGAATACCGAATCCAGGCGAATATACCTCGACGTTAGATGGTCGGCAATAAAATTCGTGGGTCCGGGAACCGCATTGCGGTACATAAGTCCGGAGTCATTGATGGCATCCATGGTCAGCGCCCCGAGATTAACCGGGAAAACGGGGTAGTCGTTGTTCACGAAACCATCACGGTCAATCCATCGATCGGGTGAAGGAAAGACAGAGTTCCCGGAGAAATCATCGAAAAAAGGCACAGATATTGGAATTGTATCCAAACCTGCGTAGGTTGCCTTTACCTGGGCTGAATGGCTGGCAGCAGCTTTCACGACCGGATTTTCCTGCTGGCCTGTGAGGTACTCCTGGCAAAATGCTGCAGGAGCGAACAAAACCAAAACCAATATTACACCAAAAATACGCATCAAACCCTTTGATAATTAGTAATTAAAACTCCCCTGTTGCCCTTAATTTACACTATCAGCCTCCGTTGAATCCATTTTCATCTCGGCCGCTTTGGCACCCATCCCAACCGTGAGATCTATCAATGAACCTTTGTCGAGGGTGGTGCCTGTCTTAATCGGTCGTCCTTCGAAGAGCTGATTTTGTACTGCATCTTCATCAAACGAGCGGATATATAAAAGCCGGCCAAGTTTCAATCCGGCTGATTCCAGCATTGATAACGCCTGTCTCAGGGTCAGATCGCGCAGATCGGGCATGGTGGTCTTTTCAGGGATGAAGGAGGTAATGGTAAAATAGATCATCCGGTTGGTTTTGACCTTCGATCCCGGATAAGGGTCCTGGGATAAAATAGATCCTTTGGGTTTACCCGGATCAAAAATCGAGTCGATCACCGAAAATTGGTATTCGCGGTTATCCGGGTTGCCAAGCACATCCCGTACGTACAGCCCACGGTAATCAGGAACAATGATATAATTGTCGTGCTTTGTGTACCATGACAACGATTGCAGTGTGATCCAAACCAGTACGGCGGTGATCCCTATAGAGATCAGGAAATGCTTGAGGAATTTCTTCGAGAAAAGGAAGTGTAAAAAACCCATTCGCCGCTTTATCTGAATAACCCGAAAACGCCTTTATTATTGTGTTTTTGCCTTAGCAATCTGCAAACTTACGGAAAAATTGAATTTTGCGCAAGAAGCATATTTTTGTCTTACTTTTGCGTTGCTTAAAAGTGTTCATATGATGAATGTTGCGATCGTAGCAGGGGGTGATTCCGGAGAGTACGGTATATCCATGAAAAGCGGGCGTCAGGTTGAACTTAACCTCGATCCCGGCAAGTTTATTCCCTATCTCATTGAAATAAAAGGCAAAGGATGGAATTATATCATCGGACGTAAGAAATTTCCCGTTGATAAAAACGATTTTTCACTCACCATCGGCAAACGGAAGATCCGCTTCTCCATTGTTTTCAATGCCATTCACGGCACGCCTGGCGAAAACGGAAGGTTACAAGGGTATTTCGATATGCTTGGAATTCCATATACCTCCTGTGATGTGACAACTTCGGCGCTCACCTTCAACAAGCAGTTTTGTAAAAATGTGGTGGCATCAACCGGCGTCTTCACCGCCCGGTCGCTTCATCTTTTTAAAGGTGGACCCGATCCGGTTCCGGAGATACTGAAGCAGCTTTCATTCCCCCTCTTTGTTAAACCCAACAATGGCGGATCCAGCGTTGGGATGTCCAAGGTGAATGAAGCCAGGGAATTAAAACCGGCATTAAAACTGGCTTTTAACGAAGATAACGAGATCATCGTGGAGGAGTTTATCAAAGGGCGTGAACTGACTTGCGGTGTGTTGCGCACCCAAGGCCGGGTAGTGGCCTTGCCGGTAACCGAAATAATCCCGAAAAGGGAGTATTTCGATTATGAAGCAAAATACAAGAAAGGAATGGCCGACGAGGTCGTTCCGGCCGATGTGCCCGATAAAACCGCAGCAACCTGCCACGAAATTTCCTGCATGCTTTATGAGCGGCTGAATTGCAAGGGTGTTGTGCGCTTCGACTACATCTATAACGGGAAGAAATTTTATTTTCTGGAGGTCAATACGGTACCCGGACTCTCGGCAGCCAGCATCGTTCCAAAAATGGCAAAAGCACAGGGTTGGAGCTTCACAGAATTGTTAACACGGCTAATCAATGAGGAGTTAGGTATTAAGCGTTGAGGAAATGATGAAGGAGATTCTTTTTGCAACCAATAACCAACACAAACTGCGCGAGGTTCGTGAGATTCTCGGAGCTGATTACAGGTTACTTTCCCTGAACGATGTTCAGCTGGATGTTGAGATACCGGAAACGCAGGACACCCTTGAGGGGAATGCTGCCCAGAAGGCGTGGTTTATCTACGACCGTATTGGGATAAACTGTTTTGCCGACGATACCGGACTGGAGATTGAGGCACTGGAGGGCCGTCCTGGTGTATATTCTGCACGGTATGCCGGGGAGGGATGCAGTTTCGATGACAACGTGCAAAAAATACTGACAGAGATGACCGGGTTAAACAACCGGCGAGCCTGCTTCCGCACAGTCGTATGCCTCATTGTTGATGGAAAAGAATATCTCTTTGAAGGCAGGGTTGATGGCGTGATTACAACGGAACGGGAAGGAGCGGGTGGTTTTGGTTACGACCCGGTTTTCAGACCCGACGGTCAGCATCAAACCTTTGCTGCCATGCCTCCCTACCTGAAAAATGGAATAAGCCACCGTGGCAGAGCCATCACCAAAATGGTGAACTGGTTAAAACAAAAGTAGGGGCAACCACTTAAGTCGCCCCTACCTTCAGGATTTCGCAATTTGGCAATTTGGTTCCGCCGAACTCCGCTTCGCTATTTCACCATTTCACCATTTCACCATTTCGCCATTTAGTATTATGGAAACTTCACCCCGGGATACTGGGTAATGTCAACCTGTGGAATTGTGCTTCCGAATTTTGCGTTGATGGCTTCAATAAAATAGTTGGCCGACAATGCACAACCACGCGGGTTGAGGTGGATACCATCCAGTGAGAATGCTCCGCCGGTTACATAGTTAGCATTCATTTTGATGCCGTCCCATACGATTCCTGACTGAAGCTGTTTCATTTTGGCATTCAGATCAACGATGCCTACTCCGAAAGTGGGGGCAAGCTGTTTTGTGATAATGTCGTTGTAAGCAGTGGTCGCAACCTGGATGTTCGCGAGTTCATCCTCAGTGAGTACATATTCTGTTGGAATAGCCCAAGGAGTTGAGGTGATGCGGCTTATGATTCCCATGCCATAGCACTTCAGCGAATCCTGAGGTACTGACAGAAGAACCAGTTCGCCTGGTTTCATGAAACGTACCTTGAACACCGGGTGTGGTGAGGTGGGGTCGGCAACGAGGAATGGATTTTGCCCAAGTTTATAAACAAGCTGGGGAAGGCCGAAGTAGGTTGACATGAAAAAATTGATGGAGTCAACAAGTGTCTGCCGGGTCAATACGATACCATTGTAAGGTACGGTGGTAAAGTATGGGATGGAGGTAACATCGGGAATGGTTGCTACAACACCATTGGCTCCGGTGGCCTTCAGTGCCTGTAAAGTTCCTCCCATTGTCTGTGCGAAAAGGGCCGGGTCGGTAATTACGTCGCCAACACCTCCTGAAAGAGCATAGGACAGTACATCATTGTCGCCCAGCTGCATGGTAAAGAATGTCGGCATAAGTTTCGGGAACTCGTCAACAACCTTAAAGTTGGGATTCATGGGTTCGGTGCAGAAACGAACATAATATGGATTTGCTGTCGGGGGATTGGTCGTCAGGCCCAGCGGACTTCCATAACCAGGGGCAAACATATGGAACGACTTCATCCCGGGGATACCCAGATTTTGAACAACATAGCCTACAGGAGCAAGAGGTTCCTTTTCTCCGATGTAGGGAACAGGCCCTAAAGATACTGACCCGTCACAGGCAGTGGAAGGACCAAGAACGAGCCGGGGGCCCGAACCCGGGAAACCTACCCCATATTCACTTGTAACGACAGGTTGAACAAATGGTCCGCATCCGGCAAGCTGAAGCTGCCTGGCAATGATGGCCGGAGTGGAATAAGCTTGTCCTGATTTGTACAGAGCGCCATCGGCGTATCCGGCAACCAGTGAATTACCCAAAGCCACGTAGGTTTTAAAGTTTGCCGAACCCGTAGTGACACTGAATTCATTGATCTTTCGCTCGCAAGCGGTGAACAGCGCCAGGGATAATATGATGAATAATAGTTTTTTCATAATGGATTATATTTTAAACGTTAAAAACTATAGGACAGACCAATTCCCGGGGAATAAACCGCATTGCTGTAGGTTCCCTTAAAATTATCAGGACTGAATGAACCGGTTCTCTGGGTTCCCATAATATAAAGGAAAGCCGCATCGATGCTGAACCCTTTGAACGGATTGACAGAAAGTCCGCAGGTCAGACCAACCTGGTCTGTGCTGGGTGTTTGCGGATTAAGATAATCGGATTGTACCGGAGAGGGGTCATAGTAACCACCGCAACGAACAGTAACCACTTCGTTTATCTTATACTGGAAACCGATACGCGGAATCAGGCGACTCTGGTACAAAGCCGGAACTGCTGAGCGGGTGATGGCCTGGGTCGGGGAGACTTTTTCGAAATTGAAGATGAGAGAATCGTAAGTATTCCAGAATACATAACAAAGGTTGATCCCGATCATGAACTGGTTTGATTTGCCAAACTCATAGGATGCTCCGAAGTCGAGGTTGGCCGGCAGCGGGAGCATAACGTCTACGTTGGTATTGGGGAAACTGCCGCCCAGTGAGGCAGGCACGGTAAAAGTTGCTGTTCCGCCCTTTACTTTCATCTCGATTTTGGACCTGTAGTCGATACCGATGCTTAACCCTTTGACGGGATGAACCATGATACCGGCGTTAAACCCGAAACTGCTGGCATTACCTTTAATGTTCACACTTCCTTCGGGTACATCGTTCCCGTTTACAGGAACGGCTTTATTCATGTCGACACTGCCGGTTGCATAAACGAGGCCGACACCGATGCCGAGGATATCACCAAATTTGTAAGAGACAGTTGGCTGGAATGTAAAAGCTTTGAACGAGAGATTCTGGATCAGGAAACGACCTTTCCAGTTGTCCTCCCATGCAAGACTGTTTCCGTAGGGGGTGTTGATGGCAAGACCCACGCTCAGATCTTTGGTCGGTTTAAACGCTGCATAAAAGTACAACGGTGTATTGATCTGTGATTTCAGATGAGTCTGATAATTAACATCTGTTGCCTGGAATGTAGTACGGGCCATTAAAAAGCTGACACCGCCTGAAAAACTCCATTTG
This sequence comes from Bacteroidales bacterium, assembly GCA_025355465.1. Classification (GTDB taxonomy): domain Bacteria; phylum Bacteroidota; class Bacteroidia; order Bacteroidales; family FEN-979; genus JANXZO01. Next base: position 14,057 of record JANXZO010000073.1, read on the forward strand.
TCTTTTACAAAGGCAGCTCCGCCTGGATTGTAGAATAATGCGCTGGCATCATAGCTGAGCGAAGTCCCGATGAGCCCCATGCCGATGTTCCGCATGCTGTGAAGGCCTACCTGGTAACCACCGCCAAATGTAGTGGTTGCTGCTAAACATACGAATAGCAACAGGGTTGTAAATCTCCTCATAATGACTGTTTTTTGGTTAATACTGGGCGCAAGATAGTAAAAATAATTTAATTCAACTTTTTTGATTATTAGGTTGTTCCCCTAACATCCTGCAGAATACCTAGCAATCAGCATCTTTTATTTGGACTGAACCAAATATGAAATTTTACAGGTACCTTTGCAACGGGTAAACTAGGTAACTAAACTCCCCAAAATACCGGCACATGTTAAAACCAGGTGATAAAGTAAAATTTTTGAATGCCTCCGGCGGGGGAGTGGTGATGAAGATCATCGACAGCCGGATGGTCAGTATCATGGTGGAGGAGGGTTTTGAAATCCCCACCATGATCAGTGAGTTAATATTGATGGATCCGAAAGATGCCGGAGGCCGTTTTTTTGAATCTCATTACGATATTCCCGTATCCCCGAACAACGGAGAGGAGCAATTTGAACAGCCTGATGATGAGCGGGTTCGGCAATTGTCGACCCTCATTACCCGCAACCGGAAAAGTGAAGATCTATGGCTGGCGTTTGTGCCACATGATCAGAAATGGCTGATCACCGGCATGATGGACGTTTTTTTAATCAACAACACCTCGTTTGATGTATTATACAACATCTTCAGTAAAACACACACCGGCCATTTTGAAGGGATAGATTATGGAAGCCTTTTTCCGGATTCGAAGCTGTTATTGGCGACAATCAACAGGGAAACACTTGTTCAATGGACCGAAGGCAGCCTGCAATTTCTCTTTCATAAGCAGCAAACGGCAATGGTGTTACCTCCTTTCAATTCTGAATTCAAAGTTGAAGGCAAGCGGTTTTACAAAGAGGGAAACTATCGTGAACACCGCGTAATTGAGGGGAAAGGTATCGTTGTAAGGGTGTTATCCCTCACCGACTATTTTCAGGAGGCCGGAGCTGTTTCTAACCAACCCGCTGCGGAGTTAACCCGCGAAAATGTTGCCCCCGGAGGAATTCTTGGAAAACACCGGGTTGCCAACCGGGAAGCTGAGGTTGATCTTCACATTCACGAACTGGTTGATGATCCTGCTAACCTGGAAACATCGGAGATACTGGAATTTCAGAAAACCTATTTCCTCCGGTGCATGGACGAAGCCCTGTCCCAGGGATTTTTGAAGGTAACCTTCATCCATGGTGTGGGCAATGGCGTTTTGAAAAACGTACTCCGCGAACTGCTGCAAAAGTATAAGGGAATAGAGACCTTTGATGCCCCCATGGCCAGATATGGTGTAGGGGCCATCGAAGTAAGGATCTCACACAACCAGTAAGAGTTACCTGATCACCGTAAGTTTGCGTGTTGTGGTCAAATTGCCCGAACTCAGCTTAAGAATATAAATACCCGCCCGGATACCGCTTCCATCAATGGTAACTTCATGATTACCCGGGTTCAGGTAGCCCAGTTTTGCCGTGAGGATGGGTTCTCCCATGATGCTGTACAGGGAATATGAAACATTGTCGCCACGGTCGAGCTGGAATGAAAGGTTGGTATTGTTGGTAAATGGATTAGGGTAAACATTCAGCAGGAATGACTTGTTGCCATTGTTAATCCCGGTGGCAGGTTCCAGCTTGAATTCTGTAGTCTGGGAGAACGTAAAGGTGCCGCCGGTAGCCACGGTCACACCCTGCGAATCTTTCATCTCATAACCCCCGCTGCCGTGTAAACAACAAAGTCCGTTGCCGCCGGTATCAAACATGGTGAAAGTATAGCAATCGGAAACCGGCAGTGCAATTGTATCGCGATAGGAGTGAAGCATCTCGGTGTATGGCCCGCCTGATTTTATGACCTGCCCCAGGGAGTTTTTAACCTCCCATGATGTTTGCTGCGGCAAGCTGTCAGTGCGAAGCGACAAGTAAAGCGTATTGGCAGTTAGCGGTCCGCCATTAATAGCCTGAACCAGCGTGTCATTTTTTCTGTACTCATCCGCCAGATTATTGGGGGTAACAGTATAGACCCTGAGCGTGTTGTTGGATTGGGCGTTGAAGTTGTATTCAGGAAAGTTGATAATGGCTCGGCCAAGCGTTGGAAGGCTGCCTGTCCAGGTGTAGGTTTGAAGATCGCCGGCATTAACCTGATATTTAACCTGGAATGTCGTTATCGTATGGTTGCCGTTATTCCGGACATTAATGACCGGCGAGATCCTGCCAAGGCAGGTTGCCATCGGCAAGTTCGACACCGACATCACCTGAAGGTCGTTGTTGTAGGGCATTACCAAAGGATCAGTTGAGCTGTTTGCCGCCTGGTATATCTCCTTGGTGGTTTTGTTCTGGATAAATGAAACTGCCGCAATTTCCGTGGGGTTGTAAATTATCCCGAACTTCCATGCGCCTTCGAAAATGAGGTAGTCGCCTACGACCAGGGTGTTCGTAAGATTTGTACCGCTAACTCCCGGAAGCATTTTTTTCATCACATTATAAAAATCTTTTTCGCCGTTGGTCCCCGGCGGTGAAGCAAAGTGAATATGTTTTTCGATCACTACATTTTGGGCTGTCATGGGCGCCGTAATGTCCTGGGTGACTCTGGCAACCATGGTGACGTATACCGAATCGTTGCCGGTGGAGACGCGATGCCTCACGCTGATTTCGAAAGGGGAAGGCATGGCCCAGCGTGCATTGACATTGTTCATGTTCCAGCCACCGGCATCGCCGCTGTAATAGTTGCCATCAAGCACGGAAAAAGGCACATAACCTACTCCGTAAAAACTGACGCGGGCATTATTTTCCGCTTTGTTGGCCAGGTACATCGGGTCGTTGCCCGGGGATGGCCAGCTGACATGCCAGTAAATGGAGGTGAATTTGGTGGGATTCTGGACCTGCCAGTTGTGAAAAGTCGGATTTACCCCAGCACAGGGCCCACATGTGGAGGAGGTCAACTCTTCGAGCAGGACGAGCCGCTGCGATTGTGCAATCATAGTTTGAGTGATCAACAGTGCGAGAAACAACGAGAGAAGATTTTTCATTTGAAAAAGGATGTTAGGGTTATTAAGCAAAACAAATGTACAATATTTAATTTGCTTTTTGTCTGGTTGCGTTTTTTTATCTACTTTTGTAAACTAAACCTGACTAACTGCAAAATCAAACTTATGAAACGTATTCTACTGTCACTTTACCTCTTATCGATGGCCTGTTTTTACGGCTATTCGCAAACGGGTTTATCGCTCAGCGACACTTTGGGCAATCCGATCGCCCCAAACTCCACCCTGGTTATCAACAGTACACCTGATAAACCTGAGGGAGTACTCTATCTCTGGGTGAAAAATAATGGCAGTAACGCGGTTACCGTCAAAGCCAAAAAGGTAGAGCTTTCATTGCTCGCTGAGGCTTCGGTTAATTTTTGCTGGGCAAACCAGTGCTATCCGCCTACCGTTTTCGAATCACTTGCCAATTCGGTGATCAATGCAGGAGCTTACGCAAAGGATTTCTCGGGCCATTATCAGCATAACACAAAGATGGGCCAGAGCAAAGTCGAGTGGGTTTTCTGGGATGTCTCGAATCCTGCAAATACCATCTCTGTATTTGCCGACTATAACGTATTTCCTGTGGGATTTGAGGAGCACGCTGCAGAGGCCAAAATTTCAGGTGTTTATCCGAACCCTGCAAACACCAATGTCAGTATGACGTACTCACTTCCGGCTGGTATGAACGGAACGGTTATCCTCCGCAATATTTTGGGTGCCGAGATTCGCCATGAGGTTTTGCAGGGCAGTTCCGGTAAATTAACTTTGAGTGTTTCAGACCTTAGCGACGGGATCTATTTTTATTCCCTGTTGGTTAATGGCGAATCCTCTTCAACAGGTAAACTGATTGTAAGACATTAGATAAATTTATTCATCAAGAGGCTGCCCCCAAAACGGCAGCCTTTTTTATAACAATAGATTTGTTTCATGGATGACTTGTCACATAAGAAGCCAACAGATTGTAATCAGTGTCTGTTCAAAGTTATCAGTTGCCAATTTGTTCGACCTGATGAATTTCAACGGCTGCAGGACCAGTCGAAACGGTGTCGGTTCAACAAGGGAGAGGTCATATTGAGGCAGGGAGAGAAAGCCGATCACCTGGTGTTTCTGCAATACGGTATTGTGAAATTCTCTATGGAAGATGAGGTTGGCAAAGGGCTGATCCTGACGATAACCAAAGGCCCTGCAATGATCGGGGGCGCCAATGCGTTCAATGACGGGTTCAACCTTTATTCTGTTTATGCTGTTGAGGATTGCGACGTATGTTTCATTGATTATCCGCTTCTCATGGACATTGCCATCAATAATAGCATGTTCCTTTTGAAGTTGATGGAGATGATAACAAGTATGTTTAAGAATTCCATCCTGAATTTCATACACATGGCCCACAAACAGGTGAATGGCCGTATTGCCGAGATTCTGCTGTACCTGTCGCGGTCCGTGTATGAGCGATCAGGGTTTACGCTTTCACTTACCCGAAAGGAATTATCACAATTTGCCGGCTGTTCTACCGAAAATGTAATTCACACCCTGAGCAAGTTTCACCGGGAAGGTATTATTGAGCTGAAGGGAAAAAGTATCCAGATCCTGGATTTGACGCGGCTCGAAACCATCAGCAAGGTTGGCTGAAACGGGAAGCAGTTTACTTGCCGGCGGAAATATCTTCGGACGGAAGCCATCCGTGGATAAACGTCGGATAATTACCCAGGTCGCCGAAGATTGATTTTTCGGGTTTCTCGTCTGGAAATATCTCAACAAAGTACCAGATTAACCCGGCAGCGTCTTTCTCCATGGCCAGAATATTTCCGCTGATCACTTTGGTAAAACCACAGATAATATTGCCCCAGGTTTTTAGTTTCGGATCATAAGGAGCATCGATAAAGCGGGCCGATGCCCTTACGAGGGTGGTGTCGTTCATGGCTTTAAAGGGGCGTGGGTTCTCAAATTCTTTACCGGGACGCTGCGTGAATTTGTATTCCACCGTTTGCTTTCCCCGGATGAAAGCGACAGATTTTCCCTCGTGTGCAATGGAATAATATCGCCTGAAATAGCGGTAATCACCCTTTTTTCCCGGGTCGCCGGTAACAACCCCGGTAATGCCGGCTTTGTCGCCGGACAATTCGGAAATGTAGCGGTAATCTTCAAACACCAGGTCGAAACTGTCTTTTCTGTTTATGTATATCTGTACCATTTCCGTTTCATTGCGTCCCGAACCATTGAATACGATATCGGGAAGCGCGTCATGGTTAATGTTTATGGCGTACAGGTACTTTTTTGGCGGATTTTCCGGGTGCATCCGAAGCGAATCGCTGATGAAAGTTTTGAATGCCTGTGGCGTGTTTTGCAGGAAAGTCTCCACCTGAGAAGCGTTATTCGCAACGGTATATTTTTTCAGATTAAGCCGGGCTGGTGGAGGCACATGTTCATATTTCTTCCAGTAAAACGTATCCGTAGCGCTGGTGTATGTTTTCAGTTTGATCTGCGCGGAAACATGGCCGTATGCCATAACAAGCAATAGGAGGAGGGTCAAATGTTGTTTATTCACCTTGGCGTTGATTTTGAAAACAAAAGTACAGATTCTGCATCTGCAAACTGAGATTTGACCAACATTCCCTTTGACCAACCCTCATTTTCCATTAAGCCGGCTTTCCCCGTGCCGAAGGCAGGAGTACCACGGAAACATCACGTTCAGCGATCCAGGCGCTTCCTGTCAGTTTCCGGAAGTCGATCTCGCCGGCAATAAAATGAAAATCTTTCGCATGGTATTCTTCTGCAATCTCGTTAAAGTCGGAAGCATCAAGACAATCAACGCTTCCGCAGGAGATCAGCACTTCAACAGTGAACGAGTTGGTGAGCACAGGGTGGGTCCCGGTGAGCTTTTTATATTCGTACCGGTAGTCGTACGAAATTGCTGAAATGTCAGACAACACTGCGGAAGCCGTTGGAAATGCCCCGGCACCACGGCCAACAAAAAACTGGCGGTCGGAGAAGAAGGTTTCTGTTATCACGCCATTGTAAACTCCGTCGACGTGAAAGAGGTTGTTGTCTGATTTGATGAACTGCGGCATCACATAAGCAATGAATTCATCACCATCAAGTTTCATTGAGCGGGCAATGAGTTTGATCTTGTAGCCCTTTTCCCGTGCGTAACGGATCACTCCGGTTCCCAGGCGGTGAATGCCAAAGTTGAAAACAGAATCGGGATTTACCGTGATTCCGAAGGCATGAGCCATGAGAATGGTAAGTTTGTATTTGGAGTCATATCCTTCCACATCAAGGGCGGGATTTGTCTCCGCAAAACCTTGGACCTGCGCTTCTCTCAGGGCATAATCGAAGGATACCCCATCCTGGTTCATACGTGTAAGGATGTAGTTGGTGGAGCCGTTTACAATCCCTTCAAAAAGTTCCAGCATATCGTTATCGTAGTATTCTTCTAGATTCCGGATGATCGGAATACTGGCGCAGCATGCAGCTTCATAAAGGAACGAAACACCTTTTTTCTGATGAAGTTCCAGCAAGGTTACGAAGTTCTCCGCGATCATCTTCTTATTTGCGCTTACCACCGACTTCCCTTTTTCGAAGGCCCGGTTCACGATAAAGAAGGCTTGCGATGCATCGTCTATCAATTCCACCACCAGATTTATTTCCGGATCGTCAAGAATGTCGTCGGGGTTGTAGGTTAGCAGCGCTTCCGGGAATTCCCTGTTCTTGCCCTGCACCTTCACGCAGATCTTCCTGATCTCCACATCCTGCCTTGCCCGTTGCTGCAGGATGTCCCATAATCCTTTTCCTACACAGCCAAAGCCGAAAAGCCCGATAATGATCTTTTTCCGGCTCATACAAAAAGGTTTATGAAAGAGGATGTCTTGTTCTTCTCCTTTCTGACTGCAAGGGCTTGTGTAATGTCATCAATCAGGTCGTCACTGTCTTCAAGCCCGACGGAAAGCCTGATGAGACTGTCGCTGATGCCGGCGTCCTTACGTTTTTCAGGAGGAATGGATTTGTGTGTCATGGTGGCAGGGTGACAAACCAGACTTTTGATGCCGCCCAAACTTTCGGCAAGTTTGAACAGACGGGTTGCAGTCACAAAACGTGTTGCTGCCTCCGTTGTATCCTCCTTTAAACTAAAAGTGACCATGCCGCCAAAATACTGCTGTTGTTTCTTTGCAATCTGGTGGTTGATGTGACCGGATAAACCGGGATAATAGACCTTGTCGACTTCCGGACATCCGGTTAAAAATTCTGCAATCGCAGCAGCATTTTGCGAATGTTGCCGTGTTCTGAGCGCCAGTGTCTCAATGCCACGGATGACAAGCCAGCTGTCGAAAGGTCCGAGTATCGTACCGGAAGCATTCTGGATGAACTTGATCTTTTCTCCCAGCTCCGGAGTTTTTGTAACCACGAGGCCGCCGATCAAATCGCTGTGTCCGCCCAGGTATTTGGTGGCCGAATGGATAACGAGATCGACCCCCATGTTGATGGGCTTCTGAAGGGCAGGGGAGGCGAACGTGTTATCGACACAAACCAGGCACCCATGTTTCCCGGCGATCGCTGAAACAGCTTCGATATCCGTGATTTTCAGGGTGGGATTGGTGGGCGATTCGATCCAGATCAATTTGGTTGCCGGAGTTATCGCTGCAGCCACATTTTCAGCGCGGGTTGTATCCACATATTTTATTTTAATCCCGAAACGCTGGTAAATGTGGGTAAACAGACGAAATGCACCACCGTAAATATCATCAACGGCTACAATTTCATCACCTGCGGAGAGCAATTTAACGACGGCATCGATGGCTGCCAGACCGCTTGCGAATGCATATCCGTTGCTGCCTTCTTCAAGAACGGCGATCAGGTTTTCAAGAGCCTGGCGGGTTGGGTTGTTCGACCTGGAATAGTCAAATCCTTTATGTACGCCAGGCGCCTCCTGAACAAATGTTGAAGTTTGATAAATCGGGACGCTGATGGCACCGGTTTGTTTGTCGACCGGGATGGAATGAATGATTCTGGTATTCTCTTTCATGGTTGTTAAGTTTTAGTGTCAGAAATTTGATATTAACACTTACCAGGAAGAGCGGAGAAATAAAAAAGCTCTTCAGACGAATCAGAAGAGCTTTTCAAAATATACTTTGGCAATTGAATAACTTCGTCTGACTTATCTGTTCCCCTGACGGGGTTGGAATTGGCACCTTGCATGAATATTATTCCTACAGGTTGCCAAGGCTTCACAGGGCCATTCCCTCTGCCTTTCTTGATAAGCGATTGTTAAAGAACGTGAGGCAAAATTACAAAAAGATTCTATTTCAATCCAAACTCCTTTTTGATTTTGTCAACATAATCCAATTTTTCCCAGCCGAAGAAATCGACCTTTTTAAGGTAGATGTCCTTGCCATTTCCGTTCGTGCCTTTCTTTTTCCCACCTTTCACCGGATAGAAAACTTCTACTTCGCCATAAAACGAATCGCGGCCAAAATGTCCATAGGATGCAGTGGGTAAAAAGATCGGATTTTTGAGACCAAAGCGTTCAACGATGGAGTAGGGGCGCATATCGAAGATCTTATTGATCTTTTCGGCGATGGCTCCGTCGTGAAGTATGTTGCCTTTTTTGTCTTTCACCCTGGCGGTTCCGTAAGTGTTTACGTAGAGGCCGACGGGCTGAGCAACGCCAATTGCGTAGGCAACCTGGATCATTACCTGGTCGGCTACACCGGCTGCCACCATGTTTTTGGCAATGTGACGGGCTGCATACGCTGCAGAGCGGTCTACTTTTGAAGGATCTTTTCCGGAGAATGCACCACCACCATGAGCTCCGTGACCGCCGTAGGTATCCACAATGATCTTGCGGCCGGTAAGACCTGTATCACCGTGCGGACCTCCGATCACGAATTTTCCTGTGGGATTCACATGAAGTTTATAATCTCCTTTGAAAAGTTTCTGGGTGCGTACAGGAAGGGTCTTTTTAACACGGGGGATCAGAATCTTCTCAACATCTTCGCGGATATTGTCCTGCATTGCTTTTTCGGCAACTTTTTCTGCTTTTGCCGAGGTGTCCTTCGGTTGCACGAAATCATCATGCTGTGTGCTCACCACAATGGTGTCGATACGCAGTGGTTGTCCGTTGTCGTCGTATTCGATGGTGACCTGCGATTTGCTGTCGGGGCGCAGGTACTTCATCTGTTTACCTTCACGCCTGATCTCGGCCAGTTTCTGAAGCATGATGTGGGCCAGTTCGATCGACAACGGCATCAGGTTGTCCATCTCATTGCAGGCATATCCGAACATCATGCCCTGGTCGCCGGCTCCCTGGTCTTCTTTTTTCTCGCGCTCAACACCCTGGTTGATATCTGCCGATTGTTCATGAATCGTTGAAATCACGCCACACGACTCGGAATCAAACCGGTATTCGGCTTTGGTATAACCGATCTTGCGCACCACTTTGCGGGCTGTTTCCTGAACATCCACCCAGCCGGTGGTTTTCACTTCACCTCCGCACACTACGAGGCCTGTCGTTACAAATGTTTCGCAGGCAACTTTGGACTCCGGGTCCCAGCGAAGAAATTCATCAAGCAATGCATCCGATATTTGATCGGCAACTTTGTCGGGATGTCCTTCGGATACCGACTCCGATGTAAATAAATAACCCATGATTTATAATTTTAGAATTACGTTTTACGATTTCAAATGAACGCCTTCACCCTGTTACTTTGTCACCAATAAACGGTTCAGCTCAGATGTAAATAGTGTAAGACAACGTTGATTTCTGATTGAAGGAAGGAAAACTTTTTTAGCATTTTTTTCCAGTGGTTGCAATCAATCAAATCTATCCACTATTCGTGCAGCAAAAATAATCATTTTTTTATTTCCACCTATCTTCTGCCAAAACTTCTTTCCTTAATCCTCCTGCCTTTATGAGTTCGGTTCTAATTTTTCGTCAGCTCCTGGAAAACCTCTTCCAGTCTGTGTTCCTCCATCTGCATGGAAAGTACGGTCAGCTGGTTGTCGACGGCAAATTTGAAAACATCCGCACGGATGTCTCTGCCCGGTTCGGATGACAGATGCCACACTGCGGGTAACGACGAAGGTTTAATTTCAATGACACCGGGGATTTTCTTCAGCAGGTCGCCTTTTACCGCCGTGCCGAACTCTACCTTCACCACGGCACGGGCGCCGGCGATGTGCTGAAGGCGATGTGTTGCGTCGTCGGCAACAATTTTTCCCTTATGGATGATGATGACCCTGCTGCAGATGGCTTCCACCTCCTGCATGATATGGGTTGAAATCATCACCGTTTTTGTTTTACCGATCGCACTGATCAACCCCCGGATCTCCAGCAGTTGGTTGGGGTCGAGTCCTGAGGTAGGTTCGTCGAGGATCAGTACCTCCGGATCATGAATGAGCGCCTGGGCAAGTCCCACACGCTGACGGTACCCTTTTGAGAGTGCGCCGATTTTTTTGTGCTGCTCTTTTTCCAGTCCGGTGAGTGCGATCATCTCAGCCACTCTTTTTGCAGGGTTTCCTTTCATGCCGTGGGTGCCGGCAATGAAATCAAGAAATTCCCTCACATACAAGTCGGTATACAACGGATTGTTTTCGGGCAGGTAGCCGACTTTTTTGCGCACTTCGATTGACTGTGCGAGTACATCGAATCCGCAAACCGAAGCCTCCCCGGAGGTAGGGGGGATAAAACAGGTGAGGATCTTCATCAGAGTACTTTTTCCTGCCCCGTTAGGACCCAGCAGACCGACGATCTCTCCCGGTTTTATTTCGATTGAAATGGAATCAAGCGCCTTTTGCGCGCCATATTTTTTCGTGATGCTGGAAACGCTGACCGACATGACAATTATTTGGATTTAAATTGCAAAGGTAGGAAAATTGTCTGCATGCTGATTCACCTTAATTCCGCTACTCCATTTGTTCCCTTCCGGAAGGATTGCCGACTCTCCTAAAATGCCGGTAAATGCCATAACATATTTTATTTTGTTATGTATTGCTAATCAGGATAATCGGCTGCTTCGTATGTTTGATGACTTACATAGATTTATTATAGATATAAATTGTCCCGAAACCGGAACCCTTGTACACTTTTTGCGTAAAATAGTGGTCTATAATAAGTACATTTGTGTATAAGGCCAATGTATTGCCTTTTTTTTTATCGAAAATGAGATGCAATCTCCTTTGAAAATGGAGAAATATTAAGCTAAACGATTCCGGATATGAAAACACGTTTACCCATTCTTGCCGTCACAACCTTATTGTTTTTCCTCTCCTTTCGGGTTGTTGCCCAGGTGCCGCCTGCTGCTGGTCCGATCACGGGTTCTCAGAACGTTTGTCAGGGAAAGAACGGATTTGTCTATACTGTGGCTGTTATCCCGACCGCCACCGGATATATCTGGACTGTGCCAACCGGCGCGATCATTGTCAGCGGTTCAAATACGAACACCATCACGGTAAACTATTCCACGACCGCCTTATCCGGGAATATTACTGTGGCAGGAACCAATGCATCGGGTACAGGAACTGCTTCATCACTGGCCATTACTGTTCTACCGCTTCCGGGTGCAGCAGGAGCCATTGCCGGAATATCGCCTGTTTGCCAGGGACAAACCCAGGTTGATTTTTCTGTTGCCGCCATAACGAATGCAACCGGCTATACATGGACCTTTCCGGCCGGGGCTACCATTGTTGCCGGAGCCAACACCAGGGCGGTAAAAGTTAACTTTTCGGCATCTGCCGTTGGCGGAGCTGTTTCTGTGTATGGAACAAATACCTGTGGTAACGGAGCTGTTTCTGATCCGTTCACGCTGCAGGTGAATCCACCCCCTGCTGCTCCCTCCGCTATTTCAGGCAGTGCCCTGGTGTGCCAGGGACAGTCAAACGTAGCTTATTCGGTAACCATCGCAAATGCTGCATCGTACACCTGGGCATACTCAGGAACCGGTGCCACCATTACAAACGGAACAACAAACAACATATCCATTGCTTTTTCCCCGACTGCAACGTCCGGCTTCCTTACCGTTTACGGTACCAATGATTGCGGCAACGGACCTGTATCTGCGAATTTCAGCATTACGGTCAACCCACTGCCGGGAGCTGCGGGAACCATCACCGGTACAGCAGCTGTTTGTCAGGGACAATCGACAGTTACCTATTCAGTTCCTGCCATCTTAAATGCAACCTCCTATGCGTGGTCCTATTCTGGCACCGGAGCGACCATCTCGGGAAATACCAGCACGATCACGATCTCCTTTTCCACCACAGCCACCCCGGGGAACCTAACGGTTTCCGGGGTAAATTCATGTGGAACCGGTACCGTCTCGGCCAATTACAGCATCACGGTAAATCCTCTGCCTGTAGCTGCCGGAGTTGTTTCGGGAACAAGTCCGGTTTGCCAGAGCCAGTCAGGCGTCGGATACAGCGTGCCGGTCATTGCAAATGCCACCGGTTATGTATGGGCCTATAGTGGTACCGGGGCGGCCATCACCGGAAGTTCGAACAGTATAACCATCACTTTTTCAGCCACCGCAACTTCAGGCAACCTTACGGTGTATGGAACCAACAGTTGCGGAAACGGAACTATTTCGACGGTTTATCCGATAACGGTGAGTCCGCTGCCTGCTACTGCCGGGACCATCACTGGTCTTGCTGTGGTTTGCCAGGGTCAAACAAGTGTGGCGTATTCCATTGCAGCCGTTGCTAATGCCACCAATTATACGTGGACATTGCCGGCAGGTGCTACGATTGCAACCGGCTCAGGGACGAATTCAATTACCGTTGATTTCGCCCCTACGGCTTCATCCGGTACGATAACTGTTCAGGCCTCGAACGCCTGCGGCAACGGCGGGATATCTCCCGTTAAGACGATCACGGTAACCAACCTCCCTGCTGCGGCGGGCTCTATTACCGGAACTTCATCGGTTTGTGCAGGGGCAACCAATGTGCAATATTCAGTTTCTTCCATAACGAATGCAACAAGTTATAGCTGGACTGTACCCAGCGGAGCATCAATTATTTCGGGAAGTACAACTCCCACCATCACGGTCAATTTTTCTGCAGCAGCTGTCAGCGGTAATGTTACGGTGACCGGCGTGAATTCGTGCGGAACCGGAACCCTTTCTCCGAATTTTGCGGTTACCGTTAATCCTCTGCCGGGCGCTGCCGGATCGATCACCGGTACGAGTCCCGTTTGCCAGGGTACCACAGGGGTTGCCTACTCTGTTTCTCCCATCTCCAATGCGCTGAATTATGTGTGGACCCTTCCGTCCGGGGCAACCATTGCCACCGGAGCAGGAACGCATGCCATCACCGTCGATTTCGGCGTCGCTGCAAGCAGTGGAAACATCACTGTTTATGGTACGAACGGATGCGGAAATGGTGCTGTTTCCGCAAATTATGCTGTTACCGTGAGCCCTCTGCCATCCGCCGCCAGTAATATCTCTGGTGCGACCATCGTGTGTCAGGGTCAATCCGGGGTCGTTTACACGGTATCTCCCATTGCCAATGCCACCGGGTATGACTGGACCCTGCCATCGGGGGCCACGATAACCTCCGGTTCAAACACCAATTCCATCACGGTTAGCTTCTCCTCCGGTGCGCTGAATGGCAGCTTCACCGTGCGGGGTTTAAACTCCTGCGGATATGGGACGGTTTCCAACGCATTGGCCGTTACCGTAAGTCAGTTGCCCGCTTCTGCCGGAATAATAACCGGAACCGGAACGGTTTGCCAGGGCTCAGGAGGCATCAACTATTCGGTAGGAACGATCACTAGCGCAACAACCTACAACTGGACACTGCCAACAGGAGCTACCATCACATCAGGGTCAGGTACAAACAGCATCACGGTCAGTTTTTCAACATCTGCAGTGAGCGGGAACATTACCGTTAATGGGGTGAATGCCTGCGGCAACGGCACTTCCTCCACAGCTTTTGCGGTTACGGTGAATCAGTTACCTGCTGCTGCCGGAACCATTTCAGGGACTACGCCGGTTTGTCAGGGACAGACGGCGGTAATCTTCTCCGTGCCCACTATTGCCAATGCAACGACCTATTCCTGGTCACTGCCGGCAGGTGCCACCATCACCTCCGGAACCGGAACCAACAGTGTCACGGTTGATTTTTCCAACACCGCATCAGGCGGACCGGTGACTGTTTACGGTGTCAACTCCTGCGGAAATGGCACGGTTTCTCCGGCGTTTGCGCTTGCGGTTACAGTTCTTCCTTCGGCGGCCGGAACGATTTCTGGCCTTGCCACCGTTTGTCAGACGCAGAATGGCGTAGTTTATAATGTTGTTTCCATTCCGAATGCCACGACCTATAACTGGACGGTACCAGCCGGTGCCACCATTGTCTCCGGCAGCACCACGAACACCATTACCGTAAACTTCTCTTCCTCCGCAACGGGTGGTCTGATCTCAGTTTATGGATCAAATTCATGCGGAGCCGGAGCCATATCACCGGTATTCATGGTTTCTGTGACTCCGTTGCCTTCATCGGCAGGATCGATCACCGGATCAGCCAGTGTTTGCCAGGGAGGAGTTAATATCGGCTACTCAGTTCCGGTCATAGCCAATGCCTCAAGTTATACCTGGACCCTACCGGCAGGCGCTACGATTGCTTCGGGATCAGGAACAAACAACATTACCGTCAACTTCTCTGCTACTGCAGCCAGCGGAAATATTACTGTTCAGGGAGTCAGTCCGTGCGGTTCAGGAACGGTTTCGACACCCTTTGCGGTGACCGTCGATCAGTTGCCTGCTGCAGCCGGAACCATTACCGGAACCGGCAGTGTTTGCCAGGGGTTGACAGGGGTTGTGTTTACGGTGCCTGCCATTGCCAATGCGACAGGTTATACCTGGGCAGTGCCTGTTGGAGCCACGATTGCAAGCGGTGCAGGGACCAACTCCATCACGGTGGATTTTGCCCTCACGGCCACCAGCGGCAATATCTCGGTTTATGGAACCAATCCGTGTGGTTCAGGTGCCCTGTCTCCTCCTCATGCAGTTACGGTAACATCCCTGCCAGTTGCGGCGGGAATTATTTCCGGAACGACTCCGGTGTGCCAGGGACAAACCGGGGTTGTCTATACTATTCCTGCCATCACCTATGCCACCAGCTATAACTGGACTCTGCCTTCGGGTGCGATCATCATCAGTGGTGCGGGAACCAATTCTATCACCGTGAATTTTTCCGGGACTGCCACCAGCGGATTAATTACCGTTTATGGGACAAACATCTGCGGAAATGGGACTGCTTCTCCTGCTTTTCCCGTAGTCGTTTCACCTTTGCCGGATGCAGCAGGCACCATCACAGGAACCAGCCCTGTATGCCAGGGGGGGGCGGGGATTGTATATTCCGTTCCTGTTATCAATAATGCCATAACCTATACCTGGACAGTACCTGCCGGTGCTACGATCATTTCGGGTGCAAATACCAACAGCATCACGGTGAGTTTCTCGAACATCGCCGTAAGTGGCAACTTCACCGTGAGGGGAACCAACGGCTGCGGGTCTGGTGCCGTTTCACCTGCTTTCCCGGTGACCATAAGTCCTTTACCTGCCAACGCAGGGATTATTTCGGGAACGACACCGGTTTGTCAGGGTCAGGCAGGCGTTATCTATTCGGTTTCGTCCATTCTAAACGCAACGTCGTATTCCTGGACACTTCCTACCGGTGCCAACATCGTGTCAGGATCGGGCACGAACAGCATCACTGTTGATTTTTCGAATACTGCAACCACAGGGAATTTTACTGTTCAGGGAACAAATGGCTGCGGTTTCGGGGTTGTTTCTCCAAATTATACAGTATCGGTCGGCGCCCTCCCTGCCGCGGCAGGAGTCATTGCCGGCACCTCCTCGGTATGTCAGGGGCAAACCGGGGTTTCCTATGCGGTTAATCCGATTGCGAATGCGACCAGTTATACCTGGAATTTGCCTACCGGGATCACCATTGTTACCGGCGCCAACACAAATAGTATCACGGTTGCTTTTTCTTCCACGTCCGTGAGTGGCAACATTACGGTTCAGGGCGGGAACACCTGCGGAAACGGCATCCTGTCTCCTGCTTTTCCGGTCACGGTAAATCCGCTTCCGGCAGCGGCAGGTATCATTACCGGAATATCGCCGGTATGCCAGGGTCAGACCGGAGTAAACTATTCGGTCGGAGGGATCATGTATGCTACCGGTTACACCTGGGTTCTGCCAACCGGCGCTACGATTGTTGCCGGTGCCAATTCCCAGAATATCACCATCGATTATTCGGCTGGTGCAACCAGCGGCATGATTACGGTACAGGGTACAAATACCTGTGGTTTCGGCTCAGTCTCCCTTCCGTTTACGTTAAATGTAACGGCACGGCCGATTGTGAATGCAGGAGCTGATGCTCCGATTTGCCAGGGAAGCACTTATTCAATTTCCGATGCCACGGCATCAAACTATACCTCGGTTGCATGGACTACCGCCGGCGACGGAACATTTATCAATCCCGCGTTGGTACAGGCAACGTACACTCCGGGTCCAAATGACATTGCCAACGGTTCGGTACTCCTTACCCTCACAGGTACAGGTACGGCGCCGTGTTCATCCGCTGCCGATGTCATGCTGCTTACCATCGTAGCTCCGCCCACCGCCGATGCCGGTTCAGACGGAACAATCTGCGGCAGATCCAGCTTCACGGTGAGCAGTGCAACAGCTACACATTATGCATTCCTGGGGTGGACAACCTCCGGATCAGGTACCTTCACAAGCGGGAATAGCCTTAGTCCGACCTATGTTCCGAGTGCCGCAGACATTACCCTGGGTACAGTTACGCTGACGCTGACGGCCTATGCCAATACCCCCTGTGCTGTCAATGCCCAGAATGGCATGGTTCTCCATATCACCGCACCCCCGACGGCAGAAGCCGGTGTTGCCTCTTCTACCTGTGGAACCGCTCCCTTCACAGTCACTACCGCAGCAGCAACCAACAACTCCGCGATTCTCTGGGTTACTACAGGATCAGGTACCTTAATCAATGAGACCACCACAGGGCCAACGTACACTCCCAGTGCTGCCGATGTTACAGCCGGGTCGGTAACACTCACCATGACAGTTCATGGGTTTGCCCCCTGTGTGATCCCCGTCACCGATGCTTTTATCCTGACCATAAACCAGAATCCTACAGCTTATGCAGGACCAGGCGGAAGCATGTGTACCGGACCCTACAATGTCCCTGGAGCAACAGCGACATACTACAGCGTGTTAAGCTGGACATCGAGCGGTGATGGCAGTTTCATCAATGGCAATTCACTGGCGCCGGTCTATACACCGGGTCCGTCAGATATTTTAAATGGCCTGGTGACGCTCACCCTTACTTCCACAGCCATTGCACCCTGTGCAGGAACGATTTCCGCCACCGCCAATTTCAGTGTTATTGATATTGAAGCCAGTGCAGGGGGAGATGCCACTATCTGCCAATCAACACCAACTTACTCACTGGCAAGTGCCTCTGCAGCGCCGCCGGTTGGTTCAACGTATGCCTGGACCCGCTCCGGATCTGGTTTTTTTAACGATCCCGATATCCTCAATCCAACCTATGCGCCCAGTGCTGCGGATATTGCGGCAGGCACTGTAACGCTGACACTCACCGTTTCTCATCCTCCGTGCACGCCTGTATCCCAGGCAATGACGTTAACCATTAACTCGAATCCAGTTTCGTATGCCGGCGCTGATGCAACCTTATGCAACATGGCAAGCTACACCGTGCCGGATGCCACCTCCACGCACGCCTCATCGGTGGCATGGTCTACCACAGGAACCGGTACCTTCCTGAATACAAGTACGCTGGCGCCGACCTATACCCCATCTGTCGCAGATGTGGCAGCAGGTTCAGTCATCCTCTCGATGACAGCGCTGGCAATGCCACCGTGTATTATCAACGACGTTGATAATCTCACCCTTTTCCTGACCCCGTTACCCACTGCCTACGCAGGATTGCCTGCGACCATATGCCAGGGACACAACTATACGATCAGTGGCTCCACCGCAACAAATTATTCAGTATTAAACTGGACGACCAGCGGGACCGGAACCTTCGCCAATGGTACCAGTTTGTTTCCCACCTACACCCCATCCTTGGCAGATATTTCCGTTGGAAACGTCACGCTTACGCTTACTTCAACCGGCAAGGCAGCCTGCTCCACAACCACTGCCACCAGCCAGATGATATTGCATATCACCCATGATCCTGTCGTTTCCGCTGGTCTTCCTGCCACGATATGTTCCGGAGCCACCTTCCCGGTGGTTGGTGCAACCGCACAGTATAATTCAACGATTGTATGGACCACCTCGGGCACCGGTTCATTTTCTCCTGCATCCGGATCGCTGTCACCCATCTACACACCCAGTTCTGTTGACATTGCGAATGGCAACGTTACGCTGACGCTGACTTCGGCTGCTGTTGCCCCATGCGAATCGCACACCGCATCGAGTTCAATGCTTTTAACGATCATCTCTGCCCCGACAGCAGATGCCGGTATGGATGCCACAATATGTGAAAACACAAATTTTCCCGTAACCACCGCCACCGCCACATCCTACTCTTCGATCACCTGGACATCCTCCGGAAGCGGGTCTTTTTCAAATGTTAACATTATCAATCCTGTTTATGCACCCTCGCCAACTGATATTGCTGCCGGTTCCGTACATCTTACACTCACGGCCAACAGCAATCCGCCCTGCACGGGAACGGCCAACAGCAGCATGGTGCTTACGTTCGACAGAATGCCGGTGGTAAATGCCGGGAACGATGTCTCGATTTGCGAAGGGCAGACCTTCACGACCAGCACGGCGCACGTCGACAACTCCACCTCCCTCGTGTGGTCAAGCAGTGGTGACGGCTCTTTCTCCAACGGGAACGTGCTGGTTACCACTTACACGCCGGGTACAAGTGATATTCTGAATGGTACGGTTACGCTCACACTCACCGCCAACGCTACGGCGCCTTGCATCGGTACTATTTCAAATAGTATTGTCATCAGCATCACCAGAACACCGATTGCCAATGCAGGACCTGATGCTATGATCTGCCAGGGCAGTTATCTAATTTCAGGTGCTTCCGCGCAAAATAGTTTTTCATTCATCTGGACGACATCCGGTACGGGAACTTTTAACTACACCAATATCATTGCGCCCACTTATACACCCAGTGTTTTCGACATCAACAACGGATCGGTGATCCTTACTCTTACAGCCAATCCCTACGACCCTCCCTGCGGAACTCCATCGGTTGATGCAATGACCCTGATCATCCGTCCGTTCCCGACAGCCTATGCCGGAGCCGATGGGTTGATCTGTGAAAACCAGAGCTTCGACATTAGCGATGCAACATCTTCCAATTACTCCGCCTTACTATGGACTACCTCGGGTACAGGCTCCTTCGCCAATCCGACGACCCTTACACCCACCTATACACCAAGTGCTGCAGATATTGTTCTGGGCGCCGTCACCCTCACCCTGAATGCCACAGGAATGTCTCCATGTATCAATACTGTGATCGATCAGCTTACACTCACCATCCAGTCTACGCCGGATATCGAATCAGGACCCAACGGGTTGATCTGTCAGGGAAGTACCTTTTTAACTACCGGTGTCACCGTGGCCAATGCAGCTTCGATCCTATGGACAAGAAGCGGAGACGGAACATTTGCCGATCCGAGTCTTCCGAATACGGTTTACACCCCTGGCCCCCTCGATATCATCAACGGCACGGTTACACTAACGCTTACCGGAACCAGTCTGACACCCTGCGTGGGAACAGTTTCTGATTCCAGAATCTTAACCATCACGCCGCTTTCCACGGCAGATGCCGGTCCTCATACCCATATTTGTGCCAATGCCACATTCACGGTCAGCGGGGCTTCTGCAACGAATTATGCATCCCTGTCATGGACCTCCTCCGGCACCGGTACCTTCACAGGAGCAGGCACCCTGACGCCCACCTATTTCCCCAGTCCGGCAGACATCATCATCGGCAGTGTTACCATCACCCTCACAACAAGCCCTGCAGCGCCGTGTCTTACCCAGGCTGTCTCATCCATGCTACTTACCATTGATCCGATTGCCGATATCAATGCAGGTGCCGATGCCAATGTTTGTTATCCTGGAACTTATACCGTACTGGACGCCGTGGCGCATAATTATTCCACGGTCAACTGGACCTCTTCGGGAACAGGCATCTTATCTAACGCAAGTTCCCTGTCACCAACATACGTTCCCAGTGCAACAGATGTGACAGTTACACTCACAGCGACTGTTACCAGCGTATTACCCTGTGTAGCGCCGGTAACCGACGTGGTTGTTTTAACAATCACCCCGTTGCCAGTTGTTGATGCCGGCCCGAACAATACAGTTTGCGGCAGTACGCCTTACAGCATCAGTGGATCAACAGCACCCAATGCCGTAAGTTTGCAATGGGCCACTTCAGGGACGGGAATCTTTTCAAACAGCACACAACTTCATCCGACCTATACGCCAAGTAATGCCGATATCCTCGCAGGTTCAGTCACACTAACACTGACGGCAACAAGCGGCGCCGGATGTACATCAAATCCTTGGGACTCCTTTATTCTCACCCTTGTTAAGCCTGCTACGGCCTATGCCGGAGCCGACACACTGGTGTGTGAGAATGGAAGTTATACGGTCAATGATGCAGCAGCAACAAATAACACGGCGGTAAACTGGACCACCACCGGCTCGGGAACACTTACCGGGGCAGCCACACTCACGCCGACTTATGTTCCGAGTGCAGCCGACCTTCTGGCAGGCACGGTGACTCTTACCCTTCATTCCACCGCCATTGCTCCCTGTAGTGACGCCGCTGATGCGATGGTGTTAACCGTTATTCCAATCCAGGTTATCAATGCAGGACCCGATGCCACTACCTGCGCCGGAACAAATTATCCGATTACCCTGGCGACTGCCCAGAACAGTTCGTCACTATTATGGACCTCCAGTGGCACCGGAACTTTCTCAAATCCGAACATACTTCTTCCCGTTTACACGGCCACCGCTGCAGATATCACTGCCGGGCATGTTCATCTTACCCTCACGGCCCAGCCAAACAGTCCGTGTACCGGACCGGTTTCTGACTTTTTTACGCTTACTTTTGTTCCTGCCCCGACTGCCAATGCCGGTGCTGCCGCAAATATTTGCGAGGGAAATACCTACACGGTTTCCGACGCCACCGCTGCGAATTATGCTTCACTCGGCTGGACCAGCTCCGGAACCGGTGCATTTTCGAGTACTACTTTGCTGCACCCGACCTATACCCCAAGTGCAGCTGATATTTCCACGGGTTCCGTAACGCTTACCCTTCATGCAGTTGGTAACCCTCCCTGTACAGATGTTACTTCCGGTATGATTCTCACCATCACCCATTCTCCGATTGCTTCAGCCGGTGCAGATGCAAGTGTTTGCGGTGGAAATTCATATACGGTAGGGGATGCTTCCGCCTCCCATTATTCATCAGTACTCTGGACGACTTCAGGAACGGGTACCCTGACTGATGCAACCACATTGATGCCAGCCTATCTGCCCAGTGCCGGCGATATTGGAATCGGATCAGTAACCCTCACCCTTACAGCCTACGCAAATGCTCCATGCCTTGCTTCGGTCTCTTCCAATAAAGTCCTGCTCATCCAGGCAGCGCCAACTGCCTATGCCGGACCTGATGCCTCCATCTGCCAGCCTGCAACATTTACCGTTGCCGGAGCCACGGCCAGTAATGCATCGTTACTGAACTGGACTACCAGCGGTACCGGATCCTTTACCTCCGGCGGAACGCTCACGCCAACCTATCATCCGAGCGTTGCCGATTATGCAGCCGGACAGGTTACGCTCACCCTTCATGTAAACGGAATCAGCCCGTGTAATACACCAGTCACCTCCTCCATGATCCTTCACCTTGAATCTGCTCCCATCGCCAATGCCGGACCGGATGCCTCGATGTGCGGAGAAAACAGCTATACCGTTAGCGGTGCAAGCGTAATGTATGAATCAGGGTTTCTATGGTCTACGACGGGAACTGGCGTACTTGCCAGTCCGGGAACACTGACGCCAACCTATACGCCCAGTGCTGCAGACATACTGGCGGGGTCTGTAACGCTCAGCCTGACTTCTTATGCCATTGCACCTTGTGCGGTAAACGCCACGGATCAGATGATCATCACCATTCAATCTCCGCCAACAGCCAATGCGGGAACTGATGTAACAATCTGTGAGGGAAATACGCATACCTTGAGCGGAACTGCAACTCAATTTGCTTCCTTTTCATGGTCGACAAACGGCTCCGGAACATTTACAAACAGCAACACCCTTAGCCCAACGTATACCCCCAGTGCAGCGGATGTTGCTGCCGGCGGTGTAGTTATCACGCTTACCTCGATGGCCCTGGCTCCCTGCCTGGTCAATGCATCGGATGCCATGACGCTGACCCTGATCTCCAATCCTGTCATAAACGCCGGACCTGATGCCACGATATGCACCAGCGGGGGATATTTGCTTTCGCAATCTTCAGGGCTTCACTACACAACCATTGCCTGGACAACCTCCGGCGACGGTTTATTCTCAAACAGCGGGGATATTCACCCGACCTATACTCCGGGGCCATCAGATCTTTTGGCAGGTGTGGTGACCCTCACACTTACCGGCCAGCCCCTTGCACCTTGCTTTTTACCTGCAAGTGATTTCATGCTGCTTCATTTTACCGGTGTCCCTGCGGCGAATGCGGGTCCGGATGCAAACATCTGCGAAGGAAGTTATACCCTGACCGGAACAGGTGCATCAAATTATTCAACTTTGTTGTGGACTTCAAGCGGATCGGGTCTGCTCACAAATGCGACAACCTTAACTCCGACCTATACCCCGAGCCCTGCAGATATCACGGCTGGATCAGTAACCTTAACGCTCACCGCCAATGCCATCCTTCCCTGCTCAGGTCAGGCCGCCGATGCGGTAATACTTACCATTATCCCTCTCCCGCTTGCAAACGCAGGTTCGGATGCATCCATCTGCCAGGGCAGTAATTACACAGTAAACAATGCCACTGCTTCCAATTTCCTGTCCGTGAACTGGACGCACAACGGAAACGGAACGATTACCAATGCCGGCTCACTTACGCCTACATACAATCCGAGTCCGCTGGATCTCATCACCGGAACCGTAACACTGACCCTGACCGCAACCAGTAACCCTCCCTGCGTAACACCGGCCACCGATCAGATGGTGATTCAGATAACCCCGTTGCCCGTCGTATATCCCGGACCGGCTGCAAGTATATGCGGCGGATCATTCACCGTGAGCGGAGCCACTGCAACCAGCTTCGCATCGATTTACTGGACTACTTCAGGAACCGGATCGTTTACCAATGCCACCACACTCAATCCGACCTATACACCGAGTGTCGCCGATAATACAGCCGGTAGTGTGACCCTCACACTCCATGCGGTTTCTCAGGTTCCCTGTCCCGGTGAAGTAACATCCGGCATGGTTCTGACCCTGCTGCCTGCGGCTACCGTCCAGGCCGGGGGAGATGCAACAATCTGTTCGGGGGATAACTATGTCCTGTCAGGATCCCTGGCTACAAACTATTCGGCACTTCAGTGGAGCTCCAGCGGAAGTGGCGCTTTCTCAAGTTCAACCATTTTGCATCCAACCTATTTCCCAAGTGCTGGTGATCGTTCAAACGGCAATGTAATTCT
Source organism: Bacteroidales bacterium (assembly GCA_025355465.1). Lineage (GTDB taxonomy): Bacteria > Bacteroidota > Bacteroidia > Bacteroidales > FEN-979 > JANXZO01. Next base: position 37,921 of record JANXZO010000073.1, read on the forward strand.
TACACTCTCTGCAACGGGGATTCTTCCCTGCAATAATGTTGTGGCAGATGCCATGGTACTTACCATAGCCCCGATCTCATCGGCCAATGCCGGTGGTGATGCCAATATCTGTCAGGGTTCTGTATTCCAGATCACAGGCGCCAGTGCAACACATTATAGCATTCTGCAATGGTCTACAAACGGTACTGGTTCGTTTATTAATCCCAATACCCTCACGCCGACCTATACGCCAAGTGCCGCAGATATCACTGCAGGAACGGTCACGCTTACCCTGAGTGCTACCGGTATTGTGCCCTGCACCAATGTTGCGAGCGATGCCATGATCCTGACGATCACGCATCCCGCTTCGGCCAATGCCGGCCCCGACGAAGCGGTATGCGCAGGAACTCCCTTCGCAGTGCCACTGGCCAGTGCCAGCAACTATACAACCCTTTACTGGTCTACATCCGGTACGGGCACTTTCATGAATGGCACCACGCTCTCCCCGACATACCTGCCGAGTCCGGCGGATATTATTGCCGGAAGCGTGGTACTTACACTGCACGCAGGTTCCAACCTGCCATGTACCGGAGAAGTTACAGATGGGCTCATTCTTACCCTTCTTCCTGCTGCCCTTGCCAACGCAGGCGGTGATGCCTCCATCTGTACCGGTACCAATTATATCTTGTCGGGAGCCACTGCCGGTAATTATTCTTCGGTGAGCTGGTCAACAAGCGGAAGCGGTACTTTTTCAAACAGCACAATACCGAATCCGACATATTTCCCAAGCTTCAGCGACATTACCGCCGGTACGGTTACCCTGACCCTTAACGTTACCGGTATTGCTCCGTGCGGAAGCATTGTTTCTGATGCAATGATCCTTACAATCACGCCGGTGGCCACGGCAAATGCCGGTCCCGATGCAACCGCTTGCAGCCCGACCTTTACCATCACCGGCGCCTCCGCCAGCCATTATAACCTCCTGTCGTGGACAACCTCAGGCACCGGATCGTTTACGAACGGAAATACACTTTCCCCGGTCTATACGCCAAGTGCAGCCGATCTTCTGGCCGGAAGCGTAGTGCTGTGGCTGAATGTCACCAACATTTCTCCCTGCAGCGGAACCGTTTCCGACAACATGGTATTGACGCTGCCAGCTTTACCCACAGCAAACGCCGGGATGAATGCCGGTATTTGCGAAGGGCAGAATTACCAGATAACCGGTGCAAGCGCCACCAACTATGCCACTTTTGCATGGTCAACATCCGGATCGGGAACCTTTGCCAACGCCAATACATTCTTTCCAACTTACTCCCCAAGCGTTGCCGACATTAACGCAGGTTCAGTAACCATTACGCTTGTCGCCAACGGAGTGGCTCCGTGTAACAACATCGCCACCGATGCCATGGTCCTGACCATCCAAAAACTGTCTGTCTGCAATGCAGGTCCGCCAGCAACAATCTGTGCCGGATCCAACTATACTGTAACCGGCGCCGCTGCTTCAAATTATTCGGCATTGCTCTGGCAGACCAGCGGAACAGGTACTTTCCAGAGTTTTACCACGCTTAATACTACCTATATCCCCAGTGCCGGAGATATTGCACTCGGATCGGTCAACCTTACGCTGACTGCCTTCAACACTGCCCCATGTACCGGTAATTCAAGCGATGTAATGGTGCTTACCATAATCCAGAGCCCCGTCGTTAACGCAGGTCCCGATGATGCCATTTGTTATCCCGCGCCATATACAGTCACAGGTTCCTCTGCAAGTAACTACCAGTCGATTTTATGGTCCTCAACAGGAACGGGAACGCTCATTAATCCGACATCGTTGCATCCTACCTACTTCCCGAGTGCTACCGACCTGGTATCAGGAAGCGTTGTGATGACGCTCTCCGGTCAAGGAATACCACCTTGCAGCGGTCCTGTTACCGATATCATGATCCTGAGTGTGCAAAGCGCCCCCGGAGCGGCAGGTGCCATCACGGGAGCTGCCACGGTATGCCAGGGCCAGAATGGAGTCAGCTACACGATTGCCCCTGTATCGCAGGCATCGTCCTATGTGTGGTCAGTGCCATTTGGTGCTACCATCGTGGCAGGGAACAATACGAACGCCATTACGGTAAACTTTGGAGCAACTGCTGTTTCCGGCAATATTACAGTGTATCCGACCAACGCTTGCGGTGCCGGAACCATATCTCCCGCCTTCGCTGTTACTGTGAACAATATGCCCGCAACACCAGGTTTGATCACAGGGATTCAGTCGGTTTGCCGGGGAACTAACGGTGTTACTTATTCAATTGCTGCTTTAACCGGCGTTACAGGTTATTCCTGGACTGTACCGGCCGGTGCCACAATCACCGCCGGATTGAATACCACCACAATTACCGTAAACTATGGACTCGCTGCAGTTTCAGGTAACGTAACGGTTTTTGCCATAAATAACTGCGGAAATGGTCTCCCGTCAACGCTGGCGATTACAGTAAATCCATTGCCTCCCACACCTACTGTTACAGCCAACGGCCCGGTCGCTTTTTGCGAAGGTGGTTCTGTTACGCTTGATGCTTCACCAGCCACCGGATACACCTACCTGTGGTCGCCAGGCGGACAGATCACCCACAGCATTACAGTTACCGCATCCGGTGTTTACAGTGTTGTGATCACCAATGGATTCGGATGTGTAAGTTCGGTTTCGAACCTGGTTACTGTTACTGTTTATCCGAAAATTACACCCGTCATCACCGCGGGTGGACCCACAACATTCTGTCTTGGTGGCAATGTGGTTTTATCGGCGCCAAGCGGAATCGGTTACACCTATTCCTGGTCGAACGGAGCCACAACACAGAATATCACTGTTGCTGCCGCCGGAAGCTATTCGGTAGTTATTACCGATTCCCACGGATGTGTGAGTTATCCATCCAATGCCATTACGGTTACCATTAATCCGTTACCTCCGACACCTTTGGTGACGGCAAGCGGACCCACCAATTTCTGTACCGGTGGGAGTGTTGTATTGTCCACCCCGGTAGTTGCCGGCTACTCCTACCTCTGGTCAACCGGGGAAACCACTTCGTCCATCACTGTAACGACAGCCGGTTCATATAGCGTCGTCTTAACTGATGCGCTGGGATGTTCAAGTCTGCAGTCGAATGTTGTCACCGTTACTTTAAATCCGCTACCTCCGACTCCCGCAATCACGCCTCCGGGTCCGTTGAGTTTCTGTCAGGGGGGGAGTGCCAGTCTAACCTCCAGCGCTGCACCCGCAGGCGGATCGTATCTTTGGTCAACCGGAGCCCTGACACAAACCATTGCTGTAACAACCTCGGGGAATTACACGGTAATAGTTGTTGACGCAATAGGTTGTCAGAGTCTGCCTTCTTCTCCTGTGGTTGTTACTGTTCAACCTCTCGCCACAGTAAATGCCGGCCCCGATGCTACGGCATGTGCCGAAACATTTACCGTTACAGGAGCATCCGCCACGGCTTATTCATCGGTCTCGTGGACCTCTTCAGGAACAGGTACTTTCATCAATGGTAATACACTATCACCAACCTATACGCCGAGCATTGCAGATCTGAACCTGGGAAGCGTTACACTGGTACTCACAGCGGCCAACATTGCCCCCTGTACAGGTGTCTTATCCGATCAGATGATCCTCACGCTGCCTCACCTCCTTAGCGCCTCTGCGGGATCTGATGCCAGTGTTTGCCAGGATATTCCGTACCTGGTTACAGGAGCCACCGCCACGAACTATACCTCGTTGTTATGGACAAGCTCAGGCACCGGGACCTTTACCAATGCAACCACAATTAATCCCACATATTCTCCAAGTGCCGCTGATATAGCAATTGGATCCGTGACGTTGACGCTTACAGCCAACGGCCAGCCCCCCTGCAACTCTACGATTGCCGATGGAATGGTGCTTACCATTATCAAAAACTCCGTATGTAATGCTGGTCCTGATGCAACCATTTGCTCCGGTACAAATTATATGGTTTCCGGAGCCACGGCTTCGAATTTTGCAAGTATCCTCTGGACCACTTCTGGTACCGGGACCTTCATGAACGGAAATACCATTCATCCGACTTATATCCCCAGTGCCGCAGACCTTATTGCCGGCTCAGTGAACCTTTTGATCATTGCCTATAACATAGCGCCTTGTGTCGGAAACAGCAACGATATGATGCTGCTGACTTTCACACCGAACGTTGCGGTGAATGCCGGACCTGATAATTCCATCTGCTATCCTGCCTCCTACACCCTGGCAGGAGCCTCGGCAAGTAACTATCAGTCACTGATATGGACAACTTCCGGAACAGGAACGTTTGCCAATAACGGAACTCCCAACCCAACCTACACGCCAAGCATAACCGACCTGAGTGCCGGAAGTGTGGTCCTTACCATCACCGGTACGGGCACTCCCCCTTGTAATGTACCGGCAACCGATATGATGATCCTTGGAATTGACGGAGCACCCGGAAATGCGGGAACCATTACTGGAACCCCTGCAGTTTGCCAGGGCCAGACAGGCATCGTGTATTCAGTTCCGACAATTGCGAACGCAACGGGTTACACCTGGAGTGTACCGGCCGGTGCAACCATTGTTTCAGGAAGCAATACAAATGCCATCACGGTTAACTATGGTCTCACGGCAGTTTCAGGTAATATTACTGTCTATGGAACGAATTCATGCGGATCCGGTGGGATTTCTTCACCCTACGCTGTCACGGTTACTGCAAATCCCATCGCAGCCGGCAGTATCTCGGGCACCGCTGTTGTTTGTCAGGGCCAGACTGGGGTTAGCTACACTGTACCAGTGATAGCCAATGCAACAACCTATTTATGGACCTTGCCCGCCGGTGCAACAATTGCCTCCGGAGCAAATACGAACAACATCACGGTTAATTTTTCAGCATCAGCGGTCACCGGCGACATTACAGTTCAGGGCATCAATTCATGCGGATCCGGTGCATTATCACCACCCTTCACCGTAACTGTGAATCCGTTGCCCTCGGCGGCCGGCCCAATAACCGGATCACCGGTGGTTTGCCAGGGTCAGACCGGGGTGAATTACTCCGTTCCCACCATTGCCGGGGCTACAGGCTACACCTGGACTTTGCCGACAGGAGCCAGCATAACAGCCGGTATGAACACCAATGCGATCACGGTTAGTTTTACCGCATCAGCCGTATCCGGAACGCTGACTGTAATGGGTACCAATGCCTGTGGAAACGGAACGGTTTCAGCACCTTTCGCAGTTACTGTTAACCTGCTTCCCGCAGCTGCCGGAACCATCTCCGGTACGCCCGTCGTTTGTACTTCGCAAACAAATGTCGCCTATTCTGTGCCAGCAATCATCGACGCAACCGGATACAACTGGACGCTTCCCGCCGGAGCAAGTATCTCGGCAGGGGCCAACACGAATTCTATCCTGGTTGATTTTTCACCTGCAGCTTCTTCAGGGTTCATCACTGTGCAGGGAACAAACGCCTGCGGATCGGGTATCGTGTCTGCTTCTTATGCAGTAACAGTGAATACGCTGCCCTCAGCGCCAGGCACGATCACCGGAACGGCGACGGTATGCCAGGGCCAGACAGGCGTTGTTTACTCGATTGTC
>JANXZO010000046.1 GCA_025355465.1 Bacteroidales bacterium
GATTAACACGCTCATATTCTATCTCTTATAGAAACTGAAAAAGAGAATGGGCACAACTCATAAAAGAGGGGGGTCACTATGGCCGGAATGGGGGGTCACTATGCTCCGGAATGGGGGGTCACTATGCTCCGGAATATACAGTCCAGGGCATCTGTATGGCGGGATGGCATGTTCCGACGGATGATGAGTGGACGGTTTTAACCACCTATCTTGGAGGGCAGGCGGTGGCCGGCGGAAAGTTAAAGGAGACGGGTACCAAACTGTGGCTGGCACCGAACAGTGCGGCTACCAACGAAAGCGGGTTCACAGCCATACCGGGCGGAATGGGTTACCTTGCCAACTTTGGCTTCCTCACCATCAATAGTCTGTTCTGGAGTTCCTCGCAAAACAGTTCCGCCACCGCCTGGGACAGGATTCTTTACAGCGACGATGCCAGTATGGGCAGGCGTGGCGACGAGGACAAGAGTTTCTCAAAAAGTGTCCGCTGCATCAGAAATTAGCAACAGGTTTTATTGCAATTTTTATCGGCTTGGTGTTCGTTATCAGTTCACTGTATTGAGGCTCACTCAAGAGAGAATTCGTTGATTTTAAATTTTATAAATATCTTCCAATACACTCCAAATTTCCATTTCTATACTTTCATCATAAATTCCTGATTGCTTTATTAAATCAACAATAGTTTTCGCTTTCTCTGTTATCAAGTCCAGAACTGATTTTTCGGGAATAATGACTGGAATTTTCTTGATGTAATTGGCAGGGTTATTTGCTGATGGATTAATGGTTCTTATCAATTTATTGCAAGTAGGAGAGTTTAAAAAAGCCAACAAGTAATACGTTAAACTTTCATTTTTCGGAAAGACGCCTACAATACTTTGGTCAAAAAGTTTGTTTTCAATCAAAGAGGCTGTTATGCTTGATGAACTAATCATTGGAACACCAATGCCAAATTTGAAGTAGTATTTTGGATTTTGATATCTTGATTTCTTGTCGGTTTTGTAATGCTGAACAGCTTCTCTGCTCCAATTCATAAACCAACTTTCAGGTTTTATATACTTGGTGTTTCCACCTTTTACGATGGGTAAGAAGTGTTTGCCTCCATCAATCCCGTTTAAAATGTCAGCATTGTTTTTGTAATCAGAGGAAACGGAATCAGGATTTACAAGGTCGTAATTTTTGCCATTTTTCAGTTCGGGGCTTATTACCTGTAGGAATCTTTTATCATCTCCTGAATAGAAACCCGTAACACAATCCGCAATGTCTCCGATTTTTAGTTTAGCGTGATTTATCAGCTTAGATACGTTGCTGTTTTCAGCTATTAAAAATGCATGGTCCGGATTATTGAAAACATCTTCTTGTATAAAAGCATAGGTTTTAAGTTTACTGTCTTTTACGTTGTTAAGTTGTTCTACTTCATAAAAATTATTGATTACAGAAAACGTATTATTCACACACGATTTAAAATCGCTTTTCTTTCTCAAAGTAATTATGGAAAGGTTTGCATAACCAAAATTGACTCCCGGAAAAAAAGAAGAAGGAAACAAAGCCAATTCTACAATTTGTGTATTTGTGAAAATGTGTTTTCTCAAAGCCTTGTGCATATGCAGATTGAGAAATGTGTCAGGAATGATAAAACTTAAAATCCCATCTTCTTTGAGTAATTGAATACAGCGATATAAAAACAATCCGTAGCTTTCTTTTGCATATAAATCAGGATATATTTTTTTTAGAATGGTCCTTTTTGAATAGTCTTGCCAAGCCCCATAAGGTGGATTGGCAATAATTTTGTCGTAATAACCTCCAAAGCAAGAATTAAAATCCAAATCAGAATCTAATAAAGTATCGCATTCACGAATATTTACATTAAGAAAATGCGAAAATTTTTCATTTAAGACGTCAATAGATTTTGAGTTTAATTCGCAAATATCAATGTGGGCAAATTCATTTTCATTTAGAATTGCTTCTACAAAAACACCATCACCACCACATGGTTCAAAAATTTTATCGATAGGTTTTATCGATAACTTTGAAACCATATAGTCAACGATTGGAGTTGATTTGGTATAAAATGCTTGATATTTTTTTGCTTCGCTTATCATTACCAAAGTAAATATTGTAAAAGGTGGTTGTCTGTCAAATGCTGTGTAGTTTCGGAATTGAAGTCATTCTCCCAATCAATGTTGGTTTCAATCCAATTTTTCAAATTATAGCCTGAATGTTCGGTGATTTTCTGATATGCTTCACTACCACAATATGCCTCCCAAATACCTGAGTTTTTGAGAGTATTGAAATAGCTGTTGTTTTCTTCAGCTCTTACAAAAAGCAAGCATTTGAAATTGTCATCAAGGTTTTGGTAAATGGTTGCTACCAATAAAAGTCGATTTGTATTTCCTTTTTCGTTTGAACCAAATCCACTTTTGAAATCAACGACATATTTCTGCTCCTTGGAAATGAAATGTAAATCCAACTCCAATTGAATTTCTCCGGACGTTACCAAACTCCAAACCGTATCGTAGTATGATTTTAGTTCTTGTTTTTCTTTGTCCGAAATGTTAAGATTGTTAATGTATTCAATAATTTCATCTGTGAGTTTCTTTTTCACTTCCGAGAATAAGGGCGGAACAAACAAGGAAACATCATGGATTGGATAGTAGAAACAGAGTTTGCAAAATGGGTCCCACAATTCACCAACTCTTCGTGAAAAGTCCATATATTCATAGGGTCTTACAGAATTTCGGCTTTCAATCATTACCGCAATATGGCAATAGGTAATCATCAGAATTGTTTCTAACTTCTCTTGATTAGTCCATTTTTCTTTCTCCGATTTTTGGAGTAGTGTAGCAATAAGGTTGTCCTTAGTTTGGTTTAACTTTTCATTTATTGCTCTTGCTCTCTTGTCTGATTGAGTGTCAGCAAACTTTGTCATAACATCAGTTAAAAACTCACTTGCCCGGGCTCTGAAGTAAGCCAAAAGCTCTTGTTTCTTGTGTTTTGTATTTTTGTCTATATTCATTTGCTGATTACTCGTTGTTGATATTTAATTCTTGCTTCGGCTGCTTTCAAAATCTCAAGTCCGTTTTCTTCGTCTTGAAGTTGGTATGTTATCTTGTCGCTCAAATAGCGAACTTTTAATTCTGATTTGTCGATATGAAAAATTCTTGAAATGCCGTCAATGATTTGTTCGTTGGCATTTCTTTCGTTCTTCTCAATTTTGCTCAGTGTCGAGGTGTCAATGTCCAACTCTGCTGCAACCTTTCTTAATGGTAGGTTTGAATTTCCTCTGAGCGTTCTGATATACTCTCCAAATGTTATGTTGTCTGTTTTTGACATATTTCGCCTTGGCATATTTTGTCCAAAGTTAAAAAATATTTTTTTACGGGTCAATTTGTATCAACTTTTTTTCGCAAAAGGTGGCTGTGTTGTAAATTTTTTAAATTTGTATAATAAACCAAACAAAAAAACATGAAAAAGATCTTTACATTACTCACGTTGGCCGGTCTGCTTTTTGCCGGCACAGCCCTGTCACAGAGCCGGCTCTCTTTCGGCCTGGCAGGATCCTTCCTCACCTCTGGCATCACCAACCAGAACAACTACGGATTGCCATTTGAAATGGATTATGCCATCACCTTAGGTGGTGCCGGAAACCTTCATATGGAATATGATTTTAATAAACATCTTGGCCTTGTTCTGCAGGTTGGATACACAAACCTCGGACAGAATTACACGGATGTTTACATGGACACCAACTACATAAGGCGTATCCAGCTGAACTATCTGACCATCCCCCTGATGTTCAAGTTCAGGACCGGAGGCGAAGTGGCCCGTTTCTTTGTAATGGCCGGTCCGCAGATCAGCTACCTGCTTTCAGCCACCCAGGTTTATTACAAACAGGACCTTGCCTATAATAAGGAGGCATGGAATGATATTACCAAACATTGGGTGAAAATTGGCTCATCCACCATTACCGACCGTTACAACAGCATTGATGTGTCGGCAAGGATCGATCTCGGCGTAGAAATCTCCATCATCAAGAATCTCTGGATCAACGGCGGTATTACCATGGGATACGGATTCCTCGACATCAATGCTTCCGACTGGCGGATCCCCGATAATTCCAGCAATACATACAATCCGTCGCACAATCTTTTCGGTGGGTTCAACGTAGGGATCAATTATTGTTTCCAGCCGTAGGAATCGACACCCAGATAATTTACTCCCCATGAAAAAATTCAAGAAGATCCTCTGGATCATGGTCGTAGGCTTCCTGGTTATTCTGGCCATTTTCATTTACTGGAAGTTTTACTTTACTTACAGTGAAGGGTCGAGGGCCGGGCTTTTGCAGAAGTTCTCCTACAAAGGGAATGTCATTAAAACCTACGAAGGCGAGCTGATCATGAGCAGTATCGAAAGCACGAAAAGCGCGACGATCGCCTCAGAAAAATTCTATTTTTCGGTAGCTGAAAAGACTATTGCCGATCAGCTGATGCAGCTTGAAGGAGTTTATGTGATTCTGCAGTACAAAGAGAAACACGGTATTCTCTTCTGGCGGGGAGAGACCCGGTATATTGTCGACGGAATTTCCACGCGCGACTCAGGACCGGCCAAGTAGCAGCGGTTGCATGGGTCGAGGCCAATGACACGGAGCTGCCAATCTTTACTCCGGCAACCGTCCCTGCATCTGGCGGTCGACCATCCAGGCCGCGCAGGGTCTCTTCCAGCGGAGTAACAGGGTCTACGCCATGGATGTAGAGCAGGTCGGCGTATTCGATCTCCAGCCGTTTGAGGCTCTCATCCACCGAGTCGAGGATGTGCATCCGCGATAATCCAACCTGGTTGGCGCCGCTTCCCATGCGTCCGCGCACCTTGGTGGCGATCACCACCTGCTGCCGGTGGATGCCCAGCTCCCGGAGCGCTTTTCCCAGCATGATCTCCGACAGGCCGTCGGAATAGACGTTGGCTGTATCGATAAAGTTGATGCCTTTCTCCAACGCAATCTTTACCAGGGAGGTGACCTCTTCCTGGGGTAGCTGACCGATGGCGGTCCAGAAGCCTTTTCCCCCGAAAGTCATCGCTCCGAGGCAGAGTTCCGAAACCAGAACCCCCGTCGTTCCAAGCAGGTTGTATTTCATATAATTTTGATTCAGTTTAAATAAAAGGTCTTTGCAAAGATACCGGTTTCCCTCAATGAAAGCAAAATCGCAGGGAGAAAAAGATCAAAAAAATTAGTATTTTTACGGTTCGGTATCCCAAAACTTCCTGAACCATGAAAAAGATCGCTGCCCTTACAACTCTCGGATTGCTGGTTTCCCTCGGATTATTTTCCCAGGATTTAGCCCAGTGGCGCGGACCACACCGCGATGGTATTTACGATGAAACCTCATTACTTAAAACTTGGCCAGAGGGTGGTCCGCAGCTGTTGTGGCATTTTGAAGGCCTTGGTCCGGGTCACGCTTCCGCTGCAGTTTACAAAGAGAGGATCTTTACCACAGGAACGATTGATGGGATCGGCTACCTTTTCAATTTCGACATGGCCGGTAAACTGCTATGGAAAATACCTTACGGGGAGGAGTGGACCGAGAGCTATGCGGGAGGGCGCAGTACACCCCTGGTTACCGATGGTAAAGTTTATCTGTTGAGCGGTTTTGGAAAACTGGTTTGCCGCAGCGCCGACAACGGCGACCTTCGGTGGACAATCGACGTGTTAAAGGATTACCAGGGGCCGAACATCAAATGGGGAGTGACGGAAAACCTGCTGATTGACGGGAACAAGCTGTTTTGTACTGTTGGCGGCCCCGAACACAATGTTATCGCACTCGACAAGAATACCGGAAAGCTTATCTGGACCAGCAAAGGGAAGGGAGAGGAGAGTGCCTACTGCTCCCCGATGATCATCACCCTTGGAAACCGAAAGATTTTCGTCACCCAGACGGCTAGTTCTATCCTGGGGCTGGATGCGCAGAGCGGCGCCCTTTTATGGAGTCATCCCCAGCCCAACAAATGGTCGGTACATGCCAACACCCCGGTATTTCGCGACGGATATCTCTATTGTCAGTCGGGCTATCAGCAGGGTGGGGTGATGCTTAAGGTATCGGATGATGGTGCCAGTGTGCAAGAAGTATGGCGGGCCAACTTAATGGACAACCGCATGGGCGGTTTCGTGGTGTTGAACGGCAAGCTCTTCGGTTCTGACGACTCCGGCAAATTGTGGTATTGCGTTGACTGGAAGACCGGCACCAACATGTTTTCGGAAAAGATCACCGGCCGCGGAAGTATCATCAGCGCCGACGGGATGCTGTATCTCTACGGCGAGAACGGTGAAATTGTGCTTGCACAGCCTGAGGCAAACAGTTTTAAAAAGGTCAGCGCATTTAAAGTATCCTACGGTGCAGATCAGCACTGGGCGCACCTTGTAGTTGTTAATGGCAAGCTTTTCGTGAGGCATGGAACTTCGCTGATGGTTTACGACCTGCAAAAATAGCATCCCTCTTTTGAACCCGGATCCAGAAATTGTTGTTATGAATTCCAACATCTTCCTTAGCTGTTTCATGGTCATGGTGGCCCTTCACCAGGTTTTACCGGCACAGCAAATTGCCCAGTGGCGTGGTCCTGATCGAAGCGGTGTATATCCGGATACCGGCTTGTTGAAATCATGGCCTGCCGGAGGTCCTGTCATGCTATGGTCGGCAACCGGAGCCGGAAAAGGGCACTCTTCGGTGGTGGTTTACGACAAGCAGGTTTATGTTACCGGGATGAAAGATTCCACAGATTATCTCTCCGCTTTTGACCTGAACGGCAAACTGCTATGGCAGGTTCCATTCGGTCCTTCGTGGAGGAATTCCTTTCCCGATACACGCTGCACGCCAACTGTTGAAAACGATCAGATCTACCTTGTCAGCGGAAGCGGGACGGTTGGGTGTTACAGCACAAAAGACGGAAGTACGCTTTGGCAATTCGACGGGATAAAGCGGTACGACGGGAAGTTTGGTGAATGGGGGGTTTGCGAATCGCTGCTGATCCTGGATGAGAAGTTGTTTTATACCCCGGGTGGCCCGAATACGACGGTGGTGGCCCTGGATAAGAACACAGGACAAACGATCTGGACTTCGGAAAGCCTCGCCGACACCAGCGCCTACGTCTCCCCGTTACTGGTAAGGTGGGGAAATAACCGGATTGTGGTCACCCTGCTATCAAACTATCTGGTGGGGGTGGATGCCGACAATGGAAAGATCCACTGGAAATTTAAATATTCGGCGTTATCTCCCGAAGCGGGATACAAAATATGGCCAGGAGCGCCCCAGACCAATGCGATCACGCCGTTGTTCAGGGACGGGAACCTTTACATCACGGGTGGTTACAACCATGTTGGTGCAATGTTCAGGTTAACGGAGGATGGCACAGGGCTTCAGCAGGCATGGACCGATACTACGCTGGATTGCCATCACGGCGGGGTGGTTGAAATCGATGGCGCTATATATGGTTCAGGATGGCTGGACAATGCCCGCGGAAATTGGTGTTCGGTCGACTGGAAAACCGGTAAGCCCAATTATTCTGAAAAATGGTTTACGAAAGGATCGATAATTTCGGCAGACGGCAAGTTGTATTGTTATGAGGAGAAAAACGGAAATCTGGGCCTCGTGAAGGCTAACCCGTCTAAATTTGAGCTGATCAGTACCTTTAGAATTCCCTTGGGAAAAGGTCCGCACTGGTCCCATCCCTCCATCTTTGGGGGAATACTTTACATACGCCATGGAGATGCCGTAATGGCTTACGATCTCCGGGAAAAGAATTAGGGGACATTTTTACCATTATCATATCCTGCAGAGATGAAGAAGTTCATTTTACTTTCCGTTTTTATGATGGTCTCTGTTTCGCTTTTGGCGCAAACCATCGACCAGTGGCGCGGCCCCAAACGCGACGGCCTGTACAACGAAACCAACCTGCTGAAGCAGTGGCCTCCCGAAGGGCCGAAACTGCTCTGGAAAGCCGACAGCGTGGGTAACGGCTTTTCCTCGCCAATCATCACCGCCGAGCGGATCTACCTGCCGGGAGAGAAGGACAGCACGGGATATATCTTTGCCTTCGACCGGAGCGGAAAGTTGCTCTGGAAGGCCGACATGGGCCCCGAGTGGACCGTCAACTTTCCGGGTCCCCGCTGCACACCTGCCGTGGTTGGCGACCTGCTGTACTACCTTTCCAGCATGGGGAAGCTTCACTGCCTGGATGCCAGGACCGGTGCCACAAAATGGAGTACCGACTATATCAAAGATCTTCACGGCGTGAACCTACGTTTCGGGTACACTGAATCGCCGCTGATTGAAGGTGACCGGATCTACTGCTCCCCGGGAGGCCCCGACACCAATGTGGTTGCCCTCAACCGGTTCGACGGCAAGCTGATCTGGAAGTCGAAGGCCATGGGTGATTCCTCCGCCTACTGCTCACCGGTACTTGTTCAGCTTCCCGGCCGCACGGTCTTTGTCAACCTGACCATTCATCATCTGATCGGGCTTGACGCGGCAACCGGTGAGCTGCTCTGGAGTTACAAAACGGAGCGCTGGCCCAACGACATCCATTGCAATGTGCCGTTGTTTGAAAACGGCAATATCTATCTCAACGACCGGGGTGGCAACGGATTTGTGAAGCTGCAGCTGGCTGCCGACGGGAAGAGCGTGACCGAGACCTGGCGCAATTTCAAGGCCGGGAATATTCAGGGGGGCTTCATCAGGCTGGGCGATTACCTATACGGTTCACGCTACCGTCCCTCCCGTTTTGAGACGCTGTCGGCTGCCAGCGGAGAGGTTGTTGATTCGCTTAAATTCAGCCATGGCAGTACCATTTACGCCGACGGACTGCTTTACTGTTACTCCGAGCAGGGAGCGGTGGGGCTGATCAAACCCGACAACGGCAAGTCGGAACTGATCTCCTCCTTTAAAATTACCGAAGGAACCCTGGAACATTTTGCCCACCCGGTGATCCGCGATGGCGTTTTGTACATTCGCCACGGAAAGGTTTTGCTGGCTTATGACATCCGGCGGAGATAGAAGTACCCCCAAAGAACCAATTTTACCACACATCATCAGAATGTTGATAAGAAATTAACCTTATTCAAGGTTGATACAACAAACTTTATTATTTTTGACACGATTGTCAAGAAATACAATTCAAGATGAAAACAGAAAATTTAGGTGATTATATTAGACAGCTACGAGAACAGGAAGAAATGCCACTACGCAAACTTGCTGCATTGCTCGATATTGACCAAAGCACACTAAGTAAATTGGAACGCGGAGCGCGACCAGTAAGCCGACAAATGTTACCAATCATTGCAAAGACTTTTAAAGTGGACGAAAAAGAACTTGTCATAAAGTTCATGAGCAAACAAGTGGCTTATCAACTGGCAGACGAAAAATACGCTAAAGACATTTTGATTGCAGCAGAGGAAGAAATACAATACCTAACCAAAAAGAACGGTAGGAAGTAATGGAGTTACAATTAGAAAATTTAAAATATCAGGACACCGCTATTCAGGCAGTCATTAAGGTGTTTGACGGAACAGAGAAAAACACTTTTGACAATGCTTGCACTGAGGGTATACGTTCAAATGTTTGTAAACTAATCGCTTCGCAGTTAGCCGACAATATTAAAGCTATTGCAAAAGAAAACGGCCTTGACGAAGAAACGGCAAAGTATTCAGCCGATAACGATCTCTGCATTGAAATGGAAACGGGAACAGGTAAAACACTTGTTTACATAAAAACCATTTACGAGTTATACAAACACTACGCTTTTACAAAATTCATCATACTTGTTCCGTCAATTGCAATTAGACAAGGAACTTTAGGCACTTTCAAAACATTTGAAAAGCAATTAGCTACTATTTACGGCTTTACAGTTTCGGCTTTTGACTATGACAGCAAGAAGCTGAACAAAGTAACCAATTTCATTGAAGAACAGTATCCGCGGGTTATGATTATGACAACTGGTGCATTTTCTTCTGACGACAGAATTTTAAACCGAACCCAAAGAGAAGATTTGTTTAATAATTTGCCATACATTGACGCAATTGCAAAAGTGCGACCAATCATTTTTATGGACGAGCCACAGGAAGGAATGGACAGCGACAATATGGTGGAACGTTTAAAAACGCTGTCAGCAGAGGAAAGAAAAGAACGTTACAGTGAAAAAGCAGGCCAATCTGTTTGGGACTATAATAAAACAGAAGGAACAGACCATAAATTTATATTGATACAAATTCCTGAAGCTACGGACGAGAATAGTGAAGCTTATAAAGCGGGTTACAAAAAGATCAGCGACATCACCATTGAACGAAATAAACGAGTGGTTGGAAAACTCATTGAAGAAAAGAAAAAGCAACAACCAGACCTGTTTACCAACGGACACAAAGCCGATGCAATAAATGGTTTAGGCTTTAAAGTTTTCAAATTGGTAAAATCAAATTTCCCAAGAGTTGAATGGGCTCCCGATATTGAGAAAACAGACGAAGAAAATATTGCAACCCTGAAAAAATACATTGCCGACAAAGAAGCCCAATTGGTTACAGCATTCAACCGAAACGAATTGCTGACAGAGATTTTATTAAAAAGCGGTTTTCAACTAAACTACAAGGCCGACAAACAAGACCAGTTTACAAAAAACGAAATTTTATTAGCGACAGACGGATTAAAAGAAACCTTAATTTGTTTAGATGTAGCAATTGATGCCGACACAGTAGAGCATTTCAAAAAGCACACAGACAAAAAATTCATTTGCCTTGAACGAGCCTTGGATACTACAAAGAAATACAACCTGAAGCACTATTTAGGTGATAAGTTTAATGTGTTTTAGGGAATTACAATGCAATTGCAGCTGATTTCCCGTCTCCTCAAGCCCATGACAAAGAAGAATACAGAGCGAATCCTGCTGCTACTTGTGGCTGCTGTTGCTGCAGGGCTGCTGGTGTGGTGGTTTCTCTACGATCCTTCGGGGAAATTCTCCCTCTCCGTGCCGGGGATGGACCACCGTAAAAAGGGGCTTCCGGGACAGGGGGCGCCGGTAAAGATCGGGACACTCTTCACCTCCTTTAAAACGGCTGACGATCAGCCCGGAACCAGCTGGCCGCGCTTCAGGGGAGAGGATTTTACGAACATCAGCAAAGAGCAGCTCCCGCTGATCGGTAAATTTGCACAAGGCGGACCGAAAATATTGTGGAAGAAGACGCTTGGCGAAGGGCACGCAGCGCCTGCCGTTTACAAAGGAAAGATCTACCTGCTCGATTACGACGAGGTGAAAAAGGAGGACCAGCTCCGTTGCTTTATGCTGACGACCGGGGAGGAGCTGTGGCGCCGGGGTTATAATGTAAGATTGAAGCGCAACCATGGCCTTTCGCGCACCATCCCGGCGGTAACCGAGAAGTTTGTCGTAACCATGGGTCCGCGGTGCCAGGTAATGTGCGTCGACCGTGCCACCGGAGCTTACCGCTGGGGCATTGAACTGGACCGTGAGTACAAGGCCGAAATTCCCTTCTGGTACACCGGTCAGTGCCCGATGATCGATGGCGACACGGCCATCATCGCGGTGGGAGGAACTTCGCTGATGATCGCGGTCGACTGCAACACCGGGAAAAAAGTGTGGGAGACCCCCAATCCACGGTCCTGGAAAATGTCCCACTCGTCGGTGATGCCCATGGTGGTGAACGGCCGGAAGATGTACGTATATGCTGCCATTGGCGGAATCTGCGGCATTGCGGCGAACGGCCCTGACCGAGGCAAGGTGCTGTGGGAGAATACGGAGTTCGGTCCGAACGTGATGGCCCCTTCGCCTGTGGTGATGCCCGACGGGCTGATCTTCGTCACGGCCGGCTATGGTGCAGGCGGAGCCCTGCTGAAGATCCGGGAAACGGGCGGGAAATTCACGGCGGAGGTAAAACAGCGGTACAAACCCCTGGAGGGGTTGGCTTCGGAGCAGCAGACACCGGTTTATCAGGATGGTTATCTTTACGGTATCCTTCCGAAAGATGCGGGAGGGCTGCGAAACCAGTTTGTGGGCTGCAAGGCCACAGACTGCCAAACGATCGTGATGAGCAGCGGCAAAGATGAACGGTTCGGACTCGGACCATACATCCAGGCCGACGGAAAATTTTATATCCTGAACGACGACGGAGAGATGACCATTGCAAAGGTCACCCCCGGTTCTTTCAAGGTACTCGATAAGGCAAAGATCATCGACGGGCAGGATTCGTGGGGCCCGATCGCCATTACGGGTGGGTATTTGCTGATGCGGGATTCGAAAACGCTGGTTTGTATGGATGTCAGACAATGAGCATTTAATGTAGCCTATGAAACAACGGATCATTATTGGTATCGCCCTGTTGCTGCTTCTTGTGGTGATCGGGTTCATGGTGTGGGATTTTTTCCTGAGCAGACCGGAAGGAGCCGCCAATCCTTACGCCTATGACCTGAGCGAGCTAAAAAAGAGCGACACTGCCCTCAACCGCTATGAAGAGGCACTGCAGTTTACTCCCGGACTGGAGGAGATCCACGGTATTGCGGTGGATCCGGCCGGCAGGATCTTCGTGGCCGGAAAAAACGGGGTGAAGGTGTTTGACGATTCCGGAAAGCTGTTACGGAAATTCAAATTCGACGGATATGCCGATTGCATCACCCTCGGCCTTTTCGGAAATATCCTGCTGGGGATGGGAGATCATGTGGAAATTTACAGTGCTGAAGGAAAACTCCTGGAAAAATGGAAGCCGGCCAATTCCGAATCGGTGATCACCAGTATAGCCGCTACGGGTTTGTTCGTTTTTGTGGCTGACGCGGGAGCGAAGGTTGTTTACCGGTACGACCACAGTGGAAAGCTCTTCAACCGGATCGGGGAGAAGGACCCCGAAAACAGGATCCCCGGGTTCATCATCCCGAGTCCGTATTTCGATGTATGCATCGGAAAAAAGGGGGAGCTCTGGGTGGCCAACACCGGCCGGCACGAACTGGAGCAGTTTTCGCCTGACGGCAGGCTTGTTACCTCGTGGGGTGTTGCCTCCATGGCCATTGAAGGCTTTGCCGGTTGCTGCAACCCCTCCCACTTTGCCATCCTGGCCGACGGGTCGTTCGTCACTGCCGAAAAAGGAATTGAGCGGGTGAAGATCTACTCTCCCGGCGGCGTGTTGAAATGTGTTGTAGCCACACCCGAACAATTTGAAGAGGGAACCAAGGGCCTCGATCTCGCAGTGGATCCGAAAGGGCGCCTCCTTGTGCTGGATCCGGTAAGGAATCAGGTCCGGATATTTGTTGAAAAACTGAAGAAAAAGTAACCGATGCTGAACAGGCGCGATTTTATTCAGACCCTTGTCCGCGGATCCATCCTCGCCGGCCTGACCCTGCTTACGGGGGCGTTGGTTTACCGCTCGCGCAAGGGAGGATGTGAATCGGGGTTTGCCTGCGGGAGCTGCCCAAAGTCTGACGGTTGCAATCTGGCTGAGGCCAAAGCCTTCAGGCAAACGGTGTGGCAGCTCGACCCCGCAAAATGTATCCAGTGCGGCCGCTGCGCCACCAACTGTGTGATGTCGCCTTCGGCCGTGAAGTGTTTTCACGTTTATGCCATGTGCGGCTACTGCGACCTCTGCGGAGGTTATTTTAAACCCGAAACCAAGGATCTCACCACGGCCGCCGAACATCAGCTGTGTCCCACAAACGCCATCAAACGCAAGTTCGTGGAGGATCCCTTTTTCGAGTACTCCATCGACAAGCCCCTTTGCATCGGTTGCGGAAAATGCGTTAAAGGATGTGGCGCTTTTGGCAACGGGTCGCTACAGCTGCAGATCGACCACCACCTCTGCCAGAACTGCAACGAGTGTTCCATCGCCCGCAGCTGCCCGTCGGAAGCATTCAGCCGGGTACCGGCCGGCAAGCCTTACCTGCTGAAGAGTTTCGGGAAGGAGCTGTTGCCTGACAAGAAAACTACCTCCGGATGAAAGAGCGGATGAAAAAACTGTGCTGGATCCTGCTTTTTACCCTGGTTGTGGTGAATGGCTTTGCCGTACAGCGCTTCCCCAAGCCCGAATTCGAAACGGCCTACCTGCAGCCGCAAACCCACCAGCCTCCGCCCCGGGCCGAACTCCTGGCTGTGACAGATGTTGTGGTCCTCTTCCTGGCGCTCGCCGTCACCACCTGGCTGGTACTCAAACGCCGCTCCCGGATGGGGGTCTTCTTTATGTCGCTCGCGTCGCTGGCCTATTTCGGATTTTACCGGCAGGGGTGTGTCTGCTCCATCGGGGCGATTCAGAATGTGACACTGGCGCTCTTTGATCACTCCTTTTTCATCCCGCTCACCGTCATCGCCTTTTTTATCCTGCCGCTGATCTTCACCCTCTTTTTCGGCCGTACCTTCTGTGCCGGGGTCTGTCCTTTCGGAGCGCTGCAGGACCTGGTGGCCTTCCGGCCTGTGAAGCTGGGTTCACGACTTAACGCTGTGCTGGGGATGATTCCCTATGTTTACCTGGGACTCGCTGTGCTTTATGCCGCCACCGGAACCGATTTCATCATCTGCCGGTACGACCCCTTCGTGGGAATTTTCCGGTTCGGCGCCTCCTTCGGGATGTTCATTTTTACCGGGACGCTGCTGCTTTCGGGAATCTTCATTGCCCGCCCTTACTGCCGCTTCCTTTGTCCGTATGGGGTACTGCTCAACCGGACCAGCCGTTTCTCGCGGAAACATCTCACCATCACCCCCGCCGCATGCATTCAGTGCCGCCTTTGCGAAAACTCCTGTCCCTACGACGCCATCGACATTCCCGTGACCGGTAAAAACCCTATGGATAAGCAGCGCCGTATGCGGAACCTGATCTTCATCATCCTGCTTGTGCCGGTACTTGTTGGAATAGGCGGCTGGACCGGAGCACGGCTTCATGAGACCCTGGCCGGCGTCAACCCGAAGGTACGGCTGGCCAGCCTGGTGATGCATCCCGAATCCTATGCCGGGATGGCAGAACCCTTCGAGATCACCGCCTTCCGCTCCGCGGGCAAACCGGTTGCGCAGCTTTACGCCGAAGCCTCCTCCGTGCTCGGCCAATTCTATACCGGCGGCTGGATCCTGGGCGGATTTCTGGGACTGGTATTCGGGCTGGTGATCGCCGGGAGGATGCTGGCGCGGTACAATCCCGATTATGTTCCCAACAAAGGCAACTGCTTCAGCTGTGGCCGCTGCGTGGATTATTGTCCGGTTAAAGCCACAACAAATCCACCGTCATGAGGAAGCTGGAACCGACCCCCCGGAACATCAGGCTGCTGCGTAACACCGCTACGGTGAGCGGGATCTTTGCCATGGTTCTGTGCGTGCTCATCCTCATCAACTTTCTTCAGGTAAAAAGGGCCGATCCGCTCAATACGCCGGCGTTGAAGATGCTGGTAGAACGACTGAAATCTTCGCCCGGGGACAAGCAGCTTCAGCAGGAGGTGCGCGAACTCGACCTGGTGGCGCGAAAGGCCTTCTTTACCAGCCAGTGGCAGGTGCGCACCGGTGGCTATCTTCTCTTCTTCAGCCTGTTGCTGGTGATCATCTGTTTGAAGTCGATCGAAATGATGAAACCGGTTATTCCGGAACCTCCCGGCAAGGAGGATGATTTCTGGAATGAACGGATGCTGAACCGCAAATGGGTGGCATATGCCGGTATTACCCTGATCGTATTGTCGCTGGTGGCGGCATGGCTGACCCACAACGAACTCGGGAACAACCTTCAGGCAGCCGCTTCCGGTGGTGCAATTTCGGAGGAGCCGGCAACCGGGGCAGCCTCTCCTTCAGGAAGCAGCGCTGTTCCGGCAGATTCAACCAGGGCCGACACAACGGCGAAGAGCGATACGGCAGCGGCTTCGAATCCGGTTGACGGTTTTCCGACGCTGAAGGAGATCCGGGCAAACAGCGCCTCCTTCAGAGGATTTGGCGGGAATGGTATAGATTTCCACACGAATCTGCCCATCTCCTGGGATGGCAAGAGCGGTAAAAACATCCTTTGGAAAACCGAAGTACCGCTTCCCGGATATAACTCTCCCATCGTTTGGAACGACCAGGTGTTCCTCTCCGGCGCCAGCGATGCAAAGCGTGAGGTGTACAGTTTCGATGCGAATTCCGGCAAGCTGAAATGGCGGTTTACCGTCGACAAAATTCCGGGAAGCCCGGCGGCCTCGCCGAAAGTCAACTCCGAAACCGGACAGGCGGCTCCCACCATGGCTACCGACGGACGCAGGGTTTACGCCATTTTTGCCAACGGCGACATGGTATCCCTCGATATGGAGGGAAAGAAAATATGGGCGAAGAATCTCGGATTGCCTGTAAACCATTACGGGCACTCCTCCTCCCTGATCATGTACCACGACATGGTTATCATTCAGTATGACCAGCGAAATGCCCCCTGTGTGATGGCATTGGCCGGAAAGAGCGGTGAGGTGGTATGGAAAACAGCCAGAAATGTGAAGATCTCCTGGGCCTCCCCGATCCTTGTGAATACAGGAAAACGAACGGAGCTGATCCTGGTCGCGGAGCCTTCCATGAAGGGATACGATCCGGCTTCCGGGAAAGAGTTGTGGAGCATCGACTGTATTGGCGGAGAGGTGGGACCTTCGGCAGCATTTGTCGGTGGAATAGCCTTCTCGGTGAACGAATATTCAAAGCTGGCCGCGGTGGAGCTGGGCGAGAACCCCAGGCTGCTGTGGGAGGGAACAGAGTATCTTTCGGATATCCCGAGTCCGCTGGCTACGGAAAAATACCTCTTCCTCCTCACCAGCTACGGAACGGCAGTTTGCTACGATGCAAAGAGCGGTGAGAAGCAGTGGGAAAAGGATTTTGGTAACCCCACCTACGCTTCGCCGATGCTGGCCGACGGGAAGATATATCAGATGGACAAGACCGGCATTATGCACATCTTCAAACCCGATAAAGTGTATGCGTCGATTGCAGAACCCCAGCTGGGCGAGGGATCGGTGTGCACCCCGGCGTTCGGAGACGGAAGGATCTATATCCGCGGAAACCGGAATTTGTATTGTGTTGGAAGGTAGTGACAAAGTAAAAAGGTGACAAAGTACAACGATAATATTATTCAGCAGGTAGACCGGATCGTGGCTCGGTGTGGTCCCACTGTGGATGCTGTTATCCCGATCCTGCAAGGGATCCAGGAGGAGTTCAACCATCTGCCGGAGGCGGCCTTGAGGCGGGTATGTGAAACAACGGAGATCACACCGTCGCAGATCACGGGCATCTCCACCTTCTATTCCCAGTTCCGGCACAGCATTGCCGGGAAGCACATCATCAGGGTTTGCACCGGAACCGCCTGTCACGTAAAGGGGGCCAACTTCGTTTACGATGCGTTCCGGCGTGAGATGAAACTGGAACCCGGCCAGGATACGGATGCTTCTGGAATTTTCACCATCGAAAAGGTGGCCTGCCTCGGTTGCTGCACCATCGCCCCGGTGGTGAAGATCGACGACATGGTTTATGGACATGTTACTCCTGAAAAGACGGGTGAGATCCTGAAAGACTTCCTGCAGAAACAGAGGCAAAACAAGGAAACAACCACCGGACTTCCGGTCGACGGACGGGCTTTTCAGGGTGAGATCCGCATCGGGCTCGGCTCATGCTGCATCGCCAGCGGGAGTTCGGAGGTAAAGGCTGAACTGGAGAAGACGCTGGCCGGCACGCGGATCAATGTAGCTGTGAAGCAGGTGGGCTGCGTGGGCATCTGCAACCAGGTACCGATTCTGGAGATTGTGAAGCCCGGCGAGACCCCGGCCTATTATGCGAAGATCAAACCCGAAGAGGTTCGCGGTGTGATCCTGGATCATTTCCGGTCGGAAAGGATGAGCGATCGTCTGAAGACCGGTTTTATGAACCTCTTTGAGAACATGCTCTCCGACGGCGCCCCCAGGTCATTTCGCAGGTATAACGAAGACCAGCGCGACACGCCGCTGACCAGCTTCCTGGGGCCGCAGATAAATATTGCGACCGAGAACCGCGGGGTCATCCGCCCCGGCGATATTGACGAATACCGGCGATCGGGTGGATTTTCGGCTCTCGAAAAATGTCACTCCGGGTTGTTGCCGCAGCAGGTCGTCGATGAAATTTTAGCCAGCGGGTTACGTGGCCGTGGTGGCGCCGGCTTCCCCACCGGAAAGAAGTGGCAGCTGGTAAAGGATCAGGATACTACCGAAAAGTTCATCATTTGTAACGGCGACGAAGGCGACCCGGGCGCTTTCATGGACCGTATGCTGCTCGAATCTTACCCCTTCCGGGTGATCGAAGGGATGCTCATTGCGGCTTACGCAACAGGCGCAACCAAAGGAATTTTTTATATCCGGGCCGAATATCCGCTGGCCGTGAAAAGAATCGGCGATGCCCTGGCGGTTTGCCGTAAAGAGGGGATCACCGGAACAGCTGATGACGGAAACGGGTTCGCCATCCAAATCCGCATCTTCGAAGGAGCCGGCGCTTTTGTTTGCGGCGAAGAGACCGCCCTGATCGCCTCGGTGGAGGGGCGGCGCGGGATGCCTGCCATGCGGCCGCCATACCCTGCCGTGAAAGGACTCGATGGCAAGCCCACCCTGATCAACAACGTGGAGACCCTCTCGCTGGCACCCTGGATCATCCGAAACGGTGCGGACAAATTTGCCGCCACCGGAACTGCCGGAAGCAAAGGGACGAAGGTCTTTGCCCTGGCCGGAAAGGTGAACCGCGGCGGACTGATCGAGATCCCGATGGGCATCACCATCCGCCGGATTGTTGAAGAGATCGGAGGTGGAATAGCCGGCGGCCGGAAGTTCAAGGCGGTGCAGATCGGCGGCCCGTCCGGAGGGTGTCTTCCTGCGTCGAAGGCCGACCTGCCGGTCGATTACGAAGCGCTCACTGCAGCCGGCGCCATGATGGGTTCGGGCGGACTGATCGTGCTGGATGAAACCGATTGTATGGTCGACATTGCCCACTACTTCCTCTCTTTCACCCAGAACCAGTCGTGCGGACGGTGTACCTTTTGCCGTATCGGCACCCGCCGGATGCTTGAGATCCTCGAGAAGATCCGCTCAGGACAGGGAACAGATGCTGACCTTCACCATCTCGAACAATTGGCAAAAAGCACGCAGGCCGGGAGTCTGTGCGGTCTCGGAAAAACAGCCCCGAACCCGGTCCTCTCCACCCTGCATTATTTCCGGGAGGAGTATGAAGCCCATATCCGTGGCCTCTGCCCGGCCGGTAAGTGCGCACCGCTGATCAGGTATCTGGTGAACGACAAATGCATCGGATGCACCAAGTGTGCACAGCGCTGCCCGTCGGACGCCATTGTCTATCAGCCCTATGAAAAACACACGATCGACCTGGAGAAATGTATCAAATGCGACATCTGCCGGCAAATTTGCCCTGTGGATGCAATAACCATAAGCTGACATGGTAAAACTGACGATTGATCACATCCCCGTTGAAGTTCCTGAAGGCACCACCCTGATGGAGGCTGCCGCACAACTGGGTATTCAGGTCCCGTCGATGTGTTACCTGCCGGGTCACCATTGTCACCCCTCCTGTATGGTTTGTCTGGTGAAAGACGTAGCCACTAACCGGCTGGTCACTTCCTGTGCCTACCCGGCTACGGAAGGAATGAATATCATCACCCACTCACCGGAAGTGCGTGAAGCCCGTCGCAAAGCGCTGGAACTCCTCCTCAGCGACCATGTAGGCGACTGCGAAGCCCCATGCCGTCTCTCCTGCCCGGCCGGTATGAACATTCCGCTGATGAACCGGCTGATCGCCGATGGAAGGTTTGATGAAGCGCTTGTCGTTGTACGCGAAGAGATCGCCCTGCCGCTGATCCTTGGCTATATCTGTCCGGCTCCCTGCGAAAAGGCCTGCCGTCGCAAACCGCTGGAGGGCGCCGTATCCATCTGTCTGCTGAAAAGGATCACGGCGCAGGATGAAAAAAGACGAAATGAAGAGACGGGAATCCATCGCGTGATGAATGGCAAGAAGGTAGCCGTGATCGGTACCGGGCCTGCCGGACTGTCGGCTGCTTTCTACCTGCTCAGATCGGGCCACGAGGTGGTGCTCTTCGACAAAAATGAACTCCCCGGAGGTATGCTCCGGTACAGCATCCCCGAAGAGAAACTCCCCCGTACTGCGCTGGATGCCGAGATCGCTGTGATCCGCGGGATGGGAGCTGTCTTCAGGATGAACAACCAGATTACGCAGGAAATTTTAGAAGCGGAGGCAGAAGGGCATTTTGATGCGGTGATCCTGGCTACCGGGAGCGCCTCTCAGCAAGAATCACTTAAAAGCATGGTCGGCCTGCCTGCGGTTTTCGCCTGCGGAAACATTCTCCGCGACCAGCCATTGGCTGTACGTTCGGCGGCCCAGGGCAGGATGGCTGCGTGGGAGGCTGAGACCTATCTGCAGACCCGGCATTTCAAACTGCACCCACCAAATTTCAATTCGGCGTTTGGAGTACTGAGAGAAAGTGAACTCGGAGAGTATATAAAAGAGAGTCTCCCTGGTGCAAGAACCTCGCCAGTTGCAGGTTATACTGGTGGTTTCACCCCGGCCGAAGCGATCCTGGAGGCACGCCGTTGCATGCATTGCGACTGCCGCAAACCGGTTACCTGCAAACTCCGTATCTACGCTGCCGAATACCAGGCAAACCGCAAACGGTACGCAGCTTCTGAACGGAAACAGCTGACCAGAAATTTTCAACACGACCTCGTTGTTTATGAATCCGAAAAGTGCATACGCTGCGGCCTCTGTGTTGAGATCACCCGGCGCGAAGGGGAGGCGCTGGGTCTTACGTATGTGGGCCGGGGATTTGATGTGAGAATCGTGGTCCCATTTAATGAAACGATGACCAATGCCCTGTTAAAGACTGCCCGGCGCTGTGCGGAGGCTTGTCCGACGGGGGCACTGGCCGATAAGAGTGACAGGGTCACAGCGAAAGAGGGCAAGAGGGATTGAGGGTGTGAGGGAAAGAGTAAATATTTTACCATTTTACATTTGACTGAATACATAAAAATACATGAATCTAAAAAATCCGATGTGAAAAGGATATTGTTTTTAACATTGATTTTTTTGATTGCGGTTGGTTCTGCCTTTACCCAGCCGATTAGCGCCTCCTGCTGGCCTCAGTTTCGCGGAGATCCGCAGCTCTCGGGGAGTTCGCCGGCGGCAGTGAAACCTCCATACCGGTTGCTCTGGACCTTCAAGGCGGGTGATGCGATCAAATCGTCGCCGGTGATCAGCGATGGTGTGATCTATTTCGGTTGTGATGATGGATTCATTTACGCGCTGGGTTCCGGCGGTGAAGTGAAGTGGAAATTCAATGCGGGCACTTCCATCGAAGCAGCACCGCTGCTGCTGAAACATACGGTTTTTGTCGGGTCAACGGAGGGGGTGTTGTTCGCCATTGATGCAGCCACCGGAGCATTGAGATGGAAATATGTAACCGACGGACAGATCTCCGGTTCACCGAACTGGGTAGCCGGCCCGGATAAACGGCAGGCGCGAATTCTTACCGGTAGTTATGATTTCAATCTGCATTGTGTGGAGGCTGAAACCGGCACGGGCCTTTGGAAATTTGAATCGGGGAACTATATCAACGGATCACCCGCCTTGTTTGGCAAACTGGCCATCTTTGGCGGATGCGACGGTTTCCTGCATATGGTCAATACGGAGAACGGAAAACCGGTAAGCCAGATCGATGTCGGAACCTATGTTCCCGCTTCAGCCGCGATATCAGGAAACAAAGCATATTTCGGAAATTACGACGGAGCGTTTTTCTGCGTGGATATCCGGGCGCAGAAAACGCTTTGGAAAACCGAAGGCGGAGGCCCTTTTCTGGCTTCGCCGGCAGTAGCCAAAGGCAAGGTGATCAGCGGGGCACAGAACAAATATCTTTATTGCTTCAATGCTGAAAATGGAGTGCTCCTCTGGAAATTCAAAGCCCTGGGCAAGGTGGACGCTTCGCCTGTGGTTGCCGGAAACCTGGTTGTAGCCGCCTCTGGCGACGGCCGGCTGCATGTGCTGGAGATCGGAACGGGTAACGAGATCTGGAGTTATGAAACCGGCAGCGCCATATTTACCACCCCGGCCGTGACTTCAAAAATGATCGTTGTGGGGGCCGCCGACGGCACCCTTTACGCTTTCGGGCCAAAATAAATGAAGATGAAAATTGTCAATATTGTTCCGGGATTCGGCGGGACCTTTTATTGTGGAAACTGCCTTCGCGACAGCGCCTACGTGGCATCCCTCCGCGAGGCCGGACACGATGCCGTAACCCTCCCGATGTACCTCCCGCTTACGATGCTCCACGAGCCGGGAGAGCAGGAGGTTCCGGTGTTTTACGGCGCCGTGGGGATCTATCTGCGGCAGTTTCCGGTGTTAAGAAATATGCCGGGATGGCTGGAACAACTT
The DNA here is from genome assembly GCA_025355465.1 of Bacteroidales bacterium. Classification (GTDB taxonomy): domain Bacteria; phylum Bacteroidota; class Bacteroidia; order Bacteroidales; family FEN-979; genus JANXZO01. The sequence goes on from JANXZO010000046.1 coordinate 22,417, forward strand.
GTCAACAGCCGTCCCATGCTCAAATATGCCGCAAAAAAGGCCGGCTCCACGCGCGCCCACGGGATGGAGAAACTGACCGAATCGATGCTCCTGGGAAGCGAAGGACTTCAGCATCACGAACTTCAGCAGCTTGTCGATTTCCTGAAATACAACCTGAAACCCGATGTGGTTCACTTTTCAAATGCCCTCCTTCTCGGAATGGCACGTCAGATCCGCGAAGAGGTGGGAGTGCCCGTCGTGTTCTCGCTGCAGGATGAAGATGTATGGGTGGATGCCATGGATATAAGCTACCGGGAAAAGATCTGGAAAATGATGTCTGATAAGGTGGCCGATGTGGATGCCTTTATTGCCGTGAGCGAATGGTTTGCACGGGAGATGCAGCACCGGATGAAGATCCCCGACGAAAAGCTGCATGTGGTCCACATCGGTGTGAACCCCGGTAAATATAAGATCCGGAAGCCGCAGAACAATCCGCTTGCCGTCGGCTACCTCTCGAGGATCAACCAAGAGAACGGGTTTGAGGTGCTGGTTGATGCCTTCATCCTGCTGAAAACGGATCCCCGGTTCAAAGAATTAAAACTTCGTGCCACCGGAGGTATGACAGCCGACGACAAACCATTCCTGCGAAGGCAGATTGCAAAACTGGAAACGGCCGGTATCTCAGGCGACCTTGAGGTTCTTTATGACTATGAAAATGTGGATCCGGATGATTTCTTCGCTTCCGTCTCGCTGATCTCGGTACCGGTTTTGAAGGGCGAAGCTTTCGGACTTTACCAGGCAGAGGCACTGGCGTCGGGCATCCCCCTCGTTCAGCCCGCCCTCGGAGCCTTTCCCGAGATCATCAGCACCTCAGGCGGCGGCGTGATCTATCAGCCCAATACCGCAAAGGCGCTGGCAGAAAAACTGGCAGAAGTGCTGGCGGATTACCCCGGGTTGGAAGCAATGGGAGCCAGGGGCCGGAAATCCGTTGAGGAGCATTTCGACTGCCGGAAGATGACTGCGAAGATGGTGGAGATCTATCAGATGGTGAGAACGAGATAAGAAGTTAAAATGAGATGTTATGCTGGCGGAACTTAAAGATATTTACAAAAGCTACGAAACAAACTCACGGTTGCAGGGGGAGGACCGGCAGCGGAGCCTCGTTCTCGATGGGTTGTCGCTGCAGATTCCGGTTGCCGGATCCATCGCCATTGTGGGGCCTTCGGGTTCGGGAAAAAGTACTTTGCTGAATATTCTGGGAACACTCGACCGGCCCACATCGGGAGCTGTGATCCTTAACGGAAAAAATATCTCAGATCTGGCAGAGGATGAACTCCCGACAATCCGGAACTCCTTTATCGGATTCGTTTTCCAGCTGCACCACCTGCTTCCCCAGCTCACTTTGCTGGAAAATGTTCTGCTTCCGGTGTTGCCGCAAAACAATAAACTGGTGATGAAGCAGGCAACGGAACGGGCTATCGGACTGCTCGAAAGGGTCGGACTGAAGGAGCATCTGACCAGGCATCCTTACCAGCTTTCGGTTGGTGAGTGTCAGCGGACGGCGCTCGTTCGGGCGCTGATCAACCGTCCGAAATTGTTGCTGGCCGACGAGCCAACCGGGTCGCTGGATGCAAATAACGCCACACTGCTCGGGGAACTTATGTCAAGCCTGGGAAAAGAGCAGGAATCTGCGGTGGTTGTGGTAACACACGCTTCGGAGCTGGCTGCAAGGATGGACGAAACCTACCGGCTGACCGGTGGAAAACTAAACCGTATCCCCTGAGATGAATTACTGGCGGCTGATCTCCCGGAATCTTGCATACTACCGCCGGCCATACCTTGCGGTGCTGGCTGGCGTGGTTGTAAGTACAGCCGTTCTTACAGGAGCGCTCATGGTAGGCGATTCGGTTCGTTACAGTCTGGAAAGGATGACCGATCAGCGGCTTGGAAAAACACGGGTTGCCGTAGTCCCCGGAGAACGGCTTTTCCGGCAGATGCTAGCGGCGGATATTTCCCGGAACGCCGGCGTCATCGCGGTGCCCATCCTGAAAACCAATGGCATCGCCGTATGTGAAGAAAAAGGTACCCGGATCAACCGAGTTGAGATCATCGGGGTGAGTGACCCGTTCAAAGAATTATGGGAGGAGCGTATCCTCATCCCGGGTGAAAATGAGGTGGTACTCAGCCAAAATGCAGCTGCCCGGTTGATGGTCTCTGTAAATGATGAGGTCCTGATACGGATAACCCCAGTTGAAAAGGCATCTCCCAATGCTCCTTTTGTTCCCGACCGGGCCGACCCGGTGGCCTTACGTTTGAGGGTAATTGCCATCGCCGGCGACGATAATGGTGGCAGGTTCAGTTTAAAAAGCGAGCAGTCCGCACCCCTCAATTTTTTCGTAAACCTTCACCAGCTTTCAGCCCGGCTCAAACTTGCCGGTATGGCAAACGCAATATTGGCGACAGGCAACAACGAAGGAACACTGACCCCGGCAGAACTCGACAGCCTGACCGGCCAGAATTGGCAGATGGCAGATGCCGGCCTGAAGATCAGTGCGCTTGATCAGCCGGATACCTGGGATGTCACTTCCGGCCGGATCTTCCTCAGCCCGGAACAGTCGCGGGCCATCGCCGCGGCCATTCCCAATGCCACTCAGGTTCTCACCTACATGGTGAATTCCATCTCCGATGGAGTGCTCTCAACGCCTTACTCCTTTGTAACAGCAGCCGATTCATCCATGCTTCACCTCCAGCCGGGTCCCCGTGAGATCCTTATCAACCGCTGGCTGGCCGGGGACCTGGATGCGGTTCCCGGAGATATGGTTAATCTAACCTATTGGGTGATGGGGCCAATGCGTTCTTTGAAGGAGGAGAGCGCCAGGTTTTTCGTCAAGGCCATCGTGCCGGTTGATGCGGTTTCGTCAGGCCGAAGGCTGATGCCCGATTTCCCGGGAATGTCGGGGGCCGGAAACTGCCGCGACTGGGAAACCGGCTCCCCGGTGGATCTCTCCCGGATCCGCAAACAGGATGAAGATTACTGGAAAGATTACAGAGGAACCCCCAAGGCGTTCATCAGCCTGAACACAGGACAAAAACTCTGGGCCAATGCTTTCGGAAATGTCACAGCCTTCAGGTTCAGGGCTGCCGGAACAGAATTGCCGAAGCTGAGCCGGGCGGTAATGCATCAGCTTCATCCGCTGCAAAACGGATTGGTATTCCGGCCGGTTTACGAGGAGGGGAGAGCGGCCGCAGGTCATCCCACCGACTTCGGACAGCTTTTTCTCGGACTTAGTTTTTTCATCCTTGCTGCTGCCCTGCTCCTCACAGCCCTGCTCTTTTCGCTGCATATCTCCGGCCGCATTTCCGAAGCCGGGGTTCTGGCAGCTACCGGTTTCAGCCGGTCGCTCATATACCGCCTGCTGATGGGGGAAGCACTCCTTGTGGCGCTGGCCGGAACCATTCTGGGAGCCTTGTCCGGGATCCCCTGCAATGCCCTTTTGCTGGCCGGGCTGAACACCCTCTGGTCAGGTGCCGTGCAGACCTCCTCGCTGGTGGCCTGTATCCGCATGCCGACACTTGTTACAGGCGCCCTGGCCGGACTCATCACGGCCATCCTTGTGATGATGCTTGCCCTTCGGCGGAAACTAAGGTTGCCAATTGCCTTGCTTGTTAAAGGGGCCCACCAACCGTCCCGGAAAACGGGTCTTCACCGGCCGCGCAACATCGCAGCCGTTGCCCTCCTGGCGCTGGGAACTTTCGCTGTTGTGGTTACAGGGGCCAACCGGAAGGGTGAGAACAGCGAAACCGGCAGGAGTTCGGGAACAGGCGGTTTCCTGCTCTGGGCCGAATCCACCCTTCCCGTGCTGAAAGATCTGAATTCCGTTGAGGGGAAGAAGAGCCTCTCACTGGAGGATGAACCGGTCCTGAAGGGGGTCACCTTTATTCCGCTGCAGCGGCTGGAGGGTGATGATGCCAGCTGTCTCAACCTCAACAGGGTGTCAGATCCGCCGCTGCTGGCTGTTCCCGCTACCCTTTTTGATTCGCTGGGTTCATTCACGTTCAATGCCCTGGCACGCGATGTCGACCCGGCTCACCCCTGGAGGACGCTGACTCAAAACGACACTCCGGTAGTCAATGGGTTTGCTGATATGACCGTCATCACGTGGGGTTTGCAGAAACAGATCGGGGATACGCTCCGGTATACTGATGAGAGGGGAAACAAGGTGCTCGTGAGGTTGGCGGGCGGACTGGACAACTCCCTTTTCCAGGGTAATGTCCTGATCTCCGATGTCCGGTTCCGTCAGCTCTTCCCTTCCGTGGCCGGGTCGCGGTTGATGCTGGTGGAAGGACCTGCACCGAAACGTGATTCCATCGCTTCAAGACTCGAAGCGCTCCTGCGCGATTACGGGATGCTGGCCGTTCCTGCGGCAGAAAAGCTGGCATCGTTCAACGCGGTAGAAAATACTTATCTCACCGTCTTTATGATGCTCGGCGGACTCGGAATGATCATCGGTACCATCGGCCTGGGGATCATCCTCTGGCGCAATACCCGTGAACGGATGGCAGAATTTGCCCTGCTGAGGGCACTCGGACATCCGAAGCGGCGGATTATGAGAAGGCTGGTCAGGGAATACCTGCACATCCTGATGGCCGGGACCGGGTTAGGTTTCGGCGGTGCATTGCTGGTGTTGCTCCCGAACTTTTTCATTCCGGGATACCACTTTCCCTTTGTGTGGGTATCAGCCATACTCCTCCTCATCCTGGGTTCCGGTTTTGCCTGGATTTGGGCTGCAGCTGAAAAATCGATGCGGCGGGAGATTGTTACCGACTTACGCGAGGAGTAAAAAGGTTACTTGTTTGCGTCGGCCCTTTTCTTCTCTTCCACTTTTTTGATCACCTCGTCCTGCAGGTTTTTGGGCAGCGGGGTGTATTTGTAGAACTCCATGGAGTAGTTGGCGCGACCGCTTGAAATATTACGGAGCTGCGTGGCATATCCGAACATCTCCATCAGCGGAACAAACGCATTTACTTTTTGTGATCCCTTACGGTAACGGCGCATTGCTTCGATCTTGCCGCGACGGCGGTTGAGGTTGCCCACCACTTCACCGATATATTCGTCGGGGGTGTTTACCTCAACCTTCATCATGGGTTCGAGAAGGATCGGGTCGGCTTTCATGAAACCATGTTTGAAACCGATGGAGGCGCAGGTCTGGAATGCCATGTCGGAGCTGTCGACGGGATGGAAACTGCCGTCGAGCAGAACGACTTTCACATCCACTACCGGATAACCAGCCAGGATGCCCCGTTCGAGGGTCTTCAGAATTCCCTTGTTTACCGAAGGGATATATTCGGCCGGGATGTTCCCGCCTTTGATCTTCTCGATGAATTCGTAACCGTTGCCGGAGTTGGGCTCGAGCCGCATCAGCACGTGGGCGAACTGACCCTTGCCACCGGTCTGCTTGGAGTGTTTGTAATTGGACTCCACCTCGGTGGTGATGGTTTCGCGGTATGCCACGGAGGGTTCTCCCACGATGGCGTCGACCTTGAATTCGGTCTTGAGGCGGTCGACAATGATTTCAAGATGAAGTTCGCCCATCCCGGAGATTACAGTCTCTTCGGTCTCCTCGTCAAATCTGACGTTAAAGGAGGGGTCTTCCATGGCCAGTTTGTGGAGTGCTTCACCAAGTTTCGTCATCTCGGCACGTTTGGCCGGATTGATCTTGAGCTCAATAACACTGGGCGGAACGTGGATCGACTCCAGCAACATACGGTGTTCGTCGGAACAAAGCGTATCGCCGGTCTTGGTCACCTTCATCCCGATCAGTGCCACGATGTCGCCCGGACCAGCTTCGGAAATCTCCTCCCGGTCTTTGGCATGGATGCGGAAGATGCGGCCCACCCGTTCGTGCTTGCCTTTGCTGGCGTTGAATACCTGCATTCCGCTCTTCAGGGTTCCGGAGAAAATACGGGTAAATGTTTGTTGTCCTACAAAGGGGTCGTGAATAAGTTTGAAAGCCAGGGCGGAGAAGGGTTCTTTATGGGAAGGATGACAGGTATGAAGTTTCTCGGGGTTGTCGAGGTCGGTACCGGTCACGGCACCTACATCAATAGGAGAGGGGAGGTAATCCACCACCGAATCAAGCAGCATGTGAACACCCTTGTTTTTGTAGGCGGCACCACAAAATACCGGTGTGATCAGCAGTTTGAGGGTGGCATCACGGAGTGCTTTTTGTATCAGTTCGGGCGAAACCTCTTTCTCCTCCATGAAGTGCTCCATGATCTCATCGTTGAATTCAGCCAGTTTTTCAACCGCCCAGGCACGCGCCTCTTCAGTTTTCTGTATATAGTCTGCCGGGATGGGGATCTCAACCTGTTCCAGGTCGCGGAAGCTGTAGGCTTTTTTGTATATGATGTCGATGATTCCTTCAAAATGCTCCTCGGCCCCGATGGGGATCTGGAATGGCACTGCGTTGGCATCCAGGTATTTGTTCATCTGGGAAACCACAGCCGGGAAGTCTGCGCCGGTCCGGTCCATCTTGTTGATGAAAGCAAAACGGGGTACACGGTAACGGTCGGCCTGGTTCCAAACGGTTTCACTCTGGGGTTCAACACCTCCTACCGCACAGAAAACGGCAACCATCCCGTCGATGACGCGCAGAGAGCGTTCCACTTCAATGGTGAAGTCGACGTGTCCGGGGGTGTCGATAAGGTTGATCTGGTGATCTTTCCAGGCGCAGCTGATGGCGGCCGACGCGATGGTGATCCCGCGCTCCTGCTCCTGTTTCATGAAGTCCATGGTGGCAGCTCCGTCGTGCACTTCACCCATTTTTCGGTTGGTTCCCGTAAAGAAAAGAATGCGTTCCGTAACCGTGGTTTTGCCGGCGTCGATATGGGCGGCAATCCCGATATTTCTCAATTTGTTTAATGGCATGATAGGTCTATTTTTGGGGGTGCAAAGGTACAATAATTTTCTGATTTACAGTACAGAGACGAATATTAAATTTGAGTTAAATCAGGTAAAGTAAGGAAGGAGGCGTGTTTGCGCTATCTTGTCATCTCGCTGTTGCGCTTCTTCAGTTCAAGCGCCCTGGTGAAGTCGGCGATAGAACCGGAAAGGTCGCCGAGGTTCTTTTTGGCAAATCCCCGGTAATAATATGCATCACCCTGATCGGGCCTCAACTGGATAGCGGTGGTGAGCGACTCCAGCGCTTTCTGGTATTTCTTCATCCGCAGCAATACAACACCCCTGTTGTAATAGGCTTCAAATATTCGCTTGTCCTTTGAAATTGCTTTTCCGAATGAGTTGATGGATTTGGAATATTTTTCAATATAGGCTTCCGTACACCCTCTGTTGTTGTAGGAGGGGGCAAGGCCGGGCTTTTTGGAGATCAGCAACTGATATGATTTTATGGATTGCGCATTGTCGCCAACCAGCCGGTAAAGGTAACCCATGCAAATAAGCAGCGCACTGTCGTCTTTTTGATCCAGCTCGCGTGCCTTCAGAAAGAGATTTATTGAGTTACTGTAGCGGTGCATTGTAAACATGTATGTCCCGAAGTTGTAATACGCATCGTAAAACTTGGGATCCTTCGTCGCATATTTGAAAAGGGCTTCGATCAGCAGTGTGTCGGCAGGCCGGTGCAGCGCGTTGTTGGTCCCCATAAGGTAGGCGGCAAACGTGTTATCCTTAACATAATCGGCGTTATCCCAGTACTCGGCTTTTTTAAGTTGGGTCACCGGTACTTTCATCGCCCGGCTGTACATGGTGAGAATGCTGTCTGGCATATTCAGCTGCATAAAGGCAATGCCAAGATAGAGGTTGCATAAGGAACGGTTGGTGGTGGTGTCGTTGAGGGCGCTTTTGAAATCAAAGATGGATTCCTGATAGGCACGTTTCCGCAACAAGCTGAGCCCGCGATAAAAATGGACAAACCCAACCGTATTTCCTTTGGGAAACAGATCATCCTTGTTGCGGTCGGCAATAGAGGTATAGTCTGTCTGGTAACCAATATTGCAGATCTCCTTCAGTTCCAGTGTCTGACTCTTCGCCTGCAACGGGAGAAGAAAAATACAAACCAATGCCGTCAGTAAATACTGCACTCCTTTCATTTTACTCAAAATTGATAAGTTAGCCGGAATTTTCTTTCAAATATAGGCTTTTTTGGAAATCAATGATTTTTCTAACTTTACAAAAAATGCATTGGTTACATGAATTTCAGGCTTAAAACAAGGGAGCTGCTCCTTTTTATTACAATTGCACTGGGCATCTACATGCTATTGATCATCGGATTTGCCTGGCTCTATTATGGCACGAACAGCATCGGGCTGACTCCTTACTCAAAGCCATTTACCGAGACGATCGACTTTGAAAAGGCCATCTATTTCAGCATCGTATCGTTCCATACCATCGGGTTTGGCGATATTCATCCCACCAGCGACCTTGGCCGGCAGATCGTGATGGTTCAGTCGACCCTTTCACTTTTCTTCACCGCAATTTTTTCGGGCTTCCTGGTCTATTTCGTCATCAAACGCCCCAGGGATATTTTTGCTACCGAAAGAGTCTATATCCGTTTTCGAAAACACCATTATTTTTTATCGATACGGCTTGGCAACCTGGGGCGCGATATCATCGACCTGAAGAGTAAATTCGAAGCATGGACCATCGTAAACAACACCCGCATCCGTGCCTTCCGGTCGGAAGAGGAGCTGGCCGACCTGGAAAAAATCCTGTACTTCGATATCGACCTTAATGAACCGGCCAATTTAAACCTGCGCAATGCCATCAAAACCTCCCTGGAAAACAAGACCCTGCTGCATATGAAATTTTCATTCATTGGCAACGATATCAAAACCGGAGAACAGGTAGCGTATGCAAAATACTACGACACGGGGCATCTTCGCTTCGGCAAGATGTTCCTGAATGTATATTCATGGGATACTAACGGCCGGCGAAAAAATTTCCGCTGGAATAATTTTGAGCGTATAGAAGAGATGAACCCGGAACTGGTTCAGGGGTTTCTTGAAGCTGAGGCGCCCTGATCGGATTCCACTTTTCCCTGCACTCCCGGGGGAAGGCGGAAATATAGTGTCGCCCTCCGGGCTGCATAAGCGATCCAGATGATCCACATGATCAGGATCTCCAGATAGAACATCGGGCCGAACAGAATATCCTGAAGCAAATGAAAATGTTCAGGATAAATGGTGCAATGGAGCGTGAGCAGTACGAACCGGATCAATACGAGGGCCAGTATGATCAGGATGTTCAGGGGAATGTACCAAAGTTTAACCCTCCACGGCCCCGGGAGGATCAAAAAGACGGCGGAAACGAGAAAAATCTGCTTCAGGCCGGAAAAATAGAACCAGTAACTCATTAAAAATCCGCCAGGCAGAACCAGACTGTTGCTTTCACGCACAATCCCGATGTGCAGCACAGGATTCAAAATGGATGGCGTAACCCGAAGCAGGATGTCCCCGATGAAATTACTGATCCCCGTTAGCAGCGGCAGATTTGAAATAACCTCTTCCTTCGATTCCCATAGCACCTGATAAGCGACCATGATGAACATAAACAACCACAATTCAGCAAACAGACGGTGGTTCCACGTTGATTTCTGGTCATTCTTCCGATCTGGCAGGGAGGTGGACATCCGGTACGTTTAAACTTTCACTCAGAATCTTTTTACGTAACCATGACAATAGGGCGTTGTTCCTTTGTGATTGTAGTAGTCTTGGTGATAGTCCTCGGCCTTCCACAAGGTAGTGGCAGGTTTAACCTCCGTGACTACCCTGAACCCCTTTTCTTTGAGTTCGGCAATTAGTTTTTCAGTGATGGTTTTTTGCGATTCATTCCGGTAAAATACAGCTGACCTGTATTGCTCTCCCCAGTCGGGTCCCTGGTGGTTCCATTCCGTGGGATCGTGAATTTCGAAAAAGAGACGGGCAATGGTTTCAAAATTTGTAAGGGAAGCATCAAACACCACCTCAATGGCTTCATAATGCCCGGTTGTTCCGGTACACACCTCCTTGTAAGTAGGATGGTCTTTATGTCCACCGGTATATCCGACCTCGGTGGAGATCACCCCCCTGGATTTCATCATGTAGTATTCAACCCCCCAGAAACACCCCCCGGCAAAAATAGCGGTATCGTAGTTTTTAGGTGCATTCGCAGGCAGGAAATCAAGCGAGATCGAGTTTACGCAATGACGTGTGTTCTTTGGCGTGAAACCTTCGCCCTTGAAAACATGCCCAAGGTGCGCCCCGCATCTGGCACATACGATTTCCGTTCGCATGCCGTCGGCATCAGGTATATGCTTTACCGCCCCGTGAATTTCGTCGTCGAAAGCCGGCCAGCCGCATTGTGCATCAAACTTGTCGGTGGACCGGTAGAGCGGAGCTCCGCAACGTTTGCAAACATAGGTGCCGGGTTCGTTATACTTCTCATATTTTCCGGTAAACGGACGTTCCGTCCCTTTGTTGATGATCACCTGCTCCTCTTCGGGAGTGAGTTTCCTGTATTCCATGTTCTTCACAATTTTATCACTATTCCGGGTCTGTGTTTGTGAACACCCCATCGTGGTTGTGATCAGGGCAGCCATGATGAAACCAACGTGCTTGACAGACATTTTAATCTGATTTAGTCTTGCTAAATACGATAATCTGTCGGAATTATTTCAAAAAGCAGGGATAATATTTTGCACGTCCGGGAGAATTAAAGGATCATGATCTTTTCCACCTTGGTGATCACACCCGAGGTAAGTCTGACGTAGGCAGCGCCGGGCCTTACTTTTCCAAGAACGTTGAAGGAGCTGCAGTTCGTGCCGCCGCGCATGGTCTTATGCATCAGGGTCTCGATTACGCTTCCATCGCATGCCAGAAGCTCGATTTTAACGGGTGCTGTCTCCTCAATGGTGTATACCAGGTTGATAATTTCCATCACCGGATTGGGGAGAATCTTTACCCGCATGTCGTCTCGCTGATGCACCGCACGCTGGTTCGGACATTCAACCAACATGGGAGGAGGGTTGATCCCCCCGGGGTACAATTCATACTTGGCATATTTTTTAACCGGCGCCGGCTTTGGCTTGGGTTTGGGAATTATTTTCACAACCGGCTTCTTTCGGCATGGGCAGTCATCCTCCACCGGAACAGCAGAAAAGGATGATAATGAGAAGATAAGGAGAAGGAATAAAATATAGCCGCTTTTCATGATGTTCAATTTCAGTTTTGTACGCAGCTCAACCACATCGGGTTACAGTTTTGATATGGGAATTAGTAACTGTGCACTTTTTCAGCCATTTTGTATCCCTCGGCAGATGTAAATTCAACCTGCCGCCAGAATGATTACCTTTACCGCCCCAAAAGAGATAAGACCATGAAGAAAATACTTGGAATGGGCAATGCCCTTGTTGACATCATGATTCCGCTGGAAAGCGACACCATACTTCAAATGCTGGACCTCCCGAAAGGGAGTATGCAGTTGGTTGACAAGGATCGCAGCAACGCAGTACTTACCGCTTTGAGAGGGTATGAAAAGAGCCAGTCGGCCGGGGGGTCGGCGGCCAACACCATTCACGGACTTGCCATGTTGGGTGCCGGTACCGGTTATATCGGAGTGGTAGGCGAAGACGAATTGGGCGGGTTCTTTGTCCGCGACCTCATCCAGGCCGGAGTTGATCCGCATCTGATCCACAGTCAGGGTGAAACCGGTCGTGCCGTGGCCCTCGTGACCCCCGACTCGGAAAGAACTTTTGCAACCTTCCTCGGTGCAGCCATCGAACTGACAGCAGAGCACCTCGGAGTTGAGAATGGTCACACCGGAATGCCCTCTGCAGGAGGCGACATTTTCAAAGGCTACTCCTACTTCCATATCGAAGGGTACCTTGTGCAGAACCATGACCTGATCCGCAGGGCGGTTGAACTTGCCAGGTCCAATGGATTACTGGTGTCGCTCGACATGGCCAGTTACAATGTGGTAGAAGCCAACCGTGACTTCCTGTTGTCCATCATCACCGACTATGTGGACATTGTCTTTGCCAATGAAGACGAAGCCAGGGCGCTCACCGGCCTGGAACCCGAAAAGGCGTTGGAGGAGATCGCCGCTATCTGTAAAATCGCCATCGTTAAAACCGGCAGCAGCGGTTCGCTGGTAAAATCAGGTTCCGACGTGCATACCATCGGAATCATCGAGGTGACTCCCATCGATACCACCGGCGCCGGCGACCTCTATGCAGCCGGATTCCTTTACGGACATTCCAACGGATTTTCTTTACAGCGCTGCGGCGAACTGGGAGCCCTGCTGGCAGGCAACGTAATCGAATTCATGGGATCAAAGATGCCCTCCGATCGCTGGACCCGGATCCGGGAACAGGTCTCCCCAACCCCTTAAGCATCTCCATCCGGCCGACGCAACACGCTTTAATAGATTGATTCTTAATTCCTAATTCCGCTTTCTTAATTGGGTCAGGGGCTTGGTTAATTCCGTAAAAATTTCTATTTTTGTGGCCCTTTCACGAAAATTTTAATTCTCAATCACTTATATAATTATTCAGCTGCCATGAAGGTATATCAAACCAACGAAATCCGCAACATCGCCCTCATCGGGGGAGCCAAATCAGGAAAAACAACACTTGCTGAAGCCATGCTGTTCGAAGGTGGTGTAATCAGCCGCCGGGGAACAGTAGAAGACAAGAATACCGTTTCCGACTATCGTCCGATTGAACTTGAACGTCAGAACTCGGTTTCAGCTTCGATCCTCTATACCCTGGCCGACAACAAGAAGATCAACATGCTCGATACCCCGGGATTTGATGACTTCTGCGGCGAAGTTATTTCAGCCCTTCGGGTAGCCGATACAGCTTTTATGGTAGTAAACGGACAGAATGGTGTGGAAGTTGGCACGGAGATTACCTGGCGGTATTCAAACAGGGCCAACACGCCGGTGGTATTTGTCATTAATCATCTGGATCAGGAAAATGCCAATTTCGACGAAACCATTCGTCAGTTGAAGGCTCAGTTCGGAAAGAATATCACCCTCATGCAGTATCCGGTCAATGCCGGAACCGGTTTTAACAGCATCATCGACCTGTTGAAGATGAAGATGTTTGTTTATCCTAAAGGGGGCGGAAAACCCGAGATTAAAGACATCCCTGATGGCGAAAAGGGAAAAGCCGAAGAGATGTATGCCGCCCTCATGGAGGAGCTGGCTTCCAAAGATGAATCGCTGATGGAGGTCTTTTTCGATAAAGGTGTACTTACCGAGGAGGAGATGCTGAAAGCGCTGAAGACCGGCCTGATCAGCCGTACCATTTTCCCGGTGATGTGCGTGTGTGCAAAACAGAATATGGGTGTTGGCCGTCTGCTCGATTTTATTGCCGGGAGCGTTCCTGCACCAAACGAGATGCCCGGAACCAAAACCAAAGACGGAAAAGTGCTGAAATGCAACTCTTCCGACCCCACTTCGGCCTTCATCTTCAAAACTTCCATCGAGCAGCATCTGGGAGAGATCTCCTATTTTAAAGTCTATTCCGGTGAGATCACCGAAGCCATGGATATGATCAACCCGGCCCGGCAGTCGAAAGAACGCCTGTCACAGCTCTTTGTCGTAAACGGCAAGAATCGCGAAAAGGTTGACAAAATGGTTGCCGGCGACATCGGTGCCACCATCAAACTGAAAAACACCTATACCGGAAACACCCTGAATTCTCAGAAGAATGCAGATGACGTAATTGAGAAGACAGTTTATCCTGAGCCCAAATTCAGGACAGCAGTGAAGGCGAAAAACACTGCCGATGATGAAAAGATCAGTACCATCCTCCACGAACTTGCCAAGATGGATCCCACCCTCATCATGGGATATTCCCGCGAACTGAAGCAGATGATCCTCCAGGGGCAGGGTGAACTTCATCTTAACCTGGCCAAATGGCATGTAGAGACACTGGAGAAAATTCCGGTCGAATATTACGCACCGCGCATTCCTTACCGCGAAACCATTACCAAACCCGCCAAAGCAATGTACCGCCACAAGAAACAATCGGGCGGTTCGGGCCAGTTCGGAGAGGTGCATATGCTTATTCAGCCTTTCCGTGAAGGAATGACCGAACAAACTGAATTTCCCATCCGCGGCCGCGATGTGACAGAACTCGAATGGGGCGGAAAACTCCAGATGAATAACTGTATTGTCGGTGGTTCCATTGATGCACGCTTTATGCCGGCAATCCTCAAGGGAGTTATGGAAAAGATGGAAGAGGGTCCCCTCACCGGTTCCTATGCCCGTGACATTGTTTTCAACGTTTACGACGGTAAGATGCACCCGGTCGACTCCAACGAAATCTCCTTCAAACTCGCCGGCCGCCAGGCTTTTAAAGAGGCCTTCAAAAATGCAGGTCCCAAAATTCTGGAGCCGATCTACGATATTGAGGTGATCGTTCCGGAAGACAAAATGGGGGAAGTTATGACCGACCTCCAGGGCCGCCGTGCCGTGATCATGGGAATGGACAGCGAAGGCAACTACCAGAAGATCCTTGCCAAAGTGCCGCTGGCCGAGCTAAACCGATACTCTACAGCCCTGAGTTCCATTACCAGTGGCCGTGCCACCTACGGAATGAAGTTTGCCGAATACGCACAGGTACCGGGCGACATTCAGGACAAATTGCTGAAAGCCTACGAAGAACAGGAGAACGAAGAGGAATAGAAACCCTGCTTTAGTTATTGAAAACCCGGTCGTTTGGCCGGGTTTTTTTGAATCCATCAAGCTGAAATGAATCCAGACGATATATCTCCGGTAAAACATGATGCCTATGCTGTTCTGAAAGTCAGGGATTTCAGACTGTTTATGACGTTCAGGTTTTTTACAACCATCGCATTCCAGATGCAGGGTCTCATCGTTGGCTGGCAGATGTATGAGTTTACCCGGGATCCGCTTGCCCTGGGCCTTATCGGGCTGGCCGAAGCCCTGCCCAATATTGCCACCGCGCTCTATGCCGGTCATGCAGCCGATCGTTATAACCGTAAACGGATCATCGTATGGTTTACCCTCCTTTTCCTCGTCGGAACCACGCTGTTGTTTCTGTTTTCGATTAAAAAACTCGGCCTTGTTGCCGCCTTCGGCGTATTTCCAATTTACCTGGTCGTCATGATCTCCGGAATTTCCCGGTCGTTTCTCTATCCCTCCATTGTTGCCCTTATGTCGCAGCTTATCCCAAGGCACCTTTACACCAACGCCTCCACGTGGAACAGCACCATGTGGCATGTGGCTGCCATCACAGGTCCTGCCCTCGGCGGAATGATTTATGGGTTTTTCGGAGTACGGGTTGCTTACCTTACGGTACTGTTTTTCCTGATGCTCGCATTGTCACTCCTTTTCTTCGTCAAAAATCGTCCGCTCCCACAGTTTGTGGAAGGTGAAAAACTCGTTCAACGCTTGTCTTCGGGATTAAGGTTTGTCTTTAAAAACCAGATTTTACTCGGGACCATGTCCCTCGACATGTTCGCCGTACTGTTTGGAGGTGCCGTAGCCATGCTTCCCGTTTTTACCGCAGAGGTCCTGATGGTGGGTCCGCAGGGGCTGGGATTCCTTCGGGCAGCGCCCATGCTGGGAGCGGTGATGATGTCGCTGGTGATGGCTCACCGGCCTCCGATGGTGCATGCCGGTCGCTTCCTGATGATCGGCGTGGCAGGTTTCGGGCTGAGCATCATCTGCTTTGCCCTGTCCAGAAACTTCTATCTCTCCCTTTTCCTGCTCATTTTGAGCGGCATGTTCGACAATATCAGTGTGATCATCCGCTCCACGGCCATGCAACTGCTTACCCCCGACGAGATGCGCGGCCGTGTCGCCTCCGTCAACGCCATCTTCATCGGATCCTCCAACGAGATCGGCTCCTTCGAGTCAGGTGTCGCCGCCAAAATCATGGGACTCATCCCCTCCGTCATTTTCGGCGGCATGATGACCCTGGGGATCGTCGGTTTCACGGCTAAGTTCGCACCCAGGCTGAGGAGGTTGAATCTGAGAGAGATCGATTAAATGATGAACAGGAAGGAGTGTGACGGGGTTACTGATAAAAACGCCCCACCAACGCTTCATATTCCCCCTCGCCGAATTTCAGGGCAGCGCCGTTCACCTTATTAGAAACCATTCCATCGATGATTGCCTGCGGGCTGGTGGCGGATATGTTCATTCCGGAAAGGCGGACAGGACAGCCGATTGAAAGGAAGAAATTTTCGATCCGGTCGATCGACTGGTCTGCAGTGAGCGGGGTGTCGAAGAGACGTGTCCCCAGTTCGGCAATACGCCCCGGTATTTGCGCTTTGAAGTGGCGCATCCACGCAGGGTAGACAATGGTAAGCGAAGCGCCGTGCGGAACATCGTAAAGCAGCGAAAGGATATGGCCGGCACTGTGAACGCCCCAGTCGCCGGAACTTCTGCCGTACATGGTGGTGCCGTTGAGCGCCATGGTGGCGGCAAACATGATCCTGGCACGGAGATCGTAATTGGTGAGGTCGTTGAGCAGGAGGGGCCCGAACTCCATGGCCTCCTTTACGATGGAGATCACAAACCGGTCGCTCAGCGAGGCTTCGCCGTTGCCGAACCAGGCTTCGAAACAGTGCGCGATCAGGTCGGCAATTCCGTATGCGGTGTAATCACGGGGCACAGAAATGGTAAGCCGGGGATCGAGGAAGGAGTGCTTCGGAAAAGTGAGGGGCGAACCAAAGGCCGCTTTTTGTCCCAGGGCATGGTTTGAAACGACTGCAAACGGGTTCATCTCCGATCCGGTGGCAGCCAGCGTAAGCACCGCCACCAGCGGAACAGCTTTCACCGCCCTGGCCTTGCCGGAGAAGAAATCCCAACCGGTGTGGGTCACGGGTATGGTAACCGAGATGATCTTGGCGGAATCGATAACGCTTCCTCCCCCAACGGCAAGGATCATATCGACCTGGTTTTTCCGGCCAACCTCCGCAGCCCCGTCAACATCTTCGATAACGGGGTTGGATTTGATACCGCCATACTCGAATACTTCCAATCCGTCTTGCTCAAGATATCCCTTCACCTGGTCGTAAAGCCCGCTGCTTTTAACAGAACCTTTGCCGTAAACCAACAGAACTTTGCTGCCGTACTCTTTCAAAATCAGGCCAAGGTTGGCCAGAACATCTTTCCCGAAATGTAGGGTTGTCGGGTTATATATTGTGAAATTTTCCATGATTGATGGTTATAATTCGTCCCAATTTCCGCATTCAGAAGTGTGTGGGAGCAGATAGAAACTTATTTTGCTTTTGAACAGTAGTAGGTTCCCGAAGTATAGTCACTCGGGTTGGTCGGACTGTAGGATTTAAACGTTCCGGTGAGCGTCATATTGCCTGTGTTAAAAGTTCCCTCGATGAAGGATTGACCGTAAATACCCGTTCCCAGTATATATTTGAAATAGCGGTTGCTCACAGGGGTGATTCCGGAAGTGCTATAGGCCTGGATCGTTTGCTGACCACCCGTATCAAACAGGATGATGAACTTGAGGCTCGTCAGGTAAAGGGTTCCTCCGATGTTATCGACATAAAAGTTGATCACCTGCGACTGGGAAGTTGATCCGGGCCAGGAACCGATGAGCTCCGGATTATCGGGTTGGGGAGTGGATTTTTTGCAGGCCGGGGATGCCATGAGCAGGAAAATAAAAAGCAGGAAAACGGATTTCGTAACGTATTTCATAACTGTGGTTTGAAGTTGATCAAAGATAGGGATTATACCCTTTCCGGCTACGGTCGCCTCATTTTTTTTCTTAATTTTGCCGGCTGTTTGATTTCAAAAGAAAGAACCTCCCATGTACGGAAAATTTCAGCAATATCTGCAGAAGCAGATAGAAGGCATTCATAACGACGGATTGTATAAAACGGAACGCGTCATCACCACTCCCCAGGGGGTTGAAATACAGACCAACGGCCGGAAAGTACTTAATATGTGTGCCAACAACTACCTCGGACTCTCGAACGACCCAAGGACGATGGCCGGAGCCAATATGACTTTTTTCAGGTATGGTTACGGGATGTCGTCGGTGAGGTTTATCTGCGGAACCCAGAAGATCCATAAAGATCTCGAAGCCAAGCTCAGCGAATTTTTGGGGATGGAAGATACCATTTTGTACTCCTCGGCTTTCGACGCCAACGGAGGAGTGTTCGAACCGCTGCTGGGAGAGCAGGACGCGGTCATCAGCGACGAGCTGAACCATGCTTCCATCATCGACGGTGTAAGGCTTTGCAAAGCCCAGCGGTTCAAATACAAGAACAACGACATGGACGACCTGGAGGAGGTGTTGCAGGATGCTGGTGAAGCCCGCTTCAAGCTCATCGTCACCGATGGAGTTTTCTCCATGGACGGTATTATTGCCCAGGTCGACAAGATCTGTGATCTGGCCGAAAAGTACAATGCACTGGTAATGGTCGATGATTCGCATGCCACAGGATTTGTTGGAAAGACAGGCCGCGGAACGGTTGAACACTGCAATGCTCAAGGCCGGGTGGATATCATCTCCACAACCTTCGGTAAAGCGCTTGGTGGCGCTTCCGGTGGGTCTGTTTCAGCCAAAAAAGAGATTGTAGAGATCCTTCGTCAGCGCTCAAGGCCCTATCTTTTTTCAAATACTCTTGCTCCGGCCATTGCAGGCGCCACCCTGGAAGTGCTGAAGATGCTGAGCGAAACCACTTCGCTGCGTGACAAACTGTTCGAGAATACCCAACTGTTTCGCAAAGGCATGCAGGATGCGGGATTCAGGATCGTTGACGGGATACATCCCATTGTCCCTGTCCTGTTCGGGCATCTTCCCAATGATGCGAAACTTTCCCAGGAATTTGCCAATGCACTTCTTGAGGAAGGAGTGTATGTCATTGGATTTTATTACCCCGTCGTGCCCAAAGGCAAATCCAGGATCAGGGTTCAGATCAGTGCGGCCCATTCCCTGGAACAGATCGGTTTTGCGCTCGACAAGTTCAGGAAAGTAGGCAAGATGGTTAGGGCGATATAAGTATCGATCTCCTTTTACTCATATACGATGCCAACAACGGTAGTATTTACTTCTCCGGTTTTAAATAAAACACCTTTTTCATCGTAGATATTAACGCAATGGCCAGGAGGCCGTACCCGGAAAGTTTTCTTATGCTTTTTGTGGGGATGACAATCACAAAGGAACGTTATCAGACAAAGTTAATTTGAAAATTTGTTATTCGCTATTTTACCGAAATAATAATTTTGTACGCCAAAATAAGTTCATGGGATTACAGAAGAAATAATTATGATCTACGGAACCGGAGTTGATATCATCGAATGTGCCCGCATTCAGAAAGTGATGGAACGGGACCTTGGGTTTAAGGACAAGATATTTACACCCGGGGAGATAGAATACTGCGAATCGAAAAATCGCAATAAATACCAGCATTATGCGGCAAGGTTTTCGGCCAAAGAAGCTTTTATGAAGGCCATCGGTACCGGATGGAGATTCGGGATCCGGTTTGGCGATATCGAGGTTATCCATGATGACCTCGGAAAGCCCCATATTCGCCTTCACGGAAAAGCAAAAGAATTGGCAGAAAACGAGGGGTTCTGGAAAATTCATGTATCTTTATCGCATGTTAAAGAATTAACAACTGCGATCGTGATTATAGAGCGTGAATAACGTATAACCTAAAAACCCCTTAAAACTCATGTCAAACATCGGATCCTACGACGAAAGGATTAAAAATTTCGATTGGAGTATTGCTGAAAAGGAACTTGATTACCAGCCAGGTAAAGTAATTAACATCGGCTGGTACTGTACCGACCGAATCTGCAAGCTCGGAAAAGCTGATAAAACGGCCCTCATCTGGGAGGGCTCTGCCGGCAACGAAAAACGCTACACATACAACGACATCCGCTTGGCTTCCAACACCATCGGCCAGTTCCTCCGCGACCTCGGCATCAACCCCGAAGACCGCGTATGCCTTTTCATGGATAAGATCCCCGAACTCTACCTGAGCTTCCTCGGAGTGCTCAAGATCGGCGCCATTGTTCAGCCACTCTTTTCCGCCTTCGGCGATGAGTCATTGCACGTCCGGCTCGACAACGCCCAGACTACGGCCATCATCACCCAGCGTAAGCACGCTCCCAAGGTGCGCAAGATCCTCGACAAAATGCCTTATCTCAAGCACATCATCATCGTGGATCCGGATCCTGCCAAACCGCTCAACGACCGTGAAGTGGCTTTTGAACTCGAAAAAATGCCGAAAGTTGACCAGTTCGAGATCCACCCCACACTGGCCGAATCGCCGTCGGTCTTGCATTATACTTCCGGAACAACCGGTCAGCCCAAAGGTGTGAAACACGTTCACTATTCGCTGATTTCGCAGTACCTCACCTCAAAGTGGGTCCTCGACCTGCTCGATACCGACATTTACTGGTGCACCGCCGACCCGGGCTGGGTTACAGGAACCTCATACGGTATCATCGGAGCCTTCAGCAACGGGGTTACGCAGTGCGTACTCGACGCCGGCTTCTCAGCCGACAACTGGTATAAGTTCATCGGGAAACACAAGATCAGCATGTGGTATTCGGCCCCGACAGCCATCCGCTCGCTGATGAAAGCCGGCGAAGAGGTGATCAAAAAGTATGACCTCTCCTCCCTGCGCCACCTGGCTTCTGTGGGCGAGCCGCTCAACTCTGAGGCCGTTATCTGGAGCGAACGGGTATTCGGGAAACCATTCCTTGACACCTACTGGCAAACCGAAACCGGCTCGATGATGATCACCAACTTCCCCGGCATGAAGATCAAACCGGGCTCCATGGGCAAACCGTTCCCGGGCATCACAGCCACGGTGATCCATCCCGAAACCTACGAACCTTTTACCGAGACCGGAAAGATCGGCCTCATCGCCATCAAACCCGGCTGGCCCTCCATGATGCGCACTTACTGGCGTAATGAAGAGACCTACAATAAAAAATTCCAGAATGGCTGGTATCTTCCGGGCGACCGCTCCTCCATCGACAACGAAGGCTATTTCTGGTTCGTCGGGCGCGACGATGATGTGATCAACACCGGCGGTCACCTGGTCAGTCCGTTCGAGGTAGAATCCGCACTGCTCGAACATCCTGCCGTAGCCGAATCAGCCGTTGTCGCCAAACCCGACTTCGTAAACATGGAGGTGGTGAAGGCCTTTGTTACGCTGAAACCCGGATTTGTGGCCAGCAAGGACCTCGACCTCGACATCATGAACTTCGTACGCAAAAAACTTTCACCGCTCGCCATGCCGCAGGAGATCGAATTCATCGACAATCTCCCCAAAACACGCAGCGGAAAGATCATGCGCCGTATCCTCCACGCCAAAGAGTGGGGAGAGGAGATCGGGGATACGAGCACACTTGAAAATGATTAATAACCGGATTGTAAAGATGCACCGCAGTGCGTCTCCGTAAAATATTACTAACCAAAAAATAAGGAGAACAAACCAATGGACGAAATGAAAGAAGTTGTAAAAGCTTATGTGATCAAGGAGTATGTTGAAGATGATACCGAACTTACCTACGACACCCCGCTGATCTCGGGAGGTATTGTCGACAGCTTCTCGATGGTCTCCCTGAAACGGTTTCTCGAGAACAAATACAACATCTCGATCCCCGACGACAAAGCAACTCCGGAAGCTTTTGATTCGGTGAATAAGATTTGTGTGCTCGTCAATGAATATTTAAAATAGGAGGTTTACATGGCTTATACCGACAAAACCCGCGGGATGTATGGCGATGTTCTCACCGGCCTTAAAGATGCCGGACTGTATAAACAGGAACGCTACATCCACTCTGCCCAGGCTGCCGACATCGAAGTTGAATTCCCCGCCGGCGCCTCCCTGAAGAAAGTGATCAATATTTGCGCGAACAACTACCTGGGCCTGTCGAGCCATCCCGAAGTGGTGAAGGCTGCCCATGCCGGACTCGATTCCCACGGCTATGGCATGTCATCCGTACGCTTCATCTGCGGAACACAGGACATTCACAGGACGCTCGAAGGAATGGTCACCAAATTCCTCGGAACCGAAGATACCATCCTCTTCCCTTCCTGTATGGATGCCAATGCCGGCGTTTTTGAGGCCGTCCTCACCAAGGACGATGTCATGATCTCCGACCGTCTGGTGCATGCTTCGATCATCGACGGGATCCGTCTTTGCAGCGCCATGCATGATACTTTCAAGCACTCCGACATGGAACATCTGGAGGAGAAACTGCAGCTGCACAACGACAAGCGCCTGAAGTGCGTCATTACCGATGGCGTATTCTCAATGGATGGCGACACCGCCAAACTGGATAAGATGGTAGAATTGTGCGAAAAGTATGATGCACTCCTTTTTGTCGACGAGTCGCATTCCAGCGGCTTCATCGGCAAAACCGGCCGCGGAACGCATGAGCAGTACGGCGTTATGGGCAAGATCGACATCATCACCACCACTTTTGGTAAAGGTCTCGGAGGAGCTTCCGGCGGTTGCGTTTCCGGACGCAGGGAGCTGGTTGAGATGTGCCGCCAGAAGGCCCGTCCCTATCTCTTTTCCAATACCATCGCCCCGCCGGTTGTTGCCGGGGTCATCAAAGTGCTGGAGATCCTTTCTGCATCCACCGACCGTCGCGATAAGCTGGAAAAGAACACTGCGTTCTGGCGCCAGGGCTTGACTGAAGCGGGTCTGATCATTAAGGCAGGCGACACCCCCATTGTGCCGGTGATGCTGTTCAACGCCAAGCTGGCGCAGGATGTATCGCGCGACTTGTACGAAGAGGGTATCTATGCCATCGGCTTCTTCTTCCCGGTAGTACCCCAGGGAGCTGCCCGCATCCGCACCCAGATCTCCGCAGGCCACGAGATCCACCATCTCGAAAAAGCGCTCGAAGCCTTCCGGAAAGTAGGAAAGAAATATGATATCCTGGGAAAAACAAAGCAGGAGATAATCGAGCGATATGGAATGTAAACTGGCCAACCCCGCCCCCCTGGGCCTTATGGGCTTCGGGATGACGACTGTTCTGCTGAACATTCACAATGCCGGATTTTTCCCTGTAAGCGCCATGGTGCTGGCCATGGGTATCTTCTATGGAGGCATCGCACAGGTGATCGCCGGCATTCTGGAATTCAAAAAGGGCAACACTTTCGGATTGACCGCCTTTACCTCCTACGGCATGTTCTGGCTTACACTCGTTGCCCTCTGGCTGCTGCCGGAGATCAGCAATGGCAAAGGGGTGAAAACCGACGAAGCCTACATGGGCTGGTATCTTTTCATGTGGGGAGTTTTCACGCTTTTCATGTGGATCGGAACCTTCGGGAAAAGTTTTTGCCTCCAGTTCGTCTTTCTCTCCCTCTGGATCTTGTTCTTCCTGCTGGCTATCCGCGACTGGAGTGGTTCGGCACTGATCGGCACCATCGCCGGCTACGAAGGGCTCATCTGCGGGCTCTCGGCTATCTATTTAGCGATGGCAGAGGTTCTGGAAGAGGCCAGGGGCAAGAAGATATTGCCCTATTAACGGGTAACTGCACCGGAAAAACGACTAAACAAACCATTTGGTCTAAATAGTTTTTCTCTGTTTCGGAGATTATCTATTTTTATTGCCGATGAGAACCCGGAATGTCTGCCCTCCCATAGTCCTGCACCGGATCTGGGTATTTATCGTAATCGCCGGCTTTTTTCTGACTTCCGAAGTGCGGTCGCAGGAAACCAACAGGGTTCTTGATTCCGCGGCGCGAAGTACAAAAAACATAGCGGCTGTTCGCGTCCTCACCGGGCCAAAAATCGATGGTCGCCCCGATGACGCTATCTGGAAGAACATTCCGGCCACCGGGGATTTTGTGGAATATGCTCCCAGGAACGGATCACTTCCGGCACTCCCGACCAGGATCCGGTTCGCCTACGACGACAATGCCCTCTATATTCTGGCCGTGATGTACGATCCGCGCCCCGACAGTATCTGCAAAGAGCTGGGCCGCCGCGATCAGATCGAACGGCTGAATACCGACTACATTTCATTCGACATCCTGCCTTACAACGACGGGTTGAACATGTACGAGTTCAAGGTGAGCCCGGCGAACCTGCAGAATGATTGCAAATATTCTGCCATCGGACAGGATATTACCTGGGATGCGGTTTGGGAAAGCGCGACCCTTATCACCGACAGCGCCTGGATTGCGGAGGTTAAAATTCCGTACTCTGCGTTGCGGTTTCCTAAGGTCGAAAACCAGGTGTGGGGAATCAATATGTGGAGGAATATAAACCGGTATCATGAATTTTCCACCTGGTCGTGGGTCGACAATAAATCGCAGGATATATTCCGCTATTATGGAACGGTCTCCGGAATCAACAACGTGAAACCACCGGTCAGACTCTCCTTCTCCCCTTATATTTCGGGGTATGTAGAGAAAAATCCCGACAGCAAGAACTGGTCCTGGTTCCTGCGTGGCGGACTCGATCTCCGCTATGGTATCAACGAAAGTTATACCCTCGACATGATGTTGATCCCCGACTTCGGCCAGGTGCAGTCGGACGACAAGGTGCTCAATCTTACTCCGTTTGAAATACGGTACGACGAGAAGCGGCAGTTCTTTACAGAGGCAACCGAATTATTCAACAAATGTGAGATTTTCTATACGCGGCGGGTCGGGAGCACACCGAAAAATTTCAACGCAGGATACGACAGTCTGAAACCCGGTGAAAAGGTAACCAGCAACCCCGATCAGACAAGGATCATCAATGCCACGAAAATTTCGGGACGGAACGCAAAGGGGCTGGGTATCGGTTTTTTTAACGGGATGACAACCAACACATGGGCCACGCTTACCGATACGGTGAAAGGTGAATCCAGAAGGGTGATGACCCAGCCGTTTACAAATTATAACGTCCTTGTATTCGATCAGAACCTGAAGAATAACTCCTATGTAACGCTGATCAACACCAATTACTGGACCCCGGAGGAAGGATACTCAGCCAATGTTACAGGGATGGAAACCATGATCAAAAACAAAAAGGCTACTTTCCAGGTATTTGGTCGGGTGAATGTAAGTCAGCTGTATAGCCGGGCAATCAGCCCGCAGTTCGGACATCAGTATGTCGTTGCCCTGGAAAAGCCAAGCGGCAAATTTCAGTGTCAGCTCTTCCGGCAGGAAACCGGTGATACCTACGACCCGAACGACATGGGTTTTCTTCCATACAACAATGAAACTTTTAACCGGCTGAGGCTATCCTGGTATGATTTTGATCCGAAGGGAAAGATCATCAATACGCAGACCGACTTTCAGACAATCTATTCGACGCTCTATAAGCCCTACGACTTCAAAACACTGGATTTCAGCCTGCACAATCAGATCACCTTCGTGAAATACTGGACAAACTCTCTCTATGCCGCCTTTCAGCCGCTGGGTTATAATGATTACTACGAACCCAGGGTTTGGGGAAGGGTTTATAAGCGGCCGTTAAACTATTCGGGCGAATGGAGTTTCTCCTCCGATGGAAGAAAGCCATTCAGGTACATGCATAATTTCGGGATTGGAATAAGCCCTGCCAACAATAACATCGAATATTTTATCGGGTTTACTCCGCGTATCAGATTTAGCGACCGGCTATCTGTCAGCCTTAACGTACAATACGAAAAGGAGCTCAACGCTTACGGCTGGGTTACCCAGGACGATAATTTGCCATTCGAACCGACCATCTATTTCGGCAGACGCGATGTTAACACCATTAACAACATCCTTACGGCAAGTTATATTTTCAGCACAAAAGCCTCACTTTCGCTGCGGGCCCGGCACTACTGGTCGCAGGCAAATTATCTCTCATTCTATACACTGGAATGGGAGGGAACTCTCGCTCCGGCTCCCTTCATTCAGAATCAGAACATAATCTTCAATGCATTCACCGCCGATCTCCAGTTTATCTGGTATTTTGCACCGGGCAGCGAGATGAGTGTCGTATGGAAAAACATCATCAATACCTGGGGCGATCAGCTGGTTCACAATTACCTGACCGACCTCAGCAACACGCTCGCGGCGCCGCAATTGAACAGTTTTTCGGTGAGGATACTTTATTACCTTGATTACCTGAACCTTCGCAAGGTTTTTACCAAAAAACAAGAGAAGCAAAGCTAAGCCGGGTTCACAGGTTTTTTCACAAAAAGAATTTATATTTGCTAAAACATTCATGCCTGAAATCCGATGGGCCTGCAATCCTGCGGCATCTTATCCGGCCTCGCATAATGTTAATTTCCTGAGATGAATAACCCAACCACCCGAAAAAAATGACGAAAAATCAATTTCCCGGAGATCAGCAGGTCGTTGCAAGATCGCTGGAAGTGACCATAAAAGTTGGCTTGGCCTTGGGGCTTGTCCTGGTCTGTTTTTTTATCCTGAAACCCTTTATTCTTCTGATACTATGGGGAATTATTATCGCCGTATCCGTACATCCGCTTTACAGGAAGCTGGGAACCCTGCTGGGGAATAGGCATAAACTCGCGGCCATCCTTTTTACATTGTTCCTGTTGATCATCCTCATCACCCCGATCGCAATCCTTGGAGCATCACTTGTGGATGCAGTGATCTTTATCAAAAACACCTTTGAAGCCAAGCAAAGCATTATCCCGGCTCCGGTGGATGCTTGCCTCCCTCACCGGAGCCGGGCTGAGCCTGGTACTCTTCTTTGTATCGATCGTAATTTCAGGTGTACTGCTCATCTATTCGGATGATATCCGGCCGGTTACCCATACTTTCGCCGTTCGGATCATGGGGAACCTGGGTACAAAAGCCGTAGGAGATTCCGTGATCACTGTCCGGAACGTAATTCGAGGGATCCTCGGCATTGCGTTTATCCAGGCCGTTCTTGCAGGGCTGGGATTTATGGTAGCGGGGGTTCCGGGAGCCGGATTGTGGGCGTTCATTGCCTTTTTCCTGTGTATCATTCAGATCGGCCCCCTGCCTGTAATTCTTCCCGTATTGATCTTTGTGTTTGTCAAAGATTCCACGCTCACCTTCGCCCTGCTCACCGCCTGGTGCATTCCGATCCTGCTGATCGACAATGTACTCAAACCAATCATGCTCGGCAGAAAATCCCCCTCCCCGATGCTGGTCGTTTTCATGGGAGCGATCGGAGGCTTCATCTATTTCGGGATCATCGGGCTCTTTGTCGGATCGGTCGTCCTTTCATTGGGATATAACCTCTTCCTCATATGGCTCAGGGCAAACAACGAAAACGAAGGCGAAATACCCTTGGAATCGTGACCGGGAATTATTTATTTTTGCAAAAACAGATCCCTATGAAAACCATCGTAAAGTCGCTGACAATTTTTCTCGTGCTTACTTTTCTTTGTACCTCGTTCAACAGTTCAGCGCAATCTGCCGGTAAACCTTACAACGAAAACCAGGATGTGAGGGCCGATCTGAAAAAGGCGATTGACCAGGCGCAAAAAGAAAACAAAAATATCCTCATTCAGTTCGGAGGCAACTGGTGCTCCTGGTGTATGCGCTTTCACGCCCTGGTGAGTGGTGTCAGCAGCGTTGATTCGGTCATGAAGGCGAATTATGTTTATATGCTGCTGAACGTATCTCAGGATAAAGCAAAACGTGATTATACCCTTTTCCAGGAATTCGGATACCCCAACCGCTTTGGTTATCCTGTTTTTGTAATCCTCGATAAAAACGGGAAAAGATTGAATACTCAGGACTCCGATGCGTTTGAATATTTCAACCCGAAGGTGAAAGGGTATGATACTACAAAGGTGGTTCGATTCCTCACAATGTGGTCGCCGAAGGCAATAGACCCGGCTACCTATCAGAAAAAGTAGTAAACCCCGATAAGCAGCCTCAGATTTGCAACCTCCTTTGAGTCGACAGCATACCCGTATTCAGTCACCCTGCCGTAAGCCGTTGCAGTATACTCAACTTCGGCGGCGATCCTGAGTTTTTGGACATTCAGAATCATCCGGGGAGAGATCCGGTAGAGGTAATCGATATTTGTTCCGCGGGCATAAGCCGGACCCGTGATTATGTCCAGCGAACCAAGGTTGCGACTATAGGCGGCAAAAATTCCGGGTTGCCATTTTGTGCCGTTTGTATGAACCTCGCCCCATACTGCCAGCGAACGAATGCAGGTATAATCCACAAATCCCCTGAGCGGGTCTGTGATGCTGCGAACAGCATAACCTCCCACCATGGTATAGGAGTAGTTATTCTCCCCGTACTCCCCGCCAGCCTTCATGGTCAGGTTTTTCAGTTTCAGCTTGGCGTAAATATTTGCAGCGAACGCACCGGTTTTGGTATTTGTTTTATAGGAGGCCGTAACGGCATCATGGTGAAAAACCAAGTTATTGATCACGGTATCGTAGCCCTTTTTTATCACAACATCGGTATTCAGCCTTGGCGTGAGCAATAGGTAATTGATACCGGCCCCGGCCAGGAATTCCATCTTTTTTTCCTCATTCTTAAACCCATATTGCAACTGAAGGTCCAATTCAGGGAGTACCGAATTGCGGGCATATCGGGGCGAGGGTCCTGACGGGCCGTCGCTGACAAAATCTATCTGCGACAAAGCCGTTAACGAAATGTTGAAATGGCCAAACCCCCGGGTGACTTTTATCTGCGGATTGCGCGAAAAAACCACAAACGGCGCTCCGGTGTTGAACGACACGGTGGCAGGAGAGCACTCTGGTATAAACATCGGATGCCACCACTGTCCAACCAGGAGTTCTGTTTTCGGCCATGCAAGCTTTACCCAGGCATGCCGCAGCCGGAATGCATTGATGGCAGTATTGATATTGCCGAAGAACTCCCCTTCCACATAGGCGGATGTTTTGGCTCCCAGTGCATCAGGACCGGTGGCCGAGCAGGCAAGACGGGTTTGAATTGACAGGAAATTATAGCTGGCCTTCGCATTGATATCGTTCCCCTCAGCATCTTTCCTGACAGCCTCCGGAAAAAGCAGAAACTGACTTTCACGCAAGCCCACGGTTTGCCGGCTGTCAAAGAAGATGTCAGTTTTCACATAGCCTGAAAACACTACCCCGAAAAGGGGAGCCTTCTTGGCCGGAATTTCATGCTGTTCCTCTTTGGCAGGTGGCTTGGGATCGCCAGTCTGAGCGGAGCAATTTATCAGGGAAAAGTAAAAAATGAGAACGAACAAAAGGGTGGTAATTCTGAGAAGTTGTTTCATGAAACAGGTTGGCTTAATTTTCGGTGGCAAAGGAACGACATTTTTGTAAATTTGTAACCGATTACCAGTAATGATCAACATTCCGGAGCATTTACTTCCCCTGCTATGAACATCCACAAACTCAACAACATCTTCAATCCGCAACGCATCGCGCTGATCGGCGTTACCACCAATCCCAACAGCGTAAGCGGCAAAGTGCTCATCAATCTTGTCGGCGGTGGCTTCAAAGGGGTAGTTTATCCGATCAATCCTGATCACGAGGCCGTGATGGGCATCCCGTGTTTTCCGGATTTGAAAAGTCTCCCTAAAATCCCTGACCTGGGAATTATCTGTTCACCTGCCGAAAAAGTTCTGAACACGGTGCGGGAGTGCGGGGCTTCGGGAATCCGTGGAGTGATCATTATCTCAGCCGGATTCCGGGAGACGGGAACAGCGGGAAAACAACTGGAGGATGAGATCAGGGCAGAGATCCGGAAATGGGAAGGGATGAGGGTGTTAGGGCCAAACTGCCTGGGCATCATTGTTCCGGGGCTGAAGTTAAATGCCAGTTTCGCGGCAAGTATGCCCAAACCGGGAAACATTGCCTTTATTTCACAGTCGGGGGCCCTCTGTACTTCCGTTCTTGACTGGGCCATGGAAGGCAGGATCGGATTTTCTCAGTTCGTCTCCATCGGAAACAGCATCGATGTGGAATTTGGCGATCTCATTGACTATTTCGGGGAGGATGAAAATACAAAATGTATCATACTTTATATCGAGTCAATACAAAACCCCCGAAAATTCATGACGGCGGCAAGGGCTTTTGCCCGCAAGAAGCCGATCATCGTTTACAAGGCAGGCAGGTTTCCTGAATCGGCCAAAGTCGCTGCCTCACACACCGGGGCCATGGCTTCGGAAGATGCCGTTTATGATGCCGCATTTCAAAGGGTTGGACTGGCAAGGGTTTACGAGATCGGAGATATTTTCAGTGTTGCAGAATTGATCGGTCGAAACAAATTTCCAAAAGGACCGAGGCTCGGAATCATCACCAATGCCGGTGGCCCCGGGGTGATGGCAACAGATGCCCTGATTGCATCGAACGGGGTGCTGGCAGAATTGTCGCCGGAAACATTGGAAAAACTGAATGAGAACCTGCCAGCCTTCTGGTCTCACGGAAATCCGGTGGATGTTCTCGGTGATGCAAGGGCCAAACGTATTGCCAAAGCCACTCAAATAGTGCTGGACGACCCATCGGTGGATGCCGTTCTCGTCATCCTGACCCCGCAGGCTATGACCAATCCCGACGCTACTGCCAGGGAGATCACCCTGCTCGTTTCTGCCACGCAAAAGCCCATCCTGGCTGCCTGGCTTGGCGGACAGAGCATGCATGCCGCCGACGACATACTCATCGAAAGCGGAATTCCTTCGTTTCGCACACCCGAACAGGCCATCCGTGCTTTCATGACACTGGTCGCCTATTCAAGAAACCTCGACACCCTCTACGAAACACCCAAAGACATTCCTGTCGAATTTTCGGTTGACCGGCTGCGCCTAAGGGAGGAATTTAAACGCACCATCCATGGGAAAGAACCCATCCTCTCCGAAAATGACTCCAAGTCAATCCTCGAATCATATGGGATCAGCACCACCAAACCCGTTTTTGCATCGTCAGCAAAAGAGGCTATCGAAATGGCAGGAAAAATCGGCTACCCCGTTGTTCTGAAAATACAGTCGCCCGATATCACTCATAAATCGGATGTGGGAGGCGTTCAGCTCAACCTGGGCACCGAAAACCAGGTGAATGCCGCCTTCGAACGCATCATGGAAGCAGCCCGTACCCGACGCCCCGATGCAAGAATCGAAGGAGTAACTGTTCAAAAAATGGCTTCGGTAAGGGATGGGGCTGAGCTGATCCTCGGCATTAAAAAGGACAGTGTTTTCGGTACGGTATTGATGGTGGGGATGGGGGGTATCAATGCAGAGTTATTTGGTGACAAGGCACTTGGATTTCCTCCGTTAAATGAACGTCTGGCCAGCCACATGCTGGAATCGCTTAAGATCTATCCGATCCTTAAAGGATACAGGGGTAACCCCGCCATGAATATTCCGCAACTGATCCAGGTTTTGATCAGGTTGTCATACCTTGCGGCCGACTACCCCGAAATCGCTGAGCTGGATATCAACCCTTTGCTTGTAACTACCGGGGAAGTTATTGCACTGGATGCGCGCATCGTGGTCGAAGACTACCCCGGCCCGCATGAGAGTAAGAACTATGCTCATCTCGCCCTGCATCCGTATCCTGAAAAATATGTGAAACAGACCCTTCTTCAGGATGGGACAGAAGTGCTGCTGCGGCCGATCAAACCGGAGGATGAACCAAATTGGCTCGCAATGCTTGGAGCCTGCTCCAAAGAGTCACTTTACAGCAGGTTCCGTTACTTTTTTCACTGGCAATCGCACGAAGTCGCCACGCGTTTCTGTTACATTGATTACGATCGTGAACTGGCCATCGTGGCAGAAATAATTGTGAACGGGCAGAAGAATTTAATCGGTGTTGGCAGGCTTATCGCAGATCCTGATCACGAAACGGTGGAGTATGCCATTCTTGTCGTTGATGCATGGCAACACAAGGATCTCGGAAACAGCATTACCGACTATTGTCTGGATATCGCCGCACAATGGAATCTGAAAAAAATCGTGGCACAAACCACTCCCGATAACAAACGGATGATCTCGGTATTTCAGAAAAGAGGATTTGATGTTCATATCAATACTCATGATTCAACCGTGGATGTGATAAAGATCCTATAATAATTATTTCAAAATGCCGTTTACCTAAAAACTAAATTCAGATGAAGATTACTCGATTTTTACCTTTTTATGTGATGATGCTGGGAATTTTAATATTAAGTTCCTGCGTCACCGTTCACCCAAACCAGAAACTTTTAATCGGAAGCTGGAAACCGGAAAGTGTTGTAAAATATGTCGATCAGAATACCGTACAGGCTCCATCGGCCACCACGTCAACCCCTGCAACTGCACAGCCGGTCAAAGCCAAAAGTGCAGATACTTCCGGCAAGGGAAGAGCCCCCGCCACCCCTGCTGTGCCGATCGACCAGAAAATGGCACTGATGCTCGATCGATTGATCGTGGCTGAAGAACGTTCAACCCTGGATATCAGTGCAAACGGAACCGGCGCCAAAATATACCACGGTAAAGTTCTCAAAGCCAAATGGAAGCTGAAAGCCAAGGGAACCCGGATCGTCGGAAAAGAACTGGAAGGAGGACGTAAGTTCGTCGCCGATATTGTCGAAATATCTGATAAACGGCTGGTGGTTATCGAACGTACACAGGTTGGCGATATGAAAGTCGTTTATATTAAACAATAGACACAACAACAAAGAGGCAGTTTCCAGGGGTCTTATCTGACTTTTTTTGGGAACGCCTCTTTTTTTTAAATAACATTTGGAATTAGTCTAAATTAAATTGTACATTTGCAACACAAAAACATTATTTTTATGAAGCACCTTTTGAAATTTTCATTATCAGCCGGATTATTCCTGTCACTTTTTCTGGCAGGATGCAGCAAATCGGAAGATTCAACCCCTTCAACTCCGTCCACCCCGGGTTCGCAAACTCCGGGAGTGAGCTTTAAGGATGGATACGGCGCCCTTGCTGCGGTAAAAACAGTTTCGTATCAAACCGTTTCCGGATTCTCGGTTCCCGTTGTGGTGAATACAGCGGTGGCTGCATTTCCCTCCACAGCAGGTTCGGGCGGCAACCTGGTGGATGCAGGAAATGTTTCACTCAATGGCAAAATGCTGACCAAAACAGCCACCAATGCTTACGTATATCAAACCCTGACGGACCCGTTGGTGTTTAACCAGTTTGCCTGGAAGGTAAGCGGTTCAGGGGCTGTTCCTGCCATCACCTATACCGATGACAGGCCAATGGCGGATTTTTCGGGATACGAAACTCTTCCGGGTACCATCACCCGGGCAAGCGGCCTTACCATAGCTCTCGGATCCGCCGTAACGGATGCTGATTCGGTGTATGTGGTATTGACGGATTACAGCAACGGTTACATTTTGAAACGTGTGGTCGGAAATGCGGCTCAATGCGTTTTTTCCGCTGCTGAGCTGGCTAAACTGGCTGCCGGACAAGGAATGTTACAGATCTGTCCGTGGAATTATAAAGCTGAAGACATCAGCGATAAACGATTTTACTTTGTGAATGAATCAGCCTACACGAAGATGGGGGTTACGATCAATTAGCCCATGGGAAAGAGACCCCGGGTAAAACCGGGTTTTTGTTTGGTTTCTAACCCCGGGGTGGTTCCCGGGGATTTGGTTTCTATGAAAAACCCGCTGAAAGGCGGGTTTTTTTGAAATTCTTTACATTAAATGGTACCTTTGTCAGGAGAAATGACAAGTTATTTAAAATTAATGCTTTAACCCAAGAAACCATGAATTTCGATTTCACCGAAGAACAGATCATGATCCAGCAATCTGCGCGGGACTATGCACAGCGCGAACTGATAAAGGACGTCCTGGAGCGGGATGCCAAAGCTGAATTTCCAACCCAACATGTAAAGGCCTTAGCCGAACTTGGTTTCCTGGGCATGCTTGTGGATACAAAATATGACGGAGGCGGGATGGATACTGTATCCTATGTTCTGGCCATGGAGGAGATCTCCAAAATCGACAGTTCTGTTTCGGTGATCATGTCGGTAAACAACTCCCTGGTATGTTATGGTATCGAGGCTTTCGGTACGGAGGAGCAGAAGGAGAAATGGCTTAAACCCCTCGCCCGAGGCGAAAAAATAGGCGCCTTTCTGCTCTCTGAACCTGAAGCTGGTTCCGATGCCACATCACAGCGTACCACAGCCATTGATAAAGGTGATCATTACCTGGTAAACGGCGTAAAAAACTGGATCACCAACGGGAATTCAGCGAGCACCTACGTGCTCATTGCACAGACTCATCCCGAAAAAGGACACAAAGGGATCAATGCATTTCTGGTTGACCGGCACGCTCCCGGTATTTCGCTGGGCCCGCACGAAGACAAAATGGGAATGCGCAGCAGCGACACCCATTCGGTGATGTTTACCGACGTGATCGTGCCAAAAGAAAACCGGCTTGGAGAAGATGGTTTTGGGTTTAAATTTGCCATGAAGACCCTGGAAGGCGGACGCATTGGCATTGCCGCACAGGCATTGGGAATTGCACAGGGTGCCTACGAACGGGCGCTGAAATATTCAAAAGAACGCAAAGCTTTTGGAACCGAGATCATCAACCACCAGGGGATCGCTTTCAAACTTGCCGAAATGCATACCCGCATTGAGGCAGCGCGCTACTTTTGTTTAAAATCGGCCTGGCTTAAAGATCAGGGAAAACCTTACGGTACAGCCAGTGCCATGGCAAAATACTGGGCTGCCGAAACAGCCATGTATGTTACAACCGAGGCAGTACAGATACACGGTGGTTATGGTTATGTGAAAGAGTACCATGTGGAAAGACTGATGCGTGAAGCCAAACTTACCCAAATCTATGAAGGCACCAGCGAAATACAGCAGGTGATAATTGCCCGGGCTATAATGAACGATTAAAATGAATATTCCCGAACCTTACAAACCCAAGAATCATATCCGCATTGTAACCGCTGCCTCACTTTTCGACGGTCACGATGCGGCCATCAACATCATGCGTCGTATCCTCCAGGCCAGTGGCGCCGAAGTGATACACCTTGGACATAACCGCTCGGTGCAGGAGGTGGTCGACTGTGCCATCCAGGAGGATGCACAGGCCATTGCCATTACCTCTTACCAGGGAGGTCACAACGAGTACTTCAAATATATGTACGACCTGCTGAATGAGCGGGGAGCCGGGCACATCCGGATTTTCGGAGGCGGCGGGGGTGTTATCCTTCCGGATGAAATCAGCGACCTGCATGCATATGGTATTACGCGGATCTATTCTCCCGATGATGGTCGGGAGATGTCTCTTCAGGGGATGATCAATGACCTTCTGGAACGGTGTGATTTCCCGGTTGGGTTATTACCGGCAGAACCCCGCGAAGATTTGACTTTGCAGGTATCCTCTGTAAATGAAATTGCCAACCTTATTTCAGCTGCTGAAAATTTTCCTGAGCAGGCCCGTCTGCTGCTGGATAAAATCTCGCTGGAGGCGGAAAAGAAAAGGATCCCTGTACTCGGGATCACGGGAACCGGAGGAGCAGGCAAATCTTCACTGGTTGATGAACTCGTAAGAAGATATCTGCACGATCTCCCCGGTAAAACGATGGCCATAATATCGGTAGATCCTACAAAACGTAAAACGGGTGGTGCGCTCCTGGGCGACCGCATCAGGATGAACGCCATCTTCAATCCAAGGGTCTACATGCGGTCGCTGGCTACCCGGCAGTCGAACCTGGCCCTTTCAAAATATGTTAAAGATGCCATCAATATTGTGAAGGCAGCCGGGTTTGACCTGGTGATCGTCGAGACTTCAGGGATCGGGCAATCCGACACCGAAATCGTCGATCACAGCGATGTTACGCTTTATGTGATGACACCTGAATATGGGGCGGCAAGTCAGCTCGAAAAGATCGACATGCTTGACTGGGCAGACCTGGTGGCCATCAACAAATTTGATAAAAGGGGAGCGCTGGATGCACTGCGCGATGTAAAGAAACAGTATCAGAGAAACCAGAAACTATTCGATCTCCCGGTTGAAAAAATGCCGGTGTACGGAACCGTTGCATCGCAGTTTAACGATCCCGGAGTAAATGAACTTTACCGCGAACTGATCCGTAAGGTGGAAGCGAAGACAGGGGCTTCCTTTTCGAGTAAATATGCCGGTGGCATGGAGATGGTGGAGAAGATCTACATTATCCCCCCGTCGCGTACCCGTTACCTTGCCGAAATTGCTGAAGGGGTGCGGAGTTATAACCTCTGGACAGAATCCCAGGGCCAGGTAGCCCAACGTCTTTATTCAATTGTTCAGACTATCCAAACGCTACAGTCAGAGGCAGAAGGCAAAAACAGCAACAAGTTACCGGATCAAGGCCAAAAAACCGGGATGTTGTCCGAACTCGAAATGCTTTACGAGCGTACCCTCAAAGAACTTGACCCCGCGAACCACGACATCATCAGAAACTGGAACGGGAAGGTGAAATCCTATACGGATGACCACTATGTTTACAAGGTGAGGAACAAAGAGCTATGCATTGAAACCCACACCGAATCCCTTTCGCGGCTGAAGATTCCGAAAATATCGATGCCACGCTATGAAGCCTGGGGCGATGTGCTGAGATGGAATCTGAGGGAAAATGTTCCCGGCGAATTTCCTTATGCCGCCGGCGTTTTTCCGTTCAAGCGTGAAGGAGAAGACCCCACCCGGATGTTTGCAGGTGAAGGTGGACCAGAGCGTACCAATAAAAGATTCCATTATGTATCCCTGGGGATGCCTTTTGTTAGGTTGTCAACAGCCTACGATTCTGTTACCCTTTACGGTTTCGATCCGGGGATGCGTCCCGATATCTATGGGAAGATCGGGAATGCCGGGGTGTCGATCGCCTGTCTGGACGATGCAAAGAAACTCTATTCCGGATTTGACCTGGTGAATTCCAACACGTCAGTCTCCATGACCATCAACGGTCCTGCACCAACCATGGTTGGATACTTCATGAATGCCGCCATCGATCAGCAGTGCGAATTGTATATCCGGCAGAATGGCCTGGAGGCGGAGGTTGAAAAAAAGATCAAAGCGATCTACAAAAAGGCAGGAACAAGAAGGCCGGCGTATCAGGGTGAACTACCGCGGGGCAACAACGGACTGGGTCTGATGCTTCTTGGCATTACCGGCGACCAGGTGTTGCCCAAAGAAGTCTACGCAAAGATAAAATGTGAAACCCTGGCCAATGTGCGCGGAACAGTGCAAGCCGACATACTCAAAGAGGACCAGGCGCAGAATACCTGCATCTTTTCCATCGACTTTGCGCTGAAGATGATGGGAGATATCCAATCCTATTTCATCGAAAACAATGTCAGGAACTTCTATTCGGTGTCCATCTCAGGTTACCATATTGCCGAGGCAGGCGCCAATCCAATATCGCAACTGGCCTTTACCCTGGCAAACGGTTTTACCTACGTGGAATATTATGTTTCACGCGGGATGGATGTTAATAAATTTGCACCTAACCTTTCGTTCTTTTTCTCCAACGGCATCGATCCCGAATATGCTGTTATAGGCCGCGTAGCCAGGCTCATCTGGGCAAAGGCAATGAAATACAAGTATAAGGCGGATGCCCGTTCACAGATGTTGAAATACCATATTCAAACTTCCGGACGATCGCTGCATGCGCAGGAGATCGATTTCAACGACATCCGCACCACATTGCAAGCCTTGTATGCCATTTACGACAATTGCAATTCACTGCACACCAACGCATACGATGAAGCCATCACCACGCCTACCGAAGAGTCTGTTCGCAGGGCCATGGCCATCCAGATGATCATTAACCACGAACTCGGACTGGCGAAAAATCAGAATCCGCTGCAGGGCGCCTTCATCATTGAAGAGTTGACCGACCTTGTAGAGGAGGCCGTAATGCTGGAATTTGAAAGGATTTCCGAACGCGGAGGCGTGCTGGGCGCCATGGAAACCATGTATCAGCGCAGTCGTATCCAGGAGGAGTCACTTTACTATGAATCCCTGAAAAACAGCGGAAAACTGCCAATCATGGGGGTAAATACTTTCCTGTCGAGCAAAGGCTCCCCGACCATAACACCCGGGGAGGTGATCAGGGCAACGGAGGAGGAGAAGCAGTACCAGATTACGATGTTGGAACAGTTGCACGAAACCAACAAGGAGATGTCGGCGGTGATGCTTTCCAATCTGAAAACCGCTGCAACGCAAAATAATAATATCTTTGAAAGCCTTATGGAGGCCGCCAAATACTGTTCGATTGGTCAGATCACCGATGCCCTTTTTGAAGTAGGCGGACAGTATCGCAGGAACATGTAAAAACCCAAAAATCCGTCGTATGAACCCGTTTAATATTTTGGTTGTAAATCCCAAAGATCAGCTCACGCAGATTGCCGTTTACCAGAATTACAAGGTGCTTTATATGATCAGTCGCCGGCACAGTGAACAGGAATTATCTGCCTTTCCGACAATTTATGACCAGGTGAACTTTCGCAAAGACATCGTGATGCGGGAGCTGAAAAACAATGATTTTTCACTGGCGGAACTCACCATCGTAATCTCGCGTGGCGGATTGATCAAACCGGTACAGTCGGGTGTGATCGCGGTGAATGAACTGTTGAAACAAGACTTGATTCACAGTCCGGTCGGAGAAGATATCATCAATATTGCGGGTCTTCTGGCGGATGCCATTGCCAGCGAAGTTCCCGGAGCGCAAGCCATGATTGCAGATCCTACCGTGGTTGATGAATTGCAGGATGTTGCCCGGATCACCGGCTCACCAGACCTGAAGCGCAAATCAATATTCCATGCCTTGAACCAGAAGGCCGTAGCAAAGATGCATGCCGAAACCCACAAGAAGAAATATGAGGAGATGAACCTCATCATTGCCCACATGGGAAATGGAACCACGGTTGGAGCGCATCGTAAAGGACGTGTCATCGATGTAAACCAGGGATTCGAAGGCGATGGCCCTTTTTCCATGGTGAGGAGCGGTACACTTCCGCTGGGAGATGTTGTGAAGCTTTGTTACGGCGGCACAAAGACCCTGGATGAAATGCTGTGCCTGCTCACCCATTGTGCCGGCGTAAATGCCCACCTGGGAACGATGGACATCAGCGAAATTGAGTACCGCATTTATCATGGAGATACCCATGCACGGCTGATCATGGAGGCGATGGCTTACCAGGTTTCGAAAAGCATCGGCGAAATGTTCGCTGTACTTAAAGGTGATGTCGAGGCGATCCTCATCACCGGCGACCTAGCGCACAGCCAGTTTGTGGTCAGGTATATTATTGAACATGTTGAAAAATTTGCTCCCATCTTTATCTATGCCGGCGACAACGAAATTCAGGCAATGGCTACCAATGCGCTACGTGTGCTGAAAGGTGAGATGGAGGTGCAGGATTATAAATAACGAACCGGAGCGAAGCGGAGTTCGGCGGAGCCAAATGGCGAAATAGTGAAATAGCGAAATGAAATTATATCCGATTAATACAGGAAACCTGAAGCTTGACGGGGGGGCCATGTTTGGCGTAGTACCCAAGGTGATGTGGAGCAAACTTTATCCCTGCGATGAAAACAACCTTTGCAACTGGTCGATGCGGTGTCTGCTTATTGTTGACGGAGATCGAAAGATCCTGATCGATTGCGGTATTGGAAACAAGCAGCAGGAAAAATTTCTGGCCAACTATTACCTTAACGGGGATGACACCCTCGAAAAATCATTGGATAAACAAGGGTTTACGACCGATGACATTACCGATGTGATCCTTACTCACCTGCACTTTGACCATGCCGGCGGCGCTATCCGGTGGAATACCGACCGGACGGGATTTGAACCGGCCTTTAAAAACGCAGACTACTACACCAGCCGGCAACAGTGGGAGTGGGGGACAAGCCCCAACAACCGTGAAAAGGCCTCGTTTTTGAAGGAAAATATCCTGCCTATCAAGGAGAGCGGACGTCTCCATCTTATCGAAACCGACACCGAACTTTTCCCGAACATCTTCGTAAGGCTTTTCAATGGCCATACCGATGGTCAGGTTATCCCCTTCATCCGCTTCGGAGACAAGACCGTTGTTTACATGGCCGACCTGCTCCCGTCTGCAGCCCACATCCCGCTTCCCTACGTGATGAGCTATGACACCCGTCCGCTGATCACACTGACTGAGAAAGAGGCATTCATGGCTGAAGCAGCAGAGAAGGGATATATTCTCTTTTTTGAGCACGACATCCAGCATGAATGCTGCACAGTGCACGCAACAGAAAAAGGTGTAAGGCTGAAAGAGACCTTTGCGCTGGCCTCGGTTTAATTCTCCATGTTGACGAAGATCCTTGCATTGAGATTCATGCAGCTGTACCGGAGTTCCGGGGACGTAGGAATTTTCAGGGCACTTTTCGTTCTTCTCCTTATCCTTCCGCTGCTAATCCTCTTTCTGATCCAACGGATCGGAATTCATCCCTGGCCAATGGTTGTGCCTTCTGTAGCCGGGCTTATTATCTGGGTGATACACAGTCGTCGCAAAGATTACAAATTCCTGAAATCTTTGATAAAGCACACCCGGGTACTCTTTTTTACAGAGTACCTCATTTTTACCTCTCCTCTGATTATTCTCATGCTATCAAAAGGACTTGTTTATCAGACATTGGCTTTCTCTTTACTGCTGGCTTTAATAGCCATTGCCGCTCCAACAGCCACAACCCTTACTTCGCATACTATAAAACTCCGCATGATCCCTGTGGGAATGTTTGAATGGCAAAGCGGAATCCGCAAAAACCTTGGTGCTTTTGTTGTGTTTTATTTTGCCGGACTTTTTGGCTTTTTTCATCCTCTATTTTCGGCGGTTGCTGCCCTGTTGATTACTGCGTTATTCATCTCATTTTATTCTGAGTATGAACCCAGAAATATGATTTGTGCAACCAGATATACAAGCAGGGAGTTTCTGCTGCTGAAACTGGCCACACATGCAGGATACTTTGCTCTCATTCTGATGCCATTACTCTTCATTGCATTGATCCATCCCGGTTACCGGCTCATAACGTTGGGTTATTTTCTTGCCGCAATAAACCTCATGGTGTTTTCAATTTTGCTGAAATATTACCATTACCGTCCCGGTGCCTATTCCGGCGCACACCAGCTATTGGTGACCCTTGCTGCCATGGTTTGTGTATTGCTTCCCATGGCATTGCTGATATTTGTGCTTAACCTTTTCCTGGCCTTCGGTGCACTGGCAAATCTAAAACGCTTCCTGGATGATCGCAATTGAAAATGTTAGTGTAGCCTACGGCGACAAACTGGTGATAGATGATCTCAGTCTGATTCTGCCGGATGGGCAAATACATGGACTTGTCGGGATGAACGGTGCGGGTAAAACCACCCTCCTGAATGCCATGGCGGGTTATGTAAAGCCGCTCCGGGGTTCAGTCTTTATGAACGGACAGCCGTTGCAAAGAATGGATCTCTCATTCCTTGAAACAGAGAATTTTTTCTACAGTCACATTACAGGACGCGAATACCTGGGGTTATTCACAGGGCCCGCCGGATCTCCCGGTCCCGATGAATGGAACCAGATGTTCCGGCTACCCCTTGACCAGATCATAGATGGTTATTCAAGTGGTATGAAGAAAAAACTTGCCCTTGCCGGCGTGCTCATGCAGGACAAACAACTTGTCATACTCGATGAACCATTTAACGGACTTGATCTTGAATCATCACGACTGCTTAGCATGATCATTACAAAATTGAAAGAACGGGGTAAGACATTGCTGATCACCTCCCACATCCTGGAGTCGCTTACCGGGCTGTGCGATTATATTCATCTTATCGGAAACGGACGGATAAGGGTCAGCAGAGAGAGGGGAGATTTCGGCAACCTCGAGCAGGATATCTTCAGGGATATTGATCCCGGTTATGCCGACATGGTCAGCAAACTTCTTTAACTGACAAGGCTTGAGTTGTTTAATCCCCACCCGGGTTGACAAGGCCCTCCTTTTTGTTGTACATTAGCCGGAATGAACCCTAACCCAATTTCAGAATTACTCAGGAAGCTCGATGAGCTGAAGAGTAAACAGGAGAGATTTCAGGAGGAGATCCGTGCTCTTCAAAATGAAATCAGGAATCTGCAGGAGAAGGCATCAACACCGGAAATAGCCCCATCACCGGTGCCTGTTAAACCAAAGTCGCCAGCTCACGAAGAGGAGACAGAGCCGGATGTCAGGAGGAACCTGGAAAAATTTATTGGTGAAAACCTGCTCAATAAGATCGGGATCATCATTCTCGTAATAGGTGTAGGGATAGGCGCCAAGTATGCGATCGACCATAATCTCATCAGCCCGGGGACGCGGATAATCCTGGGTTATATTCTGGGATTGGGATTGTTTGGAATTGCCTTCCGACTGCGCAAAGAGTATGAAAATTTCAGTGCCGTGCTGCTCAGCGGTTCCATGGCCATCATGTATTTCCTGACATTCGCAGCATATAGCTTTTATTCACTGATTCCCGTCGGGTTCACCTTTGCGCTGATGGTATTGTTTACGGTGTTCACAGTGGCTGCCGCAATAAGCTATAACCGGCAGGTGATTGCCCATATCGGGTTGGTCGGGGCTTATGCCGTTCCTTTCCTCCTGAGCGACGGATCAGGAAAGGTGGTCATCCTTTTTAGTTATATGGCCATCATCAATGCAGGTATCCTGGCCATCTCCTTCCGGAAGTACTGGAAACCGCTCTGTTACTCCTCTTTTCTGATCACCTGGCTCATTGTTGTCAGCTGGTTTGTTACCGGTTATGTCACCGCAGACCATTTTGCTATCGTCTGGACATTCATTTCGATCTACTTTGTTACATTTTACCTGATCTTCCTTGCCTACAAACTGCGAAAAGACGAAAAGTTCAGCTGGGACGACATTGTTTTATTACTTGCCAACTCCGCTGTATTTTACGGATTGGGATATTCGGTGCTCCATCAGCATCTTGAGGGAGAGGAGTTTGAGGGGCTGTTCACCTTTGGCAACGCTTTCCTGCACCTTGTCACAGCCCTGTTTGTTTACCGGAAAAAGCAGGCTGACAGGAATCTGTTCTACCTCCTGTTCGGGCTCTCCCTTGCTTTCTTTACCATTGCCATCCCGGTACAGTTGGATGGGAACTGGATCCCGGTATTCTGGAGTATTGAGGCCGCCTTATTGTTTTGCATCGGGAGGACCCGAAACGCCGTAATTTATAAATCACTTTCTCTTCCTGTGATGGTGCTTGCGTTTTTCAGCCTGGTCTTTGGCTGGCGCGAGGCGTATCATAATTTTGGGTATGACGTGAACAGTGTTCATATGATGTTCCTGCTTAACACGAATTTTCTTACTTCGGTTTTGGTCATTACCTCATTCTCCTGCATTAATTTTGTTCATGGCAGCAGGCAGTTCATCTCTTCAATCCATGGTCAGGAAACCCTTCTGCGCTGGATGAATTTTATCCTGCCCGGAATGCTTCTGATCATCTCATACTTTGCATTTTACACGGAAATTACCACTTTTTGGAATCAACGGTATCTTGAGGCGATGGTGACGGTCGACAAGGGATTGACGGCCATGCAGGAGATCAGGAACGAGGATATCCCCAATCTTAAAACCATCTGGATTTTGAATTATTCACTCCTCTTTTTTTCCCTGCTCTCTTTTGCCAATATTCTTAAATTTAAGAACAGAATACTCGGACTCATCAATACCGGGTTCAACGCCATTGTAACCGGGATATTTCTCACGCTCGGGCTTTTTGCACTCGGCATGCTTCGCGAATCTTATCTTAGTCAGTCACTGTCCGAATTCTTTTATCGCGGGGCGTTTAATATTGGAATACGGTATGTTTCATTCCTTTTTCTGGCGCTGCTTCTGCTGGCCATGTACCGGTATGTAAAGCAGGAGTTCATGGATGAAAATTTCCAGAAGGAGTTTGATATATTTCTGCATATTGTGATCCTGACGGTGGCGGGGAATGAACTGATTAACTGGATGGATATCTTTGAGTCCGGTCAATCTTACAAACTCGGGTTAAGTATACTGTTCGGAGGTTATTCCCTTCTGCTGATCGCACTGGGTATCTGGAAACACAAACTGCATCTGCGCATAATGGCCATTGTGGTTTTTGCCGTTACCCTGGTCAAACTTTTCTTCTATGATCTCTCTTCACTCAACACCATTTCAAAAACCATTGTCTTTGTCGTGTTGGGAATCCTGCTGCTGATCATTTCGTTTCTTTACAACAAGTTTAAACATGTCATTTTCGACGACCGCATCAATCAAGGTATCAGCGGCAAGGAAGAGGGTGATCAGTAAGGCCGGAAATCAAGATCCCGCTTTGGTTGTAGTTAAATACCTGACCAGGTTTACCGGCCGGTATGACGGGTCGCTGTCATATCTCACCTGTACTGACGGGTGGAGCATTTCATTTGTGGCTCCGGTTTCCGGATTATTCGCGCCGATGGGTCGGTAAAGTTTTCCTCCCAGTTTGTAAAATCCCGTCATCGATTCATGTTTCATCCCAAGTGCATCAGGATGAAGTTCAGGGGGATTAAAGCTAAGGTTGCACCCCTGCGCTTTTTCCATCATCCATTGCAGGGAGATATCCGAAAGCGCTGCCTCCGGATACCCGCCCCCGATATCGGAATGAACCCCGGCAAACCACACCTGCTCCAGCACCTGGTCTTTGGCACCTTGTTGCTGATACCATAGCGCCGCCTGGAAATTCTTTCGCTTTTCATCGATGGCAAGCGCATGATAGGCATAATCGATTTTGGAAGAGAGTTCCGTATCGTGAAATTCATTTTTCCGGCTCACGATTCCTTTCAGCAGCAGAGGGTTTCCCAATGCGCCCACAGTATCCCAGACCCCGATAAATTTAATCCGGGTGGTCTCCTCTATCGCATAGGTTTTTCTGAAAAGTGTCGCCTCCTCAGATTTTGGATGGAATGACGGATGACGCGAACGGTAAAGATTATAAGCCTGGGAGAGCCTCTCTGAATAC
This sequence comes from Bacteroidales bacterium, assembly GCA_025355465.1. Lineage (GTDB taxonomy): Bacteria > Bacteroidota > Bacteroidia > Bacteroidales > FEN-979 > JANXZO01. Next base: position 67,255 of record JANXZO010000046.1, read on the forward strand.
TTCACATCGAGAATTCCTGAATTGCGGATCAGTCCGGAAAGACTTCGCACCGTAAAAGCCCCGCGGCTGAAGCCAAACAGGAAAAGCTCATCTCCGGGTTCATAATTACTCATCAGGAATTTGTAGGCCTGCAGAATATTCTTAGAGATGCCCGTCCCGGTGGCGCCGTCAAAAACCCTTTTCAGCAGTCCACCCTCCGAACCGATCCCGATGTCGTAATAGAGCTGTTGCAGGGTACCATCCGCGGAGTACGGACTCAGGGCATTGGCCAGCTTCACCACATTGGTCTGGCAAATCTTACCATCCTTGTATTCATCCGGCGTGTTCCAGGTGCCGTCGCAAAAGATTGCAATTCTTTTCATGGCGCTATTGTTGGAAGTTTTTCCAAAAGTAGTACTTTAGAATGAATCTAAGCAACTATTTGTAATTAATGCCGCGATAATCTTCGCTAAAATTAAGTCTCTTCCTTGTGCACCGTGCATAAGCGTATCTTTTTGCCCTTTTTTCTTTATAATTAATAATCACGTGTTCAAGTTTCAACAGAAATAAATGATCAACAATGTGCAGATTATTCAATTATATATTCAATTACACTACTGACCGACTAACTTTTTAAGAGAGGGGGTCACCCCGAAGAGTTCCCCCCAATGTTGTAAGTTTGTGTTGCAAACC
>JANXZO010000051.1 GCA_025355465.1 Bacteroidales bacterium
TTTTCCAGGCTGCTAAAGCAAAAGCCCGGGGTTATCGAAGATCTGACACCATCAAAGCAATTATTTACCTGCTCACCGGAAAACTCGACTTTTCTAAAATCAATCCTCATTATGTTACCCACTCAAAGTGATAAAGAACCCAGAACTGACAATAGGCCCGGGTAAGGCTCTTACTGTGAATGGAACTCTCACGAATAACCACGATAACGATGGGCTGGTTATAGAAAGCGATGATCAGGGAACAGGGTCCCTGATACAACACTCTTCCTCTGTTGGTGCAACGGTGGAAAGGTTCATCACAGGAAGTTCCACGCTTACTGAATATAAATATCACATGGTATCCATCCCGGTTTATTATGCAAGCCCGGAATCCGGACTCTTTTTAGGTTCATATCTTTATAAGCTGGACGCAATACATGTTGATCCAAATAATTCAAATTACTATGGTATATGGGAATCATTAGGAACACCAACGAATACGCCTCTCTACTGCAATACCGGCTACATGATTTATTATCCAAACACTTCAACTACTTATACTTTTAAAGGTACCCTGAACACTGGCTCTTTCTCACTTTCAGTATCCAACGGCGGCACATATACATTCAACCTTGTCCCCAATCCGTACCCCTCTGCCATCAACTGGGGATCTTCAGGAGGATGGGTTAAAAACAATATCGGTGCAACTGCATATATCTGGCCGGCAGGGGCAGGTAACTATACCACAATCACTGCAAGCAGCAATTATGACATTCCTGTCGGACAGTCCTTCATCGTGATGACAAGCGGTTCTCCCATTCTTACGGTCAACAACAGTGCCTGCGTGCATAGTTCACAAGCCTTCTATAAATCGGCCCCTTCCAATCAACTTAAAATCTCCGCTCAATCCAATGCTTACTACGACGAGACTTTCGTAGCATTCAACTCAGCAGCAGGATCCGGTTTTGATCCGCTGCTCGATGGTTTCAAACTCTGGGGGCTGGAGGATGCGCCTCAGCTCTGGACCGAAAAAGGAGAATCACGGTTAAGTATAAACCAGCTGCCTGCACCATCAGCCGGGCTGGTGGTTCCGATGGACTTTAAAACAACCATCGCCGGACCGGTTACCCTGGACTTCTCCGGCATGGAAAGCTTTGATCCGCCGCTTGCAATCAGGCTGAAAGACAATATCACCGGCTCGATGACCGACCTCCGACAGAACAGCAATTATGTTTTCTCACACGACCCGGGCAATAACGAAAAGAGATTCAGTCTGATTTTTGGATATCCTGTCGGGATCAATTCGATCGCTTCCGGCGATGGCAAGGCCTTCATCAGCAACGGAAGGATCTGTTTGGATATTCCATCGATGCAGGATCATTCTGCAACGATCACAATTTATGATATGCTGGGACAGGTCTTCCGCAGCGAGGAGAAGGCAATGGATGGAATCGTCAGCATGGAAGCCCCACAGGCACCCGGCCTGTACATTGTAACCGCCACCTGTGAAGGGCGGAATTTTGTAACTAAAGTCATCAACAAGTAAAACATACGCATCATGAAAAAACATCTCTATTTTACTCTGGTCGCACTCTTTTTCAGTTTAAGTATGGCTGCACTGGCCGATGGACCTCCACCTCCTCCGGGAAACCCAAGCTCAGGTGGTGGTGGCGGTGGTCCCGTGGGCGCCCCGATCGATGGCGGTTTGGGCATCCTGCTGGCCATGGGAGTGGCTTATGGCGCGCGGAAATTATATGTGGCAAAGCGTTCTGAAAAGAGCGATGAGGAGATGGTCGCCGATCAGGAGCGATAACTCAACGACCTTAACAGTATCAGCCGTTCTTGCTGATCTGCCTTAGCAATTCGGGTTTGATGATCCGGATTTTCCTGCCGTCGAGGTCGAGGATCCCCTCCTCCTTGAATTTTGCCAGCACCCGGGCAGAGCTTTCGCGGGCGATACCGATCAGCTCCGCAAACTCCTGGCGGGTGAAGGGGATCTCAAATTCCTGACTTTCATAAATGATGCGCGAAAAATAGAGCAGAGCATCGGCCACACGTCCATAGGTCTTCTTTTTGGCCTGGCTCATGAAGCGGTGGAAATTATTCAGGCTGTCGCGGCTCACCGAAACCAGTATCTCGTAAGCAAAATTCCCGTTTTTTTTGATCAGACTGTTGAATACATTCAGGTCGATATAACACACTTTGATATCCTCCAGTGCGGCGTATGAGTAATTGTTCACGCGGTCGCCAAAGAGCGAGGGAAGTCCGAGGTAAGAGTATTTCTTTACGATCTGCAGGATCTGCTCCTTCTCGCTGCCGCTTTTGATATACTCCTTTACAAGTCCCGACTTAAGGTAGATGATGTGCGAGATCATGGTCCCTTCGTGCAGGATGATGTCGCCCTTGCGGAAGGTCGTCTCCGTCCGGTTGTCGTTGATCAGGTTGATCTCATTCAGATTCAGTACGGCGGCCGCACAAGATTTCTCCTTGCAATCTCTGCAGGTTACCCGTTTTCCCTCTGAATCCGCAAACAGACTCGTTTTTTTCATGCTGTCCCAGTGATAATTTCGTGCAAAGTTGCAAATAATTTTAATGAGAGCGTGTGACATTTATCACATTCCTTGTTTAGTATTGATCACATGCTTCCGATGTCCTGTTCACATGAAACCATTGCATCCCGCACAGGTTTCCGTTCCAACAATCACTTCCGGTTCTACTCTTCCGACACATACCCTGAGTACTTTTGTCACCACAATTGAATGTGATATTTCACCTTATCAGAAAATAGTATGAAAATAGCCATTCCAACCGATGATGGAATCCATATCGCAAGGCGGATGACCGCTGCAAAAGGGTTCCATGTTTTTGCCATTGAACTGGGGGAGATTGTTGACGAGGAGCTTCGCTGGATCAAGGCTGCCGACTTTGTTAACAATGGCAGATATGCCCTGATCAACGACTGTTCGGCTATCCTTTCCGGTCCTGATGACCGGGTGGAACAGGCCGGCCGGGCTCAGGTACCGGTGATCCCGGTGGGTGGATCGAACATCACAAACATCATCTGGCATTACCTCGGTGAGGTTGCCCGGCAAAAAGCAGATACCTGCTGCTGTCCGTAAACAGCATTCATTTTCATGAACCTGGAGCGATATTTTAGGAGATTCCGCGATCAAATCATCGGGCAGGAGCAGGTGTATCAAACCCCCTACGGCCGTAAAAAGATGATCTATGCCGACTGGGTGGCCAGCGGCCGGCTATACCGGCCAATTGAGGAGAAGATCTCTTCGGTCATCGGACCTTTTGTAGGGAATACCCACACGGGTACCAGCGAAAGCGGCCGGTTGATGACCGAGGCTTACCATCTTGCCCGACGGAAGATCAAGGAGCATGTAAATGCCGGTGCCGGGGATGTGATCCTCACCACAGGCTTCGGCATGACCGGCGCCGTGGTGAAATTCCAGCGTATCCTGGGATTGAAAGGGTGCGGTGAAATTTCACGGCACGAATGTCTCAAAGCGAAGGAGCGCCCCGTTGTGTTCATCACCCACATGGAGCACCATTCAAACCATACCTCCTGGTATGAGACCGCCGCCGATGTGGTCATCATCGAACCGGGAAAAGATCTGCTGGTGGATCTGAACAACCTGGAGGCCGCTTTAAAAAAGTACCGGAACCGGAAAACAAAGATCGGCTCCTTTACCTCCTGCTCAAACGTTACCGGAATCCGGACCCCTTATCATGAGATGGCCCGACTGATGCACGAATATGGCGGGTATGCCTTCATCGACTTTGCAGCTTCCGCCCCTTACGACGACATCAACATGCACCCTTCCGATCCGCTGGAGCGGCTGGATGCCATCTTCTTCTCTCCCCATAAATTTCTGGGCGGACCCGGCTCTTCGGGTGTGCTGATCTTCAATTCTTCCCTCTACCACAGCAAAGTTCCCGATCAACCGGGCGGCGGAACCGTTGACTGGACCAACCGCTGGGGTGAATACAAATTTGTGGACGATATCGAAGCCCGCGAGGATGGTGGAACGCCCGGGTTTCTGCAGGCAATCCGAACTGCCCTGGCCATCGAACTGAAGAACCAGATGGGCGTCGAGAACATTCACCTCCGGGAACAGGAGCTGATCACAATCGCCTTTGCCGGGTTAAAGAAGATCCCCGGCCTTCACATTCTGGCCGACCAAAACGAGGAGCGCCTGGGAGTCATCTCATTCTACCTCGACACCCTCCATTACAACCTGGTGGTGAGGATGCTGAGTGACCGTTTTGGCATTCAGGTAAGGGGAGGCTGTGTATGCGCCGGCACCTACGGTCATTATCTGCTCAATGTAAGCCAGGAAAAATCCAGGGCCATCACCGATAAGATAAACCACGGTGACCTTTCAGAAAAACCGGGATGGGTGCGGCTCTCCCTTCACCCGACCATGACGGATGGTGAATTGTCGTTCATCCTGGATGCCATCCGCCAGATTGAACTTCATCAACGCGAGTGGTCTGCCGATTATACCTATGTAAAGCAAACCAACGAGTTTCAGCCGCGGACCGGGGCCATGGGCCTGCTCCATGCCAGCTCCTTTCTCGAACTCGAACCTCCCCATCCCGCCGAAAGAGCACTCGGCACCCTGGCGGGTTTGCCATTCCATCATCATGAATGAGAATGGAGAGGCCATTCCTCACTTCCCGGATGAGCCGCTTAACAGGCACAGGGCCGGTTTACAAAAAAGTATCCCAGAAATCCGCCAAAAGCAACACTGGCATAAGGATTACTTGTGATCGCACAACTTCCCGAAGCACACCCCACGTAATAATAGTAAAGGTAACCTCCAATACCCCCCAGAACGATAAAAAGGACTGGTTTCCAGAAATCCCAGGTTTTGAGTCTCTCCTTAACAGGCATCGGGGGTGTTTTTGTTTTGCAAGAATCAGCCATGACTTTTTTTGGCAAAGGTAAAAATTATTTCGATTTGGTGATATTTATGCGATTTAATATTTAAATAATATTTACCTTTGCCGCATTGAAAATGAGAGCAGCGTACAAAGTTTAAGAATAGACTAAAAACCCAATGGAAATTAAAGAGATAAACACCCGGTACAGCAAACTGGCCGATTCGGAATGCTGCCTTTCATGTGGCGGAGCGATCAATTATGCCCGGCCGGTTGCCGGTGAGGTGTGCGTGGATCTTGGCAGCGGCCGCGGAAATGATGTGGTAAGAATGGCCGGCCTTGTCGGAGAAACAGGTTTCGTTTACGGCATCGATATCTCCGACGGGATGCTTGAAAAGGCAAGGGCGAACGCAAAAAAATTCGGTGTCGCCAACGCCGGTTTTGTTCGCTGTGAACTCGAAAAAATTGAACTTCCCGACCGGGTTGCCGACCTGGTCATCTCCAATTGCACCCTCAACCATGCTGCCGATAAGCAGTCGGTATGGAACGAGATCTACCGTATCCTTAAAAAGGGCGGGCGGTTTGTTGTAAGCGACATTTATGCCGTCGCCCCGGTTGCGGACGAATACCGTAACGATCCTGTGGCTGTGGCTGAGTGCTGGGCCGGTGCAGTTACCCGTGACGAATATATGCATCACCTGGAAAAAGCCGGATTCGGCCTGGTCGAAATCCTGGAGGAGTCGGCTCCTTATGCTAAAGGTCATGCCGAGGTAGCCAGTTTTACCATTGCCGGAATTAAAAAACAGTAACTTTGAAATAAATCCAGATTCATTAATAAATAATCCAACCCTGAACCATGAAAAACCTCGTAAAGAAAAAGATGGTCGTTAAAAAAGCGCCCGTAAAAAAAGTAGCGCAGTGCTGTGCAAAAACTTCGAAAACCGTGGTAGGCTGCCACGATTAGGCGGTAAAGATCAATGATCTATTCCCGACACAACATATTTTCGAAGATCGCCGGATCGGAGAATTTTTTCATCGTCAACCTCCTTCACGGAAGCGCCGATATTCTTAATTCTGCCGAAGGGAAAATGGTGAGCGATCTGCTCGAAGGCCGCGAAATTCCGGGTGAATTTCGCGAAAGCCTCACAGCACAGGGATACCTGGCCGATGAAAGGGAGGAGGAACTCCTCTACCGGAGCAGATACCTCGACTTCACCGACGAGCGCGACGAAGAGGAAGTACAACTCTTTTTCGTTCCGAACTATAGTTGCAATTTTGCCTGCAGTTACTGCTATCAGGATGAATATGCCAATCCTGCGCAGGAGCTCACCACCGGGATCATCGACGCTTTTTTCGATTACATCCGCCGCGAATTTGCAGGGCGGAAAAAATATGTGACCGTTTTCGGAGGCGAGCCGCTGCTGAATTCCGCCCGGCAAAAAGCCCTGATCACCTATCTGATCAAAAGGGCCAATGAAGCTGGTCTGGAGCTCTGCTTTGTAACCAACGGCCATTCGCTAGAGGAGTATACCTCCATATTGAAGACAGCCAGTATCCGTGAAATCCAGGTTACCCTCGACGGCACGGGACCGGTACACAACATGCGTCGCTTTCTCAAGGGAGGCGGAGCAACCTTCGACAAGATCGTCGAAGGGATCGACGCCTGCCTGGAACAACAGCTGCCAGTCAACCTCCGGATGGTGATCGACCGTGAAAATATTGAAAGCCTGCCGGACCTCGCGCAGTTTGCAATCGGTAAAGGGTGGACCGGCAATGCGCTTTTTAAGACCCAGCTCGGCCGTAACTACGAGCTGCACCATTGCCAGGCAGATGCCGGAAAACTATTCAGCCGGATCTCCCTTTACGAATCCGTTTATGAGCTTGTAAAGAAACATCCTCACATCCCCGAATTTTATAAACCCGCCTACTCTGTTTCGAAATTCATTTTTGAAAACGGCAGACTCCCCGATCCCCTCTTCGATGCCTGTCCCGCCTGCAAAACCGAATGGGCCTTCGACTATACGGGACAGATCTATTCCTGCACAGCCACCGTTGGAAAACCCGGTGAGTCGCTGGGAACATTTTATCCGGCGGTTACCCGCAGGGATGAACTGATCGGCGTTTGGGAAAACCGCGATGTGACGAACCTTTCCGAATGCAGCGGCTGTAACCTGCAGCTGGCATGTGGCGGCGGATGCGGATCGGTGGCAAAGAATGCCTCCGGCACCATCGGCTCCACCGACTGCCGCCCGGTGAAGGAGTTGCTGGAACTCGGGTTTTCAGCCTATTTTGACCAAAAACAACAACCTGATAGATGAAAGAGATAACATCCGCCGAATTCGAGACCGAAGTCCTTGCCGGCGGCAAGGTAGTGCTCGATTTCTATTCAACCGAATGCCCGCCCTGCGAAGCGGTAGCCCCCAAATTCGAAGGGCTGGCAAAATTGTATGGCAACGACATCAAATTTCTGAAGATATTCAGGCAGCAGAACAGGGAGCTGGCCACAACCCTGGGGGTGAAATCCTCCACAACATTGCTGTTTTTCGACGGCGGCGTTCAATCTCCCGTCACCCTTTCGGGCGGCATTAAGCGGAGCGACATCATCCGTCAGCTCGACACGATGCTGCCGGGCGGACAGGTATCCACCACCCATGAGGTTTCAAACTATCCCGGCTTCATTGAACCGCAACCGGGTTACATGCTATCCCACAACATGTCGGAGCAGCCCAAACTTTGCGGAACCGTGTACAAGGTGGCTGTGGATGTTTCCATGATTGATCTCGTAAAGAAAGAGGTGGTGGTGATCGGCAGCGGTAATTCAGCCGTTGAAGAAGCCGATTTCATCAGCCGGTTTGCCAGCAAAATTACCATGGTTCATCAGTTTGATGCCTTAACAGCCAATAAACAGGCCAAGGAGAAACTCTTCGCCAATCCGAAAATCGACGTGCTCTTCTCGCATGAACCCCGCTCCTTCGTTCGCGATGGAAACATGATGATCACCGAAGTCGAAGACCTAAAAACCAAAACACGTACCCGTTTGTCCGGCGACGGAACCATTGCCGCCATCGCCATCGCAAAAGAGTTGAATTAACCGTTTAAACCTTATCACCATGACTGCAAACCAAATGATCATCGAACAGCTAAGTCCTTTTAACGTTCCCGTAACCGTTGAAAAACTGATCGCCGCCGCCACTGAAAGAGAGTGGCAGAACCCGGCCCTTCACAACCTTCAGCAATCGCTGGCCAAAGCGGGTAAAGAGGTTCGCCCGGTACAGGTTATCGAGATCTGCAAACCCGAATACTCAGGCCGGATGCTCGAACTGAGCGACGAAAGGGTCGTATCAGTCATGATGCCCTGCCGCATTTCGGTCTATGAAAAAGCAGACGGAAAAACCTATGTCGCCCTGCTGAACATGGAGGCGATGGCAGGCGGATTGCCGTCAACGATTGCTTCGGCCGTGCAGGGCGCCTCCGACGAAACCTTCGCGATCGTTAAATCGGTAATAGGATAAAGTTTATTCCAGCGGATATCCGTAATCGGTCCAGTCAACCTTAAGATTTTGCTTCAGGTTAAGCAAACGCGCATTTTTGAATCCTTTCTCTTTGAGAAGTTCAAATGCAGGCCGGATGTTCGGACAGTTGCGGAACGGGCAGCAGCCGCAGTAAATAACGACAATCTTATCTTTTGAAACGGATGCAAGCGATTTGCTCAGCTTCTCAAGATTGGCCCCGCTCGTCATACTGCCGATATTAATGGCACCTTTGATGTCGGCCAGCGGTCCGATGTTATAGATCACCGGTTTCTGCGATTTCACATTGTTGATCATGCTGGCCAGTGCGGCCGGTTCCATAAGGTCTTTGACCGTCCATGGCTCTCCGGTCTGGCCCGATACAATACCCGAAATGTGAACCAGAACCAGGGTAAGCGATACAAAAAATAGTTGCTTCAAAGTTTTCATCTGTATTGAAATTTATAGGTGAATTTACCTCTTCCTTTTCCGGCAAAGATACAATATATTTTCAAATTAGTGCTATTTAGGCGATTGATTTTGAATGATGAAAATACGAAATTTTCAGATGGAATATTACTATCTTTGATGTTAATCATTAAACAAGTCCATCTAAAACTAAAACATGAAAAGGCCTTTCTTTTTACTTATGACGTTATTGTGGGTCGGAATGGTTATGATCTCTTGCAGGAAAGATGAGGTGGTTGTTGACCCGAACCAGGCGACGATCGACCGACTGAAGTTTGCCGCCGATTCAGTGATACAGAACACAACGGTGCCCGGACTTGTTGCGCTGGTAGTGGATCACAAGAGGGGAATCGATTGGCTCTATGCCGCCGGTGTCAGCAACACACAAACCGGGGCGCCGATGGATGCCAGTCATACCTTCCGGATTGCAAGCAATACCAAAACATTCACCATAACTGTCTTGCTACAGCTCGTTGGTGAAGGAAAAATTTCCCTGAATGATAAGCTCTCGAAATATCTTCCTCAATACCCCGCCGCAGATAGCATGACAATTTGCATGTTGGCCAATATGACCAGCGGCCTGTCCGATTATTTTGATGATGAACGCTGGGTCAACAGCTTTAAATCGACCCCGTTGCGGATATGGGAACCATTGGAATTTGCGGACATGTCGTTTTCCCATCCACTGCTTTTTCAGCCGGGAACGGCCTTTAAATACACAAACACCAACACCATCATTCTCGGGGTGGTTATCGGCATGGTTACCGGCAACAGCGTTGAAACTGAGATCAATAATCGTATCATCCAGCCGCTTCAGCTTGTAAACACAGGCATCAATCCGAACGGGACTTTATTGCCGGGAAATCATGGCAGGGGCTACGATTTCTCTGAACTGGGCATCACAGGAGATGTAACGGAATCGTATGATGTCTCAAATTCAGGAGCCGCCGGTGCAGCTTATGCCACTCCGCGGGAATTGCAGAAATATGTGGAGCGCCTTGTGGGCGGCGGATTACTGCCCGACACTCTGCAATACCGGAGGCTGAATAAAGATTATCAAATCATGAGTCCCATACAATCTTACGGACTTGGTCTTTCCAAGCTGGGTACCTTTTACGGACACAATGGGATTGTATGGGGTTATACTTCATCCATGTGGCATAGTCTCGACAAGCAATGTACGGTGATCATCTACTACAATACATGCCAGGTTCCGCAGCAGTGGCCCGATAACCTCTTTCTGCGGTATATGGAGATCCTCTACACGAAAACGAAATTTTAATTCATGGAGAGGAAAACCGTTCTGAACATTTCAAGGACTAAAAAGAGGTGGGGCCTCATTTTGCTTTTGCTTGCGGTCTTTGCCGTATTGGCGCTGTATCCGCTGCCGCTACAAAATCCCATCCAGTATTACAACAGGCAAACCGGCTTGTTGAAAACAGAGAAAGTGGCCGGCGAAAAGTGGTTGGTCTGGCTTTATAACAATCCGGTTGGCGAGGCAACATTGTGGACGCTGGTGAAAAGAAAAGTGGTCTCGTCTGTTTATGGCAACAGCATGGATCGGCCATCCTCAACAAAAAAAATCCAACCTTTCGTGGAAGAATTTGATATTGACATGAGTGCCGCCCAAAAACAGGCTTTCAACTCGTTCAACGATTTCTTTACGAGGAAACTTAAGAATGATGCCAGACCCGTGGATACAACCTCAACCGTTGCGGTTTCACCTGCCGATGGAAAAATTCTGGCCTATGCAAACATCGGCAACAGCGATTTTTTCATCAAAGGATATCGCTTCGGTGTTTCATCGTTTTTAAATAATTCCAGCCTTGCTCAAAAATATCTTGATGGCACTCTGGTGATCATCCGGCTTGCCCCACCCGACTACCACCGCTTCCATTTTCCCGTTAGCGGAAGCCTGTCTCCCATCACCCGGATTGACGGTGATTATTATTCGGTTAACCCGCTTGCTTTACGAAAAATGGCAGAGATCTTCTGCCTGAACAAAAGAGAATTTACCATCATTTCAAACCCCTTGTTTGGCCCTGTTGTGATGGCGGAAGTAGGCGCTACCATGGTCGGAAGTATCGTACAGACCTATACCGGGAACGTTGTAAAAAAAGGGCAAGAGAAAGGTTATTTCAAATTTGGAGGGTCTACGGTAGTGCTGCTGTTTGAAAAAAACAGAATCCGCATCGATGAAGATTTAATGATGAATACCTTAAAAGGTTACGAAACAGCCATCAAAGAAGGAGAAAAAATTGGTGTCACCTCCATCCCGCTTCCCGGGAGATAAAGATCATTTCACTTTTTTTACTTCCGGAAGTTACCACGAGCCATCCGTGATAGCCTGCTCAGGCCAGTAGAACCTGAACATCAGGATGAATCCGCCCTCCGGTGCCGGAAGCCAGTTGGCCTCCTTTTCCTTTCCGGGATCCTCTTTTTGGATGTAAAAGTCAAGCGAACCGTCTTTGTTGTACTTGAAATCATACCTGGAGCTCAGCGTATACCGGTCGATCTTGTTGGGCACAAAGAAATAGCCTTCATCATACAGGGTCAGCGACCAGAATCCTTTCACGGGTGGAGTCTGCCCCTTGTCAAAATGGATCATATATTTGTTGGCACCGGATAAAGGCTCTCCTGAAAAATCCTTCGTGGCAACCGGATAAATGGCATCCTCCGGAGTTCCGGCACAATAGATCCTTCCCAGGATCCATGTAATGCTGTTGGCGCTTTGATCTCCTCCATTCCTTCCGGAACCTGTCCTTTCCAGCCCGGGGATCCGACCAGGCAGTAATTCAGTAAGTTATTCACAGATCCAATCGTATCCTGCGGGTACATTTTAGTATATTTGTTGAAATACCGATGAAAAGCATGAATAAAATTCTATCCCTCACGCTCATTGTATTGCTTTTTTCCTGTAAAAAGAGCAATGAAGTTCCCGCTGACAAACCATTCCTTGGCTGGGAAAATGTAGTCTATCAGCCGGAGCTTACAAGCGTTATTGCTGTGTATGGGCAGAATGTTCTGGTCAGGGGAAGTCACCCGATCGACGCCCGGGGTAATTTTGTTTACCAGCAGATCCTATCCACAGTCACAACAAAAGTTCCTGCCATAGATTTCAAAAACCATACGCTAATTGATGTCACAATGATCGGCGGACAAGGAACAGGCGAATGGACTCAGTTGCAGCAAGAATTGCAGGCATACGGGCTTAGCGATACTGCCGTTCCTTCCGCATGGCCGCCCTATACTATAGGGTATGTAGCAAAACCATTGGGGACACAGGTCAGCGGACATTTGGTCATGACAGAACCGGTGCGCTGACCTTTGGGTGGCTGGTAAAATTCGGGGGATATACCAAAGAAGCGGCCATTGCCAAAGTGGACAGTGTATTCATTCCGAATGATCATTATATGGGAATGATCAACGATTACTATACATGGTTGCATCCTTAGTCTCATGAAATATCACTGGATCGCAGAAAAACAGCCGGGGAAGGATCATTCCCGGCATCGAATCCACCCAGTTGTCGTTGGTGCTGAAGGAGCCCTATGGGGTCGTGGTGTGTATCGTCCCGTATAACTATCCGTTCTTGCTGATGGCATGGAAAGTGGCGCTGGCGAAGAGGTTGGCAATATCCTGGTTGCCCGTCCTGACGAATGTAACGCACTCAATGAAAGTGATGAGCGAAGAGACTTTCGGACCGGTCGCGCCCGTCATGGTCTACGATCACTTCGACGAGGTCAAGGCGGGAACTATCTGGATCAACGACCCCCTCACCGACAATGATGCCGGGCCCTTCGGCGGCATGAAGATGAGCGGATCAGGACGCGAGCTTGGGGTTGAGGGACTGGAAGAATTTATGGAGACAAACCATATTCACTGGGACTTTGTTCAGCAGGAAAGCCCTGGTGGTATCTTCAGAATCAGCAACTGATCCGCCTCTTTCAGCGGCAAATCGATCAGCGCTTCAAAGTTTTCTTTCATTACTTTTAGTGAATTGACAATCCAGTACGTTGCCACGATAACCGAAAACAAAATATCGATGACTCTCGCCTGCAGAGCCATGTTGTAATGCTGAAGATAGAGTGCGACCAGAAGTGAAACAGCAGATAAAATCGTTTCAATGAGACAGATCGTGTAATATACGTTATACGCTTTGAGGATCGGAGCGCACGCGTCGGACCGCTTCATAATCGAATTGGCCCACCATTTCATCATTATCAGGCGGAAGTTGATATAAAGAAAAGCAATCTGAGTATATCCGAAACTGATTTCCGGCGGGGCATTAACTGACGATTTCCAGATTGAATAAATGACTATTCCTGCTCCGGGCAAACTCAGGGCGGCCTGAAAAAAACTTATGAAATTTTCCTGTCTTCCGGTACCGTATGGAAATTTATAAGAGTTGTCTTTTATGGAAAGGTCCGGCGTAATGATCGCGAAAAAATAGATGATGAGCGATAAGGAGTTTTGAAGCATGAAAGTAAAAATTATCACAGAATTTGAAATATCTGCGATATACAGACATATAAGAGTTTCCAACAGCAAGGTCCAGAAGCCTGCAATGAAAAACCTTTTAATCTCTTTTCTTGTTTTTAAAATGTCATCGGTAAACATTACTGTTCCTGTTTTTTTAGGCAATTATTGATAGATTCTTTTGAATTAAATCCTTCAGCGCTTCTGTTTTTATGGGTTTTGAGATGTAATCATTACAGCCGGCAGAGTACTTCATTGGCTTTTCCAATCGTTTTAGGGATTTCTTTTTTTCTGCCTTTAAGTAATCCGTTCAGATCGGACTGATGGTGAAAGTTTACCGGTTTTTCTTTAATTTTAAGATCTGAAACCGGAGTTGCAACCCAGGAAAAAAGGAACATTTTGAAACGAATTTTTACCTCCATCTTTTTCATTTTTTCTTTCATTACGCTTGTGGCTCAGCCGGAAGCCACTACGACTGATCGTAATCCCACCTCCATCCCTGATCTCGAACTGCCCGGAGCCAATGCCAAGGATGAGATCGTACGGCACACTGCCTACACACTCTCCTACAACAAAACCTACCATGTCGCCAACTGGGTCGCTTACGAACTTACAGCGGAAGAAACGGTATCGGTGGTAAACCGGAATAACAAATTTGTCCCCGATCCCTTGCTTACGTGCTGTACCATTTCCAATGCAGACTACCAGGGCGCTGGTTATGATCGCGGACATCTGGCGCCGGCGGGGGATATGTCATTTTCCACTGAAACCATGAAGGAGTCATTCTATCTCTCAAACATGGCGCCCCAAAATCCCGGCTTCAACCGTGGCATCTGGAAAAAACTGGAAGAGCAAGTCAGGCAGTGGGCTGTTGAAGATAAAGCGGTATATGTCGTCACGGGAACGATCCTGACAAAAGGGCTGCCAACTATCGGCCCGGACGAGATCACCGTTCCTGCGCTGTTTTACAAGGTTATTCTGGATTATTCTGCGCCTGAGATCAAAGCCATCGGGTTTATCCTGCCCAATGAAGGTTCGCAAGAACCATTGCAGCACTATGCAGTGAGTGTCGACAGTGTGGAGAAGATCACAGGTACAGATTTCTTCTACCAGCTACCCGGGGATCAGGAAAGGATTATCGAAAGTACGGTTGACCTGAGCAAATGGAGTTGGACATCCTCCTCCACACACTCATCCGGGAAGAAATAAACATGCAAATAAGAGGCTAATTTGGTTGAAGAAAATTACGATCTGGCCATTTTGGGAGGCGGTCCGGCAGGTACAGCCTGCGCACTCTCCTTAAAGGAGTCGGGACTGCGGATTGCTTTAATTGAAAAGCAGGAGTTCCCCAAAGACAAGGTTTGCGGTGATTCCATTCCCGGAGAGGCTATTCAAATCTTAAAGAACATTCTCCCTGATTTCGATATAGAGTTCGGGAGGATTTTGCAAAAACTGAAGATCACAAGATCGGCATTCCACTACAACAACAGGGTATTCCGGCAGCATTGGGACAATGAGGCCTACACTTGCCGGAGGTTGTATTTTGACGAGTTTTTATTATCTCAGGTCGCCTCGCAGCCGCTTACCCGCATTTTCAGAGGAGCCAAAATCGGGGACATCATCGGAAGATCTGATGGTTTTGAATTAACAACAACAGACGGGAAACTGAAAATAGGCTGTCGCATGATCGCGGGTTGCGATGGCATCAACGGTCTTACTTCGAGGGTCCTGGCCGGGAATACAATCAGCAGAAAGCACCATGTTTCAGCAGTCAGGGCTTATTTCAACGGAGTTTCAGGGATTCATGACGACCAAACAGAGTTTTACGCCGGTGCGAAGTACGGCTCCGGGTACTTCTGGATTTTTCCCATCTACGGAGGATTGGTGAATGCCGGGTTTGGAATGTTATCCAATGAAATATCATCAGCCAACATCAATCTGAAGAAAGCTTTTTCAGCCATTTTGCTGGGAGAGGGTTTGCTGCATGAAAAGTTCAGACTGGCTGAACAATGCGGTCCGCTTGAAAGCCGGGGCATCCCCCTGGGATCATACACCCCGGTAAGGTCGGGCGAGAGATTTGTTCTGGCCGGCGATGCCGCATCACTGGCCGATCCCCTGAGCGGCGCCGGCATCGGGAACGCAATTGTAAGCGGGAATGCAGCGGCCCTGCAAGTCATGCGATGTTTCAGATCAGGAGATTTCAGCAGTCAGACAATGAAAGCCTATGACCTTGATTTAAAGAAAAAGCTTGGAATGGAACTCAGGAAAAACACAATCATTATGAAAACCCTCAGCAAGTTCCCTTTCATTCCCCATCTTGCTTTTTTATTCGGAGAAAAGATTTGAACCTTACAAGTCCCGGGTACTTTTTTTTATCGGCAAACCCCTGTTAACTTAGCCCATGGTCAGAAAATTGATTGTAGTGTTGGTGCTTGTGTCAATGAATACAGGAGCATTGGCGTATGTGGAAGTGGTCGGAGATAGTTTGACTTATCCACCGAAGAAAGTGGTCACGGTTGATACCCTGGGCAAGTATCGCAAACTTGCGACAGGGTGCCAGGAATGCTGCGTGATGATGGAGAAGGGGATGAAGTCAGAAGGTGTGATTGGCTATATCTGGAAGCATCTGGATGTGTTTCTGCCGAAAATCGCTTTCATAGTGCTATATATGTTCTGGCTCAGACGAAGAGCAAGGCAATAGAGAAATCGTTACCTTTGACCTGATGAATAGAGCCCTCTCTATATTCCTGTCGGTTTATCTGCTCGTTGGTTCAGTTTTGCTGCCTAAAGGTGATTTTTCATTTACAACCCAGTTATCCAAACTTTACGATGAGTTCGTCCAGGTCAATGGATCCACTTCCTTTGATGAGTTCTTGGAAGAAGAGTTTCTGGAACCCTTCTCCCTTCCTGAAAATAATTCAGCAGATGAGCCATTTGAAAAAGAATGTCATCCTGTTCCCATAGATTTGATCACTGTCGATGCAAACACCACCTTTTACACGGTGGAAGCGGTAATTGAGATTCAACCTGAAACACTCCCTGTAATCACATATACTCCCTATTCGGAGAATTTTACAAGTACTGATCCTGATGCGGTGTTTCACCCTCCAAGACCATTGTCTCTTTCAATCGCATAGAGTTTATTCATTTTCAAAACAATAAAATTATTCAATCATGAAAAAGATAATTGTATTGCTGTCGGCATGTTTGCTGATCAGTTTGATGGGGTATACCCAAAAGATTACATCTGAAAAGGTTCCTGCTCCAGTGAAACAGGCGTTTACGAAGAAATTTCCTGGCGCAACTGATGTCAAATATGAAATGGAGAAGAAAGATTATGAAATCAACTTCAAGGAAAAAGGTGTGGAAATGTCAGCTAATTTCGATGCAACAGGCAAATGGCTTGAAACGGAAACAGAAATAAAAGAATCCGATTTACCAAAAGAAGTTTCTGCTTCTGTTGCCAAGAACTTTGCTGGGTTCAAGATTGCAGAGGTTGCCAAAACCGAAACGCCTGACAAGGGAATGATCTATGAAATGGACTTGAAGAAAGATAAAGAAGGGTTCGAAGTCCAGTTTTCTCCAAAGGGTGATATTCTTAAAAAAACACCTTTAAAAAAAGAGAAGGAGAAGGATGAAAAGGATTGATCTGATTGATTAATGCCTACTGTGGAAACGCCTATCTGAGATTTCGGGTAGGCGTTTTCATTGTAGTGTTGTGATCATGTCTTTTACCTATGTGCTTTGAATCTATTTTAATGGCAATCCAAAATTCAATCTGAATTATTACTTTTGGCGTTGATTTTTTAACTTAAACTCTCTTTGATAACCATGGACAAAGCAGAAAAAGCAGCAATTGAAAACAGAAAGCATCAAATCATCAGTCTGATCAGGGAATTTTGTACGGAAAGACTTGATGATGATTACTTTGAATTATCTGTCAGACTTGTTGAAAAACTTGGCAGAAAAAGAACCGTGCCGTTTATGAGCGGTAAAATTGAAATATGGTCTGCTGCCGTGATACATGCCCTGGGCTCAATTAATTTTCTATTTGATAAATCGTTCCAGCCATACGTTACTGTTGAAGAAATCAATGATTTCTTTGGAACGAATAAGTCCTCATCGGCAGGAAAATCAAAGATTATCAGGGATTTATTGAACCTTGGATATTTCGACGGTGAATTCTCGACTAACCGAATGAAAGAGAATAATCCATTTGATCAGATGATGATGGTGAATGGATTCATTACATTTAAAACACCATCCGAGCTGCGACAATTTGTTCCCGAAATAAATGCAGAACAGAAGGAGTTAAAGACACCTCCCAGGAAAACAAAGAAACCAATTCCTGAAACTGAAAGTACCGATATGGATTTATTCGCAGAGCTGGAATAAGGGTTCTAAAAGATTTCTATTGGCATTTAAAACACTTCACAAAGATTATGAGTTTTAAAATAGGAGATAGTGTTACCGTTAAGGCTGGCATTAAAGCGCCTGATGCAGAAAATATTGAAATTGGGGGTTGGCAGGGACGGGTAATCGAAATCGACACTGAATCATTTGAATCTACCCTGGTTAATATAGAATGGGATTCGTTGACAATAGACCAAATGCCATCCAAATTTATTGAACAATCAGAAATTGACGGTCTGGAATGGCGGGAGATGAATTTGTATGAATCAGAATTGACAAAATCCGTTACAAGGGATAAGAAAGCAAATGTAAAGGAGGCCCAGGAGAGGCAATTAGAAAAACTTTATAGGGCTTCTTTGGACGAAGAGGGTCAAAGAATTTCAAAAGTATTGGCAGGGACAAATCGGAAGGATGAGATGGCTTGTTTACAGAAATGGGTCAACCATCTTGATAAAGAATTAATTTTTCCTATCCAGGCTATAGTCACAGAAACGGAAAATAGTCGGATAATTGATTATGAGGATGAGGTTCAGATAAAGTCGCTGCCCCACATTGTTGATATGTATGGTATCATCGCCACCATAAAGCATGAAGGAAAAAAACTGGAATTTCCGCTTTGCGATTTGGAAGTGATTGATAAAAAATCAAAAGGGTATCAATTGATAAACGATTATTGCACCTGGTTTGGAAACAGATAGTTTCATTATCCTGGAATGTAAATTCTGCTGTGCTACCTCCTAATTGAAATATTCCATTTGAAATTCAACCTTTATTCTGAATTTTGTTAACAAATATTCACCCTGTAAATCAGAGTATTAAATTCTGTTCTGTTTGGTCACCTCAAAAATACTTCTGGGGCAAATTTTGGGGCAAATAAAAAAGGGTTTCAGTTGTTGCCTTCTGAAACCCTTGTCATTTCAGCTCCCCCTGCTAGACTTGAACTAGCGACCCTCTGATTAACAGTCAGATGCTCTAACCAACTGAGCTAAGGAGGAATTTGAGGGTGCAAAATTACGAAAAGTCCTTAATAATGCAATAGGCAACATGATTTTTCATCCCTTCTGACAATTATTTCTCTGTCAACATCCACTGGAATATTTATGAAAAAAACCCTTTTAGCAGTCTGTTTGAAACAAATGACGGCCTATGTTATTCATTTTCAGTAATATTCTGATAACAACAAACTGTTAATAAAGTTCCTTCCACAGGCAACCATCTGCTTTGCTGTTATTTTATCTTTACGCCTTGCTGTGAAAAAGAAAACAAGAATGAGAAAACTGTTTCTGCTGCTTTCTCCGATCATCCTGATTTTTATTACCAATACTTCCCATTCGCAAACACAGGGGGTGCTGGGAAAACGTTTTTTCGATAACTGGTCCATCGGGGTCAGTGCAGGCCCCAATGTCTTTTTCGGTGATCTGAAAGTTCACAAATTCTGGCCGGCAACCGAAAACATGAACGAATGGAGGGCGGCCGGCAGCTTTTATCTCATCAAACAATTTACCCATGTTTTTGCACTCCGCGGACAAATTATTTACGGCCAGATTGCAGGAACAAAACGTCTTTATACCAACGGAGCTACATGTAACCAATATTTTGAAGGGTCCCTCGCCGAACCGAACCTGAATTTGATCATCAACTTTATGAACATATTCGGCTATAAACCCGAACGCAGGTTCTTTCTTTACGGTACCGTCGGTATTGGCATGGCTTTCTGGCATACCCAGAAATATGACCTGGTGACCCGTGCGAAAATCGGGGAGGCTGGAAAGAACTTCCCCGACTGGACCAAAGAAGCCGTGATCCCCGCAGGTCTGGGTGCCTGGTACAGCATTGGCGATAAGGTGAATCTGGGTCTTGAATGGACCCTGCACGCGGTCAATTCCGACAGGCTGGATGCGACTGTGGGAGGATACAAATACGATATGTTTTCGTTCCTCTCTTTTAATGTTACCTTCAACTTCAACAAGCCGAACCCGGGAAAACTAAAATCAGCCAACATGGGGAAAAATATGGGCCCCGTGCCTCCGAAACAGAATCTGCCGGAGCTGAAACCGATGTCGAAACCGGAACAGAAGGATTTATACCAGCAGCGCCCGGCATTGCAACCACCCGTGAAAAAAGATTCCATGATAATTAAAAAACCGGAATTAAAAAATGAGGACGCTGCAGGACAAATTACGGAAGGCATCGGGGTGAACGGCGAAACAGGGGCCGATATTCAGTCTGGCCCGGTGATGCAGGGGATCTCCTACCGGGTTCAGGTTTTCGCCTTTAAAACTGATGAATATACGGCGGAAGCCATTCGGGCAAAATTTCACGTCAGACAGCCGGTTTATAAGGAGTTCACCGAAGGCTGGTATCGCTTTACCACAGGTTCATTCAAGTCTCTTAAAACGGCCCAGTCACTCATGCATCAGCTCAGAAATAAAAATGGGGTAAAAGATGCCTTTGTTGCAAAGTATAAAGACGGGGTCAGAACACCTACAAATCCAAAACCATAAAATCTGATCGGGAAGTTGATTTAAAAGGGAATAACCAGGCCTATCTAACAGTGTGACTGTTTGGCCATTGCTACGTCTGAGGTCGGGTTTGCGGTCATCCGCTGATTGTAGGCATTTTCATCCAAATGTTCCAGTGCGTTGATAGATTTGTTAGTGGCTGTAACGATATACGCCTTCTGTTTTTGAAAATGGATGAACATGGCCGCCAGGTTAACTGCTGCTTCAATGCCCATGGGGTTCCTGGTTATGACCGTAAAGAACATTTTCCAGTAGTAAAATCCGGTTTGTTTCGAAAATCCTGCCTCCCTGCATACCCGTAAAAAGGAGCGCATATAAACAAGCCATGTTGAGAAGTTTGGCTTGTGCCGGTATTTGGGACGAATATTCAATCCGGTGTAGATCACCCTTCGGTAATAATTCGCCGGGTCAAACGCGGCATCGATCACCGTGATGTAATTTTGGTATATCTCCTTCCTGGGGATCAGTGTGGCAAAATTAAGCCCGCTGGTCATCTGGTCGATATCCGTTTCCTGCACCGACTGCGCCGACAGGTGAAATAACCTGCCTTCCGCTTCAAGCCGCCGCGTAAGCTGTGTATTGGGCAGGGCATACAACAACCCGATCATGGCCATACAGATGCCCGATTCCTGGATTGACTCGATCATGTTTGAGGCGATCTTCCTGCTTTCACTGTCAAATCCGATGATGTACCCCCCGTTGCTCACCATGCCGTAGGATAGAATTTTCCTCACAGCATCAGCCACGGGTTTATTTACATTCTGGTTCTTATTATTGAGCGCAAGCGTATCGTTTTCGGGAGTTTCTATTCCCAGGAATACATACCGGAAATCGCAATCCTGCATGAGTTGCAGCAATTCGTCATCATCGGCCAGGTTAACGGAAGCTTCGGTGGTGAAGTAAAAAGGGTACTTACGTGCAATGGTCCATGCCTTGATCTCGCGCAACAGCTCTTTGACCTTTTTCTTGTTGCCGATAAAATTATCGTCGACCATGTCAATGTGGCCACGGTAACCAAGATCGTAAAGCGCCTGAAGTTCCTTCAATATCTGTGTGGTCGTTTTAAACCGGGGCGTGCGTCCGAACAATTCAATAACGTCGCAGAATTCGCAATTGAAGGGGCAGCCGCGAATAAACTGCATACCGATCATGATATAATTCCGAAACCTGATCAGGTCATAACGCGGCACCACCGACTGAAGCATGTCGGCTCGCTCCTCCGATACATAAGTGCCCGAAGTCTTGCCAGCCGCAAGGTCATTCAGGAACATCGGAATGGTAATTTCTCCCTCCCCGAGAACCAGAAAATCAGCCTCCCTGTAGAGATCGGGCTGGGAAGTGGGATCGGGGCCGCCAACAACAACAATCCTGTTATGATCATGCGCCCTGCCAATGAATTCAAGCATGCTTTTCTGCTGGGGAAGCATTCCTCCCGTACAAACAATATCCGCCCAAAGGAGGTGTTCGTCTAGCAGGCGCTCTACATTCTCATCCACAAGTTTAAAGGTCCAGTGCTGTGGAAAAAGCCCGGCAACCGTAAGCAATCCCAGCGGTGCAGCAGGGTACTTCGCACCTACGATGTCACAAACATCCTGGTAATTCCAAAAACTGAATGCGGAAAATTTGGTCTGAACCAGTAGACATTTAGTAGGCCCTCCGTACAATTCCTTCATGCCCTCCCCTCTCACAGTAATCATGGCACAAAGGTAATGAAATTATTGTGGTTGCTTACAGCTGATTGTCAGAATATTATAACAATCCGTATTAAGTGTATCTTTGACTGCAAATTGACACAGTACCATGGAGAATGGTCATTCGGTGCTTTTCATCACCCCTCCCTTTACACAGATCAACACCCCTTACCCGGCAACACCATACCTCAAAGGGTTCCTGAATCTTCATCATGTAGTTTCACACCAGTTGGATCTTGGGTTGGAGGTGATCCTGAAAATCTTTTCGCAGGAGGGGATGAAAGAGGTCTTCAGTGAAGCAGGCCGGGTGCCGCACCGGCTTTCGGAAAACTGCAGACGCATAGTGGCCATGCAACAGGAGTATATCGGCACCATCGACGCTGTTATCAGGTTCCTTCAGGGTAAGGATGCTGCTGTTGCCCATTTGATCTGTGGGCGAAAGTGGCTTCCGGAAGCAGGACGTTTCGCCCAGACAGCTGATCTCAACGAGTCGTTTGGAACCATGGGCATCAGCGATAAAGCCCGGCATCTTGCAACACTCTACCTCGAAGATATATCTGATCTTATTACCATGGCGATCGATACGGATTTTGGTTTCAGCCGCTATGCCGAACGACTTGGTCGGTCGCCGGCTACCTTCACTGAGCTTGCCAACAAACTTTCAGGCCCGGAAACCTTCACCGATCGCATCCTTTTGCGTCTGCTCGAAGAAAAGATCCGGCAATTCTCCCCTTCGGTTGCAGCCCTGTCGGTGCCCTTTCCCGGCAACCTGTACAGTGCATTGCGATGCGGTAACTGGCTGAAACAAAATCACCCGGCCATTAAGGTGGTCTCAGGTGGCGGATATGCAAGTACCGAGTTGCGCTCCATCACGGATGCACGGCTTTTTGATAATCTTGATTACCTCATCCTCGATGATGGCGAAGTGCCGTTGCTGAACCTGCTGGAGCATCTGACGGGAAAAAGGGAGCTGACCAGGCTCAAACGCACTTTTGCCCTGCACCACGGCATCGTTCATTTTTTTGACGGCTCGGCGGATCCGGATTGTCTGCCTTCCGAAACTGGCACGCCCGATTATGAAGGACTTCCGCTCGCGAGCTACCTGCCAGTCATCGAGATGGCCAATCCCATGCATCGACTTTGGAGCGATGGCCGCTGGAACCGCCTTACCCTGGCCCATGGCTGTTACTGGGGAAAATGTACCTTTTGCGATGGTACCCTTGATTACATCCGACGCTATCAGCCCAACAAGGCTGTGGATATTTGCGACAGGATGGAAACGATGATCGCGCAGACCGGCAATACGGGTTTCCACTTTGTGGATGAAGCCGCCCCGCCTGCCTTGTTGCGCGACCTCTCCTTGGAGATTCTTCGGCGTGGCATGAATGTCTCCTGGTGGACCAACATCCGATTTGAGAAAACCTTCACCCGCGACCTCTGCTTATTGATTAAGACAGCCGGCTGTATCGCAGTTTCCGGGGGACTCGAAGTTGCCTCCGACCGAATCCTGAATCTCATCAACAAGGGGGTGACCATTTCCCGGGCTGTAGTAGTGGCTAATCATTTTACCCGGGCAGGAGTCCTTGTGCATGCCTATCTTATGTATGGGTTCCCTACCCAGACAGCCCAGGAGACCATCGACTCGCTCGAAGTGGTGAGGCAACTCTTTAAGCTCAACCTGGTGCAATCCGGATTCTGGCATCTATTTGTGATGACGGCACACAGCCCGGTGGGCCAGGATCCTGAAAAATTTGGCGTGATCAGTCTGTCCCGGGAGAACGGCTCATTTGCCAACAACGACCTTCAGCATGCCGATCCGGGAGGATGTAACCATGAGCTGTTTGGTGAAGGGTTGAAAAAAGCGCTGTACAACTATATGCATGGCATCTGTTTCGATTTCCCGCTTCAGGAATGGTTTGAATTCGATGTGCCGCACACCACCCTTGCGCCGCGTTATATTGAAGCGCAAATCAATCGGATGGAAGAGGTCCCGCTGGTTCCCGGCACTAAAGTAGTATGGCTTGGGGGAGTTTGTTCCATGACAAAATACGAGCGGACAAAGAAGGGCAAAAATATCCGCATGGCTGCCCTCATCCTTCACAACAGAGACCGGGAAGTAAAGATAACGCTGGGCGATTTGCACGGAGAATGGCTCAATCGCCGGTTTGCAGCAATGAGTGTCCGCAACCGTGAAGTCACAACTATCGAAATGCTGCAGCATGATTTCCTGGAGCAGTTTTCTAACGGATTCGACCTGTTCTGGAACAGTGCTGCCCTGAAAACCCTGCGCGAAAATGGATTGATCCTGCTATAAACAGAAAACCGCTATCTCTTTGCAGCCTTTTTTTCCTGCTTGGCAGCACGCTTTTCCTTCAGGGACTTGGTGGGTTCCTTTTTCTTTTCCTTGGTCGGACTCTTTTCTTTTCCCATGGCTGTGAGTTTTTTGTTTGTGTAAAAATAGCAAAAAATTACATGCCGGGCATGATGCGGTGCCACATCTGATCCTCTTCGCTGTAGTATTCATATTCCGGCTCCCTGACATGAATTTCGTTCCAGTCGATGAGTCTGCCACTAACAAGATCACAGATAAGATAATCTGAATAAGC
Organism: Bacteroidales bacterium; assembly: GCA_025355465.1. Classification (GTDB taxonomy): domain Bacteria; phylum Bacteroidota; class Bacteroidia; order Bacteroidales; family FEN-979; genus JANXZO01. The sequence continues at coordinate 24,561 of JANXZO010000051.1, forward strand.
CTCCTTTTCGGCACCTTTCACGGCATCTGCCACGGTTTCGAAGATCATCGACCTTCCCAGTGAGTGGCCGTTTTTAGTAGTGATGTTGAAAATTTCTACCATTTTTCGTTGTGTTTATGAAACAAAATTCCAACTTCACACCGTAATCTATTTGAGGAGTAAATTATTCCTCACTATATTTGGAGACAGATTTCCGACAATGCCTTTATCAAAAAACTCATTTATTCGCTACCAGGTCATTGATGCCTGTTTGCGGAACAGGCAACGCCCGTTTCCGGCACTTGAGCTCCTGATCGAAAAATGCCAGGAACGTCTGGATAAAACAATCTCCCGGTCTACCCTTGAAAAGGATCTGCGTGCCATGAAGGAGCTGCCCGAACCCGGTTACTATGCCCCCATTGCCTATGACCGTGGAAACAGGGGTTATTGTTATACCGACCCCGGTTATTCGATCAGCAACATCATGCTGAAAGAAGCGGATATCGACGCCATTGAATTTGCCGCCCGGATCCTGCGGCAATTCAGGGGATTTTCTATTGTCGGACGATATGCTGAGGCCATCGACCGGATCCTGGATGTGGTAGATGTTCGCCGACTTCTCAGCCAGGAGGAGTTTGAGGAGTATGTTCAATTTGAAACGCCGGTATATGTTGAAGGATCTGGATTCATTGAACCGGTGATCAGTGCGATCAAAGAAAGGCAGGTCCTGAAGATCGGGCATCAGCCTTTTACAAAAGCAGCGCCTGTAACCCGTATTGTTCACCCTTATCTGCTCAAGGAGTACAGGAATCGCTGGTACCTTGTTGGCCTCGACGATGAGATCGATCAGATCAGGACATTCGGTCTCGATCGTATCAAATCGCTCGAGATGATTGCTGTTCCATTCCGCCGTTCAGCATTCAGTGTAAAGGAATATTTCAGGTACACCATCGGCATGATCGCCCCGCAAAAGACACCACCTGTTATAAAACTGGAATTTAAAAAACAACAGGCACAGTACCTGTTAACCCAACCCATCCATGCGACGCAAAAAGTACTACGTGAAACCAGGGAAACCATTGTTTTCGGCTTTGAGGTGCATCCCACTTACGAATTCATGGCCTTCATTCTGGGCTATGGCAAAGATGTAAGGATTCTTTCACCACCCGCATTAAGAATCGTTATAAAAACCCTCATTGGCGAGATGTCGGAGTTGTACTCCCGGAAATGAACCGGGGGCAGAACAGCTGATTACTGGATGCCCCCGGCTTCAAATGGATCGTTGCTGTTTCCGTCTATTGAATGTTCGTCCTGATATCTGAATTGTAACCATTGACAATGTCCGTCCATTCGTCCATGGCAGTTTGCCAGGAACCCTCCCCGTAGAGTTTTTCGAAAGCTGCCTTTGGTCCGGGATCCTTTTGCCAGCCGGCGTAAGTGTCAAAACTCCAGATGATGGCTACATCTGGACCGTCCTTGAAATGGAGATTGTTCTCGAGTACGATGAAGGCTATCGTTCCTATCGATTCGTAGGCCTTCTTCATCTTCTCACACAGCGCCTTAAACCGGTAGTACTGTTTTGGTTTTAGATCTATTCCATATGATTCATAATGTTTGGCCTTCTTGAAAATATCCAGTCCATAGGATAGGTCGGGGTTGTAGTTAAACCAGCTTACAGGTCCGTATTCACTTACCAGCGGATCTACGTTTGTGCTCCAGTCCTCGTGGTGGCCATTCTCTTTGGCTGGACGGGTATCCATTGAACCATAGGGTACAGGTCCGAAAACCCAGATATACCAGCCCGCCTTCGGACCATATTCAATTTTTCTAAACCTGGCTGCATAGGGTCCCTCGGGATGATATTTTTTGTTATGGGCCAATACAGCCGCTTCAAATTTGTCTTCCATCCCTCTTTTGGGCAGGATCAGCATGCTTTCTACGCTCAACGGGGTACTCTCAGGAGCGGATTGGGAGAAGGTATTTACGGCAAAACACCCCGCAATAAACAACAACATCATGTACTTCTTCATATCAATGAATTTTAAATGAATACCTGGTTAATTGAAAATAATGGCGAAGATACATCATAAATTGTCTATTTGTATCTGGTCTTATTAAATATTATGATATAAGTGATGAAATATCAATCGTGTAACGCAATGATTATGGCTTGTAAATTGGTGATTACGGCGGGTGGATATTTTGATTTATGACCTGCCCATTCGAAACTGGCGCAGGCATTCATTGAGGGAGTGGGACGTACTGGATTCGAACCAGTGACCTCATGCGTGTGAAGCATGCGCTCTGAACCGGCTGAGCTAACGTCCCGGCGCTACAAAGATAAAAAAAAGGATTTATTCTTTGGTGAGGGAATGAAAGACTTCGCCGGAAAGTTCACTGATTACCTTCGATTGCTCTTTCATGTCTGATCCTCTTGTCATGATCGTCAGAAGATAGGGTTCTTTCTTGTCATAGATGATCCCGGACTCGGAGAAGTCCATAACACTGTTCTTGCCCCGTTCACCAAATTTATGTGCAATCATTATCCCGGCCGGGATCGGCTTGACAAGCCCGTCTTTGAACTTGCTTTGTATCATGAGGCTGAGTGCGAATTCCGACATCTCTTCGCCAACGTAGGTAGCATTGTAAAGGACCCGCAAAAATTTTGAATACTCTCTTGGACTGATCACATACTCAAGGTCGTTGATGTCGTCGGGGGGCATGGATAGGTCAACGAACATCTGGTGAAAGGCAGCACCGTCGAGGTGTTGGCACAATGTATTGGTAGCCAGGTTATCTGATTCGATGATCATAGAACGAATCAACGCTGATACTTTATAACTCCTCCCGGGAATGATAGTTTCCCCTTCAAATTCCTGCTTTGGAAATTCCTGTGCAGGTTTTCGACAGAAAAATTCCTGTGCCAGTGTTCCCGGATGCAACTCCTCCTGCTTGAGGTAATATAGCATGATGGCCACTTTCATCAGACTCCCGGGAAGGTAGGTCTCATTTCCGTTGAGATTCATCCAGCTTCCGTCGCTGAGTCGCTTCAGATAAACAGAGGCATTGGTGATAATGCCTTTTTGTTTAAAACTTGTAATGGTTTGAGAAAGTCTCCCTTTCAGCGACAGGTATTCTGGCGATTCCGCATCAATATCGGCGAGGATCAGGGGCCGTACCAGATTGTGTTCACCCTTACGAATCAAAATTAACGAAGAGTTGGCGGATGTTGCCTGGGCATGGATATTTTCACCGTTTTCTTTCTCCCCTCCGGCTGCTGGTTTTATCTCCAGGAAAAGCAGCGAACCGATCAATACGACAAGGGCAATGAATGCACCGGCGATTAGGGTAAGCTCTTTTTGCTGTACAAGCAAAGTGGCAGGCTTCTTCATAGTTGCGTGAGTAGACAATAGTGAAGCAAAGTTAGGGTATTACCTTAACGTAAGAGGTGGTTTTCTGTGAAAAGTTGCCTGGGGGGCAAAAAATAACCTTCGTATTATAAACCGTATTTATCAACCAGGTACACAAGGGCTGTCATTCCTGCACTCCCGAGTTGCAGTTCCCGGCAGTTAACTTTATCAAATGTATCGGAGGCTGCATGGTGATAATCAAAATAACGTTGTGAATCCACCACCAGTCCAACCAGCGGAACACCCATCTGCTTCAGTCCGCGGATGTCGACCCCGCTGCCGCCTTTCTCGAAAGACCAGATCCCATAGGGTAAAAAGAGTGATTTCCAACTTTGTATCTTTTTTATCACCTGTTCGCTTGCATCAATCGAAAACCCGGAAGGTGTGAATCCACCGCGATCGGCTTCGATGCCGATGATGTGTTTTTGTTTTTTCCCAAGCTGAAGTGCGCGTTCCGTGTAGGCTGCTCCGCCGCGCTGAGCGTATTCCTCATCCATGAATAGCACACAACGCAGGGTGTGCCTTGGTTTGATATTCAGCTGCCGGAACAAACGAAGGATCTCAAGGCATTGAACCACCCCGGCTCCATCGTCATGGGCGCCCTGGCCAATGTCCCAGGAGTCGATGTGGCCGCCAAAGACGATCACCTCATCAGGAAACTCACCGCCCCTGATCTCTCCTACGAGGTTATAACTTTCTGTTTCCGGGAGCTCTTCGCAAGTGGTGCGCATGAAAAGGTTAAGCTCCGGATCGTTCTTCAGCCTGAAGCTGATCTTGTCGGCATCGTTGGTGGAAACTGCCAGCGCAGGAATCTTTTGCACCGAATCTGCATAGTGTTGTATTCCGGTATGCGGAAAATCGTCACGGGCCAGGGTGAGCGAACGCACCAGGACCCCAACCGCACCGTACCGGGCTGCCTGCATGGCGCCCTGCGACCGCTGATCGGCCGCTCCGCCGTATGAGTCAAAGGTATAAATAGGCGCCGGATCGGCTGGCCGGTTAAAAAAGACAATCTTGCCTTCAATTTTTTTCCTTCCCAGCTTTTTCAGCTCTTCAAAACTCTTCACCTCAACCACTTTTGCCGTAATCCCTGCCTTTCCGGTGCCCACAGAACTTCCCAACGCTACAATATGCAGGTCGAGATCTTCAAACCCTTTGGCTTTTACCTTTCCGCTTGCCGGTTCACCACGAACCCAATGTTTTACCATCAACGGCTGAAAATAGATCGAATCGAGTTCCATTGATTCCATAACCTTCTGTCCGTAATCTAAGGCTTTGGCAACCTGAGGCGAGCCACAAAGTCGTCCTCCGATCTGGTTGCAAAGATGATCTAACCGGTTGTAGGCAACAGGATGCGACAAAGCCTCCGTATAAAACTTTCGAAGAACTGACGAATCTGTTTCCTGGGCATACGAAGCGTAAGAGCCCGCAAAGTAGAGGGCAACCTGCAAGAGCATTACGAAAGGTAAGCGCATGTTAAAAGTTTTGGAAAACAAAAGTACCAAAAGCAGTTTACCTTTTGACTTCAAAACCGATTAAGCATTAAAAACCATATGAGAACTTTCAGCATATTGTTGTTGGCATGGCAGTTTTGCCTCCCTCCCGGACCAGTTGACGCCGGGGAATTACAGACTGCGCAGTCGGGTAGCTGGACAAGCTCCGCTACTTGGCTCGGGGGCATTATCCCGGCAATGACCGACAATGTGACCATCAAAAGCCAGCATTCGGTCACGCTTCCTGCCAGCGGTACACGCTGCTGTGCCGGTCTGACCATCGAAGCAGGCGGAAAACTCTGGTCGAACAGCTCCTCCGTCACGCCGAGGTACCTAGATGTTTATGGAAATATCACCTGTAACGGGACTATCGGTAATGGAAACACCTATGACGCTCTTGCTTTCAACATCGAAGGGGCAGCTTGCCTGGTGTCAGGGAGCGGCACGTTCGATGCCGCACGGATGCGGAAAATATACCAGGATAATATCACTACTGCACTCACGATTGCCACCAGTGTGCGACTCCACTTTGGCGGTGTTGCGTTGTATAACAATGCACCTTCCTCTTATCTTAATGTAACCATTCAGTCAGGCGCTTTGCTGGAGTGCACCGGCAACGGCACAGCAGGCGGCAACCTGGCAATCGATGGAACGAATGGGGCAGGAGCATCCTTGTCGGCAGGATCGGTGGTGGTGAACGGAACCCTTACATTGACCGGAAAACTCTATCTCCAGACAAACAATACAAATATCTCCTACCCTGTATCCCTTTTGATCGGAAGCGGCGGAGTTGTTAATTCAGATTCGATTGTATGCGGAAACAGCGGAGTTGCGGGCCATGCCACCACAATGAATACGGGTGGTTTGCTAAACCTTACCGGCGGCGATTGGGGAGTTATCGGCACAACAAACAATATTTTCAACTTCAATACCGGGTCCATTATTTCCTATTCAGGAAGTGTGTCGCAGTCGATCGGCAATCCTTCACCCTATGCCAATCTGGTTGTTTCCGGGACCGGTCAAAAGTCCATTGGCAGGGAGGTATCGGTGATGGGCAATCTTGAAATTCAGAATGGATCGACCCTGCTTGTAAATGACGGGAAATCGCTTACGGTTGCAGGCTCCCTCTCGCTTGCCGGCGAAGAGTGTCTGGTTTTGAAAGCCGTTGCAGATACAATCGCGGCAGGTTCGCTGATTGTGGGAGGTACTGTAACTGGCACCGGGACTATCAAAGTTGAACATTTCCTGTCAAAATACAACGCGCTGGCTGATGCCCGGTTCCATCTACTATCTTCTCCGGTCACAAATCAGCAGATACAACCCGGATTTGTCGAAAACCCACCCCTTGCTGACGTTGATTTTTACCGTTGGAATGAGCCCTTTTCGCTATGGCAGAATACCAAGGCGGAAGTCGGTGGCTGGAACACCTCCTTTCAGCCGGGCGATGACCGAACTTTTCATTCTGGCACCGGATACCTTGTTGCCCAACCGGTGGATGTTATCAAAACTTTTTCCGGGCATCTCAACCCGGGTGATGTGGCCCCTGAAATCACCAATACGGGCGAAGGATTCAACCTGGTGGGAAATCCATTTACTTCGGCGTTGTTGGGAGAGATCGTCAGCTGGACGAAGTCTGGGGTCGCCAATGCAATCTGGGTGTGGGACAGCAATTCAGGAAACTATCTAACCTGGAACGGGTCGGCCGGGAGTCTTGCAGGGGGAGTTATCCCGGCGATGCAGGGTTTTTTCATCCAGGCCAATGGCCCGGCACCCGCCATCTCGCTGCCCGCAACCTCCTGCATCCATAGTGGCAGGGTTTCTTATAAAAGCGTTGATGCTCCACTGCTGCAGCTAAAACTCACAGACAACGGCTATAAAGATGAGGCCATTATTGCTTCGGGGGATGGGCTCGATTATGGTGTGAATTCCGGGTTTGATGTGATGAAACTGGACGGTCATCCTGCGGCTCCCCAACTCTACTTTTTAAGCGCGGACCGCCGATGGTCGGTAAAAGGAGTTCCTGATGGTGGAAGGCCTTTCGCTATCCCGGTTGGGTTTTATACTAAAAATGGAGGACGGTTTTCGATAACAGCTTGCCGACCTGAAATGACGGCAGGAGGTGTATTGTTAAGGCTTGAAGACCGGGTAAAAGGTCTCTTTACAACCTTAAACCAGGGTGCCAGTTATACATTTACCACGGATTCGGGAATCCAGGAAGATCGTTTTGTGCTTCACTTCGGGAATCCCGAAGCTACGATGGAGGTTAACCCCCTTCAGGGTGCAACCATTCACATGGTCAGCAACCGTCTTGTGGTAAGTGGAATCCCCGAAACTGATCCCCTTCCTGAAATCACTGTTTACGATATTTGCGGCCGCCATCTGCTGCAATCGCAGTGTTGCCCCGGAAGGACCGAAACAGTGTTAAACCTCCCGCCCGGGGTCTACCTCGGCGTTCTGACCTGGCAGGGAAAAAACTTGATTCGCAAAATTTACTTACCCTGTAATCATCCAGTAAACCTGACAAAATGAAAACGAAACAAAGCCTTGGTCCACGGCTAAAAATTGGAAGATATCTCGAAAAATGGATCGCTGTTTTTTACCTGTTAATGCTCCCTGTAATCCAATGTAAGGCTGATGATCCGGGGCCTCCTCCTCCACCGGGAGTACATGGCCAAAGCGGAAACCAGGCACCAGCCGGAGCTCCGATTGACGGAGGGCTGGGGATGTTAATCGCCATGGGAGGAGTGTACGGAGCACGTAAGTTGTATCGTGCAAAAAAAAATCAATCGTAAAATTAAACGTTTGCCATTTCGCAAAGGTTTTTCAATACCGTACGCACCAGCACTTCTCGTTCGAGCGGTTTCGCCAGATAGTCTGAAAACCCTGCCTCCAGCAGACGATCCTTGTCATTTGGCATGGCATAAGCGGTCTGTGCAACGAACGGTATCTGAACGTAAGATTTGTGGGTCCTGCGGATCTCCTCCATGAGAGAGAGGCCATTCCACGGAAATGGAATACTAATATCGAAAAGCATCAGATCAAAACCGCCGCCTTCAACCATCCGCTGGTTTATTTCCCTGAGCGCAGAATCACCATCGGAAACCGCTGTGATATTGCAAATACCCCGAAGCCAGATTTTAAGGATCGTGGTTGTTGGAACATCATCCTCAAGGAGGAGAATAGAAGGAATGGAGTTGTCAATTATTGTAGTCATTACTTAGATCGGCAATTTTATTTAGTAAGGAAAAAAGGTGCCTGGCATTATCATCGATATATTGAACCTGCCGCTGCAGCTGAGGTTTATCCTGAGTTTCTTCTTTCATCATGGCCGAAATCCCCATGATGCCATACATGGGCTCCCTGATCTGGTTGCTGATATTTGAAATAACAGTATTTTTATGTTTTACAGCCTCTTCGGCCTGATCCCGTGCTTTTTCAAGCTCGCAGGTTCGTTCCTGAACGATATTCTCAAGCTCCTCCTGATATTTTCGTAACTGTTTTTCAAGCTTTTTCTGATATACCGCTAGCCTGATATTTATCACAGCTTGCTGTATGTCAAACGGTTTGAGCAAGAACGCATACGGTTTTGATTTGAATGCCTCCTCAAAAATATCGATCTGGCTTAACCCGGTCAGAAACAATAGTGCACAGGGGTATTTTTCTGTGATAATTTTTGCTGCATCGAGCCCGGTCATCTTACCGGCAAGCGATATATCCATAAGAATTACGTCGGCATTTTCAATATCAGGTCTCCCGAGATATTCCAACCCTTCCTCAGCTTTCCCAAACATAGCAGTAACCTCATACCCATATTGGGTCAGCTGCCGTTTTAAATCATTGGCAAGCAGAAATTCATCCTCAAAAATAATGACTTTGGTCGCTTTCATGGAGAAAAAGAGGGCCACTAATGTACGAAGAAAAACGTAAAATTGACCTATCAGCCAAAAATAAACGTAAATCAGGTCTGATTCTGTCAGCCCTTATAGTGCTCCTTTATCTCGCGCAGCTGGTCCGGGGATAATCCTTGGGGCTCCGCTCCGGCCGATTTGCACAGGAAGTAAATTTTTGCAGATTTGGCAAGAATATCGATGGTTTCGAATGCCCCTGAGAGCGTATTGCCTACCGCCATACAACCATGTTTTTCCCAAAGGACTACCTGATGGGATTCGAGGCCGGTGAGGGTGGCTCGGGCGATCTTCTCCGTTCCTGGCAGGGTATAGGGAATAAAACCCACGCCTTTGGGAACAAACATAATCGTTTCCGGATGCATCCCCCACAGCAGACTGTTCAATGTGGCTTCTGAGGTGAATTCCGGAAGTTGTGTAAGCGCAATTAGTTCAAGGACATGGGCGTGAAGAACAACTTTTTCAGAAGATCTTTTCTGTAACAGCATTTGTTGTATGCAGAGGTGGGCTGGCAGCTCCGAGCTGGGTTTAACCAGGGGTTCCTCCCCCGGATGACAGATGATATGGTAGGCCGTGCCGGATTCGTTTACAAAAACAAAACAGACATTGGCTGCGGGTTGTTTGGCCATGTTTCGCATGCGTGAACCCGCTGCACTTACCAGAAAAAGCTGATGTGCAAGTTCAGGATAGGTTTTAGCAAGGGGGAGAAAAGGATAGGTGCTCAATCTTTCGAGTTCCTTGTCGGTAAACAGTTCGGTTACCCGAATGGATAAATTCCCGGCGTTCCTTTCTGCCCAGCCTCTATCCCACAGGTATTGGGCCACTTCTGAGACCTCCTGGAGAAGTGTCTTTATCTCTTTTTTCTGAAAAATATCATTGGTGAAATTCAGAAGGTTGTCGATGTTCAGAAGATTTTCGATATTTACCATGTTTTCCGTTTGGCTTTAAAAAAAATTTTGATCAGTTCGCTGCATTCCTTTGCCAGGATTCCTGCACTGAGAATGGTTTTCGGATGTAATATCTGGGTATCTGTCCGCCGGTAACCACGTTTTTCATCAGCCGCTCCGTAGGTGATTTTTCCGATTTGTGTCCAGAAGGAAGCACCGGCACACATCATGCACGGTTCGAGGGTAACGTAGAGGGTACATTCATTGAGATACTTTCCTCCCAGGAAACCTGAGGCCGCAGTAAACGCCTGCATTTCAGCATGGGCGGTAACATCGTTGAGCGTTTCTGTCAGGTTGTGCGCTCGGGCAATGATCCTTCTGTCGCACACAACCACCGCTCCAATCGGAACCTCGTTCTTTTCAAGGGCCTTTCTGGCCTCATTCAAGGCTTCGTTCATGAAGTATTCATCGGAAAATAAAGGATACGAAACCCGCTCCATAGGCCTGTTTGTGCTGATCAGATTCTGATGATTCTTTCGGTATATACCCTCCTGCCATTTATTTTAAGCGAGATGAAATAGCGGCCGCATGGCTGGCTTCCAAGGTCTACCTTCGTGGAGATTGACCCCCCGGAAGTATGCTCCTGCCTGCTGAATATCAATCGACCGGAGGCGTCGATTACCTCTGTTTCCAATTCACCTCCCTCGCTCAGTGTGGCGAAAACATTGACGGTTCCGCTGGTGGGATTCGGAAAGACCATGGACCCTTTGGCGGTCTGTTCCGCAATGCCTGTGGTAACATCCCAGGTGGCAGTAAACAACCCTCTGCCATGGGTCGCAGCCAGTACCGTGTTGTCGGAGGTTCGTATTTGCAGCATGTCGACGCGAACATTTGCCAGTCCGTTGTTGACCGGTATCCATGAAACATTCCCCTGGGCCATTCCGCTCGACTCCCAAATTCCCATTTCCGTAGCCAGTAAGACATGTTTGGCAGATTGAGGATGAAAAATGGCCCAACGGATGGGCATGTCGGGCAGGTTGGCCTCGACATTCTGCCAGGATTGTCCGGCATCATAAGTTTGAAAAACCGAAGTCACACCATAACTGGAAAACGTTACGAGAAGCGTGTCTTCCGAGCCTCCGATCGCAATGCTGGAAAGGTTGGCTGTGGGAAAGGAAGATCCCGTTATTTCGGTGACAACAGGCGCATTTGACTGGGCTTCTGTTACCTTGAGCAGTCGCCCCGATTGGGATCCTACAAACAGCGTTGCCTTTCCGGCAGGTGAATGTTGCGAATATTTCACGGCGGAGAAATAAACACTGGATCCTGTTCCCATGCTCAGATAGGTTCCAACCGTATTGGATGTAAGGCTGGTCAGCCTGAGTAAATGGTCCTGGTAATTTCCGACATAATCTACCGCATTACAATAAAGTGTGTTGAGTTTGTAGTCAAGGTCGGCAGGACTAACGAACGTTCCACAGGACCAGTTAAAAGCCGCATTCTGGAAATTTCCGTTCATGTAAATATAATACTGGTTATAATAAATTGAGGTAATGGAGAGTGAGGGATTATCCTTATCGTAGAAGCAATAAGCCCCATCGCCTCCGCTTACCATATCGGAAATAGTTAGCGGATTCCCGGTATAATAAAGCGACCCGTTATCCTGCAGCCCTCCGTAGAATGTATCTGTTCCCGCGTTGGGATGGATGGCGCAGGAGTAGAACTGCAGGGTATTGTAGTTGTTGTTGTGCTCTTCCATGGTGGGCGCAGCATTGGTGCCATTGGCGGTGTAAAATACACCACCGTCGCTCCCGAACAGAATCACGCTGGAAGATCCGGGTTTAAACACGATGATGTGCTGATCGGCATGAATATAGTCGGGTCCCCCGCCGCTGTACATTTTCGACCAGTCACTCACCCTTGTCCAGGTACTCCCGCCATCGTTCGATTTATGCATGTCAAGTCCCCCGGCGTAAATACGATCAGCATTGTTTGGGTCTACCGCCACATCCAGTGCGTGCCAGGCAATGGTGGCAAAGTTCGACCCGGAGGTAATATCCATGGGGATGGATTGCTTTGTCCAGTTTTGTCCTCTGTCAGCGGACCTTAGAACATGGTAGCAGTTGAAATACTTGAAATTATTCGAGGGTTCCACATATCCCGAAGCAATGAGAGCATAAACTATGTTGCTGTTGGAAGGAGCGGTTGCGAGTACCACACGGCCGGGAATGTTATTTGAGGTGCCATTTTCTATTTCAAGCTTGTATTGGTCATTGATGGTCCAGTTGATTCCATCATCGGAGTATAATAAGGTGGCTGCCCCTTCGTCATTCAGGTTTGGCCTTGTCCCTACAAATATCCTTCCATCCGTGGCCATGCCGATGTCACTCACCGCATAAGGCACTGTTGAACCAATGATATTCGGGAGGACCTGTGTCCAGGTCGCCCCTCCATCTGCAGAGCGAAAAAGTCCATCGGAGGGCATACTCTGATGGCTTGTCTCCTTATACAGTCCCGATGCAACCCCGGCGTAGATCACACCGGCTCCGTTCTCCGTTCTCACGACGATCCGGGTAACATAGGCAAAGTTAACCGTGGAGGTTAGTTGATTCCAGGTTTGACCGCCATCTATCGATTTCCATATTCCGGTACCGAGACCGGAACTTTCGCGATAGGTTTGCAGTGCAGTCTCCGCTTCACCCGTTCCGATATAGAAAACCTGGTGATTGCCCGGATCGTAAGCCATACAACGCACCGAGAGGTTGCTCCAGAAATCACCCACCGGAACCCAGGGGCTGAATTGCGATGTGATATCCGGGTTGTACCATAAGCCCCCTGTAATCCCGCCAGCCCAAACTTTTTTCCGAGAAAGGTCATTGGGATCGTACATGATCATCCGGGTCCGGCCTCCCATGTCGGCTCCGTAATTGGTCCATTGCATGGTAGAAATTCCTTTCAACGCCTGCATTGCCCTGACCTGATTAAAAGCGGTGAGCATGCGTTCCCTGGGAACGGTTCCTGTTGCCGGATCGAATGTCATGAGAAACTCCTGGAAGGCAGCCATTTGTGGCTGATCCTGCCCCTTGCGGTCTTCCTTTTTTCCTTCTTTTCCCACGGGAGCCTTTTTATTCAGCATCTCGAGTCGTGACTCAAAAATCTTTCGCTGGTCGGCACCGTTTCGTATTGTTCCTGTTACAAAAATGATTCCGGTGACAAGCAGGAAAAGTCCGGCCATGCTCAGAGACAGCGGCCTGCGAAGAGAATTCGGGAAAATGTTTTTCATGCGAGAAATTGACTTATGGAGTATGGGATAAACCCTGAAATAAACAAAGTTAGTATATTTTTATCGGGGTTGTTGATTTGAAGCCCGCAGCATGGCCTCAATTTCCGGGATCTGAAATGCATCGCGCAGGTGAAATTGTCCAATCCGGGTGCGGCACAAGGCAGCAAGATGAGCCCCACAGCCCAACATCTGGCCAAGGTCCCTCGCCACAGCGCGGATATAGGTCCCTTTGCTGCAGGCAATGCGGAAGTCGACTTCTGGCAACGCTATCCTGGTGATCTCAAAAGCGGTGACGGTAATGTTCCTTGCTTTCAGTTCAACCGCAATGTCGTTTCTTGCGAAGGTGTAGGCCCTGCGTCCATCCACCCACTTTGCTGAGTACGCAGGAGGGATCTGGTCATAGTTCCCGGTAAGTCTGACCGCCGCATCCGAGATATTTTGTTCTGTGAGGGCACCGAGTGGAAAGGTTTGGTCGGGCTCGGTTTCCAGGTCAAAGGAGGGAGTGGTTGCCCCAAGTCTGAAGGTCCCGGTATATTCCTTTTCAAGCCCCTGGAACTCATCAATCCTTTTGGTGAATTTACCAGTACAAAGGATAAGAAGTCCGGTAGCCAGCGGATCAAGGGTTCCTGCATGTCCGATCTTTGATTTCTTTATACCAAGTTCGCTTCTGATAAGCGAGCGGAGTTTTCCAACTACATCGAAGGAGGTCCAGGTTAAAGGCTTGTCGACAAGGAGAATCTCTCCCTGTTCAAACTGAAAGGACATTACTGTATGCTTAAAGTGTGGCCGGTAATCAGGAAAATGATCAGGAATAAACCTACGATAATACGGTAATAGCCAAATGCGCGGAAACCGTGTTTGGTAAGGTAACTGATGAAGGCTTTGATGGCGATGATGGCCACAATAAAACCGACGGTATTACCAAGTACCAGCAACTGAATGTTATGGGTGGTCAATATTTCGGGGGTATCTTTCCAGGCATCCCAAAGACTTTTGGCAAAGGCCCCGGCCAGGGTAGGTACCGCCAGGAAAAAGGAGAACTCGGCAGCCGCTTTGCGGGTCATTTTCTGCTGCATCCCGCCGATGATTGTAGCCGCACTGCGGCTGAATCCCGGAAAAACGACAGCAAGCAACTGAAACAGCCCGATAATGAAGGAACTTTTATAGGAGATCTTGCCGTCGTCTTCAATCGTCCCGTTTTTAAACCAGCCATCGACAAACAGAAGTACGATGCCGCCGAGCAACATCACGATGCTTATGAACAGCGGCGTTTCAAGCACCCTGTCAATATGCTTTTTCAGTAGCACCCCGACAATGGCTGCCGGGATGAAGGCAACAACAAGTTTCAGATAAAAATCAAGTTTTTTGAAATCCAGAAATTTCCGCCAATAGAGGATGATCACAGAGATTATGGTTCCGAATTGGATATTTTCAATAAAAAGCTTGGTGAAATTACTTTTTTCAATACCCAGGATGGCGGAGGTGAGGGCCATGTGTCCGGTACTGGAAATAGGAAGGAATTCTGTGAGCCCTTCAACAATGGCGATAATGATCGCCTGGATCAATGTCATTAATCTTTCGGTTTTTTCATGATGGCGAAAATCTCGATCACATAGCCGGCAAGGATCAGTATCGGGGCCAGAGTAAGTCTTTGAAAGCTGAAAAGTTCATAGCTGAATTTGGTCGGATCATCAGAACCACCTCCAATCATCAGCAGGAAACCGACCACGATGAAAGCAAGGCCGATGAGCATAAGCCGGTAGTTTTCTTTGCCAAAAGCAAATTCACCCAAACGCTGGGGGGCGATAGGCTGTTTTGCAAGTGTATCTGCAGGTTTCGGGGGAGAGTTTTTCTTCTTATACTTTTCCATAACTCATTTGGCATTGAGTTGACAAAGGTAATCATTCTTTTCTAAAAATTATGTGTAGAGCAAATCTGTGCTGATCCGCAGGTATTTTCTGACCGCGAACCAGGTAGATGTCCAGGAAAGAATCGCGCCCAGTAAAAAGATGCCCGCCACCAGAATCACAAGAATGAGCGGATCTTCAAGTTCCATTAATTCGGGCATCTGGTCGATGGCGAAATAGGTTACCAGCACAAGCAAGGCAATGGCAAAAATTGCACTGATACAGCCATGCAGAACGCTGCGGGCCACAATCGGCTTGCGAATGAATCCCTCTGTCGCCCCGACAAGCTGCATGCTCCGGATGATGAACCGTTTAGAATATACCATCAAACGGATGGTATTGTTTATTAATACCATGGCGATAAAGAGAAGAACGCCTGTAAAAGCCAGCAGGATCAGACTGATTTTTTCGAGATTCTTGTTGATTATATCAACAAGCGACCGCTGGTAGAAAACCTCTTTGACCTCCGGAATGGCCAGAAGACGCCGTTCAATTCGTGCCAGGGAGTCGGAATTTGCATAGGGGGCTTTAATCCGGAGCTCAATGCTTGGAAGCAAGGGGTTGTATCCGAGAAATCCGATGAAATCCTCTCCAAGTTCATCCTGCAGTTTATCGGCCGCTCTTTCCCGTGTAATAAACTCCGAAGACTTAACATAGGCGGCAACATCAAGCCTCTTTTTTAATTCCAGCACCGCAGGTTCCTTCACTCCCTCCTTTATCATGATCGAGAAGCCGATGTTTTCCTTCACATAATCCGAAAGCTTTTTTGCATGAAGGATGATCATGCCCAGAAATCCCAATAAAAACAGCACCAGGGTGATGCTGATAATGGTTGTGACATAGGAGGTAGCGATGCGCCGCTGGTAATAGCGTTCTTCCTGTTGCAGCATAGGGTTGAAATGCGTGATAAAATTACGCAATATTTTACTTCGCCCCCCTCTTTTCCTGCTTAATCAGCTCTTTTTGTGCTTTGGAGATAAAGCCCATGGTTGATTTAAGGCCGCTCAGGGTGCTTTTCCACAAGAAGTTAAATATTCCCTTCGATTTATCGCGTGTGAAGTAAACTGTTCCGGTATGCATTTTTCCGGAACGTGTCGGGTTATCGTTGTTAACTACCAGGTCATTGGCCACGAAATTGATCACCCCTTTTTTGATCTTCCCCCAGGTATTATTCTTCTTGTCTATCATGCTGATGGATAGATTTTTGTAGTAAAATAACAGCTTTCCCTGCGCCGCGTTATCGTTGGCATAAACCTGTGGAATGATGAGTTTGTTTATCTGTCCGCTTTTCACTTCTGCCGGCAGCAGTTTCGAAAGCATGGGGTTGATCTCACAGAGGTCGAACTCTCCGATCATGGCGGAAAAGGTGAACGCGTTTCCCGGATCACCAAATTTGAACCTTAGCGTGGCATCGAGCTTTAGCGTTCCCATCAGGTAGGCAGTTCCTCTAAGTTCTGAGACATAGCCTGCGTTTAGCAGCAACGAATCATTGGTTACACCGGTCATTGTGGCACTCATTCTGCTGAAGAATAGCGTTCCCGGTTCTGCACCTATCTGTTCGCTATAAGTAGCTTTACCGTTGGTAAGTTTTACGGTGTCGATTTTCAGGTAGTCCTTCAGGCTTCTGATCGCATCCTGTGGCATGGGTGGCCTGAATCCTGGCCTGGGCAGGATCCGCTTGTCCCGATAATCGTCGAGCAGTAAACTGTCAATTTCCATCAGCCCCGCATTGATCTTTCCGGCCAGAATCAGCTCCCTGAAATTGAAGCGTTCAACATGAAGCGAGGGAACCTTGATATCCATTCGGTCGGTTTGATAACCAAATTTCCGGGTATAGTCGTAACGATTGAAAAGTGGTTCCAGGTGAAAATTCTTTACATACAGGGACTTTTGTCCGGTTGAAAGGCCAACTTCTCCCAGGGATATTTTGTTCAGCCCGTTTTTCGTATTCACTGCGATACCCACGAGATGGATACTGAAATCCTCTGCATTAAAAAGGTTTCGGGTTCCGGTGTGTGATGAGTCAACCAGGATGTTCCTTATGGCGATGTAACAGGTGGGGATTGCCATAAGCTTTGCTTTGGGCTTGTCTTCACTGCTTTCGCGCTTCACGGTATCGATGATAAAAATGCGTAGCATCTTTCCGTAATGCAGATACCCGTAAGCAAATATAGCTGCCTAGACAACGATCAGTACCGCCAGAATCCACAGGATGATCCTGAGAAACAGACGTAATTTTCCCTTTGGGTGCTTGGATTCCGGATTTGTCATTGTTTCATTTTCTTTTCCGCCCGGCGGATCTGCCGCTGGATTTTAGTATTGAATCCGGCAGTTGATTTGATTCCGCTCAGGGTGCTTTTCCATACGAAATTAAAAAACCCTTTTGATTTGTTGCGTTCAAAATAGACGACGCCGGTGCGCATTCGTCCGTTGTCATTCGGATTATTGTCGGGAAGGAGTATGTTTGCCACCTCTGTGAGCACCGACTGCTCCAATTTGTCTATCGTACTGGAAACGGGTTTATCCAGGCTGACCCTTAGACCGTAAAAGTTCATGTCCATAAACCCTCTGGCAATGTTGTTGTTGGCATGGATGTGCTTGATTTCGGTTTTTGGAGACACGCCTCTTGCAACCGATACCGGCAAAAGTTTCGTCAGCATGGGATTGAGTTCGCGAAGGTCGAGCCACCCAACTGAAGCACGCAGCGTAAAACTATCCCTGGGATGGTCAAGCGGGAACCAAAACAACGCTTCTACCCGGGTTTTCCCCATCAGTGCAGCCGTTCCGTGTACATTCAGTGCGGCGGACTGCAGGGGGGCTGCCACCGGGCCCATGGTGGAAAATCCTGTTACCAGGAGGTTCATCTGGTCGAAGAAAAGCCGGCCGGGTTCACTGCCGGTTTGCTCCTCGTAGGCAGCAAAGGCCCCTGTGATCGTGATTGTGTCGATTTGCGCAGGAAAGTTTATTTTCCGGATCATCTGCTGCGGCATCAAAGGGGTTGGTCCCGCTGGCAAATTTACCCGCTTGTCGCGGTATGACGAAAACCGCATCCCGCTTACACGAAAGTTACCGGCATAAAGCCGGCCCTGGGCGAGAAGCCTTCTGAAATTGACGCGCTCCAGATCAATTCTGGGAATTTTCAGCTCCAGTTGATCTGTTTCGAATCCCGCTCTGGCCGGGAAATCCGTACGGTTGAAATTGGAGGTCAGTGTAACTGAATCCACGAAGGCAGTTTTTTCATTGGAGGAAAATCCAAACCTGCGAAAGGAAAAAGTATACAAACTGTCCTTTAAAGTCCTGCTGAAGCCGGACGCGGAGAATTCGATATTTTCTGTATTAAAAAGTGGCGTTTGCTGGGGGTTGGACCGGGTTACAGAATCCACCTTCACCTGTTTCGCCCGCAAAAGAATCCCTTTCAGCGACAAGGTGTTTTGTTTCCCGTTTTCGATGGTGAGAACCCCCATTTCGGCATTGTTGATTTCAATCGTCCGGATTCTCAGCGTTTCCATGAATGGCGGAAGGTGAAGCACGTAAGGCTGCAAGGGGTCACCAACAGTCTTCGATTTCGCTTCTGCTTTTCTTAATTCGGCGGCAAATACCGGGCTCTGTAGCCGGATATTGTCAAATATCCACTCATTGTCAAAAATTGCCCTGTCGAAGTAGAATCCTGTCACCTTCGCCTCCGGAATCGTTGCAGAAAAAGACATTTTTTTTTCAGGAAGGTCCGAAAGCTTTCTCAGCGGGGTGAGCTTTAAACCATAAAACGTAATGTCTGCCGGATAGGAATGAACATCCAGCTCCCGGCATTCGAGGGCATAGTTACTGTCGGCAAATACCGCCCTGAACGGAAAGACCTTCAATTGCAGGGAGTCGAAGCTGATAAGGCCATCCTTTTTATCTTTCAAAGGCAAATGGACCCTGGCATTCAACAACCCGAAATCAACATCTTTGAGTGAAAAATAGGAGGCTTTCCTGTTCTCAAGGCCATCGTAAGAAAATGCTCCATGCCTGACCACCATCCTGCCTACTTCAAAATCCCGGATAAACTTGTCTGTATGAAGAAGCGCTGTCTCCTCTGCAGGACCTTCCGGAAGAGGATTGTTTTCTGTCTTCAGCCTCAGAGAGGGTTCTTCAAGGCTGATCACGTTTGCCTTAAGTACTTTGTCGAGAAACAACTTCCTGTGATTCAGTCCGGTGAGACGTAACTTCTGAAGTGTAAAATCGATGGAGACCGGTGGTCGTCCTTCATAACCGGCTGCAATATAACCAGGGCCGCCTGCTTTGTCGAAACTGATCTCCTCGGCTTCTATCAAGGAATCGGTGGTGATAACCTTGGCGTGCCAGATCTTGAGATGGCGCATACCGTCGGGCGATGTAAGCGTAACACCGCGAAGGTCGAGACTGAAATCACGACTGTAAAAATATCCCTGCTGGTTCAACCCATGTACCGAATCGATCAGAAACTGCTGCATATCAAGATCGAACCGGGCACCAGCAATTTTCTCACTCACCTGGTCCTGTTCACGCAAAAACATTCCGTGTCCGTTTTGGATGCTGATCGAATTTCCTTTCACCACGTAAACATATTTTTTCAGAAGATCATAAACGAAATCCTCATTTTCTTCGGTAAAGAAATCTTCCGGTCTTTTGAATCGGGGATCGTTGTTTTTGGGAGCACGGTAGCGGGTTAACTTGAAATCGGGCTCCTGTATCTCCAGCCTGTCAAAATCAAAGTCGCGGTAGTTGAACAGTTTTTTCAGGTTTATCCTGCTAAATACAACCCTCGGAAGAAGGAGACTGATTGTATTCTTGCGATCAGCTGTTGCCCTGAGGTCCATGTTTTTATCAGGAAAGATAAGACCGTCGCTGATCTCAATCTGCGATTTTGCAGTGGAAATCCCGATCCTGGCAGCGCTCAGCACATGGACCTTATCCCGCAGTCTCAGGTTGAACCTTTGCAGTGAAAGGTCAATGTCGCGGGCATAAAGAATTTTCCTTTTGTCAAGATGGGCTGTTGAATCCAGATAAAACCCGATCAGGTCGAGGTCGGCCGAACCTATTCTCAGTTCAGGGCCATGGTCGTCAAGGAACGCGTAATATTCGAATGCCGCCTGTCGTATCAGCAAAGTATCGATTGCCACCGATCTCAGGGCTCCCGAAATAATTGTGTACATCCTGGCAATTTTGAACTTCTCCTTCTTTTTCCTGACTTTACTGCTTTCACGGACCAACAGGTTGTGATAAATTTTCATGGAGAAGTTCGTCAGGGCAAGGTTCTGTATCTTCACTTTTTTCTCGATGAGCGCCTCGTACAGATTGATTCCTTCAATGGAAAAAGCGGGCAGAAAGAACTGAAAAAAATCACCACGCGGACGATTATGCAGCCCGCGTAATGAAAAATTGGGTCGCATGGATAGATTCTTTCCATAAAGCCGGCTTCTGCTGAGTGAAAAACCCAGTTCGCTGGCTTTAATGAAATAGAGACTATCGGCCATGATGTATTCGAAGTTGTGCACCATCCAGTCAATATCGCGCGAATAGAAAACCCGTTCACGGTTGTAATAGCTGAATGGATTTACAGAAACATCGCGAAGGATCGTGGAAAATTCATACTCCCCGGTGGAAAGCTTTCCTGTTTTTTGACGGAATGATGTCAATAATAGTCCATGGTTCACGACTACCGAATCGATATGAAAATCCTTGAACAATCCGGAAACAGCCGGGTAAATGTCATCATAAATAACACGCCAGCGGGCCTTGCGTGCCGTCGCTGTATCGGGAAACCCAACAATACTTATTTGCGGCCGTTCGAAAAGCAATTGCCTCAGAGTAACCCGGTGCTGGTCATAAATCTGCCAGAAGTGTATCCGGTCGATCGTAAATGAGTTTATAAAGACCTGATAGAGGGAGTTTGAAATTTTTCCTTTTAGCTTTAGCCGATTGTATACCTGGGTGTCGGGAATGAGCGCAAAACTGTCGATGGTAACTTTTCCGGTCATGATGTTGAAATTCATCCTGCGAAAATCAACACGGTAAAGCCCCTTCGTGGCAACCTGAATTTTTTTCTGTAGAAAGTCACGCAGAAACCTTTCGCCGAAATAGTTAAAACCGAAAAACAAAGCAAAATAGGAAAGAACAGAGAAAAGTACCAAAGAGGCAAAAATTTTCTGCAAAAGATGGCGACGGCGTTTAGGAAGGTGCGTTTTTTTTTCCGGTTCCTCTTCTGACATGATCGCAATGGGTTAATTACCCAAAGATATACATTTCCGGTATTCCTGCGTTTTTGATAACTTTGCGGCCCCTAAACAGAACAAATGGATTATAATTTCACGGAAATAGAAAAAAAATGGCAGAAGTACTGGGTGGATCACAAAACCTACAAAACCGAAATTGATCTTTCCCGGCCCAAATTTTATGTTCTCGACATGTTCCCCTACCCTTCCGGTGCCGGGTTGCACGTTGGTCATCCGCTGGGGTATATTGCTTCTGATATCTATTCCCGTTACAAACGGCTGAAGGGTTTTAATGTGCTTCATCCGATGGGCTATGATGCCTATGGTTTGCCGGCCGAACAGTATGCAATCCAAACAGGCACACATCCTGCCATCACAACAGAAAAGAATCTTGCCCGCTATCGTGAGCAGATGGACAAGATCGGGTTCTGCTATGACTGGGATCGTGAAGTGAAAACATGTGATCCGGATTATTACAAATGGACACAGTGGACCTTCATTCAGTTGTTTCACCACTGGTACAACCCTGTTTCGCAGAAAGCCGAACCGGTTGCAGAACTTGTAAAGGAATTCGAACAAAAGGGTGGAGAAGATTTTACTGCGGATACCTGGGTCTCGTTTCCGGAAGCAACACAGCAAAAAATTCTGATGAATTACAGGCTCGCCTACCTTTCGGATGCGATGGTAAACTGGTGTCCCGAACTGGGAACTGTGCTGGCCAACGACGAAGTTGCCAATGGTTTTTCTGTACGTGGAGGCCATCCGGTTGAGCGCAAACTGATGCGCCAATGGTTCCTCCGCATCACTTCTTATGCTCAACGGCTGCTCAACGGCCTCGACAACATCGATTTTTCAGATTCCCTGCGGGAGATGCAACGTAACTGGATTGGCAGGTCCGAAGGAGCCGAAATCAGTTTTGCCATCCCGGAATGTGATCATTCACTTGAAATATTTACAACGCGCCCCGATACCATTTTTGGTGCCACATTCATGGTGGTAGCGCCCGAACACGAGTTGATCTCCGAAATAACCACCCCCGAACGCAAAGTGGCCGTTGCCCGGTATGTACATGATGCCATGAACCGCTCGGAGCGTGAAAGAATGGCCGAAGTGAAGCACATCAGTGGTGAGTTCACAGGTGCATACTGTCTGAATCCATTTAACGGAAAACCCATTCCAATTTGGGTGGCCGACTATGTTCTGGCTGGCTACGGAACAGGTGCCATCATGGCTGTTCCGGCCCACGACAGCCGCGATTATGCCTTCGCGAAACACTTTCATTTACCAATCATCGAGGTGGTGTCGGGCGGTGATATTTCCGAAAATTCCTATGATGCAAAAGAAGGCATTCTGGTGAATTCCGAATTTATCAACGGAATGCAGGTAAAAGCCGCCATCAGCACCGTAATCCAAAAAGTCGACGAACTGGGTATTGGAAAGGGAAGGGTCAATTTCCGTCTTCGTGATGCCATTTTCAGCCGCCAGCGTTACTGGGGAGAACCCTTTCCCGTTTATTTCAAAGAAGACGTTGCCTGCACACTAGACGAAAGTGACCTCCCGTTGCTTTTGCCGCCGGTAGATGCTTACCTGCCTACCGCCTCAGGGGAGCCCCCGCTTGCACGTGCCAAAAACTGGACAACCCGCGCGGGATATCCTCTTGAAACCAGCACCATGCCCGGTTTTGCCGGTTCAAGTGGCTATTATTACAGGTATATGGATCCTCACAACCAACAGGAATATTTCTCCAAGGAAGCCGTGAATTACTGGCAGAATGTGGATCTGTACATTGGTGGCGATGAGCATGCCACAGGGCACCTGATTTATGCCCGTTTCTGGAACAAATTCCTATTCGATATTGGTCTGGCGATTTCTGAAGAACCCTTTAAAAAACTTGTGAACCAGGGCAAGATCCAGGGTCGCTCAAGCCTGGTATACAGGATAAAAAGAACCAACACTTTTGTCTCCCATGGCCTGAAAGAGCAATACGAAACCACACCCATGCATGTTGATGTTAGTTTTGTCGACAACGACGTACTGGACACAGAAGCGTTCCGAAACTGGCGTTCTGATCTTACGGCTTCAGAATTCATCCTGGAAGAGGGTAAATACATTTGCGGTTATGCTATCGAAAAAATGTCGAAATCGCTTTACAATGTAGTAAATCCCGACAGTCTCATTGAACGGTATGGTGCCGATACTTTCCGCCTTTATGAAATGTTCCTCGGTCCACTGGAACAGTCGAAACCCTGGGACACCAACGGTATTGAAGGCGTGTTCCGCTACATTCGTAAATTCTGGAGGCTTTACCACGATGATCAGAACCTGTTCCGCGTGGCTGAAGAAAAACCTGATGCGGCCGAGTTGCGTACATTGCATAAAACAATTAAAAAGATCCAGGAAGATATCGAAAGGCTCTCCTTCAATACGGCTGTCAGCAGTTTCATGATATGTGTAAATGAACTTACTGACCTGAAATGTTCAAAACGCGCCATTCTGCAAGAGCTGGTCGTTCTGATGGCTCCTTATGCCCCGCACATTGCTGAAGAGCTATGGAATCTGTTGGGAAATGAGGGAAGTGTCACACAGGCAAAATTTCCGGAATTCAATCCGCAATTTTTGGTAGAAAACACCTTCGAATACCCTGTCTCATTCAATGGCAAAATGCGCTTTAAACTTGAACTGCCGGCCGAATTATCCGTAGCCGAAATTGAGAAAGCTGCATTTTCAGCAAAAGAGTCAGAAAAATGGCTTGAAGGAAAAGTACCGAAAAAAGTGATCATTGTACCGAAAAAAATTATCAATTTCGTGTTGTAATGGTTCGTTATCTCCCTGGATATCTCCTTATTTTTAGCCTTTTTCTTTACGGTTTCACATGTGCGTTCCCGCCGGCAATATTTGGTCAGTCCTTGAAACCAGTCAGGAACGAGGCGTTCATCCGGGGTGAAAAGCTGAAATACCGTGTATATTATGATTCTTATGTAACAGGTAAAGTTACGGCCGGAATCGCCACCCTGGAAGTAAGTCCGGAGGTCAGTCAGATCGAAGGCAGGAATGTTTACCACATGATTGGCGAGGGTCATTCAAAAGGGGCGTTTAGCTGGTTCTTCAAAGTGAACGATCGTTTTGAAAGCTGGGTCGATACAGAGTACCTGGTACCCTGGGTCTTTATGCGCCGTACCCACGAAGGTGATTATAAGTACCAGGACGATGTGAAATTCAACCAGTACTCAGGATCAGTTTCAAGTACCCGCGCCAACAAAAAGATCCCGTCCGGTACGCAGGACCTTATTTCAGCATTCTATTATGCCCGTACTTTCGATTTCAGCAATGTAAAGACCGGCGACAATTTCCCTGTTTCATTTTTCCTGGATGATTCGGTGTATGTTTCTCAGATACAGTTTGTGGGGCGCGAGGAGGTAATTACTGACCTTGGCAGGTTTCGATGCCTGCGCCTCAAACCGATGGTGGCAACCGGAAACGTATTTAGTCAGCCATATCCCATGGATATTTGGGTGACCGACGACAAAAACCATATTCCGGTATTGGGAAAATCAGAAGTGGTGGTGGGTTCCGTAAAACTGGAACTGATTAAATACTCAGGACAGGCCAGCCCGGTATCTGCGCTGGTAAAAGAATAATGTGATAACCCCTAGAAACGTCTTGTAAACGGCATCGGTTTGCGCATCCGAATCAACAGCAGAAGCGGAATAATTACGTATGGCAGATTAAATGCGAGAAATTTGGCCGGGTTCAGGCATCTCCATTCGGGTTCGCCAAAAAATTCAACCCCGAACACAACCACGCCGGTTATGACCGAAATTGCTGTGGCGTAAACAACTGCGGGCAACTGAATCCAGTTCTTCCCGCGATAAAGTGCAAAGGCCAGAACGAGGTAAAACGGCCCATAAACAAATGCCGACAAGCCGGTAACAAACCGCATCCAAACGGGTGCATTTAAAATCAGCGGATCACAATTATTGGCGTACCAGAAGTTGGCCCTGCCCCAGTAATAGGGACTGTCGGGGCGAACCGGAATGCCCAACGTGGGGACTGCATCGGAGATGCCTGATGTAACTGCAAACGTGAGAAAAATAAAGATGAAAAAGATATCAATTCCTCGTTGTGATAAGGGAAGATTTTGCATGGTTTGATTTATTATGCAGGGTTGTGTTCTCTGCTTTTACTTGTCTAAAGCCGGCAAAAATAGTTGTTTTTACCAAACACCTGCTTCAAATAATGAATTTCGACTCCCGGCACAATCTTTGTCACAGAACGCCGCTTATTACTAATATTGTATTTTGAATCATTCCTGATAAAAAATTATCATTATGAAAATCAACCATTCCTTTCTCATTGTTTTGGTAACACTGCCGCTTTTTATTAACCCGGGGTTTACGCAAACAACCAAAAACGCAGCTTCTGCCGGAAAGCAGAATATTCATTTGTGGAAATCGGTTGATTCACTCCTAAACCTCAGTCAGCCCAAATCGGCTCTTGCCATTGTCGAGAAAATCTATGCCCAGTCTCGAAAGGAGCAAAATGATCCTCAGTTCCTCAAAGCTATGCTCTATCGCATCAGACTGAACTCAGATTTCCAGGAAGATTTTATTATCCAGACCCTTCGCAACTTGCAAAACGAAATGCGTGTCGCCGCAGAGCCTGCTGCTTCAGTGCTGCATTCCATAATTGCAGAAGTATACTGGAAATATTACCAAAACAATGAATTTCGCTTCCGCAACCGCAGTGCAGTGGACCATGGAAGTGGCACCAGTACCCTGCGTTCCGACAGCATAGCGACCTGGGACCTAAGCACCATTTCAGAGGCAATTGCCAATGAATACCTGCTTTCGTTAGCCTCTGAAAAACTGCTGAAAGGGATCCCTGTATCCGCATTTAGTGCGATCCTTGAATTACCGGCCGGCAGCGCGGGAAATTTGACAAAACGAGCGGAAGCCCCCACAGATAACTCAAGACCTACACTTTTTGATTTTCTGGCTTTCCGGGCGCTCGATTATTTTACCTCCGACCCTGTATTTCCGGGTCAGCCTGATGCGCGATTCAGCCTGGACCGGCCGGATTTTTTTTCCCCCACAAAGAAATTTGTCTCCCTGCTGGGCGGCCCAATCTCATTTGGCGCCCATTTCCTGAAATCCGATTCCATCTCCCCATACTACCTGAGCTTCCGGATATATCAGTCACTGGCCGCTTTTCACATCCATGACAAGGATCCAAATGCCCTGATTGCCACAGAACTGGACCGGCTGGCACTGATGAAAAAAAATGCCCCCGGAACCGACAGTCTTTACCTTCCTGCCCTTAAACAGCTCGAGATCGATTACCTCTCCTCCCCATTTTCCACAAACGTCTCCTTTGCAATAGCCGATTTTCTTCGTTCCTCCGGGGAAAAATATTCCCCGCTGTTGTCAAATGACCACAAGTGGGATCTTAAGTCGGCTGTTGAATCTTGCGATAAAGCCATTCGTCTTTTCCCAAACTCAATCGGTGCAAAAAATTGTAAAATTCTGAATCAGACCATCCGTTCATCCACCCTAACACTAACAACAGAGGACGCTGTTCCTGCAGAAAAACCCTCCCTCGCGCTCCTTGCATTTAACAACATAAATCTTTTACACTTCCGTCTTATAAAAGCCGACCCGGATACCTATTATGAAAAATCCGGTTCGATGAAACGGGAAGATTTTTATAAATACATCTCCACTCTTTCGATTTATCAGGAATGGACACTGAGCCTGCCTTCTGATGGTGATCTGCAGCGTCAGACCATGGAAATTGCGGTGCCCGGATGCCCTTCCGGGTTCTTTATTCTGATCTGCTCCGTTGATAAAAAATTTGTTGATACCCGGCAGCCTTACGCCATCACCCCTTTCTGGTCGACCCGGATCAGCTATATTCACAAACGAAACAACGACGGAAGCATTTCCATGAACCTGCTCGACCGGGAGACCGGGACAGCACTTAAGAATGTAAGGGCTGAAGCCTGGTTCAGAAGCTACAACTACGCCTCTCGAAAATACCAGTCGATCAAACTTGGGGAATATACTTCCGATGAAACGGGACTCATCCTGATGCCTTCTGATAATGACAATTCGCGCAGCAACAGTATCTATTTCCGAATCCTTTTGAAAGACGACCTGCTGATCACACAAGGTTTTTACCAGTATCCGGTCAGTGAGCCTTCAGAATATTCTTCCATTCAAACAAGTTTCTTCACAGACCGGGCCATTTACAGACCCGGACAAACAATTTATTTCAAGGGAATTGTACTTCAGAAAACCGGAGAAAAACCCAAAATCAAACCAGGTCATATTACCAAAGTGACGTTTTATGATGTGAACGGACAAAAAATAGCAGAACAAAGTTATGTTTCCGGCGACTTCGGTTCATTTCATGGTTCCTTTACTGCCCCCACAGGATTACTGACCGGTCAGATGACAATATCCAATGAATCGGGATCGGTAAGCATTTCGGTTGAGGAGTACAAGAGACCTACCTTTGAAGTAATATATAGTCCACTCGAAGGTAATTACAAGCTGGGAGAAACTGTCACCGTTGCCGCGAAAGCAACAGCCTATGCCGGCAACAGTATAGATGGTGCTACCGTGAAATACCGTGTGGTGAGAACGGCCAGGTTTCCCTGGTGGGGACGTGGCGGGTATTGGCCAATGCCATCCTCCCCTGAAACAGAAATCGCCAGCGGACTCATAAAAACCCTTGCCGACGGTAGCTTCTCTTTCAGCTTTTCTGCCATCCCCGATCCGTCAGTAGAAAAATCCTCGGCTCCGGTTTTCGATTACGAAGTTTTTGCCGATGTAACCGACTTGGGAGGCGAAAGCCAGGCGGCACAACAAACCATCTCCGTAGGCTACAAATCCCTGCTTATTTCAGCTACCATTCCAGCGCTGGTGAACCTGAGCAAAGATTCCGTTTTTAAGCTCAGCACAACCAACCTGAATGGCCGAAATACCCCCGTCAATGTTACCTTTAGTCTGCAACGTTTGCAGCAACCCGACCGGGCATTTAAATCACGCATGTGGACCCAGCCCGATCTGTATTCCATGACGAAGGAGGAATTCCACAGCAAATTTCCGTTTGACATCTTTCGCGATGAGGACAATCCGGAAACCTGGAATTCTGAAGGCGTTGAGATCGTTAAAATATTCAATACGGCAACCGATTCGTTGATCAATATCCAGGACCCGACAATTGGTAAACTGAAACCAGGATCATACAAGGTTACCCTCAGTGCTAAAGATCCATTCGGACAGACTGTTGAGAATAAGATCATTTTTACTGTGTTTGATCCGGCTTCCCTAAAGGTTCCTGTGAATAAAATGAGTTGGTTCGTTCCATTGAAAACCTCCGGGGAGCCAGGCGAAAAGGCCATTTTTCTGATCGGGAGCCGGGAGGAAAATGTAAACGTAATGTATGAGATCCGGCTACATGACAGCCTTGTTTCAAGACAATGGATCAACCTCAACAACCGCGCTGCACGGCTTGAAATACAGATTGAAGAGCGTTACCGTGGAAATTTTGCCGTAAATTTTGTCTTTGTAAAGCACAACAGGGTTTTCCAGTATAGTCAGTTAATCACTGTACCTTATACCAATAAAAATCTAGACATCACTTTTGAAACTTTCCGGTCGAAACTTTCACCCGGGGCAAAAGAGGAGTGGAATCTAACCATTGCAGGTTCGCAAAAAAAAGTTGCAGAAGCTGAACTTGTTACCACCATGTACGATGCTTCCCTTGATGTCTTCCGACCCAACAATTGGTCGTTTGATCTTTATCCCAGGTATTTCCCTGTTTATCCTTGGGATATAAACGATGCTTTCCGGTCGTCGGGTGCAGCATGGGCAGGCGGAGCAGGCACGGACGGTACTTATTCAATGGCCTCCACCTATCGGCTCAACTGGTTTGGCCTCTCCTATTTTACGGGCTACAACTACGATGGATACAGAAGAACCCGAAGCCAGATACCCCTCTCTCTGGATGCTTCACAAAGCGACCATGCGGTGGGTGGAAAGGCAGAGGAAAAAATGGCACCGCAAGAGGTAATACAAACCGTTGCTGATTCCGGCACCATCTCCGGCCGGGCAGACGGCCGAACTCCAAAATCACCAAATGAGTTGATGGGAGGGATTCAGATCCGGAAGGATTTTAGGGAAACAGCCTTCTTTTATCCTTCGCTGGTCACAGACAGCACTGGCAATCTGATCTTGAAATTCACAGCACCCGAATCGCTGACACGATGGAAAATGATGGGACTGGCCATCACCAAAAATCTGGAATACGGCTCTTTTGAAAAGGAGCTGGTTACCAGAAAAGAGCTGATGGTATTTCCCAATGCTCCACGATTTGTAAGGCAGGGCGACACCCTGGTTTTTACCACCAGAATCGTAAACCTGTCTGACCATGATCTTGCCGGTGAAATACAACTACAGCTTTTCAACGGATTGACCATGAAACCTTTGGACAGCCTGATCAAACAGCAAGAAAAATCAGGCAGTTTCAAATCTCCCTGGACTGCCGGCAAAGGGTTGGCTACAAGCGTATCATGGACCGTCAGCATTCCCACCGGAACCGATCTTTCTGTTTTGATTTACCGGATTACAGCCAGGTCGGGCAATTTCAGCGATGGAGAAGAAAAGGCAATACCGGTTTTGACCAATCGGATGATGGTTACAGAATCCCAACCACTTCCAGTTCGCGGAAAGGGAACTTTTGATTTTTCGTTCGAAAAACTGTTGAGATCCGGAGAATCCCGCGGTGAAAGTGGAACCTTGAAGAATTACCGGTTCACCCTCGAATTCGCCTCCAACCCGGCCTGGTATGCCATCCAGGCGCTTCCGACGCTCAACGAAAAGCAATATGACAATGCCGATGCCATCTTTTCGGCATTTTACTCCAACAGCATTGCATCACACATTGCCAACTCAAGTCAGAAGATCAAAGCTGTGTTTGAGGCCTGGAAAAACCTCACCCCGGATGCACTTCTGTCAAATCTCGAGAAGAATGAAGATCTGAAATCAGCCCTGTTAAAGGAGACTCCCTGGATTTTTGAGGCAACGAGTGAGACGGAAAGGAAACAGAGGCTTGGATTGTTTTTTGATCCCGACAACCTGAATTCAAACCTGCAGGAGAGTCTGAAAAAATTACAGAAACTGCAGAAACCCGGCGGGGGTTGGACCTGGTTTGAAGGCATGCCCGAAAGCCGCTGGATTACGCAGAATATTATTACCGGTTTTGGACACCTTGGCCAGCTTGGTGTTCCGGGTATTCGCACCAATGGGCCGATCTTTAATATGATTACAAATGCTATTCGATATCTTGACAAAGAGTTGTTTATGGACTATGACAACCTCAGGAAAAATAACCAGCTCAAGCCAGAGGAGAACCATTTATCGTCCGCGCAGATCCAGTATCTCTACGCACGAAGTTATTTTCAGGACATAAAGATGGAGGATGAAGGGTGCAGAAAGGCATTTGAGTATTACCAGCAACAGGCTGCAAAATTCTGGCAGCCGAACGACCGGTACCTGCAGGGAATGATAGCGTTGGCATTAAACCGGCTTGGAAATAAAGAGACCCCGGGCCTAATTGTGAAATCCCTGTCGCAGAATGCAATTCATTCTCCGGAAATGGGAATGTACTGGGCAGGTGAACCGGGATATTCATGGTATCAGGCTCCAGTTGAAACCCAAGCCATGATGATGGAGGTTTTTGATGAAATAACCCGGGATGAGAAATCGGTTGAAGAGATGAAGATCTGGCTGCTGAAACAAAAACAAACACAATCGTGGCGCTCTTCCCGTGCAACCGTTGAAGCTGTTTATGCACTGCTGTTGCGAGGCTCCGACCTACTCTCAGAAGAACCGGGAGTTATTATTTCCCTTGGAAACGAGAAGATCGACTCGCGAAAACTGACGGATGTAAAAACCGAAGCAGGAACCGGATACTTCCGCAAAACCTGGCAGGGATCAGCGGTAAATCCGGAAATGGGACTCATTAAAATTACAAAGACTTCGGATGGTACAGCATGGGGTTCAGCATATTGGCAATATTTTGAAAACCTTGACAAGATCACGCCTGCGGCTACGCCGATGAAACTTGAAAAACAACTTTTCCTCGAGACCAATACACCCGCCGGGCCTGTTCTTGTTGCGCTTGCAGAAAACCAGCCGCTTCATCGCGGCGACAAGATCAGGGTGCGCATTATCCTGAAGATCGACCGTAATCTGGAATTCGTTCACATGAAGGATATGCGGGCATCAGCTTTTGAGCCTGGAATTTCGGCCAAATCCGGGTTTTCGGATGATCGCACCAATCTTTCCGGTTACCGCTACCAGGATGGACTCGGGTATTATCAATCCACTACAGATGTAGCTACAAACTTCTTTTTCGAATTCCTGCCAAAAGGAACCTATGTGTTTGAATACCCGCTGAAAGCCAACACTGCCGGCGAATATTCAAACGGCATTACAACAATCCAGTGTCTTTATGCCCCCGAATTTTCGGCCCATTCTGAAGGAATCAGGGTGCGGGTGAACGAATAAGGGAATATTGGGCCCTGTGAAAGTAAATTTTTGTGTTTTTTGCCTTATCTTTACGCTAACATAAGGACGCCTGGCATGACGGAACCCGAATCAACCCAAGAAATCCTTTTCCGATCGATAAGGAGTGGGCTGGCGCCCAACATTTATTTTGTTCATGAATTGTCGGAGCTTCTTGAAATAAGCTATGACAGTGCTTACAGAAGGATCCGGGGTGAAAAGGAGTTGTCGCTGGAAGAGTTAAAAAAAGTCTGTCTCCATTACAAAATATCAATTGATTCTCTCTTTAATTTCAAAAACAATAACGTTATTTTTAATTCACTGGCCATTGGTGAAGATGGGCTTGACATTGAAATGTGGTTGAAGTCGTTGCTGGTTTCCATAAAAAAAATACATGCCGCCGCAGATCGGGAGATCATTTATGCTGCCATGGATATTCCGGTATTTTACTATTTCGAATTCCCTGAAATTGCCGCGTTCAAGATCTATTTCTGGAACAAGGCCCTGATACCGTCAGGTGGTGATGAGAAAAAAATGTTCACCCTGGAAGTTCCCGAAAACCTGTATGAAATTGGTCGTCAGCTGCTCTCACTTTACGTTAAAATACCCACCATTGAGATCTGGAGCGAGGAGACAATTTCCAGTGTGCTGCGACAGATTGAATACTGCTTCGTTTCCGGTTTCTTCGCCCGGAAGGAGGATGTTTTTCGTTTGTGCGATGTTCTCGAATCGTGGCTGAATCATGTCCAAACCCAGGCTGAACAGGGGTTTCAGTTTGTGCATGGCAGCACTTTACGGGGAGTTGAAAACAATTACCGATTATATCACAACGAGGTGCTGGTCAGCGATAATACCATTCTGGTTAAAGCCGATGGCCAGAAGACCTCGTACAATACCTATAATGTGATCAATCAGTTGATCACAACCAACCCGGTTTTTTGTGACCAGATCGAAAATTCTCTTCGCAATTTAATGCAGAAATCTACCATGATAAGTGGTACATCAGCCAAAGAGCGTTACCGCTTTTTCAACACACTGCACGAAAAGGTGAAGGCCCTGAGGTCCCGAATTGAACGGTTGGCGGAAAATTAATCCCTTACACCTCACCTTAAACCTGTTGCTTTTGAGGTGGAAGACAACATCCTGCCTACTTAACCTCAATAACACGGGAAGGAAGGCTTAACAAGGCATTTTTATAGGAGGTCACGGCATTGCGAAACAAAATAGCCATCACAACAGTCATGAGTCCTCCGGGAATTAACAGAATGGCGCTGGCAATCTTGTTTACCGATTCAGCATTCACCCCTCCCCTGATAATTGGTACCAGTTTGGAGGGATCAGCCTTGGATGGCATCCCCCTTACCAGGTTGGAATAGATGTCGATGATACAAACACCGGGTTTCAGCCACCCTGGCTCAATGTATTCCGGATTTTTTGTCACAACCACCAGGATGTCGGCTCTTTTGCAATGATTCACAAGGTTCTTTGAGCTCTTATTGACAAAGGTAACGGAACAATCATCCGGTACCACTTGCGAAGCAGCGGTACGAACAATCATCTTGGTTTGCGTGTTTGAAAAGAATTCGTCGTTGAGTACGTAAACCCACTCCTGATCCTTTTCGGTCTGAACGCCGGCCTCGCTGAACATCTCGAACAGGGCTGGGGGCAGGCACATCGGATATCGTCCTGCCTGGATGTCGGGGATCATGGTTCCCATCATATTTAAAGGGTGAATTCCTTCAACCTCTTTTACAGGATCTATCCTGTTAACAATGCGAACAGGATTCAACTGCAGTGGCAACGGTTGCAGAAGGACAATAGCGTGAATATCCTCATCTGCATTCAGCCTGTCGATGACCTGAAAAACCTCCCCTTCTGCAGCCTCGTTCGAAATGATTTCGGTTTTAACATTTATGCCCATCGACTGTGCCATCTGAACATGGAGCGGAATATTATATTTTGCCAGTAGGACACACATGAATCCGATAAATGCAATTCCGGGTACTCTTCCGTTCTGCTCCCTAAGAACAGCAATTTCAGTAAGTCCTGCGGGTAATCAGGATAATATGCGCGAAAAGTGCCGGAATAAATAAACGTAATTGGAAAAATTGCAACGCGGGAATGGCCAGACCTGATTTTTTGCATCAAATCAGATTTTATTACCCCTTCTTCCTACCTTTGCGCAAATTAATTTTGATTTTATGCTCCGGACACATACCTGCGGTGAACTGAATATGGCCCATGTGGGTCAGATCGTAAATTTGGCTGGCTGGCTTCAGCGTTCGCGCGATATGGGAGGCCTGACCTTCATCGACCTGAGAGACCGCTATGGAATAACACAGCTTGTTTTCAATATGGAGATAAACAGCGCCCTGTGCATGGAGGCCCGGAAATTGGGCCGCGAATTCGTGCTCTCCGTGACCGGAAAAGTAGCTGAACGAAGCAACAAAAATCCGAAAATGGCTACCGGGGATGTGGAAATGCTTGTGGATAGCTTTACCGTCCTTAACGTTTCGAAAACACCACCATTTACCATCGAAGACAACACCGATGGCGGCGAGGAGTTGAGAATGAAATACCGCTATCTTGACCTTCGGCGCGGTGTAAACCGCAAAAACCTGGAACTTCGTCACAAGCTGGGTATCGAAACAAGGAATTATCTCAATGAATTGAAATTTATGGAGATAGAAACACCCTATCTCATCAAATCAACGCCCGAAGGAGCGCGCGATTTTGTAGTACCCTCGCGAATGAACAATGGACAGTTTTATGCCCTCCCCCAGTCGCCCCAAACTTTCAAGCAATTGCTGATGGTGGCCGGGTATGATCGCTATTTTCAGATCGTGAGATGCTTCCGCGATGAAGACCTCCGTGCAGACCGTCAGCCTGAATTCACACAGATTGACTGCGAAATGGCCTTCGTTACGCAGGAAGATATACTGCAAACTTTCGAAGGACTTGCAAGACACCTCTTCAGGGTTGTGCTGAATATCGAAACAGGCGAATTTCCCCGTATGTCTTACGATCAGGCAATGAAGCTTTATGGATGCGACAAGCCTGATCTGCGATTTGGAATGGTTTTTTCGGAACTGAACGATATTGTAAAAGGCAAAGATTTCAAGGTGTTCGACGATGCGGAACTCATTGTTGGGATCAATGCTGCCGGATGCAGCGAATATTCCCGTAAACAGCTTGATGAGCTTACCGATTTTGTGAAGAGGCCACAGGTTGGGGCAACCGGGCTTGTTTATTTACGGTATGCCACAGACGGAACATTGAAGTCTTCTGTAGACAAATTCTACTCGCCGGAAGATCTCCGGGCTATCGCAACCAAGTGCGGTGCACTGCCTGGCGACCTTGTACTCATCCTCGCCGGGCGGACGGATAAAACACGGTCGGCTTTGTGTGATCTTCGGCTGGAGATGGGAAACCGGCTCGGGTTAAGAAAGGCCAGTGAATTCAAACCACTATGGGTAACTGATTTCCCTTTGTTTGAATGGGATGAGGAGACCCGTCGTTTCTATGCCAAACACCATCCGTTCACCTCTCCTGTGCCTGAGGATATTCCCTTGCTTGATACAAATCCGGTGGCAATGCGGGCCAATGCGTACGACCTGGTGATAAATGGAACCGAGATAGGTGGCGGATCTATCCGAATTCACAACAAAGATTTACAGAAAAAAATGTTTACCGTGCTGGGCTTTTCAGACGAGGATTCATCAAACCAGTTCGGCTTCCTGATGAACGCTTTCGAATACGGAGCACCACCGCATGGAGGTATTGCTTTTGGATTCGACAGGTGGACAACCATTTTTGGCGGGGGAGAATCGATTCGCGACTATATCGCCTTCCCTAAAAATAACTCGGGACGCGATGTAATGATTGACTCCCCTTCTGCAATTAAAGAGGAACAGCTGAAAGAATTGAATATTAGGCTTACTCCTTAAGCTCTTTCATGAAATTCTCACGATCTTCCTTAGAGAGACTTTTACAGTTGAGCATGGCTTTGCGTAACTCTTGCCCGAATGCTTTTGTAAAATCTTCCTTTTTAGTCTTATCGCCCCATTTCGTGTTGAATTCCTGGTAAAGGATCGTCATTTCAATCTGGGTGTTTTTTGCATCCTGGCGCAGTTTCCACACAAGGTCTGAGTCCTGCGGATTTGCTGCCTTTAGCTGGTTCATAATGTTGATGCTCTTACACATTGCTGTTCCGATTTTACCGGCATCTTCCTTCAAATCATATTTATTGCCGCAACTCGTTGTCCCAAGCATTCCAACAATCATCAGGGAGTAAAACAAATATTTTATTTTCATGGTCGAAATTTTTGCAAAAGTAACAGAATATTCCTTCTTTAATTCAGGTTTTCCTGAAAGAAACCATTAAACTATTTCAAAAACCGGAATGATCTCCTCGTAATCGGGATCCCTCATCGCATTGATAAGCTTAACCCCCTGGTAGCTCTTCAGATCCGAAACTCGGATCACCCTTTCAGAAATTCTTTCTTCGTCCAAAAGTCTGGCCCGGCAGGTTCCCGGTAAAAGCGGCGTTGACGGTGTAATCCAGTGCTTGCCATCAAAAAAAATCAGGTTCGAAATTGTGGTGTCTGTGATAAATTCATCCTTCACAATAATAATTTCGTCGCAACCTCCCCGTTGGTTCAATAAACTATTCAGGATTGACCTGTCGAGATATTTTACCGGGTAATTCACATCGTTGCATTTAACCAGTCGCAAAGAGGAAATACGACGCTTATCATGACGTTTATAGGAAATCGCCCCCATTCCGGGCCCATATTCCACCTTGCACCGAACAACGCCTTTCGACAGCTCCCCGGGAACATTTATCCTTTGCCACAAGCCAACAGGGCTTGCAATTCCCCATATCTCTTTCCGGGCCTGGTTCATCCGCTGTTCGTGCCACCTCAGGTTTAAGGGAACACCATCCCTAAGGCAGAGCGTTTCAAACAATTGGGACATATACCTTCTGGATAAGTTCTTCGTACTCCTTCTTCGCATCGCTCAAGGCAGTAATACCACCTCCGCTACGGTAATACAACCTTCCGTCCTGCTCCTCGATAAACCGTATCATGACAGCCGAATCCAGGTTCCTTCCGTCGAAATAGCCGAAAATTCCCGTGTAAAATCCGCGATTAAATGGTTCGGTTTCAAGAATAATCTCAAGGGTGCGTTTCTTGGGGGCACCCGTCACAGATCCGGCTGGCAACAAGGTGAAGATCAGTTCGCCGAGTTTACCAGGATAGTCGGTGGGTAAATTTCCCGATATTTCAGAACTAACCTGGAGCAACTCCTTCCTGTTGGTGTGGATCCGGTCAATGTACCGGAATCTTTCAACTTTAATGCCGGTTGAAACCATCGAAAGGTCATTCCGGATAAGATCCACAATGGTGTTGTGTTCAAAAAATTCCTTTTCGTCCCCCAGAATTTGTGTCTCGGCGTCCGGAATAGTCGCATCTATGGTTCCTTTCATCGGATAGGAGAAAATCTTTCCATCCTTTATCCTGATAAAGATTTCGGGTGAGAATACCGCAAAACTACCCTCCAGGAATAGTTTATATGGTGCCTGGCTGATGTTATAAATCTCTTCCAGCGAAAGACTTGTCCTGATTTTTGTCGGAAAGGTGAGGTTCAGGAGATAAGTATCTCCGCGTTTCAGGTGGGCCATCACTTTTTCAAAAGCGTTGTCATATTCTTCAAATGACAGTGGATCAAGGGTAAATGAGAATGCTTTTGTTGGATTTTGCGATGGTGCCACGGGGAATGAATTGCCTGTCGAATATCGGATTCTGCTGGCTTCAGCCGACCGGGGTGAAAGAACGATAGCTTTGGTGGCGGAAAAATCTATCACAAACACAAAAGGCTCTTGTCTCTTTGCAAAATCATTAATTTTACCGATTGCCTCTTCCCTGGATAAATAATTCATATGACGCGGATCCTGCTGCTCAACAACCATGATTCCTTTACCTACAACCTGGCGGAACTTTTGCGGATTCACGGCAAAGTTACTTTTAAAATTATAACTCCCGAAAGGGTTGTTTCAGAAAGGGTTGATGAGTATGACGGGATCATTTTTTCGCCAGGACCCGGCCGGCCGGATGAACACCCTGTAATGAACGATCTTTTGCAGGCCTATGCAGCAAAAAAACCCATCCTTGGGATCTGTCTTGGGATGCAGACAATGGCTATCCATTTCGGCGCCTCTATGATCAATTTGGGCAGCGTGATACATGGCCAACCAAGGCAATTAAAGGTGCTTGATCCCGGTCATTTTTTGTTCGTCGGTATTTCCCCGCAACCTGTTGTAGGGCTATACCATTCATGGGCTGTCAGCCAGGAGAATTTGCCGGAAAATCTTGATATTATAGCCTTGTCATCAGATGACATTATCATGGCCCTTGCCCATAAAAAATTTGATATCTGCGGCGTTCAGTTTCATCCCGAATCGATTATGACCCCGCAGGGTCAGATAATGTTGAACAACTGGATTGCCCACATTCAATAGGGTCAGCTCGGAAGGTCTGCCCAATGGTCGATTCGCTTGTCCATCAAGGCTCCATTGATTACCTTTGCAAAAAAAAAATCTGTGCAGAAAATAGAGATTACTGCGCCCGTTGGCACTTGGGAATCAGTCATAACGGCCATCCATGCAGGAGCCGACTCCGTTTACTTTGGGGTAGGGGTGCTGAATATGCGTGCCCATTCATCGGTCAATTTCTCCCTGCGCGACCTGGAAAAAATAACCAAGATCTGCCGGGAACACGGCGTTCGCACTTACCTCACCATGAATACAATCATCTACGACAAGGAGGTAATGCTGATGAAAAAAATGATCGACTCGGCGAAAAAGAACGGGATCTCTGCCATCATTGCCTCCGACCAGGCGGTCATTCAGTATGCCCGTTCAGTGGGGATGAATATTCACATGAGTACGCAGACTAATATTTCTAACCTGGAAGCTGTGAAGTATTGGTCGCAGTATGCAGACGTGATGGTCACTGCACGGGAGCTAAGCCTCACACAGGTAGCCTCCATCACCCGGGCAATAAAAAGAAATAAAATCAAAGGAGCTTCCGGTGAGTCCGTTCGTATCGAGATATTTGCCCATGGTGCCCTCTGCATGGCCATCTCCGGCAAATGTTACCTGAGCCTTGATCAGTATAATGCTTCCGCCAACCGCGGTTCCTGTTACCAACTCTGCCGGCGACCTTATAAAGTGACCGATTCCGATGGCGAGGTCGAACTGGAAGTCGACAACGAGTATATCATGTCGCCAAAAGATTTGTGCACAATCGGGTTTCTTGATAAAATCTTGACTGCCGGCGTTTCAATATTGAAGATCGAAGGACGCGGACGGAGTCCTGAATACGTCAAAACGGTCGTGGAGTGCTATCGGGAGGCAGCAACCGCGGTTGAAGAAGGAACTTACTCGCAGGAAAAGGTTTCCGGCTGGCTGAAACGGCTTGAACGGGTATACAACCGTGGTTTTTGGGATGGTTATTACCTGGGTAGAAAAATGGGCGAGTGGTCCGAAAAACACGGCTCCGTAGCCACCGAATACAAGGAGTATGTTGGAAAGATAACCAACTATTTTAAAAAACTGAAGGTGGCCGAGATAAAGATGGAGTCCGGACACCTTGCTCCCGGCGACCGTGTTTATATTCAGGGCCCAACCACAGGGGTAATTGAGTTTACAGTTCCGGAAATCCGGGTGGATCTGATTTCTGTTGCAAAAACTGTCAAAGGCGATAACTGTAGTATCCCCATTGATATTTTCCTTCGTCGCGCTGATAAAATTTATAAAATCATCTGCGCCAAAACCTAATCAACATTAGGATTATCAATCTATTATGATTAAATTTTAAACCCAGAATCGATTTGCTTCAAAATCTCCATACCCATACCCGTTTTTCTGATGGCTCCGACGAACCTGTTGTATACGTTCAGGAGGCTATCCGGAAAGGATTTTCGTCAATTGGATTTTCCGACCATTCGCCGTTACCTTTCGAAAACACTTTCGCCCTCAGGCACGATCTGGTAGAGAATTACTGTAAAAGCATCCTGTCGCTAAAGACCACGCAAAAAGAGATTGAGATATTTCTCGGGATGGAGGTTGATTTTATCAAAGGCCTGGGCTATTCACCACGTTATTTTCTGGATAAATATTCACTCGACTATTTTATCGGTTCAGTTCATCTTGTCAGAAACCCCGAAGTGGATGCGCTCTGGTTCATTGATGGCCCGGTGAGAAAGACGTTCGACGACGGACTTGCCGCTGTTTTCCAGAGTGACGGAAGAAAAGGTGTAACCGCCTATTACCAGCAGATCCAGGAAATGATTACCCATCATAAGCCGGATATCATTGGTCACCTGGATAAAGTGAAGATGCACAACCACGACAGGTTTTTTTCCGAAAACGACAGTTGGTATATTGCCCTCATTGATGAAACCCTGGAAATGATCCGTGATGCCGGATGTGTGGTGGAGGTAAACACACGGGGCGTATACAAAAATCGATCTGCAACATTTTTTCCCGGACCTGCAATCCTGAAAAAAATAAACACCATGAAAATTCCGGTCACAATCAGTTCAGATGCCCATAAACCCCATGAAATCTCGTTGCTTTTCGACGATGCACGGAAGCTCCTGAAGGAGCTGGGGTTTACAGTCACCATGGTTCGTAAGGGATCGGACTGGTGTGAATCACCTGTAAATTTTTAATTTATGATGGAAGTCAAAAGATTTTCGTTCGGGGATAAAGAGTTGGCTGCGTCAGCATTCGCGATTCGCCGAAAAGTTTTTGTCGAGGAGCAGGGTGTTGACCCGGGACTTGAATACGACCACGAGGAGGAGGCACACCACTACCTGCTTGTTCTTGGAGATAAGCCCATTGCTACAGCGCGATGGCGCGAAACGGTGAAAGGAATTAAACTTGAACGTTTCGCAGTCTTGCCCTTGTTCCGCAACCGTGGAATTGGCGAGGTTCTCCTGAAGGAGGTTCTAAGGGATGTGCGGTTAGCGGACAAGCCTGTGTACCTTCATGCGCAGCTTAAAGCCGTAAGTTTTTATGAACGCAATGGTTTTAAAAAGTATGGTGAAATGTTCACGGAAGCCGGAATTGATCATTTTCAGATGAGGTATTCCACGTCGGATACCTTCTAATTTCGTAACTTCGCTCAAAGCGAAAATTTCCGGATTGATCAATCGCGAAACCATCGAAACCATCACCACCACCGCCCGTATTGAGGAGGTGGTCGGCGATTATGTAACCTTGCGGCGGCGCGGGGTTAACCTGCTTGGATTATGTCCTTTTCACAATGAAAAAACCCCTTCCTTCACCGTCTCCCCGGTGAAGGGCATTTTCAAATGCTTTGGCTGCGGCAAGTCAGGTAATTCTGTCAGCTTTCTGATGGAACATGAGCATTTCTCCTATCCAGAGGCATTGAAATACCTGGCGAAAAAGTACCACATCGAAATTGAAGAGGAAGAGCAAACGCCCGAAAAACTCCAGGAGCTGAATGAAAAGGAAAGTCTGTATAACCTTAACTTTTTCGCCCAACAGTATTTTTCAAAAACATTGTTTGAAGCCGAAGAGGGTAAGGCAATCGGACTCACATATTTCCGTGAACGCGGCATTCGGGAAGATCTCATCAAAAAGTTTCAATTGGGGTATAATACTGAAAAATGGGATTCCTTTACTGGGTATGCTACAACACAGGGATATAAAACGGAATACCTCATTAAAACTGGCCTTTCGATCGAAAAAGACAACCGGCTTTACGACCGTTTTCATGCACGGGTTATCTTTCCTATTCACAGTGCTTCTGGCCGTGTAATTGGCTTTGGCGGACGTATTCTTGGGAACGAGAAAAACAAAGCGAAATATGTAAACTCTCCGGAATCTGAAATATACAACAAGAGTAAAACTCTCTATGGTATCTTTTTCGCAAGGAATGCCATTGCTGCCCGGGATAACTGCTTCCTAGTGGAGGGCTATACCGATGTGATTTCTATGCACCAAGCTGGTATTGAAAACGTTGTGGCTTCATCAGGCACTTCGCTTACGCTCGACCAAGTAAGAATGATCCAACGTTACACCGCCAACATTACCATGCTTTACGATGGAGATCCGGCCGGAATAAAGGCTTCTTTCCGCGGCATCGACATGATCGTGGAGCAGGGAATGAGCGTAAGGATCGTGCTATTCCCGGACGGAGAGGATCCCGACTCTTTTGCCCGAAAACACCATCCGGCCGAGGTTGAAGATTTTATAACCAAAAATGCAGATAATTTCATCCTGTTTAAAACCCGGCTTTTGCTGTCGGAAACCAAAGGCGACCCCATTAAAAAAGCCGCGCTGATCAAGGAGATTGTGAATACTATTGCCCTGATACCCGATGGAATTTCACGCTCATTATATGTGAAGGAGTGCTCAGCTCTGATGTCCGTATCGGAACAGATTCTGCTGTCGGAACTCAACCGGATTTTTCGGCTTAAACTGAAAAAGGGGCTGTCTGACTCAGCAAGCGAGCAGGGGGTTCCCGAACCTGAAACCGTACCGTCTGAACCGCAACTTGAGATAGATTCCAATTCTGCCGAATTCCAGGAACAGGAAATAATCCGCATATTATTGCTTTATGGCCACGACCTTATTAAGATCAGGAAAAACACAGGAGATGAGGATGAGGTCCCTGTAATGGTAGCCGATTTTGTGATTCACGACATTGGTACAGACGAACTTGGTTTTGAAATTCCTCTGTTCGCAAAAATATACGAAGAATACCTGGCTGCAGCGGTAAAAGAGACATTCCCCGACCGGGTTTATTTTCTTTCACATGCCGACCCCGAAATCTCCCGGGCCGCCATCGACCTGGTTTTTACACCCTATGAGCTGAGCCTGAACTGGCTTAAAAACAGTATCATGGTGGAAACCGAAGAGGGTCGTTTGAAAATGCATGTGGAACACGCGCTGCTTGCCTTTAAGGCCCGAAAAATTGATAAACTGATTCATGAAGCGCAGAAAAAATTATCGGAAGCCTCAACGATCGATGAGCAGACTTCAATACTTGAAACGTTAAGAGAATTGAAAAAGCAAAGCGTAAGAGCCAATAATGCAGGACTTGGCCGCATAATCACCCGTTAAATTTCCTATTTCGCAGTGGTAAACACCAGTTCCCTGTATCTGGGATTGTTCCATGCGTCCATCAACACTTTCAGGTCTGCATAGTTGTCGACTGTAATTAGTCGTTTATCGATCTTCAGTTGACGTTTTACAATTATCTTTCCCTCGGCCTGTTTGATTTCAAAACTGAATGATCCGGCTTTATTACTGTACTCTGTTTTTTTTGCCGGGGTGAAAATCGTCATTCCCGAAGGAAGGGAAAAGGTGAGTTGATAATTTTCATCAACCGGAGCCGGAAGTTCGAACGGTGTTTCCCTTCGTATCGATAGGGTTTTTATTCCCCAACCATCCACACCCGTGCCTATGGATGGAAGTGTTAAATAGTAATAATTGGAGTCTTTCCGAAAAGGTTTTTCGGCCGTTACACTCAACGTCTGGAAAAGTGCTTCAGCAGTAATACTGCTCTCCTTTATTCCGGTCAGGGCGCTGCCCGAAAGACTGCCTGAAAGACCATTTTTTATCTTGTTTTTGTCGCGGGAAACTCCCAGCCAGGGGTATGCGGTGCCACGAAGCGAGATTGAGATTTCTCCGGTAAGAATCGGGTCGGATGAAACAAGAAATGTTCCCATCAGGGTGGCATAAAAGTTAGTTGTCCCGGTTTTCAGGATAACTGGTTTAGCGGCCGGATCGAGCGTTATAAAAACCTTTGACGGCACGGAGGATTTGAGACAAACAGGATTTAATGTGGTCGCCGAAATCCATATGGTTCCCTCCTCTTTCAGCACTACTTTTACCCCGAAGTCTTCAATATCCGTAAGTGTTCCTATCTTTTCCTCAAAAAAAGAAGCATTTACAATAGCAAAGGGTGTTGCATCTATCCCGGCAGATTTGAGTAGCGTTGTTAACAGTAAGGTTTTTTCGAGGCTCGTTCCGCTGTTGCTGTTCCACACCTGTTCTGCTGTGCGGGACCGGTAACCTGCATAGCGAAGGGGAACCGGAATAAGTCTGAAATCTCCTACCACCTTCTCCTGAATTTTTAACATAATATCAAATTTATCTTTGATATCCTTCGTCCACAAGGCCAACTCAGATTTCATGGCATCGGTTGCCGCATAACCAAATGCGGGCTGTGTGGTTAGAAAAGGGAATGCTCCATTACGGTTCCCTATGGTCGAAAAAATCAACCGGGGATAATGGCTGTTTCCGCTCTCCTGTGCCTCTTCGGCCGATAACGCCGGAAGGTCTTTCAGATTCCAGGTAAAAACCTGCCAAATCCCCTCCCGTGTCTTTGTAGGAGGAAATTCAGCATTGAAAACCTGATAATAAAGCTCTTTGTCCATGGGAATCCGAATCCGCAAAACCAAAGTCTTTACAGGTTCGGTCTCTGCAAGTAGCTCATTCCCGCTAAGGGATGGGAAACTTCCCTTTGAACTATGTATCGTATAATCAAGGTTGATTGTTGAATTGCGTTCAAGGCCTGTATGGGTTATCACCATTTCGCGAAGTGTATTGTAGGCGGGTGCATTGGCGGCAAATCCGGGAAGCACTTCATTGAACGCATTTTTTGGCGTTATCACCTTTTTGCCATCTGCCATTACAGTAAATACTTCATTGAACCTGA
Source organism: Bacteroidales bacterium (assembly GCA_025355465.1). Taxonomy (GTDB): domain Bacteria; phylum Bacteroidota; class Bacteroidia; order Bacteroidales; family FEN-979; genus JANXZO01. The sequence goes on from JANXZO010000051.1 coordinate 68,987, forward strand.
GCTGCTGCTCAGTGGGATTATACACGATGAAAGTTTCGCCATAAAGACTATGGAATGACCGGTAAGTCTGAAGCTTTTGTTCCTTTGCATACCGGTAATCCATACTGCCGTCAGGATTAAGTGTGTACTCCTTGGTAAGTGATAGATAAACTGCATCGCTTTTTTCGTCCTGGGCAAACAATTGCCGGGAGAAAGTAAATACGAAGAATAGCAGCAACACGATTTGAAAATTTCTCTTCATATCAAGGTTTTATTTCAACGGTGGATCGATTTAAAGTTCAATAATGACAGCATGTTCGGAAAAATGATTCTGGGCATCAACTGCAGCTTTATATTGAGGCCAGTCTGTCGTTTCATAGATACGCTTTCCAAACTTCGCCACTCCTGTAAATGTAAGGATGGTGTTATTGAGCTTATAGCCCCCATGATAAGAGGCTGCATCTCCTTCGCTGACTATGCTTTCGGGAATTCTGCATAGGCTCTTCAGCGCCGGAAGCTGCATTGACTCGTCAATTTCAACAACCCGCGAACACCGGTCGCGAAATGGAAATTTCCGCTCTTTAATCCCGGTGTCGAACGAGAGCTGGCCCTGGTATGTTTTAAAAATTCCAGCAGGTCCCAAGGGGATAAACAGTAAAGTATTACCCGATACAAGGGCAAATTCCGGGATCACAAAATCGATGGCAATCCAAATGTTCATGCCCAGATAATCATTGGGGTCAGCATATTTCACCTGTGTAATTTTGGCCTGTGGCCATAAGCGTAAAACTTCACGTTCCACGTTCTGGAACCAGACGCTTCTGGGCGAATTTTTAAACAACCCGCGTACCGAAGCATCTGATTGCCCTTCAGCGGCAATTGTAATGCGTCCGCGAAGGGTTCCTTCTGCCGAAAGTTCGCTCACTCCATTGATTTTCACAAAATGGTTTTCTGGATCCGAAATCGGTGTTGTTGCAAGGTCGGCACCTTCGGGGACGCCCATGAGATATTGCTGCTGCTGTTCTGCACTTGACCAGAGTTCACGAACAAACGGAACCCAGGTTGGATCGAGAAGATGATATTTTCCATCACGTAACTTTACAACCGTAACGCAATGATTAAACTGGTCGGCCGGAATATAGTCGATACGCGACCCTGCCATGGTCATTGCAGCATACGATTTGAACCCGGCCGCACGCAGCATGGTGATAAGCATACCCGCTTTGTCCTTGCAAACACCGCATCGATCGGCAAAAGTCATTGATCCCTTGTGAAGTGTAAACCCCTCTCCATCACCCATAGAGATACCTGAATAGCGGATTTCGTCGGCACACCAGTGTGTCAGTCTTGAAACAGAATCCATCTCATTTGAGGCCCCCCGCAGGATATCTTTTACTTTGGCATTGATCTCGGCGGTAGTCTCAAAACTTCCAAAATCTTCGTTGACTTTGAAAAACCATGTTGATTTGGCAAGCCAATCAGGACTTGTTGAAAGCAGTAATTTGGGGGCAATATCTGACAGGGCCACCATCTTTGGTTCACTTTTTATAGGCAGGATCTCCTTTTTTGAGAACAGGTAAACCATTTTTCCATTCTCCATCCATGCTGAGGTGGTACACTCTCCATTGTAAAACTCATACTGAAGTTGTTTGTCTTTGGGCACTGAAACCTTATAGGTCTTGATTTTTACGGGATTAAATCCGAAAAATTCAACAATATCATAAAACTGCCCCTTCATGGGGGGTATATATCTGTCGTCGTCATCGGTTCCCAGCAAGGCATAGGTAAACCCTTTGCGAAACATGATTACCTCAACAGCATCTCCCGGCTCAACCCGGCCTACTTCGAGCATGATTTCTCTCGCCCCCCAGTAAATCGCCCTTGCAGGAGCGGGATAATCCTGAACCTTGGCAATATCCAGGAATACAACCTGGCCATTTTTTTTATAAATAACCGCCTTTTTAATTTCTGCAAACGCAGAAAGCGGATCGTATCCATATTTAATTACACCCAGCTCAATAGTGCCTTTGGAATTCAAAACCTTGGTCAGGGTATGTGTCCATACATAAGTCAGACCCGATTCCTGAACATCAACACTTGTGCTGTCAAAAACAATAAGTTGATTGTCGTTGGCATATTTTGATCCGTCACCGGTTTTTAGCAGGATCTCCTTAACAGGATCCTGAGCCACAGCGGATACACCAAATCCGATTAACAATGCCAGAAGTAACCTTTTCATAACGATCGTGGATTTAATACCTGACCCCTGCTTTCCAATATACTCTCCTTCATATCGGTAATATCAAGAAATGTCTGATGAAGCGCCTGATTCCCCTTATATTCGACAGGCCGGATATAGGTTTCGAGCCAGCGAAGTGCACCGTCCTTGCGGAAGATCCTGATCTGGGAATGTTGACTAAGGTTCTCCCCACGCATTCTCGATTGCGACATGCCGACCTCTCTGGCCTGGTCCTCGGGATGCAACAATCCGATTATTTCACGGATCGAGAAATTCAAAAACTCCTCAAGGCGGTATCCGAAAATTTCGGCTGTACGGTTATTCGCAAATACAAACCGCTCGTTCTGCATTATTGTAAGACCCATCAGGGAATTATCGATAATGGTCTGGTACAATGCCATTACTTCATGGTTCTCCTGGGTTCGTTTTTCGAGAAGTGCCTCCAGGTCCTTCTGATATAGCTTATTCTCAAGCTCCAGGTTGCGCTGGTAAGCCGCAATTTCAATGGTCATCTTGGTCTGCTCCATGTCGATGGGCTTAAGAAGATAACCAAAAGGTTTGATTTTAAATGAACGTTCATAAATCTCCTTTGAACTCTGACCCGTCAAAAAAATAATCCCGCAATTGAATTTTTCATTGATAAGTTTGGCGGTTTCAATTCCATCCATCTCCCCCCGCAGGTGAATGTCCATCAGAACTATTTCTGGCTCCCTGCCGGCAATTGACAACTTGGTAATATCCTCAAGACAAGACTCTCCTCTTGTCGAACTTCCCGGGATCTCATAACCAAAATGCTGAAGTTGTGATTTCAGGCTGGCCGAGATCAGTAATTCGTCCTCGACAATGTAGATACTGATCGGTTTCATGAATATAAATTTCTGTTAAATAACGTTATGGTTTATCACTGATCATTTTAAGCATGTTGACCTCAATTTCGTCAAGAAAACGATATTCTCCGCGTGGCAGATTCTTTTTGGTCAATCCTGCATAATAGACACGGTCAAGCTTTACAACTTTATAGTCGAGTGATTCAAAAATGCGCCTTACAACACGGTTCTGGCCAGAGTGCAGTTCAAGGCCAACTTGTTTCTTGTCTTTTCCATCGCCGACATATTCAAGTGTGTCAATCTTGATAAAGCCATCTTCCAGCTTCAACCCATCAACAATTTTTGTAAAATCTGGTTTGGAGAGGTTCTTATCAAGCTCAACATGGTATATTTTTCGGATGCCATAGCGAGGGTGTGTCAATTTCTTGGCAATGTTTCCGTCGTTGGTAAACAGCAGTAATCCGGTGGTGTTTCTGTCGAGTCGGCCAACCGGGTAGACGCGTTCCCTGCAAGCTCCTGCAATCAGGCTCATGACGGTTTTTCGTTTCTCAGGATCATCCACAGTGGTGATATATCCCTTGGGCTTGTTGAGCAGGATATAACGTGGTTTTTCACGGCTGATCGTCTGGTCTCCGTACATGACCTTGTCGGTCGGTGCTATTTTTGTTCCCAGTTCAGTAACGATTTTTCCGTTTACCTGTACAGCGCCCGCCTGAATGAGTTTATCAGCTTCACGCCTTGAACACACTCCTGAGTTTGAAATGTATTTATTAAGCCGGATCAGGTCTTCGCCATCTTTTTTTATCCTTGGTTTACCCCGACCTTTAATTACAGGCCCCGGTCTTACCGCTGATGCCACCGGCTTGGTTTGTCTAATCTGCTTTTCCGATCTTGCTGGTTTTTCTGGTCTCATCCTACTCCTCCTTTTCAAATGGGGGTTTAATTTTTATTCCGTCATACCGGGTCTCTACACCGTTTTTGTATGTTGTCATCATGAATAAGGTGCCATCATAATTGTATTTCATCCACTCCCCCTCTTTTCGGCCCATGATAAACAACCCTTCGTCCTTTATTTTTCCATTGTCCCAGTAGTAAATATGTTTACCGTCGGGAAGATCCTCCGTGAAACTACCCTTAAAACTGATAATGCTGTCTGTTTTTGTTCCATCATTGATCAGGTAATAACTAAGCCACAAGCCTGTGCGCTGACCATCACGATAATTGCCTTTGTTGTAGCAGTCGCCAATCACTTCAAACCATAGCCCCTCCTCGAGTCCATTTACATATTCACCTTCCTCTATGATCTTTCCGTTTTCATCATATTCCGTGGACATGCCATCGTGCAGGCCATTTCTGTACGACTCCTCTTTCAGTAATTTTGAATTTTCATAATACCATCGCCAGGTGCCATCCAATTTTCCGTTTTTATTAAATTTTCCGATCTGTTCGATTTTGGCATTCGGATGATAGTATTTCCACTCACCAGCCTGCTTTCCATTGTCATAATTCCCTTCGGCTTTCAGGGTTCCGTCTGAATAAAAATCTTTCCAGTGTCCGTCACGGTTGCCATCTTCTTTAATAATTCCCTCAGAAATAATGATTCCATTCTGATAAACAAAGCCCTTCTCAATCTTGCCCGCTGTACTATACTCCCTTTTTACCCCCTCTAGTATGCCGTTGCGGTACATAGCGCTAACTTTAATTTTTCCATCGGGATAATATTCGTTTTGAATATCCAATTTTAAAATTTCCTGCGCCTCGGGCTGAATAATATCGTTGGAATATTTGGAAATTTTCTGAAGATCTCCATTTTCGGCATAATCCTTAAAGTACCCGTCTTTCTTATCGTCACGATACTTTCCTTCCTGCTTGATATTTCCATTCTCCCAGAAAATGTACCATCTTCCCTGTTTCCAGCCATTACCGTCCTTTCGGTTGATTCTCAGCCTGTCAATAATAAAACCACGCTTATATTCCGTCAGGGTTATGATGGTGCCATCCTTGTCATATTCTTTGCCAAATCCCTGCTCCATCCCATTCACAAATGGCACAACCAGTTTTATCCTGCCTTCAGCATCAAGGTATGTTGTAAATCCCTCTTTGATGTCATTTTTAAAATTTTCTTTGATGGTCTCCTTGTCAAGATAGGATATTTTCAAACCCTCCTTTTTTCCTTTCCGATAGTTGACTTCAAGTATCACCTTTCCCGATTCATTGAAAAATTTCCAGGCGCTGTCGAGTTCGAAATTTTTCCGGTTCCCTTCCGATTTTATCTTTCCGTTGGTAAAGTATGCCTTCCAGTATCCTTCCGGCTTTCCATCCTTCATCATTCCCTCACTGGATAATTTACCGCCAGGGTAATAAAACTTACGGTAGCCGTCATGATTGACAGTATCCTGGCCGAAAACCTGAAATGTTATTGCAAAAGCAGAAATAATAAGTGCTGTTTTGAAATAAATGTGCCTTGGTGGCTTCATGATAACCCGGTGAAAAATTTTATTTTGACAACTCCAACATTCGCAAGATAGGATTCTTTGCCTTTTCGATAACATCTGCTGATAACTTTAATTCAGGTTGCTCCATCAACAGACAATTATACAATTTCTCTAGTGTGTTCATTTTCATGTAAGGACAGTCGTTACATGAACATTTTTCATCGGTTGGCACAATTAAAAATTCCTTCTTAGGAGAAGATTTTCTCATTTGATGAAGGATGCCTGACTCGGTTGCTACAATAAATTTCTGATGTGTGCTCTTAATTGTATAATCCAGCAGCCCTGTGGTTGATCCGATATAATCGGCCATTTCAAGAACTACTGCCTGGCATTCTGGATGAGCAATCAATTGTGCATCAGGATTTTCAGCTTTAAGTCGTATGATCTCTTCGGCTTTGATGACATCGTGAACCTCACAGGATCCGTTCCACAAAATCATTTTCCTGCCTGTAATATTGTTAATATATCCTCCGAGATTTTTATCGGGCGCAAAAATGATCTTTTGTTCCTTTGGAATGGATTCAACAATTTTTATCGCATTGCTGGATGTACATATGACATCCGAAAGAACTTTAATCTCAGCTGAACAATTGATATATGAAATTACAATATGATCCTGATGTTGCTCTTTGAAAGTTTTAAACTTGTCCGGTGGACAGGAATCTGCCAGCGAGCACCCGGCATTCATATCCGGGATCAGAACCTTTTTAGCCGGATTCAGTATTTTTGCAGTTTCTGCCATAAAATGAACACCCGCAAAAACTATAATTGAAGCCTGAGTTTCCAATGCACTTTGCGATAAACCCAAACTGTCTCCAACATAATCTGCAACATCCTGAATTTCTGGTACCTGATAATAGTGCGCCAGAATTATTGCATTTTTTTGTTTCTTGAGCTTCGATATTTTTTCTGCAACATTCATCAACTCTGCAATCTCCTTTACTTTTAAATAATAATATAAAAGTCTTTTTATTCTTATTATTGTTATAATTCCCGTTGATACGGTTCATTACTTTTATGGATAAAATTTGTTAATGGCGGATTTCTATTTAAACTAACAGTATTTTAAAAATTATCATTATATAAATAACTTGTAAACAGTGAATTGATATAGTTATCAAGAGGTGTTAATAACGTGCATTGTTTATAAATAGTATGGTAGAACACAATCAAATCATGTTAATATTGGATGATAAACAAGGTTGAAATTTGTCTGGGTGTTAAAGTCTTTGGTCAATGGAATCAAATCTGTGATTTTATAAATAGTTTGCCACAAAATTACACACTTGTTAACAATAGTGTGTGAAAAATATAAAAAATTGATTTAGAGCATAGTAAAAATTTTCAAATTTTCTTTTTGCTTCATTTTGATTTCATTATCTTTACATTTGTAAAAAAAGTAATTAACAATGGAAGGAAGTTCGGGGATAATAGCCATTGGTTCAGATCATGCCGGTGTAAAAATGAAAGCCTCCATAATTAATTACTTTATAGGTAAAGGGTTTCAATTTAAGGATTATGGTCCTGCCACGGAAGAGAGCATGGACTATCCCGATATTGCCCACCCGCTTTCAAAGGAGGTAGAATCCGGTCAATTTTCCAGGGGTATACTACTATGTGGAAGCGGTAACGGAATGGCAATTGTAGCAAACAGATACAAAGGCATCAGGGCGGCAATCTGCTGGAACAGCGATGTAGCAGTTGTAGGAAGACAACATAATGATGCTAACATTCTTGTACTTCCGGCGCGCTTCATTACGCTGGAGCAGGCCACTGATATCGTTCAGGCCTTTCTGACAACTCAATTTGAAGGAGGGCGTCATGAACGCAGGATCATGAAAATATCGCAAACATTGTAATCGTCTGATTGATGAATAGCAACTATCAGAAATTTATTCAGGAAGCCGAGAAAAAATCGTTCGACACCGAGCATAGAAGACGGCTCGATCATAATATTGGTAAATATGAAGAGGCAGTTGCGCGGGGAAAAAGCCAGTACCAGAATATGGAACTTGCTAAAAGGCGTGCTGCAAACATCAAGCATAAGGTTATTAACAATCTTGATAAATATCTGGTCGAGTTCGAGAATAATTTCAGTAAACGAGGTGGTAAAGTAATCTGGGCTCCAACAGAGCACGATGCCCAGCGTGAGGTACTCAATATTATAAAGAAAGCAAAGGCCCAGGTTATCGTCAAGCAAAAGACCATGGTAACCGAGGAAATCGAACTGAACGAACTTCTGGAGAAGAACAAGCGCGAAGTTTTTGAGACCGACCTTGGTGAATACATTGTTCAACTTGCAGGAGAAAAACCATACCACATCCTCACGCCTGCCATGCACAAATCAAAAGAGGATGTCGCCAAACTTTTTCATGAGAAGTTTGGCACACCCTCCGACAGTTCACCGGAAGACATTGCCCGCTTTGTTAGAGAAAAGCTGAGAAATGAGTTTATCCGCGCTGATGTCGGTATTACAGGCGGAAATTTTCTGCTTGCCGATGTCGGAGCCGTGGCCTTGGTTGAAAATGAGGGAAATGGTCTGCTTTGCATGGCATTTCCAAAAATTCACATTGCCATCGTTGGCATTGAAAAGTTACTGCCATCGATCGAAGATCTGGATCTTTTTCTACCCCTGCTTGCCCAGCATGGTACCGGTCAGAATCTTACTGTTTACAACAACCTTCTTTTCGGCCCGCGAGGAGATCTGGAGCCCGATGGCCCCGGGGAGATGTATGTTGTGTTACTTGATAACCGCAGGACAGAATTACTGAAATTCAGGGAACAACGGAAAGCTTTATCTTGCATTCGCTGTGGAGCTTGCCTCAATGGCTGTCCTGTTTACAGGAGTGTCGGGGGATATACTTATAAAGCAACCTATTCAGGGCCTGTCGGATCTGTCATTTCACCGCATTACCTTGGAATGAAGGATTATAATCACCTGAGCTTTGCTTCATCGCTGTGCGGAAAGTGTACCGAGGTATGCCCCATTAAAATTCCATTACATGAATTATTGCTTCATAATCGCCATGAGGCGGTTGCCCGGAACTATGTCTCCTTTAGCTGGAAATGGATAGTTAAAGGATGGAAAACAGTTATGCTTCACCGCTGGTTGATTGATAAACCGAAGGCTGGCCTTAAAAACAAGATGATACATCGATTTGGCAGGAAAATGTGGGGCCCCCGTCGCACACTGCCAAAAATCGCCCCTAAAAGTTTTAAGGAATTGTGGAGGGATAGACCCCTTTAGGCAATCTATAAAGGCTTATTGGGAGGTGGTTTTCTTTTGCAGAACCCCCGTTGATAATTTATACCATCGGTGTATGAATAGAGCTGCGACGACTGAAAAAATGTTCGACAAGTACAAGAAATCCGGCACTTAAGGCAATTCCTAATGCAAAGGTAACAAAGCGTGATGTGAATAGTATCTTGAACCCGCCAACCAGGGAGGCAAAATAGGGAACTAGATACTTTGAAAGATAATCCGTACCAGGCAAAAATTTGTTGAATGGCATGTCTGATGTGAAAACAAATATTATTACCGCAGCAGCCAAACCGATGAACGGAAGAGCAGATCTAAGCTGACTTGCAATGGACTTTGTGGTGGTTTCACTCACAGGCACCGACGCCACCGACGCCATAACCTTTTCGATAAACCCTTCCGACGGACTCTCAGGTACCGTGTTCTTCAATAGTTTGCTTAATAAATCATCCTTTTCCATGGCCAAAATTTAATGTTACACCCGACCTATCCGGCCTGCTGTTTTATCCTTACTGATAGCTCCTCGTACAGCTTTTTGCGTATTCTATGAAGTTTCACCTTGACATTTGACGTCGAAAGACCTGTTATGTTGCTGATTTCATCAACTGAGTTATCCGCATTATAAAACAAAGTGATCAACAGCTGATCCTCCGAAGGTAGCTTTTCAAGCGCTTGAGCTATCATAACCTGCTGCTCTTCGGCCTCCATTTCCTCGACGCCCCGATCAATATCGTCCACCGTGTAATTATGTATTACATAATTATCCATCGGAATTAAATCGAGCTTTTTCTTTCTTGTTTTGGAAATGGCGGCATTGTAGACGATCCGGTATAACCAGGTCGAAAATTTGGACTTCCGCTCAAAATTTTTTAACGATTGGAAGGCCTTTAAAAAACCATCCTGGGCCACCTCCTCAGCGTCTTCCCGACTATTTAGTATTTTTAAAGCAATTGAGAAAACCAGATTTTTGTGCTTTGCAACCAATCCAGCATAGGCAGAAGTATCACCGTTCAGAACTAGCTCGATGTAATGGTTGTCGTCCTGGTATTTCATCCGGGTCTTAGACGGTGTTCATAAGTAGTGGTTACACCATGCCAACACAAAAATAAGCATGTTTTGATCTGTTTGAACCTTTATATTTGCTTATTTATCAGATTTTAGGTACGTTTGTATGTCTATTTTGCAATGAAATATTAATTAAAACAGCGCCATATGAAACTTTTTACGTATTTAAGTATGCTCGTCTTATTATTGACAGCAACCCCGATTTTCGCACAGTATGACGATGATCCGAATCTGGATCAGATTCCACGCTTCCTGAGAGAAAATCCCCCCCGCACAGATGCAATGCCCACGGCCTCTGTTATCACCATTGGAAATTGGGACAACTTCAACCTCGGCATTGACTTTGCCGAAAACAATGTAGCCACCAACCCGCTTATCCCCACCTGGTTTTTTCTGGCATACAATACCAACGGAACCCATCATTCTGAAAATGGATGGGACTGGGCAATCAATAACCCCAACTTTGGTGCCAGCATGGCGGGCGACCCTGTTGCAGTCTATGATAGTCTGGGAAACCTGTTCTATGAAAATATGTATGGAAATATTACTGGGTGCAAGGTAATAAAATCTACAACCAATGGGGCCTCATGGGGAACCGCGGTGAATGCAATTTTGGGCAATGATAAAAACTGGCTTGCCGCCGACCAAACCTCAGGCCCTTACGCAAATTATGTATATACCACCATGACCAATGGATCATCGGGTAATTTTGCCCGAAGCATCGACCACGGCACATCGTTCCAGAACACGGCCACCATGAGCACCCAAAACCTTCCGGGCATGATGGTATGTGTTGGTCCAAACGGGGATATTCAGGGTGGATCCGTTTATGTTGTGACAAATTCTGGTAGCAGTTTTTCCTCCAATTATACGTTCTATAAATCAAATGATGGCGGAGCATCTTTTACAAACCTTGGCAATCAGCAATTCTCAGGATATGTGGGCACCGATGTTAACGGGCGTAATTCTGTAGAAGGTATGCGCACCCGCCCCTACCCTTTCATTACGGCAGACAACAGTTATGGCCCTAACCGCGGCAAACTTTATCTTGTTTATGCATCCAATGATCCTCCGGGCAATGGCAATAAACCGGATGTGTGGTGTCGCTCTTCAACAGATGGAGGAGACACCTGGAGTACCGCCCAAAAAGTAAATGACGATCCAAATACAAACCTTAACCACCAGTGGCACCCTGGTATCTGGTGCGACAAAGAGACAGGCCGCCTGTATGTGATGTGGATGGATACAAGGGACACGCCAACGCACGATAGCGCCTATATCTATGCCTCTTATTCTGATGACGGAGGCGTCTCTTTCGTCACGAATCAAAGGATTTCGAATAAAAAAATGAAGATTAGCTGTCCCACTTGCGGTGGAGGCGGAACCCCCAGATATCAAGGCGATTATAACGGTATTGTTTCCAATAAAAAGGCTGCAATGGCCGGTTGGGGCGATTTTCGTCAGGGTTCCTTTATGAGCGTCTCGGCATATTTTCCGGATTTTGCGATGGCCATCGATAAAGCCAATGATACGCTATATACCCCTGTTGATGTAGCCAGTTTCCAGGTTTCAATCCCGGAAGTGAAGTTGTATACCGACACGGTCCTGTTGTCTGGAACAATATTTCCGGTGCCAACAGTTGGATCAATTACATTCAACTACCCCCAGGGAAATACAATTACCACCTACCCTGCAACCAAAACTGTTGAACTTGCCCTCGCAGGAAATGTTCCAGCCGGGAACTACCAGGCCACATTCGTTGCGGCAGGACCTAACGGAACCCCGGTTCACAAGCGGTCTGCCATGATTAAGGTCATGCCGGGGAACGTTTTCCTTGCAACGGCAACAGCAACCCCTTCTGCCATTTGTTTTGGAGCAAGTTCACAACTGAATGTAACGCTCATTGGTGGAACAGGTCCTTATACCTACTCATGGACCCCGACAACCGGGTTAAGCAATCCGGCCATTGCCAATCCCGTTGCCACGCCCGATGCAACAACGGCTTACCAGGTTACTGTTACCGATGCCGCATCCGTTATAGCCCAGAGCAGCATCACGTTGACAGTTCATGTTGCCCCTCCTGTTCCCGGTCCCATTGCCGGAAGCCAGATCGTATGCGCCGGAAGTACAAACACCTATTCGATTGTTGAAGTTCCGACCGCAACCTATTATTCGTGGTTGATTCCTGCCGGAGCACAGATTATTGGTGCCACGAATACCTCCACTGTGTCGATACAGTTTGGAACAACTTCGGGATCAGTTTCTGTAATAGCCGAAAACGATTGTGGGCACCTTAGTCCGAGTGTTCTGGCAGTTCAAGTCAACGATATTCCTGTGCTTACCCCTCCGATCAATGGACCCGATGCCTTGTGTTCGGGCGTTGCTGCACAGTTTACTGTTGTTGCGGCTCCCGGAGCAGCAGCATATAACTGGAGTTTTCCTTCAGATGTAACCATTGTTGGAGGAGGAAGCTCTGACACTGTGCACGTTATATGGGGCAACACCGCGGGCGAAGTGAGTGTATTTGCGGAAAACCTTTGTGGACAAGGAACTTCTATAACCAAAAACGTTTCTATGTCAGTCCTTCCCGGACCAGCTGGGATTATCACAGGTAAAGACACGGTTTGTATTGATCGCGGAGGATACCAGTACAGTATTCCTGAGATCCCCGCTGTCACAAGTTATATTTGGTTGTTCCCCACCGGAGTACAGATTACTGCTGGTGCAGGTACCAATATTGTTACCGTTACCTTCGAACCGAATGCAGTGCCGGGTGCTATCACCGTTAAGGGCTCAAATAGTTGCGGAGAAGGACAGGCGGCCACCAAAAATGTCCTGACACAGAATTGTGCCGGAATAGGTGAAAACAACCTTTCATCACAGGTCTCCATTTACCCTAATCCTGTAAACGGACAGTTGTCAATCTCAATCAAAGGTCGGGAGTCTCATCTTGTACTCACAATCTCAGATATCAAGGGAGTGTTAAAATACACTGAAACGCTCGAGAACATTCCTGCTGAATTTGTTAAGAAGCTTGATGTAACTAAATTTTCCAGGGGCGTATATGTGTTGACCCTGAAAAACAGCAATGGTGTTTATACTGAAAAACTGATAGTTAATTAGCAAAATCCACTCAACCTGTAACCTGTTTTATTCATTCGCGTCAAAAGGGACAAAAACGGAAACAAACCAAAATTCTTACGGAAATGGAAACTGAATTTTTGATCCCAATCTCATTTTTTGCAATGGTGTACGGCATTGTTTACTTACTTGTTCGCAGAAAGGAGCGAATGGAACTGGTGCAGAAAGGCGTTGATGCCAGTATATTTGATAGTGCAGCAAAGACACCTACCGACCTGAAATGGGGCCTTTTATTAATTGGAATTGGTGTTGGAATTCTATTTGGAAAAGTTTTGGCAGCCTACACCACACTTAATGAAGAGCCCGCGTTCTTCTCAATGATTTGTTTGTTTGGCGGGATAGGATTGATAATCTATCATGTTATAGCCAACAGGACAGAAAAGAAAAGCAACAATCAGGGATGAACCCTTGACGGCCTTGATCCTCAGACTCCCCCGGAAATTCAACTTTCCGGGGGAGTTTTTTTTAGAGCATATCGTTCAATGATTTGATATTCGGGTCCGGCACCAGTGAGGATGCTGTTATAAAGAATAATTTCCGTAACAGTTTCAGAAGTCGATCGAATATTATTGAACTGTTCAATTACTCGTTTAAACAAGACCTTATCTTTGAGAACTTTGATTCTACCCAGTGTCAGATGTGGGACAATATTCTGGTTATCAGAACTTAACCCGGTAGAATTAAGGTCACGTTGTATTGATTCCATCAAGGCAGAAATTTTCGCATAAGGCTCAACTCTCGCCCAGATGACCTTTGGTGAATAGGTGCTGCCAAAAATTCCCAACCCCATTAAAAAGATGTCAAATGACAGCGAATTCTCGGCGATATTATTGACTATCTGTTCGATGCGTGAAATTTCATGGGTTGCCGTTTCACCAAAAAATTTCAAAGTGACATGAAAATTCTTTTGTTCAGACCATCTGATCGGTTCGTGAAACAGTGACCCTCTCATTTTTTGAAAGGAATCCAGAAATGTTATATCAGGATCTATCTTTAAAGCAGCAAAAAGTCGTTTCATATTGGAAAAAGTTTCTAAATTTGCAACCTCGACGGGGAATTAGCTCAGTTGGCTAGAGCGTTAGACTGGCAGTCTAAAGGTCAGGGGTTCGACTCCCCTATTCTCCACAAAACCCTTGCAGTCTCATCTGTGGGGGTTTTTTATTTTGACCATTCCGTGAAAGGATGCTCGGAGAGATACGCGTTGTAGTATCTTTCATCGGATGTTACTTCGGAACCTGCCCAACCGGGAATTTCAAACTTTTCATCGGGGGTGGTTAGTTCAATTTCTGCAATGATTAGTCCAGTATTACTTCCATCAAATACATCAACCTCCCAAGTGTGGTTGCCTTCCGGAATCCTGAACCGCGTTTTAGTGATAATATTCTTTGTGTAAACACGCATTAGTTCCGTTGCGTCCGCCTGGGGGATCTCGTATTCATACTCAGAATGAACAAAAGTTTCCGATCGGCCTTTAATGGTAATAAATCCTTTTTCCCCCGCAACCCTTACTCTTATTACCTTTTCGCGATCTATACTGAGGTAACCCTGCCGATATTGTATGCCTTCCGGTTTATGAAACCTGGTCCATTTCACATTGTCAACCAGGAATTTACGCTCAATCTCCAAGTGGCTCATCAGTTTTTTTTCTGAAAATTACAAAAAAGATAAAAACGGAAATCATTGGTTGTACATTTGTGGCCAACACCCATAACCCATACAAAAATTGTCGACCATGAAAAAAAGTTTATTGTATACAATGATATTAATTGGATTTGCGGCGTGTAGCGGCCCGGTTAAACAAGATAATTCCAAAAGTATCAACTCTGTTACGGTCTACTATTTTCATGGCACGAACCGATGCGGAACCTGTATGGCCATTGACGAAAACACTAAAAAGGCGCTCGATCTTTACTTCCCGACCGAACTGAAATCCGGCCGCGTGAAATTTACCTCAGTGAATGTAGACGAAGCAGCAAATAAGGGACTTGTTGACAAGTGTGAAGCATCCGCAATGATGCTTTATTTCATAAAGACGGATGGCGACGGTAAGGAGACCAAAAATGACTTTTCGGAGTTTGCAATTAACAATGCCCGAAGCAAACCCGACGCATATATGCAGGGAATACGAGATAGAATTGCCGAACAACTGAAATAATTAAAATACAATTTATGAAGCCAACACATATTGAGCACCTGGGTATCGCTGTAAAAAGCCTGGCCGAAAGCGTACCTTTTTATGAAAATTTACTCGGGACAACCTGTTACGCTGTTGAAGAGATCAAGGGCCAGAAAGTTAAGACAGCCTTTTTTTTGATTGGCCAGACCAAAATAGAACTTTTGGAGTCCACAGATCCGGAAGGCCCGATTGGTAAATTTATTGAAAAAAAAGGAGAGGGAATTCATCATGTAGCATTTGCTGTTAAGGATGCCACCCTGGCATTGGAAGAGGCTGAGTCAAATGGACTGACCCCGATCGACAAAGTATCGCGTAAGGGCGCAGAGGGAATGAACATTGGCTTTTTGCACCCAAAATCAACACGGGGTGTTCTTATCGAGTTCTGCAGCAAATAGCCATCTGCTCCCCTGCCCCCGTCCACAGGAAAGTTTGGGGGTTAAAGCAGGCTCAATAGTTCTTACCCATTTATTCTAAATTTTATGCTGATAATTGGTATCGCCGGAGGATCCGGTTCGGGAAAATCAACAGTTGTAAACCAGGTAATTAAGCATCTGCCAAAGGAAAGTGTCACGGTAATTCCCCAAGATGCATATTATAAGGACAATGGACACAAATCTGCCGAAGAAAGGGCAAAGATAAATTTTGACCACCCCTCTTCGATAGAGTGGGGTTTGCTTATAAAACAGCTGGAAACCCTGAAATCCGGAATGCCAATAGAAATGCCAATCTATTCTTATGTTACTTGCGCCAGGTCAAAAGAAACAATTCTGGTAAACCCATCGCCTGTGATAATTGTTGAAGGTATTCTGATTCTAACCAACCCGCGGCTGCGCAAAGCAATAGATATAAAAGTTTTTGTGGATGCAGATGGGGATGACCGGCTCATGCGTATCATTCGTCGCGATATTGAGGAACGCGGGCGCTCTTTTCGGCAGGTACTGAGTCACTATGAACGATTTGTGAAAACCATGCATTTGCAATTTATCGAACCAACAAAACGTTATGCAGATATAATTGTACCACAGGGCGGCCAGAACAAGGTGGCCATCGACCTTCTCTCCTCGCGCATCAAGACGCACATCAACCGTTGAATTAACTGATAGATAAAGTTGTAAAGCCCGTTTTATTCAGCAGTGAGTCATATCAGAAATTATTGTAAGTTTGAACATTCAAAACCAATCTTATGGAAACCACCAAAGCGCTCGAAATCCTGAAAATGGCTATTCTCATGGAAAAGAGAGGTCATGCATTTTATGATGCAGTTGCAGAGAAATCTCCAGATGAAGAGATAAAGCACATCTTTCTCACCATGGCTGACGAAGAGACCAAGCATGTAAAGTTTCTTGCAGAACAGTATCTTAGTTATGAGAAAGGGAACGGTTTCAGCAAAGTAGAGCTTCCCGACAGCGCGCTGGAGGGCTACGCCAACCTCATTCTGTCGGAGGAGATGAAAAGCAAAATTTCTGCTGCAGGTTTCGAGGCAGCTGCGATTTCCGCTGCCATCGATTTTGAAAAGCGTGCCATCGATGTTTATTCCAGGCAGGCCGAAACCACTACCGATCCTAATGAAAGAGATCTTTATAAATGGCTTGCTGATTGGGAAAAAGGACACCTGAAGGTGTTAAGCGACATGGACAACGAGCTGAAGGAAAAAATCTGGAACGACAATCAATTCTGGCCGTTTTAAATTACATCCCTGTGCGCATGGCCTCAACGGGATCAAGCTTAGAAGCACTGTAAGCGGGAATTATCCCGGAAATTAATCCGATCAATCCGGAAACACCGATACCAAGCAATATATTGCCTTGTGTAAGGATCAATGTAAAGGAGGTTGTATTGGAAACGATCAGCGTCAGGACGAGGATAATTAAAAGCCCCACAATTCCGCCGATTAACGAAAGAAAAACTGCCTCGAAAAGGAACTGTAATAAAATAAAGTAATTTTTAGCTCCCAACGCCTTCTGAATCCCAATGATATTGGTTCTTTCCTTTACTGAGACGAACATGATATTAGCGATCCCGAAACCTCCGACAAGCAGAGAAAATCCTCCGATAATCCAGCCTACAGATGCGATTACTGCAAAAAGACTGTCGAAGCCCTTCGAAATTATATCGGTTTCGTTGATTGCAAAGTTATCGTCTGCCGAAGGTTTTAATTTCCGGATGGACCGCATGATTCCGGTAAGCTCATCGCGCAACTCATCATTTGAAACCAGTGGCCTGGCTTTCACAATAATGGTCGCATCCATATCCCGGATATCCACCAATGTTTTAAAATAGTTCACCGGCAGGTATACCAGCTTGTCATTGGAATTACCAAAAAAGTCCTCCCCCTCCTTCTTCATAATGCCGATAACTTCTACGTTGCGGCCGAGCACCTTGATCTTTTTTCCGATAGGGTCTCCCTCGGGAAACAGATTCATTGCAATATCATTCCCAATCATGGCTATGTTCCGGCCACCGAAAGATTCTGAAGGAGAAAAATACCGTCCGTCCGACAGCTCAAATTTCCAGACTTTGTCAAAATCTTGTGAAACGCCTAAAATACCTACATTTTCAACATAGTTATTACGATATTTTACAGTCTTATTCACGGAAACCATGTAAGCAACCGCTTCTGAAAGAGCGGTACGTTTTTCTATTTCACGCATATCTTCCAGCGTTGCCTCAGGTCGCTGCCAGTATTTCCACCAGGGGTAATCTCCACCCATTGCCCAGGGCCATTTCTGTACGTAAAGCACATTACTTCCCAGGGAGGCAATACTTTTTCGAATTGCCCCTTCCATCGAATCGAATATAGTAAACACGGAAATCACACAAAAAATTCCGATGGTAATCCCGAGTAGTGAAAGTATGGTTCTAACCTTGTTTACAATAATCGCTTGAAATGCAAACACATAGCTTTCCCGAATAAGACGTAAGATTAAAATCATATCGAGGCAGATTCTTACAAAGGTACAGTAAAGGTAATATTTAATCCATTCTGTTCCTGATTTCGTTGCATGGTCCGGTTAAATTTGGTAACATTGCAACAGGTACAAAACAGCGAAACTTAGACGCTGTGTGCACGATTACGTTACAACTAACCTCTTGCATATGACCGATCAAATCAAAATAAAATCTGCACTTATTTCTGTCTACTCTAAAGAGCGAATCGAGGACCTTGCAAGAAAACTAGAGTCTTTGAACGTTCAGATTATCTCTACAGGAGGAACTTTTGACTTTCTGAAAAGCAAAGGCATTAACGCTACCTCCATCGAAACAATCACTTCTTATCCTTCAATTTTAGGTGGAAGGGTGAAAACCCTTCACCCCAAGGTTTTCGGAGGAATCCTATGGCGCCGTGACCAGTTATCCGATATAGATGAGGTGGAGCGTTATGAAATTCCATCGGTAGATTTGGTTGTTGTAGATCTTTATCCCTTCGAAAAGACGATAAAATCCTGCCAAGACGAGGAGGAGATCATTGAAAAAATCGACATCGGGGGAATCTCCCTGATTCGTGCAGCAGCTAAGAATTTTCGGCATGTTCTGATCATTCCGGCAGCTGAACATTATGCCAAGCTTTTCCAAATGCTGGATTCGAACAACGGTTTAACCACCCTGGCTGAACGAAGGTATTTTGCAGCCCAGGCATTCAATACATCCTCTCATTACGATACTGAAATCTTCAACTACTTCAACCGCCAAGAACAAATTCCGGGATTCAAAGCAAGCGCAATGAATACTTACGCTATGCGTTATGGTGAAAATCCGCATCAAAAAGGATTTTTTTTCGGGGAGATAAACGATGTTTTTATTCAGCTTAATGGCAAGGAACTTTCTTACAATAACCTTGTTGATGTGGATGCCGCAATAAATCTCATGGGGGAATTTGCGGAGCCAACCGTGGCCATTATCAAGCACACCAACCCTTGCGGGGTGGCAACTCGCGATACGCTGATTCAGGCCTATCTTGATGCACTTGCCTGCGATCCGGTTTCTGCATTTGGAGGGATTATCATCATCAATGGTAAAGTCGACAAGGAGCTTGCCGGCGAGGTGAATAAACTTTTCTTTGAGATTTTAATCGCTGAAAAGTTTGAAGATGATGCGCTTGAACTCCTAAAGTCAAAGAAAAATAGAATAATTTTGCAAAAAAAATCGATTGACCTTCCTGTGCGGCAGTTCAAATCTATTCTTAATGGGGTGCTTGGGCAGGAGAAGGATCTGAGAACAGAACAAGAGGAGGACTTTCAATATGTTACAGACAAAAAGCCCGATGCAATGGAAATTGCTGAGCTTCTTTTTGCAGAAAAAATTGTCAAACATTTGAAATCCAATACGATCGTTCTCAGCAAAAATCGACAGCTTATCGGGTGCGGCATGGGGCAGACTTCAAGAATTGATGCAATGAAACAAGCTATTCTCAAGGCGAATGCATTTGGTTTTGATCCCCGCGGAGCGGTTATGGCATCAGATGCATTCTTCCCATTTGCTGATTCGGTAGAGATTGCCCATGAAGCTGGAATAGCTGCCGTTATTCAACCGGGTGGTTCTATCCGTGATGCCGACTCGGTAAAGTATTGTAATGAACACGGGATGTCGATGGTGTTTACCGGCATCCGCCATTTTAAACATTAAAACAACTTTTAGCATGGGATGGTTTACCAAAGAGATAGCAATGGACCTGGGAACGGCCAATACGATCATTATCTACAACGATAAAGTGGTCATTGACGAGCCCTCCATTGTCGCCATTGAAAGAAGTTCCGGAAAAATTATCGCCGTTGGGAAAAAAGCCCAGATGATGCATGGTAAAACCCATGAAAACATCAAGACTGTGAGGCCTTTGCGTGGTGGTGTTATTGCTGATTTCCAGGCAGCAGAACACATGATAAGGGAGCTTATCAAAATGATTGAGATCAGAAAATCGTGGTTTCCCCCCGCCATGAAAATGGTGATTTGCATACCCTCAGGAATTACCGAAGTAGAAGAGAGGGCAGTTAAAGACTCTGCAGAACAGGCGGGAGCCAAGGAGGTGCGACTGATTCATGAACCCATGGCAGCTGCCATCGGGATCGGAATTGATGTCCTTGAACCAGTTGGAAATATGGTTATTGACATTGGGGGAGGAACCAGTGAAATTGCAGTCATTGCCCTCGGCGGAATTGTTAACAATAAATCGATACGTATTGCAGGCGACGAATTTAACTCTGACATCGAAGAATATATGCGGAAGCAGCACAATATCAATATTGGTGAACGAACCGCGGAGCGAATAAAGATTGAAGTGGGTGCTGCTTTGGCCGAAATCGACAACGCACCACCGGAATACGCGGTGCATGGCCGCGATCTCCTTACCGGTATCCCCAAAGAGGTAATCGTAAATTATTCTGAGATAGCACATGCTCTAGACAAATCGGTCGCCAAGATCGAAGCAGCGGTTCTGAATGCCCTAGAAATGACACCACCGGAGCTGGCTTCTGATATTTTTGAAACCGGGATATATCTTACCGGTGGAGGAGCCTTGTTACGCGGACTTGATAAACGACTTCACATGAAGACGAAGCTTAAGGTTCATGTAGCCGAAGATCCGCTTCGGGCCGTTGCCCGCGGAACAGGCATTGCACTGAAAAATTTTGATAAGTTTACCTTTCTTATCAAGTAATATGTCTCATGCGGAATCTTTTCCTGTTCCTCCGGAAGCAATATTTTTATATTCTATTTCTGCTTCTTGAGGTCTTGTCGCTGGTTCTGCTTTTCAACTACAACGAGTTCCAGGGATCTGCCCTATATTCCCTCTCAAGCGGCTTTACCGGCTCGGTGAACGCAATATTCAGCAATATTACCGAGTATTTCTCCTTGCGCGCAACCAATAAAGTACTGGTGGAGGAGATGGCCAAGGTACATTCACGTATGCCCGAAGCATTTTACAAAAATGATACAGCCACTTTCTTCAGGAAGGACCCGCTTCTTATCATGGAATTTAAATATATCAGTGCCAAGGTTATAAGCAATTCAACCAACAAGCGAAATAACTTTCTGATGATCAACAAAGGAAGGTTACACGGCATCGAAAACCACATGGGGGTAATCATCGGAAACCGCATTGTTGGCCAGGTGGTGAGTGTTTCAACGCATTTCAGCTGGATTATGTCCATGCTCAATAAAGATTCCAGAATTAGCGGAAAATTCAAGAAAAACAACCAGTTGGTAAATGTTGAATGGAATGGGGGAAGTTATCGCACAGGACAGATAAGGGAAATCCCGAAACACATAGTCATGGTCAAAGGAGATACGATAATTACGAGTGGAAATTCAGACATTTTTCCAGAGGGCTTCCTCATTGGCACTGTTTCTGGTTTTACAATTGCCCAGGACGAAAATTTCAATTTCGGGAACATACTTTTCTCCACCGACTTTAACAGCCTTGGGTATGTAGAGGTTATCGTTGACCTCATGCGAATGGAAAAAGAGAAACTGAAGACCTCGTTTAAAACCCAATAAAGTGACATCCAGGACCGTCTTTTTAAATTTTGTCCGGTTTTTCTTCCTGATCGCCCTGCAGGTGCTGATACTAAATCATATCAATTTAGGAGGATACGTCAATCCTTACTTTTATGTTTATTTTATTCTCCTGCTCCCGTTTGCAACCCCCAAATGGATGCTCCTCGTTGCCTCTTTTGCCCTTGGAATGGGGATTGACCTCTTTACCAATACCATTGGCCTGAATGCGGCTGCCTGTGTAATTATGGCATTTGCCCGGCCATTTGTAATATCCCGGATCTCCTCAGGCCCGGAATCACTGATTGGCGACACGCCCTCCTTGAGGAACCAGGGAATGAGCTGGTTTTTGTACTATTCAATTTCCCTTGTGATGATACATCACTTCTCTTTGTTTTACCTGGAAGTTTTCCGCCTGGGTGAGTTCTTCTCAACATTCGTCAGGGTTTTATTGAGCAGCACATTTACAGTTATGCTCATCATGGTAAGCGAGTACCTGTTTTTCTCGAAGGAAAAATAAAAATCCGGATAAAACAAGGGCAACCCGAAGAGTTGCCCTAGATGCTGAGGTTTCGAGCGGAGTCGAACCGCTGTGGACGGTTTTGCAGACCGCTGCCTAGCCACTCGGCCACGAAACCAAGTTGAATGGGATGGCAAAATTACAAAATTAAATGAAATTCCCACCAAATCATTTACGCCAGGATGTTGCATAACAAACCTGGTGGACCTTTCCTCCGATGGGAGGGTTGATTTTATTGATTTTTAATTCAATCGAACTAAGTTCCGGAAATGAAGTTTTCAGCGACTCCATGATACGCCATGCAACATGTTCGAGCAGGTAAGCCTTCGTGTCCATCTGCTTTTTCACAGCTTTGTAAAGCCCAACATAATCAACAGTTTCAACTAATCGGTCTGAAACTTCCGCGACCTGCATATCTGCTTCGACAGCAAGGTCGACTGTGAATTTTGTACCAATCAATTGCTCCTCTTTGAA
This sequence comes from Bacteroidales bacterium, assembly GCA_025355465.1. Taxonomy (GTDB): domain Bacteria; phylum Bacteroidota; class Bacteroidia; order Bacteroidales; family FEN-979; genus JANXZO01. The sequence continues at coordinate 91,648 of JANXZO010000051.1, forward strand.
ACAACCATGGTAGGAAAAAAACTCCATGCCCTCCAGCAGAATCGTGCCCATATTGTACATTATTTCAGAACCCGAAATTATCAATTTCCGCTGACTTTCCCGGCCTTTTAGCAAAATTCTGTACTTTTGCCAATAACTCCGCCCATGGTTGCAGTGCTGATTAAGGGGATGGGTATAAAGAAAAAAGTATGAATAATTCTAATTTGCCTGACGACGAAAAACGGGCATTGAACTTCATTGAAGAAATTATTGAAGACGATATCCGGCGAGGGGTAAACGATAGCCGCGTACACACACGCTTTCCGCCGGAACCCAATGGATATCTTCACATCGGCCATGCCAAATCAATCTGCCTGAATTTCGGGTTGAGTAAAAGGTATAATGGAAAGACAAATCTCCGTTTTGATGATACCAATCCGGTAAAGGAGGATGTTGAATATGTAGATTCCATTATAGAAGATGTGAAATGGCTTGGTTTTGACTGGAACGACCGGCTTTATTATGCTTCCGATTATTTTGAACAACTATATGGGTTTGCACGTGTTCTTATCGAAAAGGGAAAAGCATATGTGTGCGATATGTCAGTCGATCAGATTAGCGAAACCCGTGGAACCCCAACTCGTCCGGGTAGCGAGAGTCCATACCGTAACCGCACCGTAGCGGAGAATCTGGATCTGTTTGCACAAATGCGGGCAGGGAAATTTGCAGATGGCGCTAAAGTGCTGCGGGCCAAAATTGATATGGCTTCTCCAAACATGCACATGCGCGACCCGATCCTGTACAGAATCCTTCATACGTCTCATCACCGCACTGGAGACGCCTGGTGTGTCTACCCCATGTACGATTTCGCCCACGGCCAATCTGACTCAATCGAACGAATTACACATTCGATTTGTACCCTTGAGTTTGAAGTGCACAGACCGCTCTACGACTGGTTCATCCGCGAAATCGGATTATATGCGCCGAGACAAATCGAGTTTGCCAGACTTAACCTGAGTTATACAGTAATGAGTAAGAGAAAATTACTGGAATTAGTTAAAGACGGCTATGTCAGCGGTTGGGATGATCCCAGGATGCCGACGATATCCGGATTGCGCAGGCGGGGATTCACTCCCGAATCGATCCGCAACTTCGCCGATATCATCGGGGTTGCGAAACGGGATAATGTGATCGACACAAGCCTACTTGAGTATTGTATCCGCGAGGATCTTAATAAGCGCGCAAAGAGGCTTATGGCCGTAATAAATCCGGTAAAGGTAATCCTTGATAACTACCCGGACGACCTTGTTGAACAGATGGAGTCTGTAAACAATCCGGAAGATGAAACATCAGGGAAAAGAAAAATGCCATTCTCTAAAACCCTGTTCATTGAACGGGACGATTTCATGGAAGACCCCCCAAATAAGTTTTTCCGCCTCGCTCCCGGCCGAGAGGTCAGATTGAAGGCTGCCTATATAATCCGCTGCGAAAGTGTCGTAAAAGACCCCGTAACGGGCATTATCGAAGAGATTCATTGTACCTACGACCCCCAGACAAAAAGTGGCATGCCCGACAGCAACCGCAAGGTTAAAGGAACCCTCCACTGGGTTTCAGCAAGTCACGCTGTTGATGTTGTAACGAGGCTTTACGACAGGCTCTTTACCAAAGAAAATCCGGATGGTAACGAGGAGGGTAAAACCTACAAGGATTTTCTCAATCCGGAATCACTGAGAATTGTTGCAGCCAAAGTTGAACCCAACGTCGCTGGCTGCAAAATACTGGATAAATTTCAATTCGAAAGAATTGGTTATTTTTCGGTTGACAAGGATTCGACTCCGCAAAATATTATCTTTAATCGGGTTGTTCAGCTAAAGGACTCCTGGGCAAGATTGGAAAAATCTTAAAGATTACTTTACGTTTTTGCAAAAAAAGTATTAATTTTGCAAGCAGATTGTCCGATGGTGTAACTGGCAACACAAATGATTCTGGATCATTAGAGTCTAGGTTCGACCCCTAGTCGGACAACATAGAAGCCCAACTCATTTAACTAATTTGAGTTGGGCTTCTTCAATATTTGTCTTATCAGACTGATAATTTAGAAAGACCTGTATCTAATCGTTTCAGAAATTCTTCCTTTCCCAGAACCTCTGCCAGATCCATCATCCCCGGCCCCTGGTTTGAACCAACCATCAGCAGTCGCAGGGGATTCATCAATTGACTGGTTTTAATTCCGGTTTTCGTCGTGAAATCCTGGACAACTTTGTGTAAAGTATCTTTATTAAAGTCGGACAGACATTCAACCTCTTTTACAAAATCCCTGAGCCATCCTGTAGTTCCCGGCAGCCATATTTTCTGGTAAACCTGCAGGTCATATTGCCCGGGGCGTTCAAAGAAAAACCAGGAATTGTTCCATAAATCAGGAATAAGAAATGTCCGTTCCCTGATGAGATGTATAACTTTGCGAACGTAATCAGGCAGGGGAGCCAGGTCGTGCTTTTCAAAATAGGGTTCAAGTAGTTTCGCAAGTTCATCTTCTGATTTCTTTTGCATA
>JANXZO010000058.1 GCA_025355465.1 Bacteroidales bacterium
AGAACCCGGGGTACTGAGCATCGTTATCACAAAACAAAACCGCAAACCTGTAATCGACTCCATCCAAGTCATTCAGGCTAGAGGAGCCTACCTTACTTCGGGTATCGTTACCGTAAACGATTCTATCGGCGGAAATCATAACCGCAAAGCGGATTATAGCGAGTCCATCAGGCTCAATATACCCGTCAGCAATGTCGGCACGCTGCCTGCCGCCGATGTGACCGGTACCATCTCCACTTCAGACACGAACATTTTTATCACCTCCGCATCTTTTAATTTGGGCACCCTTCCTCCCGGAGGAACCTATGTCTACCAGGATGCCTTCGGACTCACTGTCAAAGATTTCGTTACCGATCAGCACAAAGTGCATTTTACGGTACTATTTACAGATGGCACGAACAGCTGGGGCAACACCTTCCTGCTCACCATAAATGCGCCTTCTATTACGATCGGTCAGGTTACCGTGCTTGACCCTGCACCCGGGGGTAACAACAATGGCATTCTTGATCCCGGAGAGTGCGCCCAGCTTAAAATAATCACCGCCAACACGGGGCATGCAGAGGCTGTTAACGGAGCCGGTCATTTGCTGGTACCACCCGGAGCTACTCCATTCATCCTGACCACCAATCCAAACTACTATCTTGGGAATATTCCCGCCAATGGCGTTGACTCTGTTCTTTTCGATGTTGTCTCCAATGGGATTACCCCTCCGGGGACCCTGGTCGGACTAAACTACACGGCAAGCGCAGGCCAGCTGAACCAATATACTGCGGAAAAGCTGATCGATCTGACCCTTGGCCAGGGTCCGCAGTTTACGATGAGCAACGCCGCGGTAAACACATGCAACGGCACCTTCTTTGACTCCGGAGGCCCTGCAGGAAATTATTCCGACAATGAAGCGTATACTATGACATTCTATCCGGGTACCGCTGGTGCCATGTTGAAAGTCTCGTTTACGGATTTTAATGTCGAACCCCATATCAATTGCAGCTACGATTACCTCAGTATCTATAATGGCTCCTCCGCGATGGCGCCACTGCTCGGAACCTATTGCGGAACCAATTCACCCGGCGAAATTAACGCGACCAGCAGCGATGGGGCCTTAACGTTCGAGTTCCGCTCCGATTATGCAGATAACTTCCCGGGATGGGAAGCAAACTTGTCGTGTGCCGGCGGGCCTCTCAATATTATTGCCAATGCATTTCCGGCAACGGTTTGCCAGGGTAGTCCGAGCCAGCTGGTTGCGGTGGTAACCGGTGGTACCGGAAGCTATACCTATCAATGGACTCCTGCAACATACCTTGATGATCCCTCGGTTGCAAACCCGATTGCCCTGCCGGAGACAAACATCACGTACACAGTAACAATAAGCGACAGCGCCGGTAATCTTACTTCCAACCCGATAGCCCTTACCCTTGTACCCAAACCCGCCTCACCGGTAATTTCTGAAAACGGAGTTACCCTTCTATCTGACATCGCTTTGGGAAACCGATGGTACCTGAACGGGAATATCATACCAGACGCCTCCTCACAAATTTATTCACCCTCCTCCTCCGGCGTTTATTTTGCCACCCAAACTGATCCTTTATCAGGTTGCGAATCGATGCATTCGAACAGTATCTATTTCGAGGTGACAGGCAGTGAAGAATATATGGCATCAGGGGTAGTTTCAGTTTTTCCGAATCCTTTCTGCGATGTGCTTCATATCAAATATAAATTGCCTGCCGAACGCAAAATTAAAATTACCCTCATGGATTCTTATGGGAAAGTACTGAATGACTTAAGATGGGGCGAACTTCGGGGTTCTCATACGTTGACGATCAGCACCTCCGACCTCAGGCCAGGAATGTATTATTGCAAGATACAGACTGATTCAACCAATTATGTCAAAAAAATAATTCTATCCAGATAATGAAATGGCAACCCGCTTATGCGAAGGGGCATAACAACAGAAGAACCGCAGCGGGTCCCTGATTGTTATTTTGCATTTTTACTAATTACATGTAAAACCTGCTTTGTATCGGCATTCTGGATGAAAGCGATCACCCTGAGGTGGTTGGTCCTCCATTTCCCGCTCAGTCTTGATGTGTAGTCTTTCTTGATCACAGTCACCGTGTCGTTAGCCGACGTTATATTTTCTCCCCAGAAACCATTGATGGACCCACGCAAAAGGTCGTTGAAGACATAATCCATCTTCACCGTTGCACCCACCTGCTGCGGACCCACGATGCTGTCTTCCACGATGCAAACACACAGGTTGTAGCTTCCCTGAAATTTCTTCAGAAAGCGAAGTTGAACCGAGGAGGAGAGTGTGGTATCGCCACCGGTGATGGTAACATTGTTATGCATCGATATGACGGCAGCCTTTGGTAGTTTTACCTGGGCACCCACGGCACCTGTCCATTCGGAAGTTTGCATAAAAATATCAGTAGATGAGTTATAATAGACCCTGTTTACATTTCCGACCGGATTTGTTTTTACATTAAACGTTGACGACCAGGTGTTGGAAGTCGGATTTCTGAAATCCTGCCGGTAGAAAGGGCTTGATGGACTCAATGAATCGGGATAGGCAAAGTATCCGGCATGCACGGCGATAACATAAACCTGGTTTTCGTAAAGCTTCTCCAGTGTTTTGCCAAGTATGGCTGCTTCGGGGCAATTCTGGCATTTCATGCCGGTGTAGTCTTCGAGAAGGACCCACCTGTTGTTGGTGGTGTCGGCCTTCACCTCTTTTGTTGTGGCATATGGCGCCTCAATTTTTGTGCACGAGTGAAGCAGGGCGCTTGTGAGCAGAACGGACAGAAGGAAATATGTGGTTCGTTTCATGGGTTCAGGTGATTAAATTAAAAACTGCTGGTGAGCGTCAGGGTGAATCCACTCGATGCAGGCACATAGCGACACACTCCGCCGACACAGATAACTCCTTCGCGCTGCCTTCCGTAGGACAGGGCGACGCGTGTGGAATTGTAGGTATATCCTGCGCTAAAAAGAAAATAATGTAACCGAAGTGCCGTTGTAGGGTTCCCGTAATTATACTGATCCTGAACTGAGAAAAACCATTGTGGAGCGATGGTAAACTCAACAAGTCCTGCTACCCAGTTACCTTTATCCTGCTTTGTCCATAAACCTTGAAGTTCTCCGCGGAGTGAATGCTTTTTGGTGATATTCCAGGTCACATCGGCCACGCCTATCTGGGCGTATACTGTTGTACTTCCATCGGGAAGGGCATGGGCTTCGACGATCCACTTATTGTAAGTCTGGTAGAGGTAGGTGAAAATACCTTTCCATTTTTTGGAAAACTTCTTGGTAATTTCAAGGTTTGCATCCTGATAATAGACCTCATTTCCAATCCCGAATACTTTGGTTTTATATCCAAGAGTACCAGGTTGTCCAACCGTGTCGATATCATTCACGGGATTTCTTATGATGGAGTTTACCTGTGAAAAGTTGGCCGCGATCGTCATTCCGGTTTTTCCGCCGAGGGCTGAGTTTTTCTTCAGGTGAAAGGTAACCGTTCCTGAAATTCCTATTTCGCCTTTGGCCTGGGTGGCATAAGGATACATGGTGGCCAGCGCATAGGTATGCTCTTTGGTAATGGCCGGCAGGTAGTTGATGTCGACCATGTTGTTGGTAATCGTACGATCGGACTTGTAACTCATATTGTCAATCCATTTCGACATGAGGGATAGTCCGAGACCTTTGGTAGAGTATGACAGGCTTGTGAAAACTCCGTTACCGTCCTTGTAAATGTATTTATTCACGGAGGAGGGGTCGTTGACCTTATGTGCATATTCTGCAAACCAGTTAAAATCACCAATGTTAAGGTTGAACCTTCCTCCATAGTTGGCAACATTCTGCGGTAGCTTCATCACAAGAATCTGATTACCTGCGGCATAATCCTTCGTTTTATCTTTCTGGAAATTACTCACAAAAGAACCCCCGAGGGTAAGTTTCACTTTTGAGTCGGCCATGGATGGAAAAATATCATTCAGGTAGAAATCTGCGTCGAATCCTTTGACGATACCACGGGTATTGTTGTTGTACGGATCCCAGTAAAAACGCTGGATTCCGTATACGCCTTTGAAGGTGATCCCTTTGATGGGAGTTACCTTTACCCGCAGTCCGCGAATGGAATTATCGAAGCCAAGTGTCCACTCCTGATAGGTACGCAACATCATTCCATAGCCAAACTGCTCGTAAAAATTCCCTGCCGTTACCTCCAGAAATTCATTTTTATAATTTACATACCAGTATGGAACTCCCAGCCCTTCATTTTTGGCATCATAGCCCAGCAATGGAGGAAGATAGGCCTCGAAACGCATTCCGGCAGTGAAATTGCCCAAGGTATAATTTACCTCGGTATAACCATTCATACGTATCAGCCTGCCATCGAGGGTGGTGTCGGTTATGCCAAGTTTGGCATCGGGCAGGTAATAGATTGCATCCAGCTGGGTATTTCCATGAACTTCGCTACCCTTTATCAGGTCCTGCGCGGTGGCAATAGAAGGGAACAAGAATAAAGTGGTGATAAGTCCCCAAAAAAAGTTCTGATTCTTCTTCAAGGCTTGCGGTTTTACGGTGAATAAATTTATCATTGCTATTTGCTGTTGCCCGGATCCGGGCTGCTGATATCCTCACCCTTGATAAGCTTCCTTACAAGGTCGATCAGCAACAGTTCATCGCCTTCGGCGAAGGAGGTGTGCTGCCATACCACTTCACCTTTTCCGTTAAGGAGGAAAGTTTGGGGGATGAGGCCAACATTCATCGCCCGCTTAAAATCGCTGTTCACATCGAGCAATACGGTGTAGTCCCATGCTTTTCCATTCACCAGAGGAGCAACCAGCGAGACTGAACGAGAGTTGTCAACCGAAACAGCATAGAGCTTCACGCCGGTTTCTTTCACCCAGTCATCATATACATCGGAGATGGAGGTTAATTCACGCACACAAGGCTTGCACCAGGTTGCCCAAAAGTCGATAATGATGGGCTTGCCGTCGTTCGTAATTTCACTGGTGTTGAACGGTGAACCTTTAATATCCTGGATATCAACCGCAGGTAGTTTTTTATATTTGAAGATACTCTGTGTGAATCCGGGAATCATGATCCAGCCCATCAGCAGGATCAAAAATAACTTTTTCATGGAACGCTGGTTTTAGTTCCACAAAATTAAATATTTAACGGATACCACCTATCCAAAATCATCCGGAAAGGTAGAAAAAATGGGAAAAATAAACTTTGCGGTTTGAGTAATCAGTGTTTGATAATGAGTTTGCTGATCCTCCCCTTTTCATTGCCGGTTTCCAGATAATAAAGATACAGGCCATCCGGAAGGGTGGTCACGTCCATTGTAACCTGCGGGGCGGCCTGTTCGATGGGAATCCGGTATAACTTAATCCCGAGCAAATTCATGAGAACCAAATTACCGCCAGTGATATTTCCCGTGGCCGAAAATTTCACCTGGCTGTTTGCAGGGTTGGGCAATACCGTGATACTCACGTCAGGTGCTACGTTATTCGCAATGCCGGTATGGTTCGTAACAAACAGGACATCAAAATAGGCGCTGTCGGCCATGTGGTCGCGATCGAAAAAGCTATAGGTAATTCTTGACTCACCGTTACCTGTGGCTTGTTCGAAATCCACTTTGAACATCGCCGGCAAAAACAGATCGGCAGTCATGTTGTAGCCGAAGTAGGAAACCAGAACGTCTGGCTGAAAACACGTGTTTGCCCAACAAAATGAATTTACAGCGCCGGGAGCAGAATTCCGTACCTGTTTCCTGACATATACTTTCCGTGCTGCCCCCGAAATGTTTTTTACTCCGAAGTACTCTTTAACACCTGTTGTGGCTGTTTCAACCTGCCGGGTAACAGTGGCACCGTTGGAAATTTTAACCCAGGTTCCTGACTTATTTTCGGAAATCTCATAATTCTGTGAAAAAATGATTGTGGCAGGAACAACACAAAATAAGAATAAGAAAAAGTAGAACTTTTTCATAGGTAGAATTTTGAGTTGATCAAATATACTGCGGATTTCACCAAATAGTTACTATCTGAACGATTTTTGTTAATTATTTACAATTTTAGCTTATCTTTAACCTGTATAATATCCGGATAACCATCAGAAAATGTTTGAATTATAAAAATAAACCACCTTGAAAACAAAAACATTACTCTCATTTCTGTTGCTGTTGATTGTTCACTTCGCCGGTGCACAAAACCCACGCTGGTCGCTGATCGAGAAGGGCTCATCGACCTCCTGCGACGAGTGTGTATGTATTGACTCTCTTATGCAATACTGAGTCAAACCTGTCCATCCAAGGTCAATTGTACTTATCTACCACAATTTTTTCTCAGGGTTAAAGTGCCAGCAATGTGACACCCTCGTAAAATACCTGACGCCAGACCATTCGGAGATCAGGACAAACAGGGACACTCAGTTCTATAAATTTTTCAACTGGAACAGTTTTCAACTTTATTGTGATTCGGTACTGGGAATCTGAACAGGTTACCTGAAGATGCAGCGGTAAAGATTTCGATTGATTCGAAAACCTGGGACAGCCAGACAAGAACGGTTACACTTACCACAAAGTTTACGCCTTATCTGGCCGACCTTACCGGCACCTACATGGTAAACGCTGTACTTGCAGAAGACCGGGTATTGCACGACCAGAGTATGCTCGATAGTTGCGGTGGTTTCAGCGGAACGAGGGGCTCGTACCATCAGAATGTGGTGCGGAACATGACCTGCCAGTTTGGCGATCCTTTAAAATCGGGCACCTGGCTCGCCAGCGAAGCCATAACCAGAACCTTCACATTCTCCGTTCCTGCTGAATCCGAGGCTGAAAACTGCCACAGGAAGCACAACGGCCTATCTCCGGGTTACAGAAGAGGGAACAGCCACCTTTTCAGTGATCGATATCAATGGCAGAGAGGTGATGCAGATCGACCGGGAATTATTAAAGCCGGGAATCTATGTCAAACATTTCAATATGGATAACCTCCTCCCGGGAAATTTCCTTTTCAAGGTGACCCTGAACAATCAGGTGACACAGAAAAAGATGGTTGTACTCAGACATTAAACCAGGTAAACTTCCAAAATTTTGCACGCTGGCTCCGGAACCAGGGAAACATGATCCAGGATCGCCGGCAGTAATGTCACCTCCCCTTTTGTAAGGGTAACCATTCCCTGCTCATGGTGGATCTGCGCAGCTCCTTCCGTGCAGATGAGCAGCACGAAAGAATCCAGGTTGCCATAATCCTTGCGTATTGGTTCATTGAAGTCGAGGATGCTGGTGGTAAAATAGGGGGATTCCACAACCGGTACCGTTTTATTTGAGGCTTTGAGGTAATTGGTCCGGTATGACGCATGCAAGGTGAAGTCGATGGCATCCAGGGCAAGCTCCGTATGCAGTTCACGCGGGTTTCCTTCATTATCGACCCGATCCCAATCATAAATGCGGTAGGTGGTATCGGAAGTTTGCTGAATTTCCGCAAGGAGGATTCCCGGTCCGAGGGCATGGACTCTGCCTGCCGGAATAAAAAAGACATCACCCTTTGAAACAGTTTCCGTGTTTAGTATCCCGCGAAGCGTCTTATTGCGGACACTTTCGAGGTAACTTTCCCGATCTATCTTTCGGTTGAAGCCAGTGATCAGTTCTGCTCCGGAATCGGCATCCAGGATGTACCACATCTCCGTTTTCCCGCTGCCAATCTTCCGGCTGGCAGCCAATGCATCATCGGGATGAACCTGGATGGACAGGTAATCATTGGCATCGATAAACTTGATGAGTAAAGGAAATTCAACCCCATAGGTATCAAATGCCTTTTCGCCGACGAGGTCATCCATGTATATTTCCAGAATCTCGTTCAATTCGTTACCGGCAAGAAAGCCATTGCTCACCCTGGTCTGATTTCCCTCCACGCCCGACAAAACCCACGCTTCCCCGCAATTGGGAAGTTTTCCGAAGTCGAGGCCCAGACTGGTTCTGATCTTATCGCCACCCCAGATTTTATCCTTGAATAGCGGAGTGAATTTTAACGGATAGAGCATGTTCATAAGTATACCTTGACCGGCTTTTTGATTTCTTTAACTTTGTTCCGTGATGCAAGAACAAATTTACAGAAATTCAATCCAATACATCAGGCGTGCTTAAAACTATTTGTGTCTTCTGCGGCTCCAGTCTCGGATCTGACCCGGCCTATGCTGCCGGAGCTATCAAGCTGACAGAACTCTTTCTCACCAAGGGGATATCTCTCGTTTATGGAGGAGCAAATGTAGGTTTGATGCGCGTTTTGGCCGACGGGATGCTTGCCGGCGGAGGTCGTGTAACCGGGGTCATGCCAAAATCGCTTGTAGCACGGGAGGTAGCCCACACCCGTCTCACCGAAATGCACATTGTCGATAGCATGCAGGAACGTAAATTATTGATGGCTGAACTTTCGGATGCATTCATCGCCCTTCCCGGAGCCTATGGCACCTTCGATGAATTATTTGAGGTCCTTACCTGGAACCAGCTTGGAATTGTGGTAAAGCCGATCGGGCTCTTCAATATTAAAGGTTATTTTAACCCGTTAATACGAATGACCGACCTGGCAGCAGAGGATAAGTTTCTTCGCCCCGAGCACCGGAGTATCCTTCAGGTGGATGTGGATACAGAAGCGCTTCTGGGTAAACTTGAAGCCTGGCATCCGGTTACTGCCGAAAAATGGATTGAAGGTCTCAAAGAAGGGAAAATTTAAACAATCTGGATAAATCCCCGAAATCCGCGTCCTGAATGAAAGAGTTATTGATCATTGGTATAACCGGAACCCTCGGTGCAGGCAAAGGTACCATCGTTGAGTACCTGACGGAAACAAAGGGCTTCCTGCATTTTTCGGTGCGGGCCTTTCTGCTGGAGGAGATAAGGCGGCTCGGAATGCCCGAAAACCGCGACAGTATGTTCAACCTGGCCAACAAACTTCGCGCTGAAAATACTCCTTCCTACGTAACTGATCAACTGTTCCTGCGCGCTGAAAAAACCGCCCGTAACTGCATTATTGAAAGCATCCGGACACCCGGCGAAATCACCTCACTCCGCAGCAGTAAGAATTTTCAACTGTTTGCTGTGGATGCCCTTCCGGAGATCCGTTACCAACGGATCTATGAGCGGAAATCAGAAACCGACAGCATAAGCTTCGAAACTTTCCGGGAAAACGAGATACGTGAAATGACCTCAACGGATCCAAATAAACAAAACCTGGCGGAGTGTATCCGTCAGGCTGATTTTGTTTTTGAAAACAATGGAGACAAAGAGGCGCTGTTCCTGCAAGTGGAGAAGGCTCTGGCAGAGATTACCGCAGGATGACCAGTTTTCTGATCAGATAATCATGGTCAGACTTGATCCTCACAAAATAGCAACCTTGCGGCAGGGCCCCCAGATCGAATTCACAATTGCTGTTTACACTGCATTTTTCCGACCTGATCACATTGCCGGTAAAATCCATCACCTTTACCTCAAGATAACCGGAGGCCGCATTTCCTGTCAGGATGCGAAATTTCCCGGTTGTCGGATTCGGAAAAAGTCTGATTCCGTCCGACAACACATCACCCACTGAAACGGCAGACTGCGATTGAGTTACTGTAACAAGCTGCGGGGAGATTCCGGCAACAGAAACCGTGATGGTGGCAATACGGGTGAAGTAATAGGGATTTTCTGCATAAACCGCGTTGATGGTACCATTGCCGCTACCGGATGGAGTAACATTACACCATGCTGAGTCTGCAGTGGCAGTCCAGCTGGTATTGGATGTGACGGTAAAGTCGGTGCTGCCTGGCAGGGGTGAAACGTTTCTGTTGGGCGGAGTTACAGTCAGGATAGCCACCGCGCTCTCCTGGGTAACGGTAACTATCATGACGGGCAATCCTGTTACGGAGACCGTGATATGGGCTATCCGCAGACTAACGATGAGATTTTCCTCATAGGTTGCATCTAAAGAGCCGTTACCCGAACCTGCGGTTGTTACTGCGCACCATGCTGCATCGCTTACTGCATTCCAGTTAGTATTTGAGGTTACGGCGAAAGATGTTGTTCCGGCAGCAGCAGTAACATCCTGATTTTGCGGCGTAATTCCGAGGGTTGGCGCTGCACCCGACTGGGTAACGGTAACTGTAACCGGAGCAAGTCCCCCCACGGTAACTGTGATAGTTGCAATTCTGGTGTTAATGGAACTGTTCTCAGAATAATTCACAGCAATATTTCCATTGCCTGTACCTGACGGTGTTATCGTACACCATGTTGCATTGCTAACGGCCGTCCAGTCCGTATTGGAAGTCACGGTAAAGCTGGTGGTACCAGCGGGTGCCGGCACATTCTGATTGGAAGGTTGAACCGTAAGTGTTGGCGTTGCTCCGGCCTGTGTTACTGTTACGGTTTGGGGAGGAATTCCGGTAACAGTTACCGTGAGCGTTGCCACCCTGGAAATAACGGTTAAATTTTCAGTAAAATTTGCAACGATGGTTCCATTACCGGAGCCGGCAGCCGTTGGAATGCACCATGTTACATCGCTGGTAGCCGACCATGTTGTATTACTGAGGACTGAAAAATTGGTTGTGCCGGCAGGGTAATTTACATTCTGGTTGGGAGGTGTCACAGCAAGGGTAGGCGCCGCCCCCGACTGGGTTACCGTAACTGTCTGGGCTAGCAGTCCTCCTGAAGGGGTGGCGGTGATGCCGGCAACACGGGGATTGATGGTTGGGTTTGAGGTATAATTTGCCGCAATGGTCCCGTTTCCGCTTCCTGACGGAGTAACCGTACACCAGGTGGCGTTGCTGGAAGCCGTCCATGAAGTAGAGGAGTTGGCGGTAACGGTAAAGGAGGTTGAACCGGCCAGGTCCGTTACATTTTGGTTAGCCGGAGTTACAGAAAATACCGAATAGAGGTCTGACTCCCACAATCCCCTTCCATAGGTGGCAGCTTTCAGCCTGTTATTCACCGCGTTCAGCGGGTCGTAAAAGATCTCCAGTTCCCGCACATCAACGGTTGGGAGTCCGGTGGAAAACGCGACCCAGTCGCTGATGGTGGCATCCTTGTAAAAAACATTCGTTTTATTTCCTACATAAAGCCCTTCATTGCTGTTCTTGTCGAAAACAATACAGTTATAGCTGACAGCCGGTAGCGTTCCGGAGATATCCGTCCAGGAAACACCTTTATCGGAAGACTTATAAATTTTTGTACCGGCCGAAGCGTAAACGATATTCGCATTGGCAGGATGTGCCTCAAGGTCAGACGGTGTCGTACTTCCGGGAAGGGAGCATGCAGTCCACACCGGCGTAGCTGCATTGGCGTTATCGGAACGCTTCAGTGACCCCGACCTGACAACATAAACGATGTCGACGTTGGCAGGTGATTGTTCCAGGACCGTACAGTTGGCTGTTTCACCTGTTGAAATTTTCGTCCAGGTGACTGAGCTTGTGGAGACAGCTTTGATATTGGTACTGCGCCATACATTCTGGTAACCGATGAACATGGTTGCCGCATTGGTTTCATGCAGAATATACGGGGTCACCCAACCACCTGCTTCGGTGATACCATTAACCCCGTTTGCAGCGATGGTGTTGTACCCACCAACCGACCGCATGATGGTGCCATAGTAAATGGATCCATAACGATAATTGGTATCTCCCGGATCGACGATGCACTCCATTCCGTCACCCCCGATAACAGTGTTGAAGGTCGTTCCCGTGTTTTTGGAAGTGCCGTTATCTTGATAACCGTTCATTGCAATTCCCTGGTAACCGGCACTCTGACCGATCTTGTACACCTGCGCTATGGCAAGTCCGGAAGAGATGTCTGTCCAGTTTGTTCCTCCGTTGGCGGTTTTATAAACACCTCCGTCATTCCCGGTAAAAAGATTGCCATTCACCGGCGACCAGTCCAGGCAATGAATATCGGCGTGAACGGATGGCGCACAGGAAGTACCCCACGAACTTCCAACCCAATGTGATGCGATGGTCCAGGTTACCCCGCCATTGATTGATTTCCAGATGTTTACTCCGCCTACATAGAGAATGTTCGCATTGTTGGGATCTACCGCAATACAGAGGTCGTACCATGCCTGGCTGGCGGTGCCGCCTCCATCACAATTGTAATCCATGAGGTTGGGCGTAGTTGACTGGGTTGTAAAGGTAAGCCCGCTGTCGGTCGACTTTAGCAGACCTGCAAATGGTCCATTGGTCTGGCATAGGTAAACTGTTGCCGGCTGGTTTGCGCTTACCCCGATAACCAGCCTGCTTCCTGATACTCCTATCGGTATCTGTGTCCAGGTATCTCCTGTGTTGGCAGAGCGGTAAAAAAGTCCGCCTGCTGTGGAATAAACAGTGGTGGGATCGACGGGTTTGAAACGGATGTCCTTGTAGGCGCTGGAATTGGATGACTTTCGTATCCAGTTTGAGCCTCCGTCAATACTTTTATAAATTCCGCCACTGGTGGCTGCCAGGATTATATTCGGATCTGAAGGGTGCCTCATCATCATCCCAACGGTGAGGTTGCCCATGCCAGTATTGGAAGGCACCCAGGTTGTACCGCCATCAATGCTCTTGTAAACACCCATGCCCGGAGCATCATTGCCATCGCGGTCACCGGTACCGATAAGGATAAGGTTCGCATTGGTGGGATGTAAAAGGATGGACGAAACTCCCAAGGTAGGTGTGCTGGTAGTAAGGGCTGACCAGGTGGTGGCGCCGTCGGTGGTACGCCATAGGCCGCCCGAAGGAGAACCGGCATAAAAAGTGCCGGCATTGGAAGGATGAAAACAGAGGCCATTGATACGACCGAGACCGTTGGGCTGACTTGTAAGGTTGCCGGGTGATGTGACAGGACCCACCTGGCTCCAGTTGCCATTGGCCGATTTTGAATTAAGGTGGGTAGCAAAATATTGCTGGTATTCGGTTAGAATCTGATTGCCGGACGGCAGTGTTCCATCTGACTGAACACGGTCCTGGTTGATATACTCCCAACGTTTGAAAACTTTCCAGCCATTGTGCCTGATATTTTCTCGTCCTGCCCAGTATTTTTCAAAAGCACGCTGGGTGTCCCGGAATTTCGCGGTAGGATCCTGCATCATCTGAACCCAATACGGATAATTGGCCGTGTCGCCGGCAGCAGGATTGGGCAGAAATTGTGCTTGAGCGCCAATAAAAAAGACCAAAAACAGGAGGGTAGTACAGGATAGTTTTTTCATAACAGAAACGGGTTTAACGCTTAATTTTCAGTCTGTAAAGATACGAATTCAGACGCTATCCCAAAGCGGTGTTCATAAAAAAATGATTATTACCTTTACCGGAAATTGAAAATCGACCTCAATGGATAACGAAAAATACCAGCGACCCTCCTGGGACGAATATTTCATGGAGATTGCACATACGGTTTCAAAGCGGGCTACCTGCGACCGGGGCCGCAGCGGATGCGTGATTGCCCGCGACAAGCAGATACTGGTAAGTGGGTACGTAGGTTCGCCCCGTGGATTACCGCATTGCGATGAGGTAGGGCATCTGATGAAACAGGTGACCCACGACGATAGCCGCATTACCCAGCATTGCATGCGAACGGTTCATGCGGAGCAAAATGCTATCTGCCAGGCAGCGCGACTGGGTATTTCACTCGAAAAATCCACCTTGTACTGCAGGATGACTCCCTGCCGCACCTGTGCCATGCTGATTATCAACTGTGGGATCGAACGCGTGGTTTGTGAGCGTAAATATCATGACGGTAAAGAATCCGAGGAGATGTTCCGCCTGGCCGGCGTTTCACTGGAATACGTTCATGATGAGGTTCAACTATACGAAAAACAGTGACCTTACTTAAAAATTGCCACTAAACTCCGGTCATCTGAGGTTTTATATCCGCGGAACATGGCATTGGAATTAAACGGCATGGCAATGTTACCCTCTTTGTCGACCGCGATCAGTCCGCCATCGGCCTTCTGACTCTTGAGTTTATCGTTCACTATATATTCCGCAGCTTCAGCCAGCGGCAAACCTTTGTATTCCATAAGGGCGGAAAGGTCGTAGGCAACGACATTTCGGATGAAAAACTCCCCGTGCCCGGTGCAGGATACCGCACAGGTTTTATTGTTGGCATAGGTTCCGGCTCCGATGATCGGCGTATCTCCCAGCCGTCCAACCATTTTCCGGGACATCCCGCCGGTTGAGGTTGCTGCCGCCAGGTTGCCCGACTGGTCAAGTGCAACAGCCCCTACGGTTCCATGAACGGCATCTGCTCCTGGTTTCGTCTGTTTCCATTTTTCATAGCGGTCGGTGACAATGAAATAGGAGGCAGGAACGATCTTAAGCCCCTGTTCTCTCGCAAAACGGTCGGCCCCCGGCCCGGCCAGCATGACATGCTTCGTTTTTTCCATGACTGCCACGGCTGCAAGAACCGGATTTTTCACAGTTCGAACGCCCCCAACAGCACCGGCTTTAAGGGTCCGGCCATCCATCACGGCGGCATCCAGCTCCGCTTTTCCCTCCTCATCGAGAACAGCCCCTTTACCTGCATTAAAAAGCGGACAGTCCTCCATAAAACAAACCGCTGCAGTAACTGCTTCAAGGCTGGTTCCACCCGATCTGAGGATCGCAGACCCTGATTCGAGGGCCTGGCTGAGCATATTCAGGTAAGCCTCTTCCTGTGAGGCGGATAATGATCCTTTCACCGGTCCGCCTGCTCCCCCGTGAATAACAATTACCCATTTCGGGTTATCTTTTGACACAGGTTCTTTAACTGATTCCGCAGGCTGCGCCACAAGCCGGAAAAATGAGATAACAAGAAACAAATGGACCAACTGGGATTTTAAGAAATTGCACATCGGATAAAACTGGGTTAGACGTTATAAACCGCTTTTTGTTGAAATAATTTTGATTCAGGCGATAAAGTTAGCGGTTTAAAAACATTTATTTGCAGTGAATTCCTGCAAAAAATCCTTCAGATTCTTTAATCACCAGCCATGCGCAGAAAATTTGATGTCCTGATTGTGGGTGCCGGTCCGGCCGGTATGGCCACGGCGCTGTGCCTGGCAAATTCATATCTATCGGTCGCGGTCCTGGATAAGGCCATATTCCCAAGAGAAAAAATTTGCGGCGACGGACTGACGTTGGACGTAATCAACCAGCTTTCAACTATTTCCATTGCACTGGGAGAATCTTTCAAATCGCTTGCCGGCATACAATCCTGTTGCGGTGCCGAAATTTTTTCTCCCGGGTTTCAACAGGTTTCCCTTCCGGTGAAGCCGGCAGCTGAAAAAAAACAGATGTACACATGTCGCAGGATAGATTTCGACAACTTCCTGTTTCAGCATCTGAAACAACATTCTAACATAACAATCTACGAGTCTTGCATACCCGAGAAGATCAGAAACACTCCCGGTTGTGTGGAAATTGAGACGCGTCTGGGAACTTTTGAAGGTCGAATCCTGGTTGGGGCCGACGGGGTGAACTCCTTCGTTGCGCGACAAATGCGATTGAAGCACATTACGCCCGGGCACCAGTGCGTGGCGGTAAGAACCTATTTCCGCGGGCTGAAGCCACTGCACGAGGGCAACCCGATTGAGATGTATCTTCCCAAAGAGATCCTTCCCGGGTATCTTTGGATATTTCACCTGGCAGATGGTACGTCGAATGTAGGGATCGGAATACTCGCAACTGTGATAAGAAAAGAAAAAATCCGGCTGAAAAGGATCTTCGCTGAAATGTTACTTCAGGAGCCACTGAAAAGCCGTCTGGCCGGAGCCGAACAGATCGAACCTGTAAAAGGACTGATCATTCCGTTGGGCGGCGAGCGACGAGAGATTTCGGGCAACCGGTTCCTGCTTGCCGGCGATGCAGCCGCGCTGGTCGACCCCATTACCGGGGAAGGAGTTGCCAACGCGATCCGGAGCGAGCGGATTGCTGCTGCCCATATCCTTGCAGGGAGTAAGTCGTGTGAATTTTCTGCCGCTTCTAACAAAGCCTACGACGATGAAATATACCGCAGAATGCTGCCCGAATTCAGGTTGCATATCATGCTCCGGGAGTTGCTGAACTATCCCGCCTTGATCAACTACATTATGGGTTCAGCAGCCAATCATCCGGAAATTGAACACGCGCTGCAGGAGATCATGTGGAACCTTGACGGAACCACTGCCCGGAAAAAATTGCTGATCGTGCTGAAGATCTTCCACCTCTTTACCCTGAAAAATCTTTGGATTTCCGTGCTGAAAAGAAGAAGGAAACGGGCCGGATCAGGATAAAACCCTTTTCAAAAGTTCGGCAAAATTTACCAATCCGCTGATCTGTAAGATGGTTAATACCACCGATGCAACTATTACCGCACGGATGAATCCTGCCCCTTTTTTTACTGCCAGGTGGGAGGCAATGAGGGCTCCAATGATGCTGCCGGCAGAGAGGATCAACCCGTAGAGGTAGTTTACTTTACCGTCGATGACGAATACCAGAAGCGCAAAGATGGCGTAGAAGAAAACGATCAGGTTTTTAACGGCATTGGCTTTCACCAGATCGTAGCCGACACCCAGCACCAGCGACATCAGCAGGAAATAGCCCACCCCTACCTGAATAAATCCGCCGTAAAATCCAACAACAAAGAAGATGACGAGCTGCCACCATTTTATTTTTCCCGACAGCATCACCGGGTTCTCCTTCAACCATTTGTCCGGTTTGTAGAAAAGGAAAAAGAGCATGATCACCATGGCAACGGCCATCGCAATTTCGATAACCCGCGTATTGACATCTACGGCCAGGTAGGCCCCGAGGATCGCCCCGATGGTAGCAGGAATACTCAACCATACGGGCTTCAGGTTGTCGAACATCTTCTGCCGTGTAAAACTCCCCACCGACGAAAGTGTCTGAAAAAAGATACTGATCCGGTTTGTTCCGTTGGCAATGTTGGCCGGTAATCCCAGGATCAACAATAACGAAAGTGAGATTACCGAACCTCCGCCAGACAGCGTGTTGATAAACCCAACCACGATACCTGCGAGGATAATTACAACGATGGAGGTAAAACTCATGATGAAAATTAGGAGTTAAGAGTGAAGAGTTAAGAGTGAAGAGTTACATCAATATTTCCTAATGAAAGGTGATGGTTTAACAAATATCGATTGTCAATTATCGGTCGTTTTTTGTTTGCTGTGACGCTTGCTATACAAAAAATAAATCACCAGTCCGATGATCAGCCACACCAGAAAGCGCAACCAGTTTGTGATTCCGAGCTGTGCCATCAGGTAGAAGTTGGTAAGCAGTCCCAGCACCGGTATGAGTGAGAACTCGTTGCGGATGCTGAAAAAAGTGATCAGGACGGCAACGATGATAAAGAGTATCACAGGAAACTCGAACCGGAAGAGATCGGCCAGTCCGAAGGAGGCAAAACGGGTCATCTCGGGCGGACGCCAGAACCAGAGCAGGGTGAAAACGGCAAGCCAGATCAGCGGCAGGAAGTAACGGCTGTTGAGGTAGGGAACCCGAAATCCCTTGTCGATATTGAGGTTGCTGTTCTTTTTCCAGCCGTTCTCGAGCACCAGCACGCCACCCGAAACCAGCACGAAAGCAAAGAGTGTCCCAATGCTGGTAAGGTCGGTCATTTCGGTAAGATTCATGAACAGCGAAGGAACCGCCACGAGAATGCCGGTGATGATCGTAGCAAACCAGGGAGTTTTGAACCGGGGATGGATCTTCGAAAACGAAGGAGGCAGCAATCCATCGCGGCTCATGCTCATCCAGATACGTGGTTGTCCCACCTGGAACACCAGCAACACGCTGGCCATGGCGATCACGGCACTTACCGCAATCACGCCCGAAATCTTCGTCAGGTGAAGCTTTTGAAATGCATAGGCCAGTGGGTCGCCCACACCAAGTTCACCGTAGTGAATCATTCCGGTGAGGACGAGGCTGATCATCACATAGAGCACCGTGGTGATGATGAGGGTCAGGATGATGGCCCGCGGCAGGTCGCGCCGCGGATTGCGACACTCTTCGGCTGTGGTGGAGATCGCATCAAACCCGATGTAAGCGAAGAAGACTCCCGAAACTCCCTTCAGCACACCGGTGAGCCCTTGCGGTGCAAAGGGATGCCAGTTTCCCGGGTCGATGTAAAAGGCCCCGACCCCAATGATCAGCAGGAGGATCCCGATCTTGAGCAGCACCATCGTGTTGGCCGCCACCTTTGTTTCGTAAATGCCGATGTAGACCAGTCCGGTGATGAAAACCACGATGGCAAAGGCGGGGATGTCGGCAATGAGCCTGACCCCTCCCACCACCGGGGCCGTTTGCCAGGCTGTATAAGCTTCTCTGAGGGCATCAGAGAGACCGGAGAACGGTACGCCCCGTGCCAACTCCAGCATCGCAGCATGGTAACCCCGCGCTGCAGAAAGATAGTCGACCGCCAGGTAGTCGGGCAGATGCAGACCCAAACCACCCAGCAATCCGGTAAAGTATTCGGACCAGCTGATGGCCACCGCGATGTTGCCGATGGCATACTCCATGATGAGGTCCCATCCGATGATCCAGGCAATGAGTTCGCCGAAACTGGCATAGGCGTAAGTATAGGCGCTTCCGCTGATGGGGATGAGGGAGGCGAACTGGGCATAACACAGGGCCGAGAAGGCGCACGCAAGGGCTGTAAAGACAAAGAGCAGGGACACGGCCGGACCTCCGCTGGCAGCAGCGGTGCCGATGGTGCTGAAGATACCGGCACCGATCACTGCTGCAACCCCCAGCCCGGTGAGATCATATACATTCAGGCTCCGCTTCAGCTCCGAAGTTTGCCCTTCGCCCGATCGGGCATCGCCCAGGATCTGGCTGATCGGTTTCTTCCGGAAAAGGCGGGAGGAGGCCAAGTTGTAATTTTTCGGTAAAGGTAGGATTTTGACGTTTATCCGGCACCCACGAATCAAGGTTTCATCTATTTGCCTTGTAGCGCCTTGTCCGACCGCCCGTCTATCAGATAAATAGACGCCTTATCATAGGTTGGGTATAACACATGGAAAGTCCTCCTGCCGTGAGGGTAGTATCAGGTTGATAGGCTATTTTAAATAGTCATCAATGATTATCTTTTTTTGGTTCACATGGTTGCCCATGCGTTGGGATGATTCATTAATTCCGCCAGATTATCCGGTATTACCTGCCAGCGAAGTCTGAATTTATCGATTTCACTTTGATCTGCACAGGTAATAATAAACGAAACTGCATCATTCAATGAATTATGCTCTTTTGCACTATTCATAAGCGTATAATTCTGATCAAAGATTTTTATTTCGCACAATTCTGTATATCCACTCGGGGTTTCTCCCAGGGATACAATGTTACCAGCCTCGAAATCAGGTCCAAAAATACTTTTATAGTAGAGAATGATCTTCGAAATATCACCATTATCCTATCTAAACCAGATACATGGCGCGATTTTATTGTTTTTCATGATAGTTCCTCCATTTTATTATTTCAATTTTTACGAAAAAACTCAGGTGGGCTGAAAGTTCTGTACACGTTGATAATTGCAGCTTTCCTCCCACTAAAAAATAAAAGGGATAAGACGATACTTTACCTTTTTACAATACTCCTGATATCCCATTAAATTTTGTTTCAATTCCCTTTCTTCATCAATCGCTCTGTAAACAATAACAGCAATAAGAATCGGAAGAAGGAACAATCCATAATAAGATCCTAAGGCTACCGGCGTGAACAGTAATAAAACCAACGCTCCGGTGTACATGGGATGTCTCACAACTCCATACAATCCGGTTGAAACTACCTGTTGCTTTTCCTGTACTTCTATCGTTGCACTTAAAAATGTATTTTGCTTGAAAACATAGTACAACAGTACAAAAGACAGCGCACATATGATGTCGGCAGCATAAGAAATTTCCAACGAAACATTTGACCATTTGTTTTTATAATCCAATGCCGATATAAGAAATAATCCAATGAATGCTAAACCGGCAACGGACTGAATCACTTTCTGTATTGTTCGTGTTTCCGCAACAGGACCGGCAGCCAACCGACTTTTCAACAAATGTTTGTCGAACAAAAACAGATAAACGGTAATCCAAACCACAGAAAATGCAAACACGAACAAATACACCCAGGCCAGGTTGTAATCAAAGCTTCCGTAAGATACAAACAACACCGTGCACAACACACAAATCAAAAAAACTAATCCGGCGCCACTTTTCAATATCAATTCGGACTTTTTCATCTCTTGTACCTCCTTTGCAATCTTGTCATTAAATAGAACGGTAACGACTGGCTGTTTAGTGACATGTAATGCTTCGCCTCTCAAATTTTTAAAAATAAGTTTTTACCGCGAATTCAAATTGGGAGATAAATATCTCTTTGAATTTTGACAAGTTATTTTGTTCGTAAAACAGCAACATTGCCTTTTTGTAACCAACCGAGTCAACAGTCCTGAATGACATTGGGCAATGATTGCAACTCATTAAAATCGCGTTACTCACAATTCTTGCCGTTCTTTTATTTCCGTCCATGAATGGCTGGATGTAAGAAATCAACAATAAAATCAGCAGTGCCTTTTCAAACACATTTTCTTTCCTATTTACCAAATCGCAAGTTGAAAGTAATGCTTCTCGTATTTTAAATTCGTTGTCCATTGGTCTGTAATTCGTACCCGATATCCCAACCCTCCGTCTTCTCAGGTTTTTATCAACTGCCAATTCCTTTACCAGAAGGCTGTGTATATCTTCAATTTTCGATATTGTCAGCGGGATCAAGTAATCCGGGTTGTCAACAATGAAATCTATGGCATCCTTGTGGTTTAAAAGCATTACTGCCTCTTCTTTTGTCTTCCCGGAAGCAGTCTCCTTTTCTTTAAGTAACCTTTCCGTTTCAAGTAAGGAGTATGTGTTTCCTTCTATTTGAGATGATTTCCAGCTTAAATCGATGGCAAGTCGCTCCAATTCCCTTCTAAATTCAAATTCTGACAACTGCGAAATGTTGGCCGTGTATTTTACCTGAAGTTCGGATAGCCATGTAAGTTCAGATTTACTCAGGATTTCAACTCTCGCCAATAAATCAAAAATATCGTGGTTGAATTCTTCCCTTACCTGCCTTTCGTCAATTTCCTTCTTATAATAATTATCTAAATCTATCGGGTAAAGTAACTCGTATGAAGGTGAAATGAAGTATCTGGTCCCCTTCCCTATTCCTGTTGAAACCAGATGATTCTTCGCTAATAATTGTGATATTGTTCTTTTGATGGTAGCGTAGCTCGTTGCAGATGCGAACTCTTTATGAACCTCGCCTGAAGAGCAGTTAGGATGTATTTGAATGAAATTTATAATCTCTATTTGTCTGTTATTTGGCATATTCTTACATTGTGGCTCACAAATATACGATATACGGCTCACTTTTATCTGCCAATGAGCTAAATTTCTTTAAAAATGAGCCATAACGCCCGACTACTAAACTTATCAAAGGCAGCTTAATCAGCCACAATCATTTCGAAATTAAGAAACGCCTGCCTCAATCGATATATATTTCTCCAGTCATATACAATTTCCCCTCCCCTCCTATATAACATCTGTCATCTCTGAACTCACAATACAACTCTCCGCCTCTTTTTGACAATTGCCTTGCAACAAGTTTTCTTTTGTTTAACCGACGGCTCCATAACGGGATAAGAGATGTATGTGCTGATCCCGTCACCGGATCTTCGTCAACGCCAGACTGGGGTCCGAAAAAACGTGACACAAAATCAACGGATCTGCTCTCTGCGGTCACAATCAACCCTCTTGCTTTGAGTTTCGAGATTCCGGGAAGGTTTGGCGTTAATTCCTTCAAAACCTTCTCATCTTCAAGTATCGCGATCAAGTCAGTTTTGCCCTTAAGAACTTCTGCTGGCCTGACTCCGATGCAATCTTCTATCTCTTTTGCGACTGAATCATCAACATTTTCCAGATCGTCAGTTGGAAAATCCAACACATAATGACCTTCTGTCCTGGTCACCTTTAATATTCCGCTCCTTCTCGACAGAAAACTGATTTCCTTGCCGGATATGTGATAAATCTCAAACAATATCAGGGCTGATGCCAGGGTAGCATGGCCGCATAAATCCACCTCTACGGTTGGTGTAAACCACCTTATCTCGAAGTCTTTACCCACAGGTACCACGAAGGCGGTTTCTGCCAAATTATTTTCATTACCGATCGATTGAAGAAGGTCATCATCCAACCATTGATCCAAAACACAAACTGCGGCAGGATTCCCTTTGAATAACTCCTTTGTAAAGGCATCTACCTGGTATAGCTTTATTTTTTTCATTTTGACAGATTTTCAATTTTATAAGGTTGCAATCCGGTTTACCTGTTTTGCTTTAATATTCTCCCTTAATTACAAAATATGACCCCCGGATTGTTCCTGCAAGTATAGATTTCTGCCTGGCAAACTTAAACTTTCCGTTTAACTCCTTTGGCACCTCCATCCCCTCTGAAAGCTTAAACCCAACGGCTCGCTTTTTGGGATCATCAACCGTGTACAAGACATTGACGGAAAGTCCATCCTCATAAAAGACATAAGCCCACCGGATATTTTCCACCTGAAAATTCGATGTTTCCAACGGCCTGGCAGAAAATTCGATATCACGTTCTACTTTTAAAATCCGGTTCACATAATCAAGGGTTTCGCGGCTTTCGTCAGCCGGAATAACGATAAATTCATGTTTGTACTTTTTCATAAAGTACCGAGCTTCATTAGCCCGTAAACCAGCAAGTTTTTCGGCTACGGGTGACGATTCAAAGCCAACTGTGGAGACGTTTTTAAAATCAACAGGGGAGTTCATTTTCTTCCTTTTAGTATTATTACATCCAGCGACAAACGGTAGTTTTACGAATGCGATTTCTTCACCAGCTTATATCATAAATGAGTCGTCAGGTCTGACGGTATCACTTCTACGATTTGCCGAAACACCACCCATTGGATTTTTAGGACTTCTGTTATCTCCTGCAAAAAAACCGTCAAGAGAGATGACCAATTGGTAATGAAAAGTAAAAAGTCGTTCCGGTTCCGACCAAACTTTCGACCCAAATTTTCCCATTGTTTTTTTCAATAAATTCTTTGCATAGAATCAAACCCAGTCCTGTTCCATGTTCTTTTTGTGTGCCTTGCGTTGAATAAACTTCATTAATTTTGAATAATTTATTGATTCTCTCTTTTGATATTCCAACTCCAGTGTCGATTACCGAAATGGTTAACTCATTCTGCTTGACAACTGACGTAATTGTAATTTTTCCATTGGGCTGAGTGAATTTTATTGCATTAGAAATCAAATTTCTCAGCACGGTGCTAAGCATGGCTTTATCGGCATTAACTTGGATGCCAGACGAAAGCTTATTTGAAATGATGATAGACTTTTGTTCAGCGTTACCTTTCATTAAAAATATAGCTTCGTTGGCAATTGTTTCTATTTCGCAATATTCAGGTCTGTATTCCATCCGGCCAGATTGCGATTGAGCCCATTCCATAAGGTTCATAAGCAAATCCATTGCTCTATTAGTTGATTGCCGCACGATGTCAGCAAATACTCCAATTTGTTCATAGTCCTTTTCATTGACCTTTTCAAATACTTTAATGCCTTCAGCTAGTGCAAGAAAAGTCACAAATAAAATACCACCACCAATAAATAGGACTTCGTGTGGCACGCAGTGCCCAGCATGAAGTCCACGTTGAACAAAATCCATTGGTACTGGTTTCCTATGCACTTTACGCCAGAAGTTTCAGTTTAATGGCATCCGGATGGATTCCGAAAGATAAATTGAGTGGTTCTTTCTTAATCGCAATTGAAACATCACTTTTTGCTCCATTAAAATCTTCGAGTGCATTTTTAGCCAACGCCTTGGTCATATATAATCCGGCCTGAGTATAACCAAGTTTTTCAGAAATTTCTAAATCTTTTAATCCATTTTTATTATCATCTAACAAACATTTCATTCCTCCACGAATAAAATACGCATCACAATTAGTTGGATTAACAGATACTTCTTTATCCATTTTCATAAGTAGACTCCTATAATTTCCATCCTTAATAAGTTTCGTTACTTCTTCTTTTTTTACACTTTTAAAACTTTGCGTAAAGTAGACTTCAAATTTTGTCTGAAATTGAGATTGTGAAAATGAGGATGTCCAAACAAAAAAACTAATTGTTATTAAAATTAGACTTTTCGTATGCTTATTGGAGTTGGATAAAAACTTGATTACACGAAAGTTAATTCAATTTAATTTTTATAACTGCTAACAATTGCCTTGCCGGTAACCCCTTTCTACCCCCAACCTCATCTCTCCTGTTTCAATCGGGAAGACGAAATTGGTCTTCCATTGGTTCTCCTGTTTAGCGGCCGAATTCACCGTAAACCAGAAGTCAGGACTGGGTGGATATTATTCCATCCCGAGAGTAGTTGGTAGTTCCTATTTCAAAACGGCATCCCACCCATCGGGTCATCGACTTCCAAATCGCCGGGTAAATCCTGGGGAAACGGCTTTGTTTGTTCTGTTCCGCCTTTTCGTGTACACTTCCAGGCTTTCACCTCGGTGTACCAGCGGCCGTTGTATTCGCGGCTTTCGAGGTCGAACATGACTTCGGTTTCATCGCCTTCGGCCAGGGGGAACTGGTCGATCTTGTCGCCCCACAGGGAGAAGCAGACTTTTCTCGGAATTTTATCGCTGGTTTCAAGGATGTACTCCTGCTTTCGCCAGGTTCCGTTTTTCCCGGTACCGGTTTGAAGCGGGAGCAACCGGATGATCTTTCCTGTGATCTCCATAAAAGATAGGTTTTAGTCAAATTGAAATACAAAAATGAAGGCCATAGCAAATCTATTACATTTCGGACAGAAATTATGATTTGGGCTTAAAATTATTTCTCCCCAGCTTATCGAACGGTCGGTCACAGGTCCGCGATAAAGTGCCGGGTCGTTGTAGAAAGTGAGCTGCCCCGCCGTGCTCTCCTTCTCACTATAGTAGCGCACCACCAGTTCACACCCCTCCAGGTGTTTCGCAGTAAACCAATCCTGGCAGGCTCCTTTAAAATCTTTCAGCTCCATTTTTATCAATCCGCGCATGAAATAGCTCGCGGCACAACGGTTGTCGGCCCGGTTATGATACGCCACAGTAACCTTGGAATTTAATTCGATGGCCCGGTCGTTATCCAGAATGGCCCGTAGGTAATCGGCCGTATCAAAAAATGCAATCGCCCTCATCTCACAGGCGTTAGAATGGTAGTTGTTGATCGTAAGAACCTGGGTAAATAGCCTGATTGCCTCTCTGTAATCTTTTTCATTGAGTTTGATCTTACCCTCATTGAAAAGCTCTTCGGTAAGCGCTTCTTGCTCCTCACTGGTTTTCTTCGATTTGGATAAATTCAAGGTTGGCAAGGTGGCTTTCTCAACATTCCAGGTAACCAGATCGCGGTTGAGCCGGATACCCTTTTCGGCTCCGCGTTCTCCGGTGATATAATAATTTTGGGCAAGGCGCTCTTCAAAGTTCCGTAAAAAGGCCTCTTTGATCCTTGAACATTTTTCGTTGATCGAATTTTTTGTCGGATCGACTAGCTCATGAATACTTTGCTCCTCATCACGCCTGGTTTCACGATATGACAAATACTTATAAATGTTCAGCAACTCCTCCCGGTGATCGCATAGGTGCTTTAACATAACCCCTTCGGGATGCAGAAGAAAGAAGAGAAAGACCGTTTTTGGGAGGGGTGTCATGATAATCTCGAGATTACCATAGTCCGGAAGGAAGATGCGATAGTCCTTTTCGATCACGAGCCGGCTCAAACCATTTGCCCCGGCAGTTTCTGATGGTGTGGTATCGTTTTGACTTTCTGCCAAGATATTAAGCAACAGGTGCTGACCACCCACCTGTTTCAATTTTTCGATGGCGGCTTTTATCGACTCCGCCTGTTTATGCATTTCATAATCAAAACGGAAGTCGGCCAGTTCGTATGTCTTTCCATTTTGATAAAAGTGCTTTTCAGACGCCAACTGATAAAATTCATGTCTGCCCGGATGTCCGATGTGGCTGAAATAGAAATACAGGGCTTTCTCCAGTTCGACTTCACCGGAATAATGCAGACCGTCAAGGATCCTTTTGGAAAAATCCTTCGTTCGGTATGACAACAATTCCGATGTCAGCTTTCCGGTTCCATTATTCCCCACACCGGGGAAGTAATAATTCAATATTTTTCCGGCATCGGTATTATTGTTCCATTCGCTTTGAAGGGCAGGCAAGTAAATAAACTCAACCGCTACATGGCAGTACTTATGAATGTCCTTAAGAATCTGTTGGAACCTGCCGTACCGTACCGGTTTGTGAAATAGTCGTTGATAACCGGATTATACTCCTTTTCAAGATAGATAACCAGCTTGGGTTTTAATTTGAAACTGTTTTCAGGATGGCTGAAAATGTTGGCAAAAAGGGTTTCTATACCTGCATACCGTTTCTGAATTTCGACAGGAGGATATACATTCCCGCTGCGGTCGGCATCATTCCCGGGTATCTGCGAAATTAGTTTTTTGAAAAATCTGAACATCCTGAGGAATTTGGTCTGACCAAATTACGAAATTGGCAGGCCGCCCCTTCATGTTTTCTATCCTGCCCTGCACTCTTTCTCCCTGAGGAGAAGGGGCCGGGGAATGAGTTGTATCTGTTGAAATTATATTTTAGAAATCAGTTCGATGAAACTTGATCGCTTTTAATCATTGATAAATAATTTGTAGGTCTTGTTGAATACTGTCTTTTAAAATTTTATTCTTGACGGCTCCCTCGGTAACAAGGTCGACCTTAATGCCAAGTTTTTGTGAAATTTGATTTTCAACTTGAACCAACTGGAGTAGTGACAAGGTGGATTTGAACCGAACCAAAATATCAATATCGCTTTCGACTGTGTTCTCATTTCTCGTATAGGAGCCGAACACGCCAATCATTTCCGCGTCGTAAGCACGCAAAGAATTGATAATAATATTTTTAATCTCCGGGTTCATCTTACACCTTTTAGCAAAGATACAATTTTTTTTTTCGACTTTCCCCTGCCTAAAAACAAGGGGCGACCTGGCAGGCCGCCCCTTCATGTTTTCTATGCTCCCCTGCACGCCTTTTCCCTGAGGAGAAGGGGCCTGTGAATAAGGTGCATTGTTATAACCAGAGGTAAACGGTACCCGAATTGCCGTTCTTGGTCCAGTCGAGTTTGTATTTCGTGGGGCAATCGTTGTTGCCGATGGGCTGGTTGTTGCTGTCGTAACCATAGGTGATGAGGGCAGATTTGCCGTCGGAAGGAATGGTGTGCAGCTTCACGCCGGAACAGGGATCCCATCCGCAGACTTTTTTGTACACGATCGATTGCTGAACCTGGGTGTAGAATTCATCGCCCTGGCGGTTGACACCCCAGACGACGAGGTTGGAATTTCCTCCTGCCTGTCCGAGCCCTTCAACGGTGGCGACCAGGTTGCTCAGGGTTCCTGTGTAGGTCTTGCGCCGGTCAACATTCCATACACGGGTGGTGTTGTCGTCGAAAGTTACGGTCATGTTTCCCCAGGTTCTGTGAACAATGGAGGTGAGGGTGTTGCCGAGCATCCAGAAATGGCCGCCCGAGACGTTCTGATGGGTCTTGACTCCGTTAAGTGTGATCGATTTATTGTTGGAAACCCTGGTGATGCGGAAGTTGATATGCTTTACGATAACGGCAGCTCCCGGCTGTCCCCATTGCATACCGACATGTTTTTTGATCTCCACCTGGCCTGTACGTAATTTTGTTCCGCTGCAATTCAGCCCGTTGTAGGTGATGTAGATGGTGATCGAATCGTTTGCCACAGCGGTTGAATCGATGGTGGCGTTACAGGGAAGCTGCTCGGTCGACTTCAGGTTACCCGCAGTGAGCAGTTGGTTTACGTCGTTCATGGCTTCGTCGGAAGCAGACTGAAACTGGTTCTCATCACCGGCCAGCTGCTGGATGTTGGAAGGATCCATATTCCCTTTGCTGCCTTTGTTCTTATTGCAGCCGGTAAGGGCAAAACCCGCTACGATGATGAAGAGTACACTCAGTTTGATCAGGTTTGTGGCTTTCATGTTGATTGGTTTTAATTTATTGAATTTGTGTTTTCTGTTCATTATACACCGGGATGTGCTCTTACCCTGATGCCGGTGATAAAAATATTTATGGCGTGACGGTGACGGACAGGGAGGTCATCGCAGAGACGCCGAAGAATCCGGTGGCTCCTGCACTCAGATTGGTTGCCACATTCGCCGGCGCCGAATTAAAGAATCCGCCGCTCCAGCTTGTCTCCAGCAACATCTCCCTGATAAACTCCGCATGGGCCGGCGAAAGTGAGTAACGGCGCTCTTCAATAATGGTTCCTGCCGGAAATGAGATGGCCTCCATGGCAGGAGCAAAGATCTCGCTTACGTCCAGTGTTGGCAGGGTATAGAACAGCATCCTTGCCTGGCACAGGGCAGTGTCTGTTTTTTCGTAGCCCGGAACTTTCGACCAGTCGATCAAAAGTTCCCACATGGCTGGTTTTTCGGAATTGAATGCGCTTGCTACAAAGTCGACATGATAACGGTCATCGCCGCTGTTCTTTACCCACCTCAGGGCTGCGAATTCAGATCCCGGGACCATAGAAGCCTGCGCCGAATAAATTTGCTTGTTTGCCGAAACAAAAAGTGAATAGGTTTGTCCGGTTACGGCAATGAAGGAGGGGGCCGTATGGTATTTGCCCGACCCGGCCGGCGCTTCTGTTAGCAGCCACGATGAATCCACGCCGGAGATGCGCACCACCGCTCCTGTTACCGGCTCCGGAACTGCATTGAGTGCGGTTACCGGATAGGTGAGGGTGATGGTCTGGGTACCGCGGTGGTCGATGATGGTTCCGTCGACGATCACCAGGCGCTGAGGCGGACCGTCAGTCGGCCAGTTCACCTGTTTTTCACAGCCGGCCACCGCCATCAGCAGGAGGATATATTTCGCTACTCTTTTCATCAGAATCTGAACAGGTAATTGATGGATGGAATCATGCCCGCCACCGAAAGGCTGGTCGTATACAGTGTATTGCCCCCCTGAACATTCGCCGGCACCACAAAGCCGCCATCTGAATCCATGGTTTTATTGAAGTTTACCGAGAAGGGATTCAATCTGCCGTAGGCGTTATAGAGCGTGAGGGTAACACTGTGCTGGTAGCGTCTCCCCGGTTTGCTGATGGTGTAGGTGGCGGCCAGGTCGAGCCGGTGATAGTCGGGCAGCCGGTCGTTGTTCTTTGTGCCATAGAGGGGTACCGAGGTACCGTTGATGTAATAGAATCCGGTAGGTGTGGTGATGGCGCCACCGGTAAGGTAAAACCAGTTTGCGGTGAAGGCCCAGTGTTTACGGTCGGTGTAGGCCAGGTTGATGCAAAAATCATGGGGGCGGTCCCAGGAGGCGGCATAAACCTGTCCGTTGTTCACCTCCGGGGTGAGCACAAACGACCGCGAAAAAGTGTAGCCAATCCATCCGGTGAGGCGCCCTTCACTCTTACGCAGCATCAGCTCGAGTCCGTATGACCATGCATTTCCAAACCTCAGCTCCCCTTCGATGAGCGGGTTGTAGAGCAGGTTTGCGTGGTCTTTGTAGTCGAGATGGTCCTGGTAGTATTTATAGTACACCTCGGCGGAAAAATTAAGCGCCGGCTTCCTGATCTTCAGGAAATAACCCAGTGAGATCTGATCACACACCTGCGGTTTGATGTTGGGTCCGGCCGGAGCCCACACCTCCAGTGAAGTAAAAGGGCTGGTGGAGTTGGAGAGCATCTGCATGAACTGGGTCATCCGGCTGTAGCTCAGCTTCAGGGCCGAATTCTTCCCGGTTTCATAGCGGATGCTGAGCCTGACCTCCGGACTTACAAAGGTGCTGTAGCTTTCAAGGTTCGACACATTCATGGTATCGCTCACCTGGTGGTTCACGTTGAAAAAGTAAACACTCGTCGGACCGATATTCTGCAGCACCGGGATCCGCATTCCGTAGTTCAGGATAAATTTTTCGCCGGCCTGTTGCTCGTTTCCCAGGTAGAGATCATATTCGATGGCGTGATAGCGGGACACTGCCGGAGCGGGTTGACCAGCATCGTTTGCCAGGATCACATTACCGGGGTTTGAAAAATGGGAGGTCACCTCCACACCGCCCCGCAGGGTGTTTCGCGGATTCAGATACCAGGTGAGGTCGGTTTTGACAGTCAGGTTCGATATCTGTGAATTCCAGTAGTTGTCCTGCTGACTGGAGATAAACAGATCGTAATTGTAGCGGCTGTAGTTGATCGTGGTATTTGAAAAGAGCCGGTTGCTGAAAAGATGGTTCCAGCGTAAGGTCCCGGCAAGGTTGTTCCAGCTGATGCCGTAGGTGCGGAATGAGGCATCGGTGATGCGTGCGAAATCATCCTTTCCCGCATAAAAGGTGAAAAAAAGGCGGTTGTTGTCGTTGAGGATGAAGTTGAACTTGGCATTGACATCGAAAAATTGAAAATCGAAGTTGGGGATTGTATGGGTCACGCTGTTAATCCAGTTGATTGTGGAGATCCTTCCTGAGATGAAAAAGGAGGCCCGGTTTTTAAGGATGGGTCCCTCGATGGAAAGATTGGATGCATAGGGACCGACATTGCCCGAAAATCCAAATCTTTTCATGTTTCCCTCTTTGGCCTTTATATCGATCACCGAGGAGAGCCGGCCGCCGTATTTAGCCGGAAAATCACCTTTATAAACATGTACATCGTTGATGGCATCCGGCGAAAAGGCCGAGAAAAACCCGAAAAGGTGAGACGGATTATACACTGGTACCTCATCAATAAGCATCAGGTTCTGGTCGGAATTTCCTCCCCTGACAAAATAGCGGGAAGAGCCGTCGCCGAAAGTCTGAATGCCCGGCACTGCCTGTAACGCCCTGATCACATCGAGGTTGCCGGCAAACCCGGGAAGTCTGGCGAGGGTTTTCTGGGTAAAACAGAACTCGCTGAGCTCATTGTTTTTCAGATCCGTCTCCGGATTTGCAGCAACGATCTCCACCTCCTGCGCTTCGAGCGACTCCTCTTCCAGATCGGTTTCGAGGATGGTGTTGGCATCCAACTCCACCGTTTGCAGCTGCGTCTTGTAACCCAGGTACGAAAAACTGACAAGGTACCTCCCCTGCGGAATGGTGATGGAGTAAAATCCGTAGCCATTGGTAAAAGTCCCCAGCGAGGTTCCCTGCATGCGGATGGTAGCCCCGATGAGTGCCTCCCCGGAGGATTTTTCACGAAGGAAACCGCTCAGGGTGTAGCTTCGCGACGGTAAGTTTACGACCACAGAATCCAGCGTTGCTGCATTACGAAAGGGCCTCAGGATTACCTGGTTTTCGACCACGAAATAATCGATGGCGTTTTTCCTGAGCAGGGCATCGAGTACCATGCTGACGGGTTTCCTGCGGAGGTCGAGGGTTACCTTTTTGCCCGCCGGTATCACTTGCGGACTATAGGAAAAGTCGATATTTCCCTGTTGGCTGATCAATTTCAGCACCTCGGAAATGGGTTTATCGTTAACAATGACCGTGATCTTTTTTGAGAGATCCTGGGTGTAAGCAAAAACGGAGTGGAGGAGGAGAATCGAAAGCAGGGTGGCGGTTCTGACAAGCTTCCGGGAAAATGTCATCAGCCCGACGCGTTTAATTGCATCCGTTGCCCGAAATTTCGAATCCGGAGCCGGTGTTACTGATCTGCAGGTCGAGCGTGGCTTTGAGAACATTCAATACAGACTCCAGGGATTGTTTGTCAAAGGTAGCAGTTATCCTGCAACTGCCGGGGTTATTCTGCTTCAGCCGGATGGGCCGATGGTAAGCCGCCGACAGGGTTGCCAGCGCCTGGCTGAGGGGGGTGTTGACAAACACAAAGTGCAGGGTCTTCCACGACATGTAGTTGGGGTCTTCATTCACCGACTTGCTGATACCGGAAAAGTCGGCAGGGATTTCAGCCTTTTCACCCGGATCAAGGATTACCTGACCGGGTGTCTGCTCCTTAAAGTAAACGGATACCTTTCCGGAGGTAAGCACCACCTCCATCGTTCCCCGGAGCGCCTTCGTATTTACGTTGAACTGTGTTCCCAGCACCTTCACGCGCACCTCACCGCAGGAGACAATGAACGGCATATCTTCATTGCGGGTTACCTTGAAATAGCCTTCACCAGACAGCTTCACCTCGCGGGTGGAGCCTTTGAATTTTTCGGGGTATGCCAGGGTGGAGCCTGCGTTAAGGGTGATACCGGAGCCGTCGGGAAGGATGATTTCACGAACACTATTTTCGGCGGTGACCTGAACCATGGGTGCGGCGGCAAAATGGCGGTAGATGAAGAATGTCGGGATGAGGAGCAGGAGGATGAGGGCGGCGATGCGGAAAGCACCCACCCAACCTCCCCTGAACGGGAGCGGGATGATAGATGGCGAATGGCTTGTTGCCACCTTGCCCTGGATTTTTTTCCACTCGGCATCAACGTCAGTCCGGGTTTCGATCTTTTCGCGCTGAAGCAGCGACCAGGTCCGGGAATGCTCCTCAAAAATCTTTGTATGGGCAGCATCGGCGCTGACCCACGCCTCCAGGAAACGGATATCATCTTCCGATGCCTCTCCACTGAAGTAGCTCGTAATCAGATCGATATAATATGTTTCGTTGATTTCCATAACGTTTAACCGCCTATAATACACATGAAATAACCCCCACCCTTATCTGACATCATATTATTTTTCAAAGCCCAAGCGATGATTGATTTACGATTTTAGATGTACGATTTACGATTTTGTGCATTTGTGCATTCGTGCATTCGTGCATTATCTCAAAAGCATAATCACCACAACACTAAGGTACTCTCCGAGTCTGTTTCGCATGTGCTGAAGCGCCTTCGACATCTGGGCTTCCACTGTTTTTACAGAGATCTGAAGTCTGTCTGCGATCTCCTGGTACTTCAGGTTTTCCGAGCGGCTCAACACGAATATCTCCCTGCATTTTTCGGGGAGTTCACCGATTGAACCGGTAATTTTCTCCCGGATATCGGCTTCCACGAGCCTGTCGGGCTGTTCGTAGTAATCGTTGCCGGGGAGTTGTTCCAGGTCCAGCAGATCATGGCTGAACTTTTTATGGTCGCGGAGGTAGTTGAGGCAGCGGTTGCGCACTGCGGTGGCAAGATAGCTCTTTACCGGTTTTGACAGGTCAATGCGCTCCCTCTTCTCCCATAGGTTAAGAAAGGCCTCCTGAACGATCTCACGGGCTGCTTCACCGTCTTTAACATAGGTAACGGCAAAATGGATCAGCCCTTTGAAGTGGTTTCTGAAAAGTTCTTCAAAGGCAATCTCATCAAGAAACCGCGGGGTCTCCATTGGGATCAGGTATAGAGAAATCTTTTGATCTTCTGTGTGGCGGTTTTCTGAAAAGGATCGTTCTGTGTACGGACGATCTGTACCTGCGAGAATTTATTGACTCTGGCATTTACATAATGCTGAAGTTCCATGCGCAGCTCTTCGATCTTCAGATCGACATAATTGGCAACTTCATCCTTGAGGTGGTGGTAACGTTGCTCAATCTCCTCCTGGTTGAAGTGTACGAGTGCCACCAGTTTGCCTTTCTGCTCCAGCAC
Organism: Bacteroidales bacterium; assembly: GCA_025355465.1. GTDB lineage: Bacteria > Bacteroidota > Bacteroidia > Bacteroidales > FEN-979 > JANXZO01. The sequence continues at coordinate 33,640 of JANXZO010000058.1, forward strand.
CAGCGATTCGGCTACATGCCGGAAGTTGTTGATCACCGATTCGATATCTTCGGGATAGACGTTTTCGCCATTGGAGCGTACGATCATGCTTTTGACCCGGCCTTTGATAAAGACGTAGCCGGAATCATCCACTGATGCCAGGTCGCCGGTTTTGAGCCAGCCATCTTCGGTAAGCACCTCGCGGGTGAGGACCGGCTCTTTGTAGTAGCCTTTCATCACATTGGGACCATTCGCCCAGATCTCGCCTTCACCCGTTTTAGGATCGGGGTTGACGATTTTCAGGGTAACGCCGATGCATGCCGGTCCGGTAGACTGCAGCCTGGCCTGCTGCGGGTTGAACCCAGCCAGCAACGGTGCGCTTTCGGTGAGGCCATAACCTACGGCATAGGGAAAACGGGCTTCGATGAGAAATTTCTCCACCGCACGGTTGAGTTTGGCGCCGCCAATACCGAAAAAGGTGAGCTGTCCGCCAAAGGTCTTCATCAGTTTCTTCCCCGCAATGCGGTTGAGCACCTTGCGAAAAGGAGGAATCTGATAGATGGTCCGCATCACCGGTTTATCGGTAAATGCCGGCAGTATCTTCGAACGGTAAATTTTTTCGATGATGAGCGGAACGGTCAGGATCGTTGTGGGTTTCACCTCCTGGAGTGCAGGAAGGAGAACGGCCGGTGTGGGCGGTTTGCCCAGGTAATAGACACAGGCTCCACGGTACATCGGCAGGATGAGGCCCAGGGTATTTTCGTAAGTATGCGACAAAGGCAGGATGCAGAGGAAGCGGTCCGTTTCTTTAATATGCTGTATCTCATGTCCCTTGATGGCTGTGAAACAGATATTTTTATGCGAAAGCATCACACCTTTGGGCTTACCTGTCGTTCCGCTGGTGTAGATGATAGCGGCCAGGTCATCTTCCAGCACCTTGTACGTTTGTGCCGGACTGGCCTGTTTGTCGTAGGTAATGCCCGTTTCGCCACCGGCAACAAGGCTGAAATCTTCAATCCTTATGATCGAATTGAGCTCTTTAGTTTCTACGCCCTTTAACTTGTATGCCAGATTTTCCGACACAAAAACGGCTTTTGACTCTGAGTGTTCCAGCAACATGGTAATTTCAGCCGGTAGAAATTCAGGCAACAAAGGCACGGCGACGGCACCCATGAAGGTGATAGCGTAATAACTTATCCCCCAGTTTGGCATGTTGGAACTGAGGATGGCCACCTTGTCGCCCGGACCAATGTTGAGCTTTTCAAGCAATGCCATCAAGGCCATGATCCGCTGATGAACCTCAGTGTAACTCAAGGGAGCGCCGCCAACCGAGGTTAGCGCGGGTCGGTCAGCGTACCGACCCAGGGTCTCCGCGAAGAATGCCGGAAAAGTTAACGTGGGATAGTCCAATAGGAGAATTTTAATACCGGCGCAAAGATACGAGGAAATATTTAATAGCGATTTCGCTATTTATTTATTACCACCTTCTTCACCACCCTCGAATTCTTATTCCGGATCACCACGGTGTAGATTCCTGCAGCCGCAGGTCTGAAATCGACCACCATGCTGAACTGTCCGTTCACCTCGATGTTCTTCACCTCGCGGATCTGAGCACCCAGGTTGTTGTAGATGGTGAGCGTAAAGTTCTCCTGTACGGCCGAGGTCATCGATACGGTGAACCTGCCATCGTTGGGAACCGGGTAGATGTTGAAGTTGCCGGTGCCTGTTTGGGTATCGGAATAGAACCACTGATTTCCCGTAGTGGCACTGCTGGTAAGGGTGTCGCCCGTGGCCACAACCACCGGGGTAGCTGGCTTGGGGTTCACGGTGATGGCGCTGGTGGTGGCTACCGAGCAGGTTACCCCTGCTGCTCCCTGGCATACGGACGATGTTCCCGTAAACTGTCAGGTTGCCACTGGTGACGCCGCGTGCCCTGAAGTGATAGGTTGTGTTGCCGGTGAGACCTGTCAGACCTGCGTTCATGCCGGTCAGGGTGTTTCCTGTAACGGAAGCGGGCGCTGCATTGGCAACATTTCCGTAGGCTACACTGGTTCCCCAGTCAAAAAAGAGGTTGAAGGTCGTGTTGGATGCATTGGCGCTCCCGTTGAGGGTGGCCACATTATAAAGCACGCCTGATGCAGCCTGGGTGGTGATCAGCGGATTCACGGTCAGCGAATTGGCCTCCTGCCCGGTGTAGGTCTGCCATGAGGCGAGGGTCGGGAAATCGAAGTCAATGCCGAAGCCGTTCGTATATTTCTGGGCGATCTGGCCATTGTAGCCATCAATATAATAGTCATTGTTTTCGGCGTCATGGAGTTACGCAGGATGTTGTTGCGGACTTCAAAATTGGCTCCGGTGGACTGGTAGTTGAATCCGATACAGGCCGATGAAGCATCATATTGGGAGGAAAGGAATGCCCCTGTAAAGGAGATGGTGTTGTGCAGAATTTTCACATTTCCGCCTGAACGGATGAAGATACCATAGGTGATGTTCATTCCCACTCCCGGATTCATCCCCGGAGATTTGATGTCGTAAATAACGTTGTTCGAGATCTCGGTAACCGTTGTCGCATCCGAAGCATACCAGATGCCGGAAACGCCTCAGCCATCGTCGGAATTGCGGTAGAAATCATGGATCTTATTTTTGGTCACCTTCGTGCTCCTGGTCGTTGTAGGAACCAATCATGTTATTCGTGATCTGGATGTTATTGGATGAGAAAAAGACCGGAAAGATCCCCACAACGGAGGAGTTTACAGGCGTACCTTGTATTTTACAGTTACTGATGGTGATGTTGCTTGCCGGATTTGGCCCTCCGAAGTTCAGGAACATAATACCATAGGCCGCTGCCAGGGAGAGGGTTGTGTAGTCTTTTCCGACGCCGACGTGAAACACGCCCGATATTCCCTGGATGACGTTGTAGGAATAGGGAGCATTCGGGGGGGGTTGCAGGATGGCGGGTTAATAAAAAATCCACTCGCACCCAGCGATGGAAACGAGCCTGCATTTGGAGTTGCGGCCATGCCCTGAGCAACCAAATAATAAGAAACCACGTCGCCAACAACGGTGCCTGCACCAAAAGTGAAGTTGTAGGTATTCCCCGAAACATAGGTTCCCTGCGCAGCCTGGTAACTTCCGGTGTTGACCTTCCAGTAGAGTACAGGCAAACCGGCACCTGACACGGGAACTCCGCCGCCGTCTACGATGGTTGCCGTGAGGGTTCTGGGATTGCCATTGTAAGTGTGGTTAAGCGGCGTATAGGTAATGGACGGAGGGGTGATATCGTTCGGAATACAACCGAACTCATCGGCTCCGAGGTCAGGAGCCAGCGGAGGATAGGATGCATTGACCGGATATCCAGGGTTTGGATACCTGGCATCGTTGTCAAAATCGGTGGTAATCGCCACGGGGCTGCTAACAATTGACCCGCCATGTTCGCACTGGGTAGCAACATTGTTTTTGAGGTGCACATCGAACGGGGATGTTGTTTCGCACGTCGGCCGTTCCGCCGGAACCTGAATAAACATAAAGTGCCGTCGATCCGAAATTGGCTGCCGAGGAGGAGAGATAAAATCCATAGATGTTGGATCCTGCCGTCAGTCCTTCAATATTCGAAACGGTATTCCGATAGAAATTTGAGAGTCCCGTGTTCGCGGAGACGTTATAGCCATAGATTCCATAAAAGGCACCTTCTGCCTTGCTGATGTTGGTAACTGTATTGTTGTAAACGTTCCTGGTCCCAATGTCGAAAGAGGCATTGATGCCGTAAGTTCCGCCGGTGGAAGCCACGATGTTGTTACTGACCAGATTGTTGTACATGTTCAGAAGACCTCCGTTTCCGGCAGCAGCGATAAATTGAGTCTGACCGCCTCCGGTGACCGATTGAATACGGCTGTTTCCGGTCACCGAGGGGGCGGCAATGGAGGTATTTACACTTGCATTGTGGTTGTTTGAATAGATCCCTTTGGTGTTCACCGAGGTCTTGTTCAGCGTGATCGCGCAATTTTTTATGGTAATATTCTGCGAACCGTTGACAGGTGACGACCTCAGGATGGCATAACCAAATTCCACGGCACCCGTGGTCTCCTGTACGTTGATCCCATCGAAAGTCACATAGTCGCTGCCCTCCGTGCAAAAGATATAGTCTAAGGTTCCGGGAGCCGTGGCAAACCCGGTGATCACGGGGTTCAGGCCCACACCACTTTTCTGAAAAACAATGCGGTTGGCAGCCGATCCGGTCGTTGTGTTGATCAATCCTGCAGTTAACGACGTAAAGGCAGGAAAACAACTGATGTGAACAAAATTTTCTTCATGGGTTCTCGGATTATTGGTTGTTAAATAAACTACTCTTTGTCTGATTGTTTCATGTTTTCGATGATCTCCCGGAGTATCTTGTTTTGAAGTTTCTTCCGGTTAATGAAGTCCTGAATGAAATCCAGATCCTCATCAGGCCGGCCGTTTTTGTCGTCGAAGTCATTTTCGGTATCCTTATCTTCTTTTTCCATCACGCACAAATAATTCAGGTAAATTCCGGACTGCGGTGCAAATGTCTGCTCCCGATAGCCCGGTTGCAAATTTTTCGCAAGTACAAAAAAGCATCGCCTGGAAGAAACCACCTGTACATAACCTGTACATGGCTGCCACAAATCGTGGATCATTCTGTGAATAAATGCTTTAACCGGAATAGATAATTATCACCTCCGGGAAGGAAAAACCGGAAAACAGGTGTTTTAAGTTAAAATTGGGATAGAAAAGTGATGAGGTTGACTTCAGAATTGGAGATTCCGAGCTTCTGACGGAGACGATAGCGGGCGGTTTCGCGGGAGCTGACCCGCTGCCCGGTGAGGGATGCGATATCTTTAGAGGACATGTTCAAACGAAGTAAAGCGCAGATTTTCAACGCACTGGGACTCAGGTTTGGGAATTTCACCAGGAGTTTGTCATAAAATTCTCCATGTACCTCCTTGAACCTGAGCGAAAATTCACTCAGTATCTCGTCCTCCTGGCTCTTCTGCAGCTCTTTGGCCACCTTTTTAAGAGTATCCTTGCCCTCCTCTGTTTTTGCTTCTCCCTCAATCTTGATCAATTTTTCGGAAAGGTCGGCCAGCATTTCATTCTTCTTCATCAGTGCCATCACATTGAGGACCATCTCTTTGTTCTTGAATTCCAACTCCTTTTCGAGACTCTCCTTGCGAAGGATGGCATTTTTCGCCCTCACCTTCAGTCTGCCCCGGAGCAAAAGAAGGATAACGATCCCCGAGATCAGGATGATGATGAGGATGATGGTGATATAGTCCCTTCTTTGCTGTGCCAGGGTTTTCCGGGTTTGCTCCTTATCAAACTGATATTGTGCCTCCAGCTTTGTCAGCGACCGTTGCTTCTCTCCGCTGGTGAGACTATCCTTGATCTGGCTTTCGAGGATGGTGTAATCATAGGCTTTCAGTGTGTCCCTAACGGCAAGACTCAAACGACGCATCAGCCCGGCGGCACTAAGCTCTACCTCCATAAACCCCATGCTTCGACTATGGTCGAGTGCTTCGCCGGCAGATTCAAATCCCTTTGCGTAATTTCTGGTTTCCAGGCAGTACTCGCCAACCTGTACCTGGCATCTGGCGATCCTGAGCTGGTTTTTCAACTTGGTAAATATGGTGAGGGCACGTTCCAGGTATTGTATGGACAACGGATAATTTTTCAATTTCAGGTAGGTGGTGCCGATATTCAATGAGCTGCTGCCCTCCATGCGCGGATCACTGTTTTTCACGGCAATCTGCAGCGCCTTCGGATAGTTTTTCTGCTGGTAGTACGACACCCCGATCCGGCTTGAGGATTGCGCCATGCCGCGTTGATCTTTCAGCGCTTCGTAGATCTTCAGACCCCGGAAGTAGTACTCCTAACTTTTGTCCTTGTCCCCAAAATCATCATAGATCGCTCCCATGGCATCAAGTGCAAGTGCGACCGCGATCCAGAACCCCGATCATAAAAAACGGGATCAATAAAAAGGGCAGGGTCAGGTAAACGGGGCTTTTCAAAAATGGCATGGTTTAAACTCAACCTGGAAATCAAATTCAAATCTACAAAATAATCCCCGGATAAGTATTTTTACGTCATTCAAAAGATACTTTCCGGAGGGAGAATACAGGTTTTTCAGGCTCCACAGAAAAAAATACGCGGAGTTTTACCGGCGCCAGCGAAAATATTGTATTTTTATGGAGACACTAAATTATCTGTACGCATGAAAACAAGAATCTATTTACTTCAACTGGTCACGCCCTTGCTGCTGGGCCTTGTGATATTTATCAGTGCTGCGGATCTGCAGGCCCAGCGCAACGGAGGGAAGTCCGCCAAAGGCGGCACCAACCGCGAAGCCTCCTCCAGGTCGGCCTCCGGTCAGTCGAGAGGCGGCGGCGGCGATATGCAGAAGTCCGGCCAGGGAGGAACGAACAATTCAACGGGCAACAGAACCGATGTGTCGGGTGGTAACAAAACCAACGTGTCGGGCGGTAACAATACCAACGTGTCGGGTGGAAACAAAACCAACATCTCGGGTGGAAACAAGACCAACGTCAGCGGAAACAATGTAAACATCAACAACAGCAAGAATGTGAACATCAACAACAGCCGCACCACGGTGGTGGTGGCCAATCCGCGGCCCTACCCGCGACCGCCGTACGCCTACGGAGGCCACAGCTATTACGCCTACCATCCTTACTATTATCATCCCTATAAGCCATTCTATTACGGACCGGCTTTTCATCCCATGGGGTTTTTTATTGCCACCATGGCAGCCACAGCCATCATTGTCACTGTTGCCAGTCAGCAATATCATTACGATCAGGGGGTTTATTATGTAGCCAGCAACGGTGGTTATACCGTCGTCCCTGCACCGGTCGGGGCTACTGTCAAAACACTTCCTCCTGCCACACAAACCGTCGTGATCAACGAAACCAACAACAACTATTATTATGGAGGCACCTATTATGAGAAAAAGCCCGACGGGTATGTGGTGGTTCCTCCAACTGCCGGTTCAGTGGTAGAGAACCTTCCCGAAGGTGGCAAGGAGGTAAAGGTGGGCGAAGTAACCTATGTTCAGGTAGGCGAAACCTACTATCAGCCCATCGAAAAGGATGGCAAACCGATGTTCGAAGTGGTGGAGGTGAAGTGACAGCACTGCTGATCACCACCACCTGATGCCGGCAAGCCGGCAAAGCTCCATTCTTGATAACAGCAGGTTATATTCAAACTGCAGGCGACTTAGCTGCGCATCTTTGTAGTTTGTGAGTGAGGTCAGCAGGTCCAGGTTGGTGATCACGCCGTATTTGTAACGGTCGGCTGCCAGTTCGCGGGCCAGCTGCGCCTGACGGATCAGGGTGTCGGCGCCGGCCAGTTTCTTCTGGTTCTTTGCGATGTCGTCGAGTGCATTCAGGAGGTCCTTGTTCAGGTTCACCTTTTGCGCCTCCAGGGCCTGCTTCGACGCATTGAGCTGGATGGTCGCCATCTTCTTCTGCAGCCCGGGTCGCGATGCCGCAAGGATCGGGATCGTAATTCCTCCTCCTACATAATAGTTGAACGCTGCCGCATCGATGTTGGGCATGAATCCGTTCTTGACACCCAGTCCGGCCATCAGGTTCATGGTTGGCAGGAAGTTGCGGTTGGCCGAAACAATATCCCAGGAGGCCGATCTGATCTTGTCGCCGGCAACACGCAGCTCGGGGTTATTCTGATAGGCAAGGGCCATGATGGAATCGGTGGCTACCCCGAACGTGGACTGGTCCACCACCGTGTCGCTAAGGTAACGGGAGCCGCTGTTGCCGGTAAGCATTCCCAGCATGTTGTACTGTTTATTAAGCTGGGTGGTGAGGTCGGTATAGAAATTCTCGGCATTGGTGTATTTTACCTGGGTCGAAACAAGATCGTAGCTGAGCGCATCTCCGTTTTTCACCTTCACCGTTATCTGCTGCAGGGTGGACTGAAGGAGGTTGATCTGCTCCTGCTGTACAACCAGACTCTTGTTGAGGAAGATGATGGAATAGTACACCTGTGCAACCTGGTAGGCCAGCTGAATCTTGAAATTCTCCAGGTTGTCCTTTGAGGTCTCCAGCTCGCTTTTGGCCTTGTTCACCGTGGCGGAAGTCCGCAGGTCGATAACGGGCTGAACCAGGCTTACCGAGGCGTTGTAATTGTCGGCCGGAAGAAACCTGATATCCTGCAACTGTCCCTGCCCCATGGGGAACTGAATTGTCGGGGTGGGGTACTGACGGCGATAGGAAAGGTCGCCGCTGGCAACGGGAAGGTAGCCCGCTTTGCCAAGGCTCACCTTCACCTCGCTCATCCGCACCAGGTCGACCATTTCAGCCACCCTCGGGTATTTCTGAAACGACTGGCCAACAAATCCCTTCAGGGTTCCGGGCACCGCAATCTCCTGCGCTTTTAAACCCGGCAGCAAGAACGGGATGACGAAAATTAAAACAAAAACTCTCATAAACATCAATTTTAAATCGTAAATCGTAAATCGTAATTCGCTCAATGTGCTTCTCCGGCTGCGCTCATCTGATCACCCCCTATCTTTCGGTTCCGTGCAATGAAGATCAGGGGGAATGAGATGAGAATGAAAATCGTTGCGAACAGGAACGCGTCCAGGTAACTCAGCATGAAGGTCTGCTTCATCACAGTAATTTCGATCACCTGGTAAGTCTGTTGCTGCAGGTTTGTCCCGGCCGGCAGCCTCGACTGAAGTCCCTGGAAGACCTGATTGTAGCGTTCGGCAAACTGCGCACTGCCGTTGTAAATGTTGCTGATGAGGTCGGTACGGTGTATGGCTACCCGGTGTGCAATGTAATTGTTCATGATGGCAATACCAAAGGAGCCGCCAAGTTGTCTCATCATGTTGTTCAGCGCCACTCCCTGGGGAATATCGCGTGGCTGAAGTCCGGCCACGGCCATCGCATTCAGCGGAACGAAAAGGCAGGCCAGTCCGGCGCCCCGGATCATCAGGGGCAGGGCAAAAAATCCCGAGGTAACGTTCAGATCGGCCTGCGACATCAATATCCCGAATCCCATCAGGGCAATGAAACCGAGGGTCACAAAGATCTTTGGCGAGGCTCCGATCTGCAGCATCTTGCCGATGAAGGGCATGAAGATCAGGGAGAGGATGGAGGCCGGCAGCAGCGTGAGCCCGGTTTCGTAGGCCGTATAGCCCAGCACCCTTTGCAGCATCAGGGGAAAGATGAACACCGACGTGAACAGGATAAACCCCACGATGAAGGTGAGGATGGTTGTAAGCGCCAGGTTCCGGTCTTTAAGTATGCGCAGCTTCACCACAGGTTCCTTCTGTTTTAGCTCCCACCATACAAAGGTTACAAGTCCCACCACCGCGATCACGGTAAACCAGATGATAAGCCGCGAGTCGAACCAGTCTTCCGATTCGCCCCGTTCGAGCACATACTGCAACGCGCCGATGCCGATGGTGAGCAGAAAGATCCCCGACCAGTCGATGCGCGGCTTGGCCGTGATGTCGAACCCCCGGGGGATGAACCGGTAGGTCAGGAGACTGGCCATGATGCCAAACGGCACATTGATGTAAAATATCAGCGGCCACGCATAGCTGTCGATGATCAGTCCGCCAACTGTTGGTCCGAGCGTGGGGCCAAGTACCACCCCCATTCCGAAGAGCGCAGCGGCCAGTCCCCGTTGTTTTCCCGGGAAAGTTTCGAACAGGATGGATTGCGAGGTGGAGAGCAGTCCGCCGCCGCCCAGCCCCTGCACAAAACGCCACAGTACGATCTGCCAGAGCGAGGTCGACATGCCACAGAAGACGGAGGCGATGGTAAAGATGGCGATGGAGGCCATGTAGTAACGCCGGCGTCCGAAATAGGCTGCCAGAAAACCGGTCATGGGGATGATGATCACGTTGGCAATGGCATAGGAGGTGATCACCCAGGCAATGTCCTCGATGGAAGCGCCCAGGTTTCCGGCCATCTGGTTCAGCGCCACATTCACAATGGAGGTATCGATCAGCTCCATGATGGCTGCCGAGATGGTGGTGAGCGCGATGAATATTTTAGCTGCTTTGTCGAGGGAACTCATCGCACCGGTCAGATATGTACAGAAACTACCACACTCATTCCGGCGCGCATCACATCCTTGTATCTTCCGGCGTCGATGATCTCGACCCGGACCGGGATGCGCTGGGTCACCTTCACAAAATTTCCGGTCGCATTGTCGGGCGGCAGGAGCGAAAATTTGGCGCCGGTAGCTTCCGACAGAGAGACTACCTTGCCTTCTACCTTCAGTTTGGGATAGCCGTCGATTTTTATTTCGACCAGCTGGCCTACATAAATATTCTTTACCTGGTTCTCTTTGAAGTTGGCCACCACCCAGCGGTTTTGGCTGTTAACCACCGTAAAGAGCGGTGTTCCGGCCTGGATGAACTGCCCCTCGTCGATGTTTCGTTTTCCCAGCTTGCCGTCGGCAATGGCATAAACACGGCAGTAACTGAGCTTAAGTTTCTGCTGCTCGATGCGGGCCTTTTTGATGTCGGACTGCGCCAGTGCCTTGTTCACCAGCGAGCGCAGCACCTCCAGCCGGGTTTCGGCTACCCTTACATCGAGCTGGCTCGACGCCAGCTGCTGGGTGTTTACATCAAAGTTCGACTGGCTGTCGTCCATCTGCTTTTTGGTGATCGCATTGCCTTCAAACAGCGCATTGTCACGCGTCAGATCGTTGGCCGATTTCGCCTGCCTGAGCCGGATCACCTCCAGGCTGCCTTTGGCGGAAGCAAGGGATGCCTCTGCATTGGTGAGGGAGGCACGCGCATTGTCAATATCGGAAAGCGATTGCGTTAAATCTGCCTGCATCTCCTGCAGCTGAAGGCCCAGTTCAGTGCTGTCGATCACCATCAGCACCTGACCCTTCGTGACATCCGCATAATCGTCAACGTATATTTTATCAACATAACCCGTCACCCGCGCCAGAATGGGAACGATCCGCATCTCCACCTGTGCATTGTCGGTCTCTTCGTGATGAATGGCATTCCATACATAGTTCACGAGATAGATCAATCCGATCACGACAACCGCGCCGATGATGATTCTGGGCAAAATCTTCTTACCTGGTTTCAGTACTTTTCGGGATTCAGTCTCCATGTAATTAGTTTTTTATATTTTTGCAAAAGTAAACGAAGTTGACGGTTTTTCGACAAGTTAGTTGACCATTATTTTAACGATTTTTTGCAATGATCTCAAAATCAGTCAGAAAAAAAATGATCGCCGGGCGAACTGCCAAGGAGGAGAGTTTCGGCCGTCAGATCTATTATCTCTATCGTTTCATGGTTGTGTGGAATGAGAACATGTGGCCGAAAATCGATGGTCTTCACCTTGGACCCAGCCATATCCATTTGCTCTTCACCATTGGGCTCGATGGTGTTTCGAACAGCGAGATGGCCCGTCGGGCGAAGGTTTCAAAGCAGGCCATGAGCAAACTGGTGCAGGAGATCCTGAAGTACGGGCTCATCGAAATAACCGTGAACGACCAGGACAGCCGGTGCAACATCATCACCCTTACTGATAAGGGAGCCGGAGTGCTGGTAAAAATATGGGATGCAAACAAGAAGATGGCGGAAGCGTTTGAAAACCGCATCGGGAAGGTCAAAGCCAAACGGTTACTGACCCTGATGGCCGAACTGGTGGAGGCGCTGGAATAGCAGCCTTATGCTGCCGGCTTGTCGGGAAGGGTAAAATAGAATGTCGCCCCTTCGCCCACTTTGCCGTCAGCCCAGATCCTGCCGCCATGCCGTTCGAGGACCCTGCGCACCGTAGCCAGTCCGACGCCGATCCCCGGAAATTCCTGGTTGGTGTGAAGTCGCTCGAAAGGGTTGAACATCTTGTAACTTTTAGCCGGATCGAAACCGGCTCCGTTATCCTTTACAAAATAGACCGTTTCGCCTTTCTCCTCCTTTTTTCCTACAAAGATCACTGGAAAATCCGTTTTCCGGGTATATTTCCAGGCATTGCTCAGAAGGTTCTCCATCACAATCTCCATGAGACGATGATCGGCTGTTACCAATAAATTATCGGCTGCCTTGCATTCAATGGTACGGCCGTATTCACGCATCCTCAGATTCTCAAATATCTCTCTGGCTACCCGGGTCAGATCGACCTGTTTCAGCTCCATCGGTGCATTTGCCGAACGGGAGAAATTAAGAAGGTCCTCCACGAGTTGTGCCATCGATTTGGTGGCGTCAAGTATGGTGGAAAGATACTCCTTCGCCGAATCATCCAGCGCCACTCCGTATTCGTCAATCAACAGGCGCACATATCCTCCGATGGTGTGCAGGGGGGAGCGCAGATCATGCGAAACGGTATGGGCAAACGCCTCCAGCTCGCGATTGGCCGACAGCAGTTCCTCATTTGAAGCTTCCAGTTGGGCCTGGGTGAGAATAAGCTCATCGTTGCGCTGAACGGCGGCTTCATATACCGACAGCAACAAATCGAGGATCTGTTTCTTGTCGGAATTGATCGAATATTTGTTCCCCTTGAAAATGACCTCGATGAGCATGTCGGCACCGCCCGCATGGCGCAACGCCCGGTTTGCGAGCAGGTACTGTATTCTCGAGAGAAGATACTGATCTTCGTAAGGTTTGGTGATAAAATTGTCGGCGCCCGCCTGCAACCCCCTGATAATGTCCAGTGGATCGCGCAGCGAAGTAAGCAAAATAAAAGGCACCTCCCGGAGCTCGCTGTCGCTTTTAAACCGTGTGCAAAGCTCATACCCGTCCATCTCCGGCATCACAATATCACTGATAACAAGGAATGGCTTATTCTCAGCCGACACCTTGAGGGCATCGATACCGTTGATGCTTATGCGGACTTCAAAGCCATTCTCCTCCAATAAAAATTTCAGCTTCTTGGCCTGCACATTCGAATCTTCAACAACAAGCACGTAACCTGATCGCTGATTTAAATTGAAAAAATTACTCATGGTGGTTAGATTAAGTATGAAGGTAGTTAAGTAATGTTTCTGCTATTTTTCCTGAAGGCAGGAGGTGACAAACCGCCCCGATCCGACAGGCTTCGCCGGGCATTCCAAACACAAGCGACGACTTCTCGTCCTGTGCAATGGTGATGCTTCCTGCATCTTTCATCGATTTGAGCTCCACGGCTCCATCACGGCCCATGCCCGACAGCAGGATGCCCAGTGCATTCCGTCCATACACCTGCCGTACCGAACGGAAGAGAAATGAAACCGAAGGTCTGAGCCCCCCTTCCGGGGGTTCCTGGGTAACCCGTATCCGCTTATCCCTCCCAACCGAAAGGTGATGATTGCCCGGCGCCATGTGAATTCTGCCGGCAACAGGGGTATCTCCGTTATTGGAAATGCTGACCGGTATTCCGGTGCGGCTGGTCAGCCATTCGGCAAAACCACTGGCGAAACCTGCATCGATGTGCTGAACCAGCAATACAGGTACCGGCAATCGTCCATCCATCCGGCGGAACAACTCCACCAACGCCTCCGGCCCTCCGGCCGATGCGCCAATGGCGATCATGGTGACCGGCTGATGCGGCAGCAACAACGGCACGCCAATGCATGGAACGGGAGGTGCAGCAACAGCTCCTGCCCCATCCACCCGAAGGTGGGTTCGCCTCACCACACGAACCTCCGACATGGCCTTGATGGTAGAACAAAATTTCTTTACCGATTTTTCAAAATCCGGAGAACCCGGACCCGGAGGCTTTGGCAGAATGGCCACGGCACCCGCCTCCAACGCCCGGAACGACTGGGCCGTTTCGGAGGAGGAATAATTTCCGCTGACAATCACGATGGGGATGGCATACTGTTTCAACACGGCGGCGGTTGTTTCAAAACCATCCATGCCGGGCATGTTGATATCCATCGTGATCACGTCGGGAATATGGTGTTTGAGGAAATTCAGCCCGGTGTTACCATCCGGGGCGGTGCCGATAACTTCGATGCCCGGATCGGTACCGAAGATCATCCCCAGGAGGTTCCTCGCCACAAAGCTGTCATCCACGACCAGTACCGTGACCTTTTTTTCCATCTTTTGCCGTTCTCAGATCAACCGCCCTATCACTTCAAGGAGGTTGCTCTGTTCGAAATTACTCTTTACAATGTAGGCATTCGCACCGCAATCCATCCCGCGCTGTCGGTCGCCGACCGATTCGAGGGCCGTGACCAGGATCACCGGCAGATCGCTGAAACAACTGTCTTCCCGTATCTTCGTTATGAGTTCAAATCCGTTCATGTTCGGCATCTCCACATCGGATACCACCAGGTCGAACTCCCCGTTTTTCAGATGCATGAACGCTTCCAGTCCGTCGACGGCTGTCTTTACTATAAATCCCGACGATTCGAGGATGTTCCTGAGCAGCGACCGGGCTGTTATCGAGTCTTCTGCAACCAGGATGTGCCGCTGCCTTTCACCGGCTTCCGGATCATCTTTCACAGCATCGCCGGAAGAGATCGTCTCCCGTTTTCCGAAACCGGTCTCCAGCAGGTCGGGAACATTCAGTATGGGAACAACCCTTCCGTTTCCGAGAATGGTGGCCCCGGTGATGCTTCTGGCGTTTTTGAGCACGCCGCCCGGGTTTTTCACAATACCCTCCTCCTCCTCCAGTATCTCGTCCACCAGGAAGGCGATCCGGTGAGCGCCTGAGGCGAGGATGAGCGCGTGGTCAAGCCCTCCGGCGGATTTTCCCTGGCGCCTGACGGGGATATCCAGCAACTGTCCGAGGTGTTTCACCGGAACCGGCACTCCCGCAACCATGATCACCTTCTGGTCCTCGATGCTGGTCAGCGCCTCTTTGTCAATGCGGATGGCCTTTTCGATGAAGTTATCCGGGACGAGGAAAAAATGGTCGCTGAGGCGAATGAGAATACCACGGAAAGTTGCCAGTTTCAGTGGCAGCCTGATAAAAAAAACGGTCCCATTTCCCGGCTCCGATTCAATGGTAAGGTCTCCTCCGAGCAGGTTCACCTTCTCCGCCACAATGGCCAGCCCGAGTCCACGCCCCGACAAATCGGTAATAAACCGGCTGGTGGAGATGCCCGACAGCAAAGCCAGGTTAAATACCTCCCTGTCGCTGAGGGCTTCCCCCTTTTCGCGGGTCATGAATCCATTCTGCAAGGCAGCTTCAAGTATGTTTTTCCGGTTCATCCCGGCGCCATCGTCGCGGATCTCGATTTCGATGTAACGATCCATTTTAGTCACCGAAACCAGCAGTGTGCCGGTGGAAGGCTTGCCATTTTTCAACCGTGTTGCCGGCAGTTCAATGCCGTGGTCGATACAGTTTCTCACCAGATGGATAAACGGATCTTTCACCTCCTCCAGCACCCGGCGGTCGATCTCGGTTTCGCCACCCGCAATGGTAAGACTTACCTGTTTTCCCTGGTCATGGCTGAGATCGCGTACCATCTTCGGCAGCAGATCCAGCACAGACGAAAAGGGAAAAAGAAGCGTACCCCGGATGGAGGCGAGAAGATCATCGATCATCCGGGTGGAGTTCCGCTTCAGCAGGTCGAGATTGGCTGAGAGTTCCTCAAGTTTTTTCACGGTACTGTTAACCTCTTCGCTGCCGGCAATGGTGGCTTTCCCTTTTAACTCCCTGCGGATCTGTCTGACCAGCTTAACATTGTATGCCAACTCACTCTTTACCGGCACAAACTCTTCGGT
This sequence comes from Bacteroidales bacterium, assembly GCA_025355465.1. GTDB lineage: Bacteria > Bacteroidota > Bacteroidia > Bacteroidales > FEN-979 > JANXZO01. The sequence continues at coordinate 49,301 of JANXZO010000058.1, forward strand.
CCGCAACAGGAGATCGGCCAGCTTTTCGACCGAAACACGCACGGTTTCACGGGTTCCCGGGATGGATAAACCCACTTCTGCCGGCTTGTGACCAGATTCGGGCTGATGTGCTGCAGGATCAGCGGAGGCCTCCGCTGCAGCCTGCTCCGCTGCCGGTTTTGTGTTACCTGTGTCGTGGCTCCGGATCGATTGCAGCGCCCCGATGATTTTGACAGTCTGCTCACCGCGAACGGACCTGTTGCCGGTTTTAACATCCGAAAGCATGCTGTTAAGCACATCCATGGCCTGGTGAACAGTATCGAAAAACAGCGGGGTGGTTTCGATGGTTTGCTCCTTCAGCCGCGAAAACACTGACTCCAGCGACTGGCAAACCCGTTCAACCTCCACAAGACTCACCGCCCTGGCAGCGCCTTTGAGGCTGTGCATCTCGCGGTAAGCCTGCTCGATCGACTTTTTGAACACCGCCTCCGGGGGATCCTTCTCCAGCCCGATGATGCAGTTTACGATGGCCACGTAATGCTCCTCCGCCTCAACCTGGAAGTCGTTGAGAAGTTCTCTCAGAAACTTTTCCTGCTTCTTGTCCATGGTTTACAGCCCTTTCAGGCGTTGAATTTTCCGGCCATGGCCTTAAGGTTTTTGCCCAGGTCGTTCAGGTTGTTGGCGGCTACCTGCGTTTGTTTTGTTCCGATCACGTTCTGTTCGCTGGCCTGGCGTATGTTCTCCATGGCAGGTACAATCTGGTTCATGCCGGCCATCTGCTGCTGGCTCGACGAGGATATCTGCATGGCCGACTGTGCTGCATCGCTTACCGACTCGGCCAGCAGGTCAATAACATCGCCGCTTTTCTCGGCCAGCTTCTTTCCCGACTCCACCGCCTTCATCCCCTGTTCGGTAGCCATTACTGCCTGGTTCACCGATTTCTGGATTTCATTCAGGATCTCCCTTACCTGCGTTGTAGCCTGTTTCGATTGTTCCGCCAGACTCCTGATCTCCTGTGCCACGATGGTGAAGCCGCGTCCCTGGTCGCCGGCTTTGGCAGCCTCGATGGCCGCGTTTACGGCCAGCAGGTTCGACTGATCGGCAAGGTCGTTCACCGTGGCAGTGATCTCACCGATGGAGCGGCTTTGTTCACTTAACCGGATCACTGAATTCGACACGAGGTTCATCTGCTGGTCGATGCGGTTCATCCCTTCGATGGTCTCCTCTACCGCCTTTTTACCGTCGCCCGACACCTGGGTTGCCTTTTGTGCACTTTCAAGTACCGAGCCGGCTTTTTGGCTCGATAGCTGCGCGGTCTGCCTCACCTCCTCGATGGTTGTGGTGGTTTCTGCCACCGCTGTGGCCGTCTCGGTAGCGCCTGTTGACACCTCGGTGGCCGTGGTAAGGATTTCGGCAGCAGAGGTGCTTAACACGGCAATGCCTTCATTGATTTCCGAAGTGATGGTGCGGATCATCCGGATCATGGATGCAACCATGAGGAAGCACAAGGCAATGGCGGCGAAACCCAGAATGATGACCAGCCATTGGTTTCGGTTAGCAACCTTAGCCGAATGAGCCATCAGGCTGGCCGTTGTGATGTTCTCCCCCTTGTCGAGGTCGCTCAGATGCGTTAGAATGGTATTGTAAAGCGTGGAATGACTGCCGCCTGAGAATGCGATGGCCTCTGCACGCTTTCCCTCTTTGATGAGCCTGAATATCTTATTCCTGTTTTCTCGGTATTCGCTGAGTTTCTGCTTCACCTCGGCAAGTTTGGCAGCTTTTGCCGGATCTGCACTAAAATAGCGCGTAATCCTGGCGATGAGGGTATCGTTTTCGGGGCCCTGGTTCACGATCTCCTTTTGCAGTGCCTCGTGTTCTGCCAGGTCGTCAGAAAGAAGGATATTATATACCAGGGCATGATTTCGGTTCCGGTTGGCCCTTAATTCCGAGAGGTAGTGGTTGACCTGAAAAGTAGCAGCCAGGTTTTTCTGTGCCTGGCTCATCTCCGACATGCTGTAATAGGAAACCAGGATGACAACCAGGAATAACAGGATGATGATGGCGGCGCCTGTGTAAAGTTTGAACCTGAAGCTGAAACGGGATGATGTCATAATTTTTCCTCCTTTTTACAATTATTATTTGGAAACCATTTTTTCAAAATTCAACAACTTTTCTCCATCCAGCAGCATCAGTCCGGTGGATGTAATTCCCCTGATAAACTCTGTACCAGGCAGTTGTAGCGTGACTGGCAATGGCATAAATCCGGAAAGCGGTTGCACGGAGTTGCCAGCGATTCCATCGGTAAGAACCCCCAGGATGTTACCGGAGGCATGCAGGATGATGATCTTTGTTTCGGCGGTAAGACCCTTGTCGGGCATGCTGAAGAGGCGTTTCAGGTCGGCCACCGGGAAGAGCTGACCCCGCAGGTTCGAAATTCCGACAATGCAGGAGGGTGCCCCGGGAACCTTGGCCAGCTCTGTCAGCAGGGCGGTCTCCAGAAGGTAGGCAATTTCAATGCAGTAAAGTTCGGCGGCAAGCCTGAAACTTACCACACGGATCTGCTCCCCTGCTTCAGCCGGCGATATTACAGCTGCCCTGGCAAGATCGCGGGCACGTCTTTCCAGAATTGCATCCGCCTGTGCTGTGCTCATAACCAGTTCATCCATGTTGTTCGCGAGATGTTTTCATTGGTGAACCCTGAATTATTTCATCGAATTTACAATTTCTTTTAATCTTCCGGCAGTCATTCCCTCCGATCCCGGAATTATTTCTTCATCCTTATATACCGCCAGCAACTCTTTTACATTCCGGTAATGCCTTTTCGATTTTGTCTCCTTGCCCAGCATGGCGGCAATTCTGCCCATCAGAAAATGTGAAAGCAAATGCGACGGGTCGAGGTACAAGGCTTTCTGCAAGGCCTGTTCCGCCGCTTCCGGAAGGTTGTTCTCGTGGGCCATGGCTGCCTGGGTATAAAAGGAGGCGGCATTGATGGGCTCGCTGATGGGCGGCGCATCTTTCACAGCCGGTTTTGCAGGTTGCCGCCTGATGACTTCCGGTCCGGAGGATGAGGGCTTCAACGGTTTTTTCCGGGGGACCGGCAATGGCGGAACGGTATGGAATTCGGTTGGCCGTTGCGGTGGTGCCGGCAACCCTTTCCGGTAGAGGGTGAGTCCGTCGATGACCACCGGGGTGAAAAGGCCGAAAACCGGCTGGGAGACCTCCACCGGACTGGTAATTATCCACCCGTTATCCGCCAGGGATCTGTGAAATCGCCCGGCAACACCGGCGGCTATTTCTGTGGAAAAGTACATCAGCACATTCCGGCAGAATATGACATCCTGTCGGCTGAGCGAACTGGCAGTTACAGGGTCCGCGTCCATCACCAGGTTCAGCGGCAGGAAGGTCACCATTTTCCGGATCGCGGGACTAATTTCAAAATTATTGCCCCGTTTGGTGAAATAGCGCGCTGTCTGTTCTTTTGTGTTGTCTCTGAGCGACCAGGAGGTATAGATTCCCCGTTTTGCCTTTTCGAGGAACAGCAGATTCAGATCGGTGGCCATGATCCGGATGTTCCAGGCACCGGGGTCGGGCAGGAGTTCGGTAAGGATCATCGCGATGGTGTAGGGCTCCTCCCCGCTGCAGCAACCTGCACTCCAGATGCGAAGCGTTCTGTCGCCGGAACTTCGTTCATCCAGCAACGGCTTGAGAATATGGTCGCGGAACACATTCAGGGTCGGCATGTCGCGGAAAAAGAAAGTCTCCCCGGTGGTAAGGTTCGAAATCAGCGTTTCACTTTGGGCGGCAGTCATCTCCTGCCGTTCGATCAAACGGACGAGTTCACACAAGTCGCAGGGAAGTCCAAGCTCCTTTGCTGTGTTAAGCAGCGCCTTTTGCAGGTTTCCCAGGTTCGCCCCGGTGAAGAAGATCCCGTATCTTGCGGCAATGAGCTCTCCGGCCCGCGCTGTTGCATTATGCAGTGAATTTTCTGTCATCCTGCCTTCGGCGGGTTAAAAATGGCAGCCAGCGCATGGGCGTCGTACAGCGGAAAAAACTTTTCGAGGTCGTAAATGAGCACCAGTCCGTCATTCCGTTTAAGAACTCCGTCTGCCTCAATACCGGCAACAAGTTCTTCAGACCGGGTAAAATCATCCATGCGGAACCGGTCAATTTCCGACACCTCGTCGGCAACGAAGGCAAACCTTTGCTTCGGGAGGCTGATGATGACAAAACGGTCGTCTGGCACAACCTGTTTAAGCGGCAGACCAAGCCGCGCCCGGAGGTTGATCACCGGGACTATTTCACCATGGATATTGATAACCCCATGAACAATCGCAGGGGCATTGGGCACCGTGGTTACCTTCACCGCCCGGATGACCCGCTCAACCGGCGCCAGGGCGATGGCCAGCATGAGGTGGGCGCAGTTGAAGATCAAAAGATGATCGTTGGCTAGCATGATCGCGGATTTGAATACGAATATAGGTCAAGTTTTTACATGAACCATAAAACGTTCGGAAAATAGCTTTGGCGAAACAGGGAAATGGTGAAAATATTCCTATCTTCGTCAACCAATCCATTCACCGTGCCCAATTTTTCAACCATCCGCCGGACTATCCGCTATGCCGGCACACTCCTTTTCGTGGCCATGAACCTCTTTCCTCCGTGGAGTGCAGCCATCGACCCGCCGAAGTATATGGAGAAGATCCCTCTCGGGTGCCATTTTATTGCCTATCCGCCGCAGAGTCCGTTTGGGTACCAGTCGTATATTGTGATCGACTTCCCACGGCTCATCCTTGAGTGGGTGGTGTTTTTCGCCATCATGCTGGTCATTTATTATGCCGCGGAACCGGTGATAAAGCGGTTTCAGAAGTAATCCCGGGCACTATCCAGCGGGCACTTCCGGCTCCTCCTCCTCCCTGTTTTTCGCCTTTCTTGCCTGGTACAACTTCTTGCCGCCGTACAATGCACCCATGGCCAAAAGAATACCAAGTCCGCCATCGATGGGGGCGCCTACGGGGGGACCACCCGTTCCTGAATTGCCTGTTGCTCCTCCCAAGGGAGGCGGTGGTGGATCGGCAGACCCGTTAAACGCAAAGAATCCAATGAACGCAAGTGATAACAGTATTTTTTTCATATCCGTTGGTATTTTTTTTGAGATCGCTTAGTTGACAAACACTTTTCGTGATTTTACCCCATTCTCCGTCACCAGGGAGACCAGGTAGGTCCCGGTGGTTCCATTCACAGGAATGGTCATGATTCCGGGCGATTGAAGTTGTTGCCGGAAGATACATTGGCCAATGATGTTATAAACGGAAACCGTACCATTCAGGGCGACGGGGGTTTTGAGGTAGATGATTTTATCCTTAGCATATGTGGACACACCTGCCAGTTCATTCTCTTCAATTCCCACGGTGGAGAATAAAAGATTGAACCTGTTGCTGAACTCACCTTTTGTCGATTGAAAAGTGTAAACAGGATTTTGCCTCAGGTTGATCTTCGCTCCGGTAACCTTATCTTCCAGGAAGATGGGTGTGTTAAAAGGGAACGATTCCATTCCTTCAGCGGTAAAGGTATACCCCGCATCCGCCCCTGCTTTGAATCCCAGCGGGATCACCGGCGACTCCTGCGGGGAGGTTCGTGCATCGATAGATAAAATGGGGTTGCCTGCTGTGAAAAGTTCCGGGGCGGTTGCATCTCCGCGAAGCTTGTACGCATCATAATCCGGATCAAATCCGGCAGTCGCCCTGGAATCGAAATAGACAAACAACTTGTCAGAGTAAGTATTTGCATCGGTGGTTACTGCCAATGTGAGCAGGTTGCTCAACTGCGTGGATTTATAATACAATAATGAGGCGCTGTGAACCCTTGCGGCATTGGTAAACGTCAACGTGGGTGAACTGGTTACCTGCACAAAAAATCCTTGTCCGCTGGGAATTATTCCTCCAGTAAGACCGCCGGGTCCATCTACATATGATTTCCAGTTGGCTGTAGCAGCATTCCAGACATACACAGAGGCTAATAATCCTGATTTTGTCAACGCATCCCAGCTGATGGCCGAGGGATAGGGATTTCCTACCATATTCCATCCATCTCCTCCGGGATTTGCAGTTTGAGTCAAAGATGAACCTATTGCAAGGTCTCCTGTTCCAAGTGTCCCGGTAAAGTTGGCCGTTGTGGAACTGATACCGCTCAGGAACACCGTGTAACCCTTTCCCTGCGTAATGGATTCTGAATAAATATGGTTTGTGTAGGTGTTTGTGGCTTCGGTATAATCACGAACCCAGATGTTGCTCTGGTTTGTCGGGAAAACGGTTCCAAGGTCTACGGATACAACCGATGGCGAAAAAATATGATATTCTGCGTCCCCGCTGAGGTATCGCTCTACTGTTTGAGTTCCGCCAAATGTCACATTCGCACCTGTCGCATTCTGGTCGAGGAATGAGCCTGTTCCGTTAACATCCGATTTTACCGTGATGCCTGCCGTTCCGGTGGCCGTGAGTTTCGCCCCATTCTGAACTGTGATCATTCCACCGGGTTGGATGGTGATGCCTTGACCGAAAAAAAGTTGGGGACTACCAATTATGGCTAAAATTGTAATTAACGTTTTTATTTTCATGGTAAATGTTTTTTCATGGGTGATAGATTCGATTTACTCCCATTGCTGATCCGCAAATTAATTTCATAAGGAAGTTATTTCGTGGTAATATTTCGACTTCCTACAGTATTAATTTCGTAGTGAATATCAAAAGCCAGTAAAAAACAATCCTCTGTATTTGGATCAGCATCTCCTGATCTGTAAAGTCGGACCATTAGAATGCTGGATATTTTTTTATCAGCTTCCGTAATACCGGTTGCTCCAATATTAGTTATTTGCTGTTGCCCGGTAACCCCGCATGCAGCAACACTGGTCGAGATCGTTGACACTGTTCCGGCAAATGTTTCATTTATATTCTTCCATTCATAGTCCATGGCCCAAGTAACGTTAGATGTACTTGTGCCATTTGGGGCCCAATGAACGTGAGGATAAATGGTCGTCCCTTCTTTCCAGGAGTGGGGCATCTGAATTTCAAAGTAGACATTATTAATATTAACTCCGGAAAACTTATAAGCATACAAGGTTCCTTGCATTTGAGAATAGGTGGGATTGGTTCCACCTGACCCTCTAGTGATTAGTGCCACTCTTACATCCTCCCAAACAGTTGAACTACCATTAAACTCAAGCGATCCATCCGCTTCTATCTTTGAGTAATTCGTCCCCGGTGTTCCGATTTGAACGTCCTGTGCATTGAGCAGGTTCCCAATTCCAAAAAGTGCCAGAGTAAACAGAGCAAGAGTAAATTTTTTCATAAACAGCAGTTTTAAGTGAGACATTATTGTAATTGTTATTTTTCTAACACTCAAAGATAATCGGAAATACCCCTGTTGTCAAGATATCTAATAAATTTCCATATAACCGATTCCAAATTTATAATTGATATGAATAAGTTATCCTTTTGCTAAGGCGCATAGATCAGATGCAAAATGGCAAAATGGCAAAATGTAAAATAATTATTTTGCCATTTTAGATCTTACCATTTTACCATTTGTTAACTTTACGTAAACTTATAAATCTTCCAGACATGGTCAGTTTCGTACGTTCAATGTTTATCTTGCTATCGGTGTGTAGTTTCTTCTGCACCAGTTGTAAAAGCAACGCTACCGGAGAATTGTCGCCCCCTGAAAAGCTGGAGGTATTCAAGGTTGATGCGCCATTTCGGACGGATAAATACCTCCGCATGGGGTATACGATCAGGAGCTGGGAGTTTGCCAAAGACGGGCTGGTCCTGCAGCAGATCCTGGTGATCGACAATACCACCAAAGGGGTTCTGATGACGCTCAACAAAGACGGTCTGCCCAGGATTCATAAAAGTCCGCTGCCGGCCAACCCATGGTTCCCAAACGACGTTCTTTCGTACTACTACCTCTCCATTCAACTGCCGATCCCGCTTGGAACAGCTCCACCCGCATCGGTAACCCACCGGTTTGTGTTCCAGGATACGGTGCGGAACCAGCCGGTAACGGTGGATGGCGCCACATTTGCGGGCAACACGACCGGCCAGCCACTGATCATCGCCTCCCCGGTGAAGGGTTCAAATTGGGTCTTTATCAACCAATCGACGCTCGGATACCATTTCAATACCATGTTCTTTGTGGGCGGCAAAATCGGCACCGGCGAGCGGTATGCCTTTGACAACCTTCAGGTAGATGAGAAGGGTGAGTCATTTTCCGGGGACCCGAAGGTGAATGAATCTTACTACAATTACAAGGACACGCTGTATGCCGTGGCGGATGGAACAGTAAAGCTGCTCGTGGACGGACATCCGGAGAACAACGGAAATGCGCACAACATCACCTTCATAACCGCCAACGACCTGGCCGGAAACTATCTCGTATTGGATATGGGAAATGGCAGGTATGCATTTTACTGCCATTGCGTTCCCGGTTCTTTCATGACACAGGTCGGAAAGGTGGTGCACGAAGGTGACCCCATTGCCCTGCTGGGTAATTCAGGAAACTCCGACTGTCCGCACCTCCATTTTCAGATCACCGATTCGGAGGAGCTTTTCATGACCAACGGACAACCTTTCGTGCTGAAAAAATACACCAAGACCGCCGAATTCCCGACACCGGTCACACCTACCGTCATTACCAACGCCATGATGGAGGGCAATGTGGTGATGAGCTTCGAATGAAATGGTAAAATGGCAAGATCTAAAATGGTAAAATCGTACTTTTGCCATTTCGTTATTTCGCTTTTTCGCCAATTTTAAACCCTATCTTTTTTCTATTTTTCAAGGAAGCTTCTTGTTGTTGGAAAGATTTTAAGTAATCCAGAATAAGCATTATTTTCTTCTCCTGTGCATTATCGTTATTCTCCAGCGCTATTATCCGTTCCAAAATCTCCTGATGGGTTTCAAGAAATTTTCTCACTTTAGTAAAAACCCTTATGATTCGGATATTCATCTGGATTGCCAAATCACTGTTCAAAACGCTGCTTAACATGGCAACTCCCTGCTCAGAAAAAGCCAGTGGTTTCTTTCGCAGACCCTTGTTCAGCAAATTGGAAGTCACAAATTGTGACTTCCAATTTGCCAGTTCTTCAGAACTTAACTGAAACATAAAATCCTCGGGGAATCGTTTAATATTTCTCCTTACAGCTTGATTCAACACTTTAGTTTCCACGTGATAGAGTGAAGCCAGATCATTGTAAAAAGTAAACTCATTTCAATGGAAAGTTTTTAACAATATTATACCAGATGCCAAAACTCAAACCCCAACGACGGCTCGTTCTATTTCAAAATAACCCGCGACATGGAGGGCAATGTGGTGATGAGCTTCGAATGAAATGGTAAAATCGTAAGATCTAAAAAGGTAAAATCGTATTTTTGCCATTTCGCTATTTTGCGATTTTACCATTTAATTAATTTCCCATGATCACGGTCTCCAACCTCGGCATACAGTTTGGCAAGCGCATCCTTTTCCAGGATGTCAATATGGTCTTTACCCCCGGCAACTGCTACGGGATCATCGGGGCCAACGGCGCCGGGAAGTCCACCTTTCTGAAACTCCTCTACGGGGAGATGGATTACACCAAGGGGACGGTAACCTTCGGCCCGGGGGAGCGGTTGTCGGTGCTCAAGCAGAACCACGCCGAATTTGATGAGTATCCTGTGCTTACAACCGTGTTGATGGGCCATTCGAAGCTGTGGCAGATCATGAACGAAAAGGATTTGCTGTATGCCAAGCCTGATTTTTCGGAGGCCGACGGCAACCGGGCATCGGAGTTGGAGGAGCAGTTTGCCGCCATCGACGGATGGAACGCCGAAAGCAGTGCAGCCAGTCTGCTAAGCGGACTGGGGATCAAAGAAGACCTTCACGGAAAGATGATGCGCGAGCTCAACGGGAAGGACAAGGTGAAGGTCCTGCTGGCCCAGGCGCTTTTTGGGAAACCCGACAACCTCCTGCTCGATGAGCCCACCAACGACCTCGACCTGGAGACGGTGAACTGGCTGGAAGGGTACCTTGCCAACTTTGAAAATACGGTGCTTGTCGTCTCGCACGACCGACATTTTCTCGACTCCATCTGCACCCATATTGTGGACATCGACTTCGGACGCGTACAGCAATTTCCGGGAAACTACAGCTTCTGGTACGAATCGAGCCAGCTGGCGCTCCGCCAGCAGCAAATGCAGAACAAGAAAGCCGAAGAGCGCAAGGCCGAGCTTCAGGAGTTTATCCGGCGCTTCAGCGCCAATGCCTCGAAGTCGAAGCAGACCACCAGTCGCAAGAAGATGATCGAGAAGCTGAACATCGAGGAGATCCGCCCATCTACCCGCAAATATCCCGGCATTATCTTCACCCCCGACCGGGAGCCGGGAAACACCATCCTGGAGGTGAAAGATCTGAGCAAGACCGCAGATGGGACGCGCCTGTTCAAAAACCTGAGCTTCACCATGCAGAAGGACGACAAAGTGATCTTCCTTTCGCGCGACACAAGAGCCATGACGGCCCTTTTCGAGATCATCAAAGGACACGAACAGCCCGACACAGGCACCTACACTTGGGGACAGACCATCACCAAGGTTTATCTGCCGCTGGAGTATGAGAAACTTTTTCAGACCAACCTGAACCTGATGGAGTGGCTGGGGCAGTTTTCGTCGGACACGACCGACAACTACCTTCGCGGATTTCTGGGTAAGATGCTCTTCTCCGGCGAGGAGGTGTATAAAAAGGCCAACGTCCTCTCGGGTGGCGAGAAAGTGCGCTGCATGATCGCCCGCATGATGATCCGCAACGCCAACGTGATGATGCTCGACTCACCTACCAACCACCTTGACCTGGAGTCGATACAGGCGTTCAACAACACCCTGATGAAGTTCAAAGGCAACATCCTCATGTCGTCGCACGACCACGCCTTTATCCAGACCGTTTGCAACCGCGTCATCGAGATCTCCCCCAGGGGGATGATTGACAAACGCATGGAGTATGATGACTATGTTACGGATGAGAGGATCCGGGAGCAGCGGGAGAAGCTGTACTAGGTCACTTTTGGAGGAAATTTGGAGGATTGAAGGTAAATTTGCAGACAAATAATATAAAACCATCTGCAACGTGAGAACAAACCGATACATTATCTTTCTGACGATCCTGATAACAGTAGTGCAGTTCACCTCCAATGCCCAGAACGGTCCGCCCTGGGTGAAGTACAATGTTGGCTACAACTACATCCTCCGCGGGATTGATTTTCCTTCCAACCAGAACAACATCGGCTTCACTGCCGGGGAGTCGCTGACCTCAATAACGGATTCATTGCCGGGTGGCCAAAGCTTTCCGGCGGCTGGAGCGGGTTCGATAAAACCACCGATGGCGGAACAACGTGGACCATTGCTACCGGCATCACCAACCCACCGATGCATGGCTGTTATGTTTCCGGCAACACCTATTATATGACTGATAACGGAGGAAATATCCGGAAATCGACCAACAACGGGATTGCCTGCGGCGATTACGGATTGGTCTGCAGAACCTGCAATGGCGCCTTCACCCTGAACGGTAAAACGGAAAGCGAAACTCAGCTCTGTCTGAAGGTTTTTAACCCACTTGGAAAGCAAATCTATTCCCTTGATAAGATACAGGTCAACGGAACCTATTCGCAGCAAATCGATCTGGGCGCAGTTGCTCCGGGATTATACAGCGTGGTTGTGAACATCGGACCCGAAAGGAGCGTTCAAAAGGTTGTGATAACCCGATAATTCTTTCAAATGAAAAATTGTAAAATGGCAAAATCGTAAAATCGTAATTTGTTTACCATTTGATTTAAGGCCACGGCGGGGCGGGTGGTCCTTTGGGTTTGTGGGGTTTGGGCGGCTTTTCCGGTTTGGGAGCCTTGGGTTTTGGAGCCTTTGCCGGCTTAGGTGGCTTTTTGGGCTTGGGTGGCTTTCCTGGTTTCTGGATCTCGGTGTTTATGGAAGTGTTGCCGGAAGCAGTCTGTGTTGCCGGAAAACTACTTACTAAAATCGCGAACGCCAATCCGCAGATCAGTTTTTTCATATCCCTGTTGTTTTTACAAAGGTAGTCAAATTCATTTCACCCACGCCTGGGCCTCCTTCAGGGTGTTGAAAATTTTGGTTTTCCAACCCATCGCATTCAACTCGGAAAAATAGTGAACCACAATCGGGATGAAATTCTCATCGGTGGTAACCACGGCGATTTTCATCGGATGGTTATTCCAACGCGACGAAGTGCGGTCGAGGGTACCAATCACCTTTGCATCTCTGACGGTGATACGGTTGTCGGTAACTGCGGAATAGTCAGAGATCTGGTACCTGATGTGTTCAAACCGCCGGTCGCCATACATGATGTCGTTAAAGGTCTTCACCTCTTCATCAGTCACGGTATCTGAATGGGAAAACAGGGTGCCGTGTTCAAACCATTTTATCTTACATGCCATTGGAGCTGATATTTAGCGTACAACAAGTTTTTGCAGCCTACCGTAATTTCCGTCACCGGCAACCAGCATGCTGTAGGTATTCTGTACCATGAGATAGTCGCCACCCACCTCCACCACCATCACCTCTTTACCATACCGCGACACCATATCGTTCATGTTGTTTGCCAGGTCGTTGATGGTCGTTTTGTAATCGGAACCCAGCCAAAAGGGATAGTAAGACAAACCGATGATGTCGTACCGCATTCCCATCTGCTTTGCCCTCAGCGCCATCGTCACCACCTCCTTTTTGCTGCAATGACCGTTGATCTTATCGCTGCCGGGATTCACAAATACACGCAACCTCACTGTGTTGATGCCGTGATCCTGAAGGATTTGCAAACATCCGGACTGAACCCCGGTAGTGTCGTAAAATTTATACCCCGTAGCCTCCATCTGCTCGAGCCACCCGATGTCGGCGCCACGAACAAACTGCGCCCTGACCGGCAACGCGATACCCAGTGCGAAAGCCAAACCACAAACCACCAGAGCGTGGCGAACTCCGAAAGAACATTGACACCCAAACATATCCGGAAGTTTATAAGTTACTCGAGTCCGTAAAGTTACATTTTTTCGAATAGCCTACTCACCATTTTACCATTTTACCATTTCGCCATTTTCAGAAAGGCAATCCCTCCCGGATGAGTAATTTTTACGATGTACAATCCTGACATCAAAGTTTAGCCATCGGCAGTTTTCCCATCCCAGTCGAGTTGATTTGATCCCTGTGTGAGGTTCACATGGGGAATCTCCCGCAGCGGATGGCCCTGCAGATCTCAAATCACGATATCAGCATTTCCGGGCCGGATTGCATGGATGGTGAAAATGCATTTTTCGCCGAAAGGATTCGGATAGACATTTGTCTTCGCTGTCGGCTGCTCCATCGGGGGGCCTCCGGTGACAAATGAATTCAGGATAAATTCCGCCTCTTTCTGATCTGATGGGGGGGGGTCCGTTAAACAGATGAAAATTGATGCGCAGGTTTTCTGCTCCCGGAATGGGAACCTGACCCGGATAATTGTAGGTCCACGTGTGGGAAGCATCACCCCAGGCGCTTTTGAAGGCAACGGAATCGGGCGTCCAGTCGAGTATGACATCTACTTTGTAAATGTACTCTTTAAGTTTCATATCTCCGTTTTCCTCGACTTATTCAATTCCACTAATTTCCTGATCTTTTCCTTGAATTTTTCATCCTCCTTGATGCCGAGGCCGACCAGCAGCTTGTCATGGAGATTTATCCATTGTTCGGGGCGGGCGACTGGGTGGATGATGTCAGGATTGCCGGAATTTGTTTTACTTTTACAGCATCCCGGTAAAATAAAAAACCCATGAATTCAAGTTTAATTTTCAGATCTCTCTGCACGGCCTTCTGCCTGGTGCTGGTTCTGAGTTGTGCCAAAAAAACAGAAGAGACGCCTCCCCTCCCCGCGCCTGCCGAACTCACCACTGCCACGGTAAGCGGAATTACCCAGTCAGCCGCTACAACCGGAGGAACCATCACGTCCGACGGCGGCGCTTCAATAACTGCCCGCGGTGTCTGCTGGAGTACGTCGGCCCAACCTACCACGGCGGATCCGCACACCACGGATGGCAACGGTACTGGATCCTTTACAAGTACAATGGCCGGACTTACTCCCAATACCCTGTATAATGTTCGCGCCTATGCCTCCAACAGCGCCGGAACTTCCTATGGTAATGTGCTTTCTTTAACTACCCTGAAGCAACCTGCAGATACCGTGACCGACTTCGACGGCAATGTTTATCATCTGGTAACCATCGGTAACCAGGTCTGGTTGGCAGAAAACTTAAAGGTTACCCATTATAACGACGGCACTCCGATACCCAATGTAACTCCCGATGCGCAATGGAAAATACTTACCACCGGAGCCTGGTGCAAGTATGACAACGTCACTTCCAATGCCACAACTTACGGACTTCTTTACAACTGGTTTGCCGTGACCGACAGCCGCAATATCTGTCCTGCAGGGTGGCATATCCCCGCAGATGGAGAGTGGGCGTCGTTGTCTGCTTTCCTGGGCGGAGATGCCACCGCCGGAGGAAAAATGAAATCGACCGGAACCTACGAGGCGGGCAACGGATTATGGTATGCCCCCAACACCGGCGCTACCAATACAAGCGGATTCAAAGCCCTGCCGGCTGGTCTCAGGATCAATTACGGAAACTACTATTCGCTCGGGAATATTGCCGATTTCTGGTGCGTCTCCGACTCCTCCGCAGCCTTTTCCTGGGATTATATTCTCGATGCGAACAACGAAAGCCTGACCAGGGGATACGACTTCAAAACCAATGGATTCTCCGTTCGGTGTATCAAAGACTGACCCGATTGACAAAGGTGTCCCGGGTTGCTTCCGTGAGGATCCTGGCTATTCGCGGTACAGGATGGTAGCGGAACAGGCAGGCACAGCAATCGTCCCGGATACGGTTGGCCCGTTCCTGGTGAACCGGTAGTTCTGCAGGGCGATCAGATCCTGGTAATAGGTTACCAGCTCGCTGTTCTCATACTTCCAGTCCCAGTCGATCCGGTTTACCGAATCGGGTTTGTTGAATGAGTTATGTTCCCCGCCCTTGGTCCTTTTCATCTCCTCTCCGGCATGCAGAAAAGGAATACCCTGCGAGGTCAGCACGATGGTATTGGAAAGTTTATCCATCTTCACAAGATCCGCCTCAGAAGCATCGGGCCGCGAAACTTTCAGCTTATCGTAAAGTGTCTGATTGTCATGACACGACACATAATTGATCACCTCACCGGGATTTTTTGTATAGGGAGCTTTGGAGTAGCTCACCTTCGCATAATTGATCTGCGGATGCTGCCCGGCCGCCACAATCCCGAATTTTACCGACTCGGTAACCTCTTTCGCTCCGTTTACAAAGCCGGTGCTCTTCTCTTCAAATACACTTCCTTTGATGCCATCGCGGATGTCGTCGCTGAAAACCGAAACCCCATCCATTTTCAGGGCATTCTTTTTCAGCGCCCGGTATTGTTCTGGCAACGGAGAGTCGCCGGCCGTCCAACCTTCACCATAAACAAGGATGGTCGGATCGAGGGCCTTCAGTGCAGCGGCAACCTGGTTCATCGTCTCCATATCATGAATGGCCATGAGGTCGAACCTGAACCCGTCAACATGGTACTCTTTCACCCACCAAATGACCGACTCGATGATGAATTTCCGGTACATCGCCCGGTCTGACGCGGTTTCATTGCCGCAGCCCGAAGCGTTGCTGTAGCCGCCGTCCTTCTCCCATTGCCGGTAATAATAACCGGGAACCAGTTGATCCAGGTTCGAATTGTGAGTCCATCCGGTATGGTTGTAAACCACATCCATCACCACCCGCAACCCTTTCTGATGCATCGTCTGAACCATCCTTTTATACTCCCTGATGCGCACCTTTCCGTCCGCCGGATCCGTTGAATAGGAACCTTCCGGAACGTTGTAGTTTTGCGGATCATAGCCCCAGTTATATTGGGGAACGGTTAACTTTGTCTCATCTACGCTGCAGAAATCATACGCCGGCAAGAGATGAACATGGGTAACGCCCAATTCAGCGATGTGATCGATTCCGGTACTTTGTCCATGACTGTTCCTTGTCCCGGTCTCAGTCAGTCCGAGGAATTTCCCCTTGTTTTTGATCCCGGAATTGGAAGCCATCGAGAGATCTCTCACATGCAGTTCATACAGGATCACATCCAGCCGGCTATTAAGCGCCGGCGATTTGTCGTCTTCCCAACCTGTAGGATCGGTCTCCCTAAAATCGATGATCTCTCCGCGCCTGCCGTTCACGCCAACAGCTTTGGCATAAGGATCGGGATTTTCATCCATCCACTTTCCACCGATCTTTGCCTGGAAAGTGTAAAATGTGTTCTTCCTGTCGCCCTCCAACCTGACAGTCCAGATGCCCTCCGCCTCCTTCCGGCATACAACCTCTTCCGTGAGATCGTTTCCCAGCGAGGTTTTATACAGTTTCAGCTTCATCTCCTGCGCTGGCGGCGACCATACCTTCAGCGTGGTTTCCGTCGGGGTATACGTCACACCCAGATCGTTGCCCCGGTACACGGGATAATTTTCATAGGGGTTATAAGCCAGGTTGGTCGAAACTACATCATTGTTTATAGAAAGAATATATCCTCTTTTTTTCTCTTGAGACAAAACCTGTCCAAATAGAAGAATCATCATCAACAGGAATCCAATATGCTTCATGGTATATGGATCTATTTATTGTCCCTTTAAAATTTTCCCCCCTGCCGTGCGGCCTGTAACAGTAGAAAAGGAAGAACATCAATTAGCCGTAGTGTATTAACCGGTTGCGAAACCCGACAATTTTTCTGGCATTCTCAAGTGTTGATTCCGGTTGCAGTTTGTCAAATTTATTAACCGCTTCACCTATGATACTTAGTTGTCGTTCAATAACGCTTTGTGTCTTGAGATCCAATAAATATTCCCGCTACCTTGCAGTCGATGCGGAAAACTGCTCAATTAGTTCAATTGACCGCATAATATCAGACAAATGTTTTTTGCTTTGTTCCGTCATAAATTAAAATCTATGTCGAATTAATGCTATTTCTTAAATATGGATTATGAATTGATGATTCAGTAAGCAAATCTATGTCGCTAAGATCTTTATCAAATTTCGTTGTGACAGCTGAACCAAATGCATATAAATATTTGACTCTATGCGCTTTACATAAAGATTGAAAATCCTTCTCCTTATCCGATATTTCTTCTTTTATAAACATAATTCATAAATAATTGACTTTCCAATAAGTTCAATCCCTATGGATTGCATTTTCATTGGCTTGTTGCTTACTCCGTTTACAGGGTATAAAACCCAGCTCCTATTCGACCGTAAACCGCGTGATAAAAATGCGGGTGTCATTTTTCAGTTTCAGGAGATAAACGCCACGGGTTAGTCCGCGGGTGTCGACCTGCTGAATACTGACTCCTGGCAAATCTTCGAAGGTTTCGCCGAGTACACTTCTTCCACTGAGATCGGTTACCTCCATCACAAGTCTCTTTTCGACACCGCTTATGGCGATGTTAAGGTCTCCATGAACCGGGTTGGGATAGATCCTGATCTCTGCCTGAAGTTTCTGCTGGTCGACTCCGGTGCAAACAACCACGGTCACAAGGCGTGAACTGCTGCTTCCGGTACCGCAGAAGTTGTTTCCTGCAGCGGTGATTGTACCCGTAACCGACGAGGGTCCGAATTCAACCTGGATGGCATTGGTCCCCTGGCCCTGGGTGATGGTCGCCCCGACAGGCAGGGTCCATACATAGGATGAAGCGTTGGAAATTACCGGTATACTAAACTGGTAGCCCCCTTGCGCCTGGCAGACCGTATCCGGTCCCTGAATGGCCTGGGCATTGCCGGGTAGGGTCTCTATGGCAACATTCAGTGTGGCGGCTCCGCTGATGCAAAGGCCGGCCTGTGCGTTAACCGTGACAAGGCCTGCATTGTTTCCCCATTGTACGTTGATGGTTGCGGTTCCCTGCCCGGAGGTGATCGATGCCCCGGTTGGTACTGTCCAGTTGTTGATTTCACCGGCGATAACAGGAACGCTGTAACTAACCGCGGAGCCGGTGCAAACGACCGTGGGACCACTGATGGGACCCGGCGTTGACGGGGTGCTGGCAAGCACTACCGCCAGCTGACTGGCCGCACTTGTACCGCAGTTGTTTCCGGCTGTTACGGTCACGTTTCCGGAGGTCATTCCCCACTGAACGCCAGCGGAAACGGAACCTTGGCCGGAGACAATGGTCGCCCCGGCAGGCACTGTCCAGGTGTAGTTTGTGGCCCCGGCAACAGGTGCAATGCTGTAATATTCAGTGGCTCCCATGCATGGGGTGGCGTTGCCCGAGATGGTACCGGGTACCGCCGGCACGGTGGATACCGTTACCATCACACTGTCCTTGGCAACATGGGCGGCATTGTCGTGCAGGGTGCAGATATACCGTGTGTTGACGGTTGGGTTTGCCGTAGGATTGGGCAGCGTGGAGTTGAATCCGGCCGGGTTTGAAGTCCAGGTATAGGTATACGGACTGACCCCGTTGCTGGCGGTGGCCTGAAGCTGCGTGGTGGCTCCTGAACAGACCGGATTCGGTGTTGCGGAAACAGTGACTGTCATGGATTGCGTTGGCAACACTGTGATGGTCGCATTCCGCTGGTGAACCGGGGTGCCGTTGGGTCCTTTGGCAAAGAACGATGCCTGGTAGGTTGTCAGCGGTACGTTGCCTGCTAATTTCACACGAACGATTTTAGACCCCGGAAAGGCTGTGATCTGGCTCCCCTGCGGAAAACTAAAGGTGATGGTTCCCGTTGCAGGCACCGGCGTGATCTGGCCGCTGAGGAAAACTGAATCGGTATAAAGTTTCACGCCGGGGATGCTGACCACGAAATCGGCGCTGTCACTATTCACATACAAGGTGTCGGTGTTATGGTTGATCGCCATGGCGAAATCCGGGAAATAGGCGGTGGCGCTCATGAAACTTCCCGCGCGGAAATCTGTCCAGCCCACCATACCCACTTTTTTATTGGAGATGACGCCGTTGTAGTCGCCTTGGTAACGCGGTGTTCCGCCACCGCCGCAGGTCGGACAGTCGATCTTCATTTTCTGGTTTGAGACGGCCTGGTTGGCAGCCCAGGTAACGCCGCCATTGTCGGAATAGGAGGCGTAGATGAGGGCGCTGTCGTTGGTCGGACAGTTGCGTGTATCCATCCACATGGCATACAGCCGTCCTGTTTGTTTGTCGCACCAGATGGCAGGATGCCACTGGTTATGCGTTTGCGGTGTTGGATCGTCGTTCACCAGGATCGGGGATGACCAGGTAGTTCCGCCATCGGTGGAGTAACGGCACCAGATGTCCGGTTTATTAAGATCCCCCGGGGGATCGTTGGATGCATAGACACAATAAAGCCGACCGCGGCTCGACGCGTAACTGTTGTCGGCAGCAATCATCGGGTAAGGCCGTGTACGCATGTTCTGAACCGAATTACGGCCATTCACCTGCGTCCCCACGGTGTTTGAGAAACTTTGCGTCGACATCAGACTGAACGTAAGTCCGCCGTCGGTGGAACGGTAAAAGGTGTACACCGAGTTAAAGGAGCTTCCGCTGTTGGTAACCACATAAACCGCCTTGCCCTGGATATTGCTGTTCGGACCAACACAGGTCATCATCCCGGGGATGCTCTGCGTGGTGGGGCTGAACGTGGTGGTAAAGGTTGTTCCATGATCGGTACTGCGGGCAAAATTCCCACCCGGACCGCCGGTCATGCAAACATAAACGTTATTGGCGTTCGGGCCACTTGTCTGGTCACAGGCCATCCAGTTCTTGTCATTTCCGGCTACTGCTGTAACAGCTGCCCCCCAGGTAGCGCCGTTGTCGGTCGATTTCATCACTTTAACCCCGGCAATCGAAGTTCCGTACATGTTCTCGTAGAAGAGGTTTCCAAGGCTGTCGTAGGCAACCACAGGGTCACCCTGCATGGATGCCCCAAAGGAGGGACTTGCATCTGCCCAGTTCAGACCATTTTCGGTATGGTGAACAGTATTGGTGTTGTAGGCCGTAAAATACCAGGCCGGGTTCAGCGGATTCTCAGCCATGTTGCTCTCGCCGAAGTCGGTGCCAAGGTTAAAATTATCGAAGTTGTTGACAGTGATCACCGTCGATAATGGAAGTCGGGGCGTATTTGACGCGGCTTCACGCAGGTAAACCGGAATCTGGTCAAGATTTGGATTATCAATATATTGGGCGTGAAGTGACGGAGATGAGAGCAGTGCGATGAATATCATCACCACAGCCGTCGAAAGGCTTAAACGGGAAAATCGGGACATGCGGAAACTTGATTTAGTGGATTTTTCAGCCCATAAAATTATGAAAAAATCCGGCTGAAATTACGTTGTCATGTTATGGAGACCTAACAACCAGATCACCATCGCGGGTGAGTTCCCAAAAATGCTACCTGTAAGCGGTCATTAAAAAAACCGGGTACTCAATAAATTTTTCCGGCGAAACCTCTTTCGTGATCACAAAACAAGGATCTATCGTGATGCCCTTAAAATCCTGCCGATGCAGAATTGAGGTTAGTTTCTCCGGGTCAAATCCACGGTGAACTTTCATGTCACCATCGTGAAACGATCCGTCCTCCGTGTAAAGGTCTGCGAATGCAATGATGCCTCCGGGCTTTAACAGATGATATAATTTTCGGAAGATGGCTTCGATGTCACTGATATGGTGAAGAACCATCTGGCTATAGATGATATCAAACGAATCTCCTCCGTATTCTTCATTTTCCAGGTTCAGGAACAAGGTTTTGAATTTCAACCGGTCATCAGGTTCCATCTTTTGTTCAGCCATGTTCAGCATCTCCGGCGAACTATCCATCAGGGTGATTTCCGAAAACCGGTCCTTCAGGTAAAAACTCAGCAAACCTGTTCCGGCTCCAAATTCCAGGGCCTTCAACCCGGGTTTTACAGGTATCGATTTGCTTAGCTGTGCGGCAACAGCAACTGTTCGTTCAAAATGAATCTTGTTTTTATCCCAATCCCTGGCCTTCTCATCAAATTCGTTCATGAAATATCTCCATTAAAAGGTTAATCAATCCTCAACGTCAAAGATTCAGGATCATTGTGTTGAATAGCAAACATGGATGGAAACGGCATAAGATTCCAAATACTTTCGCTTTGGTGTTGTCTATCATCATTGATCACGGGGCGCAAAGTTAAAAACAAAAGTGATATTAAAACGATTTAGGTGATATTTATGCGATTTATTTAAAAACTAGTTTATCTTTGCACCTGATTTTTTAACCTAAAGCCTGAAATTTATGAAAAAGAACATGGGAATCGTGGATGTTATCGTCCGCATCGTTGTTGCCATCATTTTTGCAACCCTTTATTTTACCGGCAAAGTGACGGGTGTACCCGGGATCATCTTACTGATCCTTGGCGGAGTATTTATTCTGACAAGCATCTTCAGGGTCTGCCCCTTGTATTTGCCTTTCGGAATAAATACCGGACCGAAGAAATAGCAGCAGGTCCATCACAGTGGGCACATTGAGATCACCCTGGTATTCGGCAAACTGAAGGCTACGGGACCGGATTTCGGTCACTTAGTAGTTTTCAAGTACCCATTTTGCACTCCACCATAGAATAGCAGAACTTTTCCAGTAGCCAATAATTTGAGTTACTCAGGTTGTTGTAACTATCATTGCATCATGCAAGAAAATCAACCTGCCCTTCCCAATATCTCATTAATACTTGCAGAAGAACGGGTCGCTATGACCCGGAGGCACATCGAGTATGCCCGGCAGTTGTGGATGAAATATTAATCCTAAATCAAAAATCCCATGAAAACAAAAATGCAAGTAAAAAGCATTGCCTCGTTAGTCCTGATGATGGCACTGATGGTGATCGTTTCTATTTCGTGTAAAAAGAAAGACGAAGAACCCACCCCTACGGTACCTCCAGATCCACCAAAGCCGGTAGTTTATGATGTGTTCCAGAACAAACCGATATTCATGATGTCGGACTATGAAATCGCCAATAAATTAGAAACTGTTTTGATTTTATTTTTCGATTCTGTTAAGCATAAGCCTGATCATTGCTAATTGGATCATCGTTTCACTTGTATCAGTCAGGTATTCATAGTCTTTGCTGAGCCTTCGGTAACTTTCAAACCAGGAGAACGTTCTTTCAACCACCCATCGTTTCGGTAAAGCAACAAAAGCCTTCTGATCGTCACTTCTTAAAACAATATCAATTACCCATCCATACATTCTTTTTACGTTGCCAATCAAT
>JANXZO010000074.1 GCA_025355465.1 Bacteroidales bacterium
CCGTCCAAAACGACCTTTGAGCCTGCTGATGACATCCATGGCTGACTGGCTGTCATGAATATTGGCAGCATGAACAACAACTACCAGTAACAATCCTAAGGTATCTGTAATAATATGCTGCTTCCGTCCTTTCACTTTCTTACTACCCTGGTTACACAGAAGAAATCATTGCCTCCGATCCTGAAAAGTTCGATTGGGAACTGAAAGAGTTCCAGGGGCAATTCTCAATAAAAAATTAAATGCTTTCAGCGAAGCTGTCAGTTCCGATACTCGGGACTGACAGCTTTTTTTTATGCTCGCTGATGCTTAAGGGAATATTTGTTGTAATTACTTGTAGGTATAAGAAAAGGAAACAGAGGCTGATAACTGCATAACTATTTAACCAAATATACTGCAAATATCAAAATATGCAGTACTTTTGGTTAAACTTTTCGTCCTATGCGACAGTCACTTCTTGAACGGTTTAAACAAAATGGTGGATTCCTTCGTACTGCTGATTCCTTGACGGCTGCTGAAAAATATCATCTCCGGAAACTAATAAAGAATGGCATAATAAGCAGGGTGAAGCGGGGCCTTTTCCGGCTGAATGATTCTCCCCGGGTTTTCCAGGAAGCAGAAGTAGCCAGGATGATTCCCAACGGAATATTCTGTACGTTCACAGCATGGTCCTGTTACGAGCTAACCACACACGTTCCGGCAGAATATCATATTGCCATCCCGAGAACCATTAAAATTGTTCTGCCGGATTATCCCCCAGTGAAACTATACTATTATGGTACAGAAACTTTTGATATCGGAAAAATATCAGCAGAAATAAACGGCTCATTGGTCAATGTTTACGACCTCGAAAGATCAGTTTGCGATGCCGTTAAATTCCGGAATAAAATTGGCACTGATCTTTTAAGTGAAATTCTCCATAATTATATCCGCCGGAAAGATAAGAATCTGGATAAGTTGCTGAAGTATTCAACAGGACTTCGGATATCAAACACTTTGAACCAACTTCTACAGATAATGCTATGACAGATATCGGGAAATCAATTCGTACACGCCTGCTTAACATTGCAAAGAAAGAAAATCTTTCGTTCCAACTTGTGATTATCCGGTACCTGTAGGAGCGACTGTTGTATCGGGTCTCGCTTTCACTGTATGCCGACAATTTCTGTCTGAAAGGTGGAGTGCTGCTTTATGTCTATAATCGGGAACAAACCCGCCCCACGCTGGACATCGACTTTCTCGGGACCAATATCCCCAATGAAACAGACTCCCTCAAATCAGCTTTCAGGGAAATCTGCTCACTCAATTATCCGCTTGATGCTGTTATATTTGATACCGGGTCTATCGTTGCCGAAGAAATTGCAGGTCAGGATGAATACCCTGGCATCCGTTTATTTGTTACAGCGAACCTAGATACCATCCGGCAGCGGATTCAGGTCGATGTAGGATTTGGTGATATTGTCATTCCTGCCCCTGTGAAATTAAACTGCCCGACACTATTACCAGAATCAGGAATTCCGGTCGTTCAAGCCTATTCACTTGAGACCGTTGTGGCAGAGAAATTTGAAGCCATGATCGACCTTTCCATAGTCAACAGCCGGATGAAAGACTTTTATGACGTTTATCAAATCCTTACAACACAACAACTGAACCCGGAAAACCTCGAAGAAGCCATCCGTGAGACTTTTCGCAATCGCAATACCATTTTTACGCCCGATCATGCCCTCTTTTCCGACACATTCCCGACCGACATTAACCGTCAGCGACAATGGAAGGTTTTCCTGGTTAAGAACCATCTTGATCAAACTATCGAATTTACCGAAGTCATTGGTAAAATCAGCACCTCCCTTTTCCTGATCTGGAAACAGCTTCAATAGATGGTATTCTCCTCAAGCCACATTATGCAAATTGTCTGTAAAAAGAAAGAAGGGTTTCAGTTTTTAAGTTCTGAAACCCTTGCTACTCCTGTCTCCTCGCCAGGATTCGAACCTGGGACCCATTGATTAAGAGTCAATTGCTCTACCAACTGAGCTACGAAGAGCTTTGGGGGTGCAAAGATATGCACTTTTCGCAAAATAGTTCACATTTTAGCGCAAAAAAAATTGGTAACTTTGGCTGCTGCATTCCAAAAACAGTTGAGAATTGCGCGGGATGCAAGGTTAGCGGTGAAAAAAATCAGCATGAAAAAATCAGCCCTGAATGTGATGGACGGCATTGAACAGCCGGCTCAGATCAATGCTGCCCTGGTTAAAAAACTTCATGCACAGCGAAAGAAGGGTCTTTCTGCGGAGGAGTTTCTGGCAGGCATCCGGTCGGGTAATCGCACCGTGTTAAGTCAGGCCATAACGCTTGTTGAGAGTTCACTTCCGCAGGACCAGAAACTTTCACAGAAGGTAATTGCAGCCTGCCTCACCAGCAAAACTGCTCCTCCCCCGACTGTGGGAGGTCGGGAGGGGGCTGCTTCCGGCATCCGTATTGGCATCACCGGTGTGCCCGGTGTCGGCAAAAGTACATTTATTGAAGCGCTGGGAAAACACATCACGGCCAGGGGTCATAAGCTGGCCGTGCTGGCCGTGGATCCGAGCAGCAGCCGGTCGAAGGGAAGCATTCTCGGCGATAAAACACGCATGGAGGAGCTGGCAGTCGACCCGAACGCATTCATCCGCCCCTCCCCTTCCGCTGGCTCTTTGGGCGGGGTGGCGCGCAAAACACGCGAAACGATCATTCTCTGCGAAGCCGCCGGGTTCGATGTGATCCTGGTTGAAACGGTCGGTGTGGGACAGTCTGAGACCACAGTTCATGGCATGGTCGATTTCTTTCTTTTGCTTATGCTTGCCGGTGCCGGCGATGAACTGCAGGGCATCAAACGGGGCATCATCGAAATGGCCGATGCGATCTTTATCAACAAGGCTGATGGCGATAACATTAAAAAGGCGGAAATGGCCCGGCGGGAATATGCCAATGCGCTCCATCTCTTCCCCCCTGCAGCAAGTGGCTGGGTGCCGGTGGTGGATGTCTGTTCGGCTTTGTCGGGACAAGGTATCGAGACCATCTGGGATATCATTGTAACAAATCATCACCAGATGGCACGGAAAGGCTTTTTTACCGCACGGCGGATGGAGCAAAATCTGCAGGTTTTTTCTGAAACCATTGAAGCCGGGCTGAAGCAGCAATTCTTCTCGCAGATGGAAATTGCCAGCCGGATGAAGTGGATTGAACAGGAAATTACATCCGGCAGATTGAATCCCTATACCGCTGCATCACAACTCCTTGACCGTTACAGCCAGAAACTGTCATAGCCGTTATCACTTAACAAACGGAGCGATCTTCCAGTAGAGTTCAGCCGGATTAAAAGGCTTGATGATGTATCCGCTCATTCCGAATGTGTAGATTTTATCTCGGTCTTCGAGGAAGGCTGAGGCGGTAAGCGCAATGATCGGGAGCGCGGAAAAATAATCACCCTCCAACGCCCTTACATGAGCCGTGGCCTCATACCCGCTCATTTCGGGCATATGCAGGTCCATCAGCACCACATCGTATTTCATCTTCCCGATCTTTTCAACGGCAATTCTGCCGTTTTCGGCCAGTTCGACCTCCACTTCCCATTTGGCCAGATATTTCGATACGATCTTCTGGTTGATCAGGTTGTCTTCAGCAACCAGCACTTTGAGCCCTTTAAGGCTCCTGTAGGTCGATTCCCTGATCATTTCATCGGCCATGAAGGGCTTCGAGCTCTTGTCAAATTTCAGGGTGAATGAGAAGGTACTGCCAACATTCTCAGTACTTTCAAGGGTAAGCGTACCGCCCTGCAGTCCGACAAGTTTGCGGGTGATGGCCAGTCCAAGTCCGGTGCCACCATATTTGCGGGTGGTGGAAGAGCTGGCTTGCGTGAAACTTTCAAAAATATACTGCTGTTTGCCGGCAGGAATGCCAATACCTGTGTCGATGATGCTGAACCGAAGCCACAATTGAGTCTCGCTCTCCTCTTCCGGTTCAATACGTATGGTGATCTTTCCTTCATCGGTAAATTTTATGGCATTCCCGACAAGGTTGATCAGGATTTGTGACAGACGCACCGAATCGCCAATAATGACCACCGGGATCCGTTCATTTATTTCGAGGTCAAGGCGCAATCGTTTCCTGAGAATCTCATATTCAAAACTTTGTTTGATGCCGTTAAGCATTTTCCGGAGTTCAAAATCGATGGATTCGAATTCGATTTTCCCGGAATCAATTTTTGAGTAATCGAGAATATCGTTAACAAGCCGGAGAAGGTTATCCGCCGAAAATTTAAGGATCTCGATATTGTCGATCTGGTCAGGTCTCGGATTTTCCTCCCGTAGCATGTGTGCCGTGTTGATGATGCCGTTAAGAGGCGTCCGTATCTCATGGCTCATGGTGGAAAGAAATTGTTGTTTGGCACTGGCGGCATCTTCTGCAACCTCCTTCGCCTTCTTCAGCTCCTGCTCCATCTCCCGGCGACGGACTATTTCATTCTCCAGTTGTTTGCGCTGCCGGTAAAGGTTGAGGAAGACCGTCACTTTTCCGATAAACACATCGGGAACGATGGGTTTGGTAAGAAAATCGGCCGCCCCGGTTTTGATCCCTTTAACACGGTAATAGTCATCATTGTGCAAGGCGGTGATATAGATGATGGGAAGGAATTCGTTTTTGGGCTCATTGAGTATGACCTCCACGGTTTCAAAGCCGTTCATCCCAGGCATCTGTACATCCATAAGCACCAGGGCAAACTCTTCGGATGCCGCACAGGCGATGGCTTCGGGTCCCGACATGGCCCGCACAATGGTAATATCAAGGTCCGACAGCAAACCTTCGATCACCTTGATATTGTTTATCTTGTCATCAACGATCAGAACTTTTGGTTGTATTTCCATACCTCTATTTTCGTTATTTTTTTTCGTCCTCAAGTTTGTTCAGCAAGGTTGCGATCTCATCGAGTGGCAGCAGATGGTCAACTGCCGTTGCAAGAATTGCAGCCCTGGGCATTGAATCTACCTCGGCGGTATCAGGATCCTGCACAATTACCAAACCTCCCAGTTCTTTGATTCGCTTCAGCCCTTTGCTGCCATCGCTATTGGCACCGGTTAGAATGATGCCGACAAGTTTGTGGCGGTAAGCTTCGGCAGCTGTTTCGAAAAGCACATCGATGGAAGGCCGGGCATAATTCACCCGCTCGTCCACAGTCAGGGTGAAAGAATGATCGGGTTCCACCAGGAGATGATAGTTCGGAGGTGCGATATAGGCCACTCCCGGCATGGGGATCTCCTTTTCGTCAGCCTCCTTGACCCTTAGTTTCCGTAAATCATTGAGAATATGAATCAGGTAATTGTCGGAATCGGGACTGATATGCTGAACGATGATCAACGGGAGACGAAATCCGCTATCCAACCCCATGAAAAGGGTTTTCAAAGCATTCAGTCCACCTGCGGAAGACCCAATCACAACTGCTTCATATCGCCTTTTGCCAGTCAAAACAAGGGGTTAATTGGGATATTTTTTAATGTATATTTTTTCATTCGCGATGAGCGGATTGAACTGCGCATAATGGGCTGAGAACTGCAGGTTCTCCTTCGATCCGAGGCACAACACACCGCCACCGGGAAGGCTGTCGACGAACAGTCCGATGACCTTGTCCTGTAATCCCCGGTCGAAATAGATAAGTACGTTCCTACAAACCACCAGGTTAACCTCCGCAAAAACACTATCGGTGACCAGGTTGTGTGTTGCGAAGACGATATTTTTCTTAAGCGACTCCAGCAACCTGGCGGATTCCCCGTTGGATGTGTAGTAATCGGAAAATGCTCTTTTTCCTCCGCTTTTCTGATAATTCAGCGTAAAATCTTTGATCCGGTTCATCGGGTAAATACCCTCCTTTGCCTGCTTGATGATCAATGGGTTGAAGTCGGTGGCGTAGATCTGGGTTTTCCCATAGAGCCCCTCCTCTTTGAGCATGATGGCCATTGAATATACCTCCTCACCGCTGGAACATCCTGCATGCCAGATCTTAATAAACGGATAGGTTTGCAGGATGGGAAGGATCTCTTCGCGCAGGGCTTTGTAAAATCCCGGATCGCGGAACATCTCCGTAACCGTGATTGAAAGGTCCATCAGGATCTGATCGACGAATTTGTGGTTACACAGCGCTTCATGGATCATCTCCGAGATGTTTTTCAGGCCCGACAGCACAAACCGGTTCAGGATGCGGCGCTTGATATGGGCCTGGGAATAATTGCGGAAATCGTACCCATATTTTTGAAAGATGGCCTCTATCAGCAACCGGATTTCAATATCCTGATTTTCAAGCTGCTCGTCCTGGTTTCGTTTCATTTTTTGATCAGTTTTCGACAAAAGGTAACGGAGGTTCCCGCCGTCAAACCTTTGAGTTTCGTCTGGCATTGCGTATCATCGATGCAATGATACTGATTAACAGAATTGATGCAA
Source organism: Bacteroidales bacterium (assembly GCA_025355465.1). GTDB lineage: Bacteria > Bacteroidota > Bacteroidia > Bacteroidales > FEN-979 > JANXZO01. The sequence continues at coordinate 6,460 of JANXZO010000074.1, forward strand.
TGGCAATCAGGGAATAATTGGTAGAAATTTTATAGAAATCGTGGAGAAGCATCTTAACCCCCACGAAGGTAAGTAAAACAGCCAGTCCCATTTTAAGATAATGGAAACGGTTCATCACATCCATAACAAGAAAGAAGAGGGAGCGGAGTCCGAGAATGGCAAAGATGTTAGAAAAAAACACGATGTAAGGGTCTTGTGTAACAGAGAAAACCGCAGGTACCGAGTCGACAGCAAACAGCACATCGGTAAATTCAATGATCATCAGCACGATGAACAGCGGTGTAACCCATAGTTTTTTGTCCTTCTTGACAAAAAACACCTCTGCATGTTCGTCGTGCAGCACATTAAAATAGCGTGAGATCAACTTTACAATCGGGTGCTTCTCGGTATCGATCCGTTCCTCTTTGCCGGCAGAGATGAACTCCCAGGCCATCTTTCCACCGATGACCAGAAGCATCCCGCCGAAAATATAAAGGAACCAGGCAAATCGCTGGATCAGTGCGCTGGCGGCAAAGATAAAGACGAACCGCATGATCACGGCACCCAGAATGCCCCAGAAAAGAATGCGTTTGAAATGTTTAGGCTCAATACTGAACGAGAGAAAGATAAGCACGATCACAAAAACGTTGTCGACGGAAAGGGAATATTCAATCAGATATCCGGTTAAGTATTCGAGCGACAGGTTGATGTTGTATTTGCTGATGGCGGCTTCGAGACTCAGTCCGGTGATTTTTATGGGGTGATTATACAGATCAATCCGTTGCTGCAGTTCGGCGAGCGTATCGGTGCCGTGAATCAGGTTACCGTGAAAACGTATGAGAAAGTAAAAACCTACCGATATCCCGATCCATAAAAGTGTCCAGCCCAGCGCCTCGCGGAAGGAGAGGGCGTGGTGCTTTTTCTGGAAAATCCCCAGGTCGATGAACAACATCAGGGTGATGAACAGCAGAAATGAAGCGCTGAAAAATATTTCGTTTAAATTCGAATGCATGCTGTTTGCAATGGTTTTATTGATTCATCAAAGTTATAAATAATTCTTACTTTTGTCTGCTTTAGAATTAATCGTATTCCAGTTATCATGAACCAAACTCTCGCCCTTAACCCGAACCCCCTCGTACATTTTCTCGACAAACCTACGGTTGATTTTTCCAAGGCCGACCTAGTCAGGTTTATTGAGGCCAACGGCATCCAGATGGTGAACTTTCGCTATTCTGCTGCCGACAGCCGCCTTAAAACCCTGAATTTTATCATCAAGGACCGGCAACACCTCGACAGCATCCTCAGTGCAGGAGAACGAGTTGACGGCTCAAGCCTCTTTCCCAATTATGTGGAGGCCGGCTCATCCGATCTTTATGTCATCCCGCGATACCGTACCGCCTTCGTGAACCCCTTTTCGGAGATCCCTGCACTCGACATTCTCTGCTCCTATTACGATAAAGATGGCCAGCCCTTTGCCAACTCGCCTGAACACATCCTGCGCAGATCGCATGAAGTGCTTAAGCAAAGAACCGGACTTTCGTTCGAGGTGATGGGCGAACTGGAATATTATATCATCAGCGAGCAGGACCGGTTATTTGAAGCCGTAGACCAGCGCGGGTACCACGAATCATCTCCCTTCTGCAAATGGGAAAAACTCCGGATCGAAGCCATGCAGGCCATTGCCCGTTGCGGGGGATACATCAAATACGGCCACTCCGAAGTTGGAAACTTCACCGAATCCGGCCTCTCCTATGAACAGAACGAGATTGAATTCACTCCCGTTTGTCTCGAAGAGGCGGCCGATCAGCTGATGATTGCTAAGTGGGTTCTGCGTTCGCTGGCATATAAGCACGGCGTCACGGTTACTTTTGCCCCCAAAATCACCACCGGTAAAGCCGGAAGCGGTATGCACGTTCACACCCGGCTGATGAAAAACGGAACCAGCGTGATGCTTGATGACGGAAAGTTGTCGGAAACGGCAAAAAAAGCCATTGCCGGCTACCTTGACCTTTCCCAGTCATTAACGGCTTTCGGTAACATGATCCCCACCAGCTATTTCAGGCTGGTTCCTCACCAGGAGGCGCCAACCAATATCTGCTGGGGTGACCGTAACCGGTCGGTGCTGGTGCGCGTACCCCTCGGATGGGGCAGCAAGCACGATATGATCACCGATGCCAACCCTCAGGAAAAGGATACCCAAAAAGGCTTCGGAAGCCGGCAAACAGTCGAGTTCCGCTGTCCCGACGGTTCAGCCGATATCTACCTGCTCTTTGCCGGACTCACAGTAGCTGCCCGTCACGGTATGGAAATGAAAAATTCGCTTAAAGTGGCCGAACAAACGTATGTGGATGTCAACATTTTTGAAGAGCAACATAAATCACGGGTCAGCGAACTGCAGCAGCTGCCCTTCTCCTGTGTTCAATCGGCCGGATTCCTACAGAAACAGCGCAAGATCTATGAAGAGCATGACATCTTCCCGCCTAAAATCATCGACGGACTGATCCGGCATTTGCGGAGCTTTAACGACGAAGAGCTGCGCGATTTGGTGAAAGACAACGAAAAGGAGATGATGAAGCTCGTGAATACTTACCTTCACTGTGGTTGAAAATTCTTGATCAATCCGGGTCATCAAACCAAAAATCAACCATTAAAAAATAAGGAGGATTGACCTATGACACTGATTAAATGGCAACACAGAAACCCGCTGACCGACATGGTCAGCAATCTTTTCGACAATGACCTCGGTGATTTCTTCGGAAAACGTTTCAGCGACCCTGCGGCGAACATCATTGAGAACAATGACTATTTCCAGCTCGAAATTGCCGCACCCGGTATGACGAAAGAGGATTTTAAGATCAACCTGGAGAACAACATCCTGACCATCTCAGTGGAACTTGAAGATGCCAAGCGTGAGGAAGGGATCAATTATTCCCGCAGGGAATTCTATTACGGTTCATTCAGCCGGGCCTTCACGCTGCCGAAGACGATCGACACCGAAAAGATCCGGGCCGACTATGAAAGCGGCATTCTTAAGATCACCCTTCCCAAGCGGGAGGACTCACGGGTTGAGATCAAAAAGGAGATCAAAATTTCGTAATGACTGAAACCCAGCGCGCGCATCTTGCCCTTTTTGCCACCACGCTCATTTTCGGGTTTCATTATACCATCGCCAAGAGCCTGATGTCAGTTACATTTTCACCAATGCAGCTGATCTTTTTAAGGCTGCTTGGCGGTGTCATTATTTTCTGGCTGTTCCAGAAGTTGTTTGTACCCGAAAAAGTAGAACGCAAAGACCTTATCACACTGGCTGTATGTGGCATGTTCGGCTTTGCGCTGAACCAGGCGCTTTTTTACGAGGGATTAAGTCTGACCACCCCTGTTGATGCCTCCCTCATCCATGTCATGAACCCGATCCTGGTGCTTGTTTTTGCCAGCCTGATCATTGGTGAACGGGTAACCTGGACCAAGGCGGGGGGTATTGCACTGGGCGCCACCGGAACCCTGATCCTGGTGCTGTATGGGAAAATGGTGAGCTTTGACGGCAGTCATGCCATCGGGAATATTCTGGTACTTTTGAACATGGTCTTTTATGCCCTCTACCTCGTTCTGATCAAACCTATGGTGGGAAAATACCATACGACCACGATCCTCAAATGGGTTTCGGCTTTCGGCTTCATTTTTATCCTTCCTTTTTCGATCAAACCCGCCTTTGAGATCAACTTTGCAGCCATCCCGCCGATCGCCTGGGTGGAGCTCGGCTACATCATCATCCTGAATACATTTGTTGCCTACCTGCTCATCAACTTCGCACTTAAACATCTCATGCCCAGCGTTATCAGTTATTATAACTACCTGCAGCCGGTGATTGCCGCGCTCTCATCGTTTACCATCGGACAAGGGATTATCACCTGGCAAAAGGTACTCGCGGCATTACTTATTTTTACCGGGGTGTGGCTGGTAAATAAAAAGCGAGGTAGCGAGGTAGCGAGGTAGCGAAATTAATCGTGCATTCGTGCATTCGTGCATTCGTGCATTTCAAAAAAAGTGCCTGAAGGGAAGCAGGAACCACTCAAATATCTTTTCGATGAGCGGCCGGCGTATCCACTCGTCGTAGTCAAGCACCTCAGAATTACGGACTGTTTCTTCGATATGCTCATGAAGTTGCCGCAGAATCTCGGGGTCGGAGCCGATGAGGGCCACTTCATACTGGTATCTGAAACTGCGGTAATCGAAATTGGCGCTGGATATGGAGAAAATTTCCTCATCGGTGAGCAGCAGTTTTGCATGCAGGTTATTGGGCAGGTAAAAAAGGAGTCTGATGCCGGCCTTATGAAGCAATCCGAGATATTTGTTCCTTAAAATATCGATCATCCGCATGTCGGAATGTTTCGGCATGATCACGGTAACCTTCACCCCCCGGTTGCTGGCGTCGATCATCGCCTTGCGCAAAAGGAATCCGGGAAGGAAATAGGGCGTTTCGATGACCACTGAATGCTGCGCTTTGCGGATGAGCTGGGTGTAGCGCTTTTTCAGCCGCTGAAACTGAAACGACGGAACATCGCGGATGATCTCAAACGATTCGTGCTTTATGGTTCTTGAGAAGGTCGCCTTGTTAGTAATTATATAAGGATTAAAGGCATTGAAATTTTCCAGGAAGACCTTTTTAAATGAAATGGTCAGTTCGCCTGCAATGCGCAGACAGAGTTCGCGCCAGTTGAGGTTATATCCGGTAATATTGGCTGAGCCGATATAACTGACCGTATCATCGATAACCACTATTTTACGGTGATCGCGCCGGTGTCCGCGGGTAAAAATGTCGGAGTTGATCTTGATCTTTTCAAAAAATTTTACCTCGCCACCCAGACTGATCAGTTCGGTGAAAAAAGTTTCGGAAACCGGACCTCTGCCCCACGAGTCGATCAGAATTTTTACAGCTACCCCTTCCCTGGCTTTCCGCGTCAGCGCATCGCGAAACCGGATACCCATATGGTCGTTGGCAAATTTGTAGGTTTCAAGGAAGATATACTCCTTCGCCTGACTGATATCGGCAAGCATCAGGTTATAATATTGCAGTGTATCGTCGATGATCCGGAAATCCATGAAGTAAAAGTAATAAAATTGTACAGGCGTACACTTAATTTACGGATGCATGATTTGTGGATTATCAGAAATAAATATCCGGTACCAGCATATTTTTTACCTTTGTTAAAAAAGCAGGTATGATCAAATCCATGACCGGTTACGGGAAGGCAGTCGTAGAGACCACCGGCCGCAGGCTTACCATTGAGATAAAGACACTGAACAGCAAACAGCTTGATCTGAACCTGAAGATTCCCGGGTATTTCCGTGAGAAGGAGCTGGAGGTCCGCGCCATGCTGACCCAAAAAATGGATCGCGGTAAGATCGACCTCTACATCAGTACCGAAGCCTCAGCCGATGTGCTGAGCTATTCGATCGACCACACGCTTGCGAAAAGATACCACAAAGAACTTAAGAAACTGAGCAAGGAGTTGCACGAATCGCCGGATGACCTGCTCAGTCTGGTAATCAAGATGCCCGATGTGATGCAGACCAGCCGCGATGAGATGACCGACAGCGACTGGACGGCTGTTTCCGGCGGGATATCCCAGTCCATCAAGCAGGTGGACACCTTCAGGGAATCGGAAGGAAAGATCCTGGAGGAGGACATGCTTAACAGGGTTCAGGGGATCCTGGCGCTGATGGAGACCATCGAACCCTTCGAAAAAAACCGTATCCACGATCTGCGTGAAAAGATGTCGCGCGACTTCCAGAAATATTCGGGTGACTTTAACGGTTCGGCTCCCGACCAGAACCGGTTTGAACAGGAGCTGATCTACTACCTTGAAAAATTAGACATTACGGAGGAGAAGGTTCGCCTGCTCAAGCACTGCCAGTATTTTCTGGAGACCCTGAACGACACCGGTTCGCAGGGAAAGAAGCTCGGTTTTGTAACCCAGGAGATGGGCCGTGAGATTAACACCATCGGGTCGAAGGCGAGCGATGCAAACATCCAGAAGATCGTGGTGCAGATGAAGGACGAACTGGAAAAGATCAAGGAGCAGTTGGGGAATATTCTTTAATGCAGGAATGCAAACAATGCAAACAATGCAGGAAAAAGCCATAATTGTTTCAGCTCCTTCAGGGGCTGGAAAGAGTACCATCGTAAAGCACCTGATGGCGGAGTTGCCTCAGCTGGAGTTTTCAGTCTCTGCCTGCAGCCGTGCCATGAGGCCGGGAGAGGTGAATGGTCGTGAATACCGTTTTATCAGTGTTGAAAAATTCAGATCACACATTGAAGCGTGTGATTTTCTCGAATGGGAAGAGGTCTACCCGGGCAATTTTTACGGCACGCTGAAGTCGGAGATCAGGAGGATATGGGCCCTGGGAAAGGTTCCTGTTTTCGATGTGGATGTTGTTGGCGGACTCAACCTCAAAAGGTATTTCCGTGGCAGCGGGCTAGCTGTTTTTATTCAACCGCCCTCCTTGGAGGTGTTGGCAGAAAGGCTGACAAACCGCGGAACAGAATCGGAGGAGAGTCTCCGGAAACGAATCGGCAAGGCTGAACAGGAACTTTCCTTCGCCACGAAATTTGACAAGGCCGTTATAAACGATGAATTGGATGCCGCCTGCCGGGAGGTGGTCGATATGGTGCGGGAGTTCCTGTTTTGAAGGAATAAAGAATATTTGTTCACGTGGATCGATTAAAAAATGGGCAACGATCGTCATAAACCAGGAACTAAAACCGGCCTCTTCTTCGGCTCCTTCAACCCGGTTCATAACGGACATCTGATGATTGCCTCCTACATGGCCGAATATACCGATCTGGCAGAGGTCTGGTTCATCGTGTCGCCGCACAATCCCCTCAAAGAGAAGTCGACCCTGCTGGCCGACCACCACCGTTTGGCTATGGTGAACCTGGCCATTGAGGATGATACCCGTTTCAAATCTTCAAACATCGAATTCAAGCTGCCCAAACCCTCCTACACCATCGATACCCTGACCTACTTGGGTGAGAAACATCCGAAGCGGGAATTCGTGCTGATTGCAGGAACCGATATTTTCCCCTCCTTCCACAAGTGGAAAAATTATGAAGAATTGCTGAAACAGTACCGGTTTAATATCTATCCCCGCCCTGAAACGGGATCCAGCCGCTTCGACGGTCACACCTCCTTCACTTATGCAGATGCTCCGCTCATCACCCTCTCCTCCTCTTTCATCCGGCAGGGAATCAAAGAGGGACGGGACATGCGGCACTTTCTCCCGGAGAAGGTGTGGAGATATATTCAGGAAATGAACTTCTACAAGTAGGTACGGGGATCTCAGATCTTCAACGAGAACGGCGTAAAATTGGTTTCCCGGTCAAAGTAGTCCTCCTTTTCGGCACGTTTCAGAAATCCGACCACAGCATAGGTAAGCGGCGTGGAAACCACTTCCCAAACTACCTTGATGAGGTAGTTCATGATCATCACCTGGATGAGCAGGGATCCTGACCAGAATCCAAAAAAAGCGGCCGGATAAAAGATCACGGAATCCACCGCCTCTCCGGCCATGGTGGAGCCGATGGTGCGGGTCCAGAGGTGTTTCCCGTTGGTCAGAATCTTCAATTTGGCCAGCACATATGAATTTGTAAACTCACCGCAAACAAAGGCAATCAGCGAGGCGAAGACGATCCGGGGTGTTTGTCCGAACACGATTTCATAGGCGCCCTGGTACATCCAGCCTTTGGCCGGAGGAAGCGCCAGAATGATCTGTGCCATGATCATGACAAAGAACAGCGAGATGAAGCCGGCCCAGACCACCTTACGTGACCGGGCATAACCGTAAACTTCCGTCAGAATATCGTTGAAAAAATAGCTGATCGGAAAAAACAGGATGCCTCCGCCGAATGTCAGACCGAAGACCGTAACCACTTTCTCGGCGCCGATCATGTTGGAGGCGATGAGCACGGTAACAAAAGCAGCCATGATGAGGTCGTAGTAGCGGAAATTCTTCTGCGGAAGCTTTTTTTGCCCGGCCTGATCGTGACTTAACAACATGTTCAAAGATGGTTTTTCGCAAACGCCTCAATGGCCCTGAGTGTGATCTCCGGCTCCTCGATATAGCCCATATGTCCGCATTCACGAAGTATCAGGGCTTCGGTGAGGGCTGGCAGTGAGATCATCTCCCACAGCCGCGGCAACGGGGCCTTTGAGTCCTTCAGGCCGATAATGAAGAGAACCGGGAGTTTGGTTGTTTTCAGCAGCGCCGTCTGATCGCTTCGGGTTTTCATTCCTTCAAGCGAAGCGATCACCCCGCTCTTGTGCATCTTCGCCGACCGTTGAACCAGCTTCTGGATCTGTTTGGCAAATTTTTCATGCACCTCAACCGGAAACAACCCCGGGATAAACTGTGCCAGGAAACTGAATTTGTCCTGATCCACAATTTTGATAGTACGGTTCCGGTTCTCCTGATCCTGCATGGAATCGGCAAAACAATGGGAATGAAAGAGTCCGAAACCCTTCAGCCTTTTCGGATATTTTGCGGCAAAGGCAAGGGCGACATACCCTCCCATGGAGTGGCCGATCATCAGGCATTTCCCGATGCGAAGCCGCTTCAGCACTGCACAAACCACATCGGCCTGGAGTTCCATGGTGTGTACCCCGCTCACCGATTCACTCTTTCCGTGGCCCGGCAAGTCGATGGCGATGACCCGGTATTTTGCTGAAAGTGCGGTAGAGAATGCTTTCCAAATCCTTAAGGATTCTGTGAACCCATGCAGCAAAACAATCGCTTTGCCTTTCCCTTCATCGGTGTAAAAAATGTTCTTTTTTTCAAATTTCAATGTTTCCATAATGAAAGGGTTGGCCATTAGCACATTATTTTTTCAACCTCCTCAACGCTTTTCGGGATAGGTTTGCCAAGTACCCTGCAGCCATCGGCCGTAACGAGAATGTCATCCTCAATGCGAATGCCCCCGAAATCCTTGTAGGTTTCAACCAGATCGTAGTTGATGAATTCGGCGAGTTTGTTTTCGGCTTTCCAGGTATCGATCAGTTCGGGGATGAAATAGACACCCGGCTCGATGGTCATCACGAACCCCTCCTGGAGTTTACGTCCGAAACGCAGGAACGCCAGTCCAAACTCTTTGCTGCGGGTCACTTCGTCGTCGTAGCCGACAAATGCCTCACCCATCCCTTCGAGGTCGTGAACATCGAGTCCCAGCGGATGGCCGAGACCGTGGGGAAAAAAGAGTGTATGTGCCCCTTTGGCAGCGGCCTCAGCCGGATCGCCCTTCATCAAACCGATGGCAGTTAAACCCTTTGCCACCTCAGTTGCGGCCAGCATATGGATTTCTTTAAACGGGACCCCGGGTTTTACGGCCTTGATGGCGGCGAGGTTGGCATTCAGCACGGTCTCATAGATCCCCCTCTGGCGGGCGTTGAATTTTCCTCCGACCGGAACTGTGCGGGTGATATCGCTGGAATAATGGAGGTGGTTTTCGCATCCTGCGTCGATCACCAGCATGCGGCCTTCCACCAGGATGTTGTCATGATGATGGTTGTGCAGCGTTTGTCCGTTGATGGAGAGGATTACCGGAAAGGATACCGGCCCGCCCTTCGCGAGTGCAATTCCCTCGATGGTCCCGGCAATCTCCTGCTCCACGATGCCCGGTTTGGCCATCTTCATCGCAGTGGTGTGCATTTCATACGCCAGATCAACCATCTTCTCGATCTCGGCTACTTCCGCCGCATCCTTTTTCATGCGCAGTTTCACGATGGCACGGATCAGATCCGCAGAGGCATTTTTCTTCAGTTCGAGGTGGTGGATTCCCAGCAGATCGGAGAGCCAGATAATTGTTTCAGCACGATAGGGCGGTGCAAAATGGATTTTCTTTCCCTGGGCCCTGGCCTCGGCGATTACCGCGTTGAGTTCGGATAGTGCGGCCGAGTTCTCCACTCCGACCTTCATCGCCTGGTCCTTGATGCTGGGCTGTTTTCCCATCCAAATGATATCGTTGATGTCCACATCATTGCCGAAGATCCAGTCTTTGCCCGCGTCGAGGTCCACCACGCCGGCAAGATCCGGATGGTCCAGACCGAAAAAATAGGAGAAGTTGCTGTCCTGCCGGAAGGAGTAAGTGTTGGCCGGATAGTTAAACGGAACTTCCTGGTTACCCAGAAAGAGGACAAGTCCTTCGTGGAGAGATTCGCGCAGCTTTTTGCGGCGATTGTCGTAAACGGCAGATGGGAACATAATTTAGACCGAGTTTGAATTGTGAAAATATAAGATTGATTTCTATTTTGAATAAAATAAGGTTCTAATTTTGTAAAACAACGAACAAATATATTAAAAGCTTGTTATGAATCCTTCTTTTTTACGTTTTTCTTCCATCACGAAAAAGATTTGGATGGCTCTTCTGGGCCTCTTTCTGATGGTGTTTCTGGTGGTTCACCTGGGTATCAATTTATGCCTGTTGCGCAGCGACGGAGGCGAGTGGTTTACTGCAGCGGCTCACTTCATGGGGACGAACTACATTGTAAAGGTTTTTGAGGTCGTTCTTTTTGCCGGCTTCATCTTCCATATCCTGCTGGGGATCATCCTCCAGGTTCAGAACTGGATGTCGCGGCCTGTCCGCTATGCGGTGAACAACAAATCCTATACTCCCTTCCTGTCGAAGTATATGATTTACACCGGGGGCATTGTGCTGCTCTTTCTCATCATCCATTTCATGAATTTCTATTTCATCAAGATGGGATGGGTAAGCAACCCGAATATGTTCCCCGAGGGAGAACCCAACTTTTATGTGATCGCCCGGGAGCTCTTTGCCCAGCCAATATACAGCATCCTGTATATTGTCCTGATCATTATCCTGGCTTTCCATCTCAACCATGCTTTTCAGGCGGGATGGCAAACCCTCGGGGTGAACCATCCGCAGTACGATGACTGTATCCGTGGATTCGGCACCTTCTACTCCATCGTGATTCCCTTAGGTTATATCATCATTCCCATATACTTTTTACTTATCAAATAGTCATCATGGCTGAATTAAATTCAAAGGTCCCAAAGGGTTCCCTCTCATCAAAATGGACCCACTACAAGGATCATCAGAACCTGGTAAATCCATCCAACAAACGCAAACTCGACGTCATCGTCGTCGGGACCGGTCTGGCCGGCGGCGCGGCAGCTGCTTCGCTTGGCGAGATGGGCTTCAACGTGAAGATATTCTGTTACCAGGACAGTCCGCGCAGGGCACACAGCATCGCTGCACAGGGCGGGATCAATGCCGCAAAGAATTACCCCAACGACGGCGACAGCATTTACCGTCTCTTCTACGATACCATCAAAGGGGGCGACTACCGTGCCCGTGAAGCCAATGTTTACCGCCTTGCCGAGGTGTCGAACAGCATCATCGACCAGTGCGTGGCACAGGGTGTTCCCTTTGCCAGGGAATATGGCGGATTGCTGAGCAACCGCAGTTTTGGGGGCACACAGGTACAACGCACATTCTACGCGGCCGGGCAAACCGGTCAGCAATTGTTATTGGGCGCTTACAGTGCCCTGGAACGGCAGGTGGCGCTGGGCAATGTAACCATGTACAACCGCCATGAAATGCTGGATGTGGTGATGATCGATGGTAAGGCCAGGGGTATCATTGCGAGGGATCTGGTGAGCGGGGAACTGGAACGTCATTTCGGCCATGCCGTACTGTTATGTACCGGCGGATACGGGAACGTATTTTATCTAAGTACCAATGCCATGGGGAGCAATGTCACGGCCATCTGGAAGGCGCATAAGAAAGGCGCGTACTTTGGCAATCCCTGTTTTACACAAATTCATCCTACTTGTATCCCCGTCAGCGGGGAGTACCAGAGCAAATTGACCCTGATGAGCGAAAGTCTGCGCAATGATGGAAGGATCTGGGTGCCTAAACAAAAAGACGATAACCGAAAGGCGGTAGACATACCCGAGGAGGAAAGGGATTATTACCTGGAGCGCAGGTACCCGGCCTTTGGC
>JANXZO010000004.1 GCA_025355465.1 Bacteroidales bacterium
ACCTGTCCCCAGGTTTCGTAACAATAAAATTTGCTTTAATGAGCCCATAGATATCCGTTTTCCTGCCATTGAGTTTGTCTTTTTAGTTAATCAGAAAGTAGTAAACTATCAGATAAACTAAAATTGTCCTCAGGGGGTCACCTTGCTCCGGAATATACAACTGGCGACTGAAATATCGATTGACGGAATTATCAAAGTCGAAAGAGATCATGAATTTGATGATCCTGAAAAATACAGAAGCAGGCATCAGGCTTCATTATACATCCTACACCCCGGCATTGGAAGGAATAAAGGAGGGTATTCTCCTGGAAGCGGGATTTGATGTAGTTGCTCCCAACCAGCCTATTGACATTGCTTCCTGGATATTGGGTTATGTGAAATCATCGGCACAGCGGAGTATCAAGCCCATAAGACAGTGCGCTTTCGTGGTGCCGATAAGGAAATCCCCTTAAGTGAACATCCTGCGTTACTCTTGCCGGATAAAATACTGCGCATGTCATTTGATAACCAATACAAGAAATCTTCGAAGCTCTATTATAAAAATCAGCCTGATTTTGAGGTGATTTTGGCAGGTATTCAAGAGTATCTTCACCTATTGTAAATAAGAACAACTAAAAAGATGAGGCTGGCCCCGGGCTGCAGCCTTTTTTCAATTAATGATATTATATAAACTGTTAAATGGTAAAATGCAAAATGGCGAATCGGTTTTCACCATTTCGCCATTTCACCATTTCGCTATTTGTCTGGTAGCGGGATCGAGATTTGAACTCGAGACCTCCGGGTTATGAATCCGACGCTCTAACCAACTGAGCTACCCCGCCAATTAAGGGTGCAAAAGTAAAGAGTTTGTAACTTCTTTCCAAATTTACTTTTGGGTTACTTTCCTTGTTTTTTTCTCTATTTTTTTTATTAGGACTGGGTTTTAACAAGCCATCCCTTTTTGCCCTTGTTAATAACTTATTTTGACATTTTTCCCCTCTATTAAGGCCTGTATTTTAATTGCCAAAGAAGGTTTTATATACGAATATAACGTCACTAAGACGTTAATATACAAATATATAAAAATATTTCAGAATAAACAGTAACCTTTGCAAACTCACAAATTAACCTCAAGGTAATGTCATAAAATTTCTAACTTATTAACAACCAATACGACGATGAAAATGAAAAAAAACGCTTTAAAAAAGCTGGAAGCTGCGCTTCCAAAAGGTAGCGCCGAAGTTCTTCGAAAACGACTTACAATTAAAGGTCGTCCATTCTAAAAACAATACATCTATCGGGTCCTCGATCCTGAGCATACGGATTACAACCAATTCATCATTGAAGAAGGGATCTTGCTTGTGGAAGAGTAAAAAGTTCAGAAGAAAGAACTTCATCAGAGGATCCACCTGCTCAGGTGCAATTTTCACCCGGTACTTACAGGTGGTACCAAATTTAAAATCTGTTTAAAAACCGGAAGTTCTGATTTCTTTCCTAAATTTGTTCTCATGAAAAGTATAATACTCCCCAAATTTCAGACCACGAGTTAAGTTGAAAATTTTAACTAATTTAACCGTGGATTATGAAAGCAAAAAGGAGAAAATTTACAGCGGCTTTTAAGGCCCAGGTAGCCATCGAAGCGCTCAAGGAGCGGGATTCGCTGGCCGATTTAGCAAAACGGTTTGAGGTTCATCCAAACATGATCTCTAAATGGAAGCAGGAATTTGTCGAACGATCCTCCGAGATCTTTGAAACTGCCCGACCCGAAGAGAACTTTGAAGCCGAAAGAGAGAAGCTATTTGCCAAGATTGGGCGGCTCGAAGTGGAGCGTGATTGGCTAAAAAAAAATTCAAAAATGGCAGGTCTGTGAAAGAGATCATGGGTTATATTACTGAGAACAAGGAGATAAGCATCCGAAGCCAATGTGATCTTGTGGGTGTAAGCCGCAGCAATGTGTATTATCAAACCATTGGTGAATCAGCGGAAAATCTCGAACTCATGCGGTTGATGGATGAGCATTATCTGGATCATCCGACCTATGGCGTGCTTCAAATGCAGGATTTTTTATTTTTATGTGGTTTTCTGGCCAATGAAAAGCGGGTTCGCAGGCTGCTTCGGAAGATGGGGCTTATGGCAATCTATCCTAAACGGAACCTAAGTAAGCTGGGCTGTGCCAAATATATCCGACCCTATCTGTTAAGGGGTTTGAAAGTCGTGAGACCCAATCAGGTCTGGAAGATCGATATAACGTATATACCGATGACAGGCGGGTTTATGTATCTTACTGCAATAATTGACTTGTACAGTCGGCATGTTGTTGGCTGGGACATTTTCAACACCCTGGATGCAGAGAACACCCTGGAGGTGTTTAAACAAGCTGTAGCGGCCCATGGCAAGCCAGAGATTATCAACTCGGATCAGGGTAGCCAATTCACCTGTGCTTTATGGACGGAATATGTTGAGAAAGCGGAAATGAAAATCAGCATGGACGGCAAAGGTAGAGCAATCGATAATATTTTCATTGAACGGCTTTGGCGCACAGTGAAACAAGATTACGTTTATCTGCACCCGGTTGACAATGGAACGCTGTTGTTTATTGGACTGAAGGGCTTTTTCAACACATACAATAATAGCAAACCACATCAGGGAATCGGTCGGGTAAGTCCTGTTCAGTTGTACAAAGTAGCTGCTTGAAAAAGTTATGAACAAAAGAAAAAAGAACCAAAAAAGAAAAGCTGTTAATAGCGGGCAATAACTCGCAGAGTTATTCTCGCTATTAACAGCAATAACAACACAAACAACCCTATTAAATTCAATTAAGAAAAGGCATTCGCTGGTCTAAGAAATGGGGAGTAGTATAAAGTTCTTAAGGCGTTTGTCTGTTTCGCAACTACAAATGTAGCCTTTTGAACTTTTCAACTTTTTAAATTTGTTCGGACAGTTATGATCATCTCTGCAATCGGCAGGATGTAGGTGGTTTTTGCTAATTTTACAATGCGACAATCCCTTAATACAATCGTTCAATGAAGGTTCCCGAAGTAAGTGTACTGATGACCGTTTTCAATGGAGAACGTTATATACACGAGACAATCGACAGTGTACTCAGGCAAACCTTAAGTGATTTCGAGTTCATTATTATTGATGATGGTTCCAATGATCGTACCCGGGAAATCATTCAAGGGTTCCGGGATTCCCGTATTGTGTATCAATATCAGTCAAATGCAGGTGTTGCTGCAGCATCAAATGCAGGCCTTGCGCTTGTTAAAAGTGGTTACGTCGCCAGGATTGATGCAGATGATGTTTGTTTGCCCGAACGACTCCGGCTGCAATACGATTTTCTGACGCAGAATCCTGATCATGTGTTCTGCGGGAGCAGGCCTGAAATTATGGATCAGGATGGCAACTATATCTTCACACCGCATTTGCCGGAAAAGGATGAAGAGATCAGGCCGGTGCTTGAACGCGAGAATTGTTTTGTTCATGCTTCTGCCTTTTTTAGAACGGATGCTGCCAGGAAAATTGGTGGTTACCCGGAAGCGATCAAATTCTATTTTAATGATTACGTTTTTCTTTACCAGCTTTCAAAGATCGGTAAGGTCTATAATTTTCAGCAACCTCTTGTCCGATACCGGTTGGTCCCGTTTTCAATAAGTCTCAAGATCCGCGACCAGCGTTACAGGAGTATTCTTAAAAACATCGTCCACAAGGGAACCGCAGAACAATCTGAAATAGATTACCTCACCCGCTTTCAGAATGACCATAATCTGAACAAAAAGGACAAGGTCTTTAACTACTATATCCTGCTCGCAAAACTTTACCGGATTGAAGCAAACAGTTGGGGGTTGTCATTATTTTACCTACGGAAAGCTTTTCTGGTGAAGCCTTTGGCAATAAGCTACCTGGCATCCGCCATTCTTCAGATTATCAATCCGGTACCCATCGTAAAATTTGTAAGAAAAAGATTCTATTGAGATCTTATTTATACAAGGCCAGCCAGGAGGGCAGGTTGGCATTCCAGCTGCTTAACCGGTATATTGCTTCCGGATTTTTCTTGCATTTATCTTTTTCTGTCTGCAGGTTGTTGAGAACGTACGGAAGCTGATTTCCAATTTCTGTTGGGCTTTCAACGGTTCGGTAATAGATTCCTGCCTCCTTCAAATCATCGTAAGGAAGCCAGTCTCCGGTGATCAGCAGGTTGCCGGCATACATGTGTTCCTGTGTGGATGCCGAAAAACTGTCACTCTTCTGAACCTGTATCATAATATCAGGCGCCTTTCTCAGATGAGCATTCTCCTCCTCCGAAAGAAATTGCTGCATCGTTTTGTATTCAAAGGGAAATGTCTCCAATGCCCTGATCAGTTGCGCCTTGTAGCCAGACTCAGTTCCATAGGTCAACGGAAACAGGAAAAAGAGCTCCTTTTTTCTTGCCAGCAAATCGCCATTATTTGCGATCGATTGGATCACTGGAATATGCTGCTGGATGGAGTCGTAATTGTAGCCGATACAGATTACCGTTTTGTCTGGCATAATGTGTAGGATATCTCGACTTTCAATTTGTGTGATGGCGCCGACCTCTTTCAGTTTCTCAAGCGAATTGAACCCAAATCTGCATATTTTCATCTGTTCTGGTTCGAGCCTGAACGCGTTGCGGATTGAGTCCAATGCCCGGCTGTTGTTGGACGTTATGAAGTCGGCAGATTTGAAGATGTGCCGAAACCATGGTTTTTTCCAATCCTGGAGTTGGAAGAAGTCACTGCCAAAAACTGTTAAAATAACCCGGGGTGCAAAATTGCGCAGCAAACTTCCGGTAACCATCAGGTCCTGAATGCAATATAATACATGAGCAACATCATATCTTCCCTGATACGATGTGAGAAATTTTCGCAATTGAATCGGTCGGGTAAAGATGCGATATCGCGAAAAAGGAGAGGAGGGCCTGCGGACAACTCCGAAAATGTGATCGTACGGCAACACCTCCGGCTTTTTTAATGGAGGGAAAGTTGAAAAGAGATCTATGACCAGATCCGAGCCAAAATGTAATCGGAGCTGGGAGGCATAGTTGTTTAAATAGATGCTGTTGGGATCACCGATAAGGAGTAAGCGTTTCATTTTTAGCAATGTATACCGGGTATATTCCCCTTCATTTATTGGATCCACATCGTTTTAATGTTAACGAATTCCATGATGCCTTGCGTTCCTAGTTCACGGCCATACCCCGAACGCTTTATTCCGCCAAATGGCAGCCTTGGATCCGATTTGGTCATGCCGTTGACAAACATGGCGCCGGTCTCTATCTTTCGTGCCATCGATTCACCACGCCTCAGGTCGCGGGTCCACACGCAGCCACCCAGTCCGAAATCAGAGTCGTTGGCCACAGCAATGGCTTCTGCTTCGCTAGCCACGCGGATGATGGTAACTACCGGACCAAAGGTCTCCTGGCTGTAAACATCCATGCCCTTCACCACATGATCGAGGATTGTGGGTTCAAAATAGTATCCCCGGATATCCGGTCGTTTGCCGCCTGTAACCAGTTGCGCACCCTGTGCAAGGGAGTCGCTTACCTGGCGTTCTATCTCATCCACCAGATCGGGACGGGCAAGTGGTCCCACCTGGGTTTCGGCTTCCAGCGGATCGCCCATTTTAAGCTTTTCCAACGCAGCTTTCAATTCCGTCACAAAGTCATCAGCAACATTCTCCATGACAATAAACCGCTTGGCGGCGATACAACTCTGACCCTGGTTGAGCATTCGTGCGACGACAGCAGTTTTTACAGCAAGCGCCAGATCTGCATCCTCAAGAACAATGAAAGGATCGGCACCACCGAGTTCAAGCACGGTTTTTTTTAAATGCTTTCCGGCAATAGATGCAACGTGACTCCCCGCAGCTTCGCTTCCTGTCAGCGTGGCTGCGGCAATCTTCGGATTGGCAATAACCGACTCCACCTGCGATGAAGTGATCAGGAGGGTCCTGAATAAATCGGGAGGAAATCCTGCTTCACGAATGATCTCTTCAATGGCCATAGCACAGCCGGGCACGTTGGAAGCATGCTTAAGCACAGCTGCATTCCCCGCCATCAGCGCAGGTGCGGCAAACCGGAATACCTGCCAGAAGGGGAAGTTCCAGGGCATCACAGCCAGCACGATCCCGAGTGGTTGAAAGGTGATAAAACTGCGACTTGCATCAGACTGAATAACCTTGTCATCCAGCATCTCCGCCCCATGATCGGCGTAGTAATCGCAAACCCAGGCACACTTTTCTATTTCGCCCATCGACTCCCGAAGTAGTTTACCCATCTCCAGGGTCATCAGCCGGGCTAAGGTCTCCTTTTTTGTGCGCAATACCTGTGCTGCATTTTTCAATAATTCCGCCCTGCGTTCAAATGATATTTCTTTCCAGGATTGCCAGCATGTATAGGTATGGGAAATGATGTCGGCTATTTCACGCCCGTCATGCTCCTGATACTCCCGGAACACCTCTCCTGTAGTGGGATTTGTACTTTTCATCGCTGAATTCAATTTTCTATATTCAATTTTCCTTTGAGATAAAATCCGGTATATGAATTTTCTGCTTTCAAAATTTCTTCGGGTGTCCCTTCAAATACGACATGTCCGCCTTCTTCACCCCCCTCTTTACCAAGGTCAATTAGCCAGTCGGCACTCTTTATCACCTCCTGGTTGTGCTCGATCACCAGGATGCTGTGCCCGCTGCCGATCAGCGATTCAAAGGAGATAAGCAGTTTGTGGATGTCATGAAAATGAAGTCCGGTGGTAGGCTCATCAAAAATAAAAAGTGTAGGCTTTTCGCTGGTTCCCTTCGACAGAAAAAAAGCGAGTTTGATTCGCTGTGCCTCTCCTCCGGATAGTGTGCTTGAAGATTGCCCGAGGTGAAGGTATCCCAATCCGACATCCTGGAGCGGTTTCAGCCTGGCCAGGATCCTTTTTTCGTGGGTTGTGGGCTTATTGCTATTTCCGAAAAACTCCATCGCCTCGTCAACGGTCATATCAAGAATGTCGACAACACTTTTTTCCCGGTATTTGATGTCGAGGACCTCCTCACGGAAACGTTTACCCTTGCAGCTTTCGCAGGGCAGAAAAATATCTGCCATGAACTGCATCTCGATTTTTACGACGCCATCGCCTTCGCACTCTTCACATCGCCCGCCTTCTATATTAAAAGAAAAATATCCTGGTTTGTACCCGCGTACTTTGGCGAGCTGCTGTTCGGAAAAAAGGTTGCGGATCTCATCAAAAGCTTTGATATACGTAGCAGGATTGGATCGCGAAGAACGACCAATCGGATTCTGATCCACCATCTCCACGGCACCGATCCTTTCAATATCACCGTCGATCAGGTCGAACTTGCCGGTTTTTTCTCCATATCCACCATGGATTTTTTTCAGGGCAGGATAGAGGATGCGCTTGATAAGTGAAGTTTTTCCCGAACCACTTACGCCTGTAATTACTGTAAAAATGTGTAACGGTATTTTTACACTGATGTTCTTAAGGTTGTTTTCGCGGGCACCCTTTATTTCAATAAACTCTTTCCACTTTCGCCGGCTTTCGGGTATCAAGATGCTGCGTTTTCCGGATAGATATTGACCGGTAAGACTCATTTTATCCTTTTTCAGTTCCCTGATGTCGCCTTCGAATACAACCTCTCCTCCATTTCGTCCGGCCAGGGGCCCTATGTCAATGATACGGTCTGCAGCGCGGATGATCTCTTCGTCGTGTTCAACTACGATGACGGTATTGCCCAGGTCGCGCAGCCGAAGCAATACCTTGATGAGTCGCTGTGTGTCCCGCGGATGGAGCCCGATGCTTGGCTCATCCAGAATGTACATAGAGCCCACCAGGTTGCTGCCAAGTGCCGTGGAAAGGTTTATTCGCTGCGATTCTCCTCCGGAAAGGCTGCCCGAAAGCCGGTTCAGCGTGAGGTAGCCAAGACCAACATCGTTGAGGACCTCCAACCGGTTGTTGATCTCGGTCAGAAGTCTTTTCGAAAGGGTCTGTTCGTATTCGGTCAGTTCAAGGTTTCTGCAGAACTGTATCAGTTCCGCAACCGGAGTAAGAACGAGTTCGCTGATCGAGCGCCCGTTTATTTTAACATAAGAGGCATCACTTCGCAACCGCGTCCCTTTGCAGTCAGGACATGTTGTTTTTCCCCGATAACGCGACATCATCACCCGGTACTGAACCTTGTAGTTCTGGCTTTCGACCCATTCGAAAAACGCACTCAACCCGTGAAAATGTTCATTGCCGGACCACAACAGCTCCCGTTGGGAAGGTGTAAGTTCGTAAACAGGTTTATGAATGGGGAAATCAAATTTGTAGGCATGCAGCAGCAGTTCATTTTTCCATTCGCCCATCTTCTCACCACGCCAGCAGGCAACGGCATCTTCGTATATCGAGAGACTTTTATTCGGAATTACCAGGTCCTCGTCGATGCCAATTATACTGCCATACCCTTCACATGTTTTACAGGCTCCATATGGGTTGTTGAAGCTGAAAAGATTTTCGGATGGCTCCTCAAAAGTCAATCCGTCTGCCTCGAATTTATTGGAAAAGGTGATCCGTTCTGTATCGCTGTCTGTTTTCTCAACCACACAGTAGCCATGACTTTCAAAATAGGCTGTCTGCACCGAATCAGCAATCCGTCCGGGTAGTTCTTCATCGTCGCCGGAAACAGAAAAACGATCGACCAGGATAAAGCATTCCTTGTGTTTCTTTATTTTTTTTCCGCAAATGTCTTCGATCCTGAAAATCTCGCTATCCAGCATCACCCGTGTAAAACCCTGCTGCATGAGAACCCCGCATTTTGTGGCCAGGTCTCCTTTCTGGGAGGTAAAATCCAGCGGTGCAAATATGTTGATGCGCGTGCCTTCTTTCATCGAAAGGATATAATCCACAACGTCGCTGACCGAATCTCTCTTTACCAGCGCACCCGAAACCGGAGAATATGTATTTCCGATGCGGGCATACAATAGTTTGAGATATTCATAGATTTCAGTGGAAGTGCCAACGGTCGATCTCGGATTCAGCGTATTTACACGCTGTTCAATCGCAATGGCAGGTGCAATGCCTTTGATGTAATCCACGTCGGGCTTGCTCATCCTGCCAAGAAATTGCCGTGCATAAGCGCTCAGGCTCTCAACATATCGGCGTTGGCCATCTGCATAAAGGGTGTCGAAGGCAAGCGATGATTTTCCGGAACCTGATAACCCTGTGATCACGACAAACCGGTTCCTTGGGATTGCGAGGCTTATATTTTTAAGGTTGTTGACCCGTGCACCTTTTATGATGATAAAGTCTTTCGGATCGAGGGCATCTATATTGACCATTTTTGAACTTCTCGGTACTAAGTTTGGCAAAAATATGAAGAAAGACTTGCTTTTTGGATTTTTATATTTATTTTTGCTGTAACAAATACGGATAAAATCCGTATCAATGCATCACCAGCGCAGCCACCTAACCCCCTGCGCTTAAACATAGGAGGGACCTTATCGACTTGACTTCTACTCTTTTAGATTAAGACTAAAAAGAGAACCTATGAAAGCGCAAGTCGTCCTTACTGATCAGGAATTAATTGGTCTTTATATTGCCGGACATCAGTCGGCCCTCGAAAACCTCATTCTTCGTCATAAAAATCGTGTCTTTGCCTATATCCTTATGATCGTAAAGGATAAGGAACTGGCTGAAGATCTTTTCCAGGATACCTTCATCAAGGTTATCAATACATTCCGTTCCGGACAATACAAGGAGGAGGGTAAATTCATACAGTGGGTGATGCGTATTGCCCATAATCTTATTATCGATTACTTCAGGAAATCAAAGAGAATACCCACTGTTGAGAATAGTGATGAGTATGATATTTTTGACAAAGTAAGGATTCCGGTAGATTCTGTTGAAGAGCAGATGATCACAGATCAGATCCACAAAGATGTAAAAAAGCTGATCGACTACCTGCCTCGCGAACAGAAGGAGGTGCTGGTCATGAGACATTACGCCGACATGAGTTTCAAGGATATTGCCGACGTGACCAACGTAAGTATTAATACAGCGCTGGGCCGGATGAGATATGCGCTGATAAACCTTCGTAAACTCGTGAAAGATAACGAGGTAATCCTTTCCGCATAGTTAATAACTTTTTTTTCTCCAGTGTAAAATATCGGGTGTATTATCCCCGTTTCTTAGACATGAAACATGTACTAATACATTTTTATGCCTATGAAGCGAACCGCTACTTTTTTTCAAGTGACCCCACGGGTCAGTTCAAATCCTTCCGACAAACGGAGGAAGAGAGATGAGATGAATCCCAGTGAATCGGTGATCCGAAATATTCTCAATTATTCTAAAGCCCTTTCGGTATGTGCAACAAAGGATACCGGAATCATTAACCTGGTGATGAACTAGAAACAAAAAACCCCGCTTTCGGCGGGGTTTTTTTTATGTCCAATGTAAATCTTAGTGCCTCTGTTCTTTGATGCGGGCTTTCTTTCCCTGAAGTCCGCGAAGGTAGTAAATACGTGCCCTTCTAACCACACCATGTTTGTTTACTTCAATTTTGTCGAGAAACGGCGAAGTGCAGGGGAAAATTCTTTCAACACCAATATTTCCGGAAATTTTCCTAACGGTAAAAGTCTCGTTTGGCCCCTTTCCCGAACGCTGTAATACCACACCCTGGAAGGTCTGGATACGTTCCTTGTTGCCTTCTTTGATTTTATAATGAACGGTAACTGTGTCACCTGCTTTAAAACCAGGCAGTTCCTTCTTCTCGATGCAAGTATCTTCTACAAATTTGATGATTTCCGCTTTGTTCATGGCCTTCTTGTAATATTGATGTGGTTCCTACTAAAAAGTTTGCAAATATATCGATTTTTTTGAAACCACCAGCACTGTCAAGGTATTTTTTTAGAACGACTTCGCCTGATCATCTAAAAGCCCGGGCCTTCTCTTTCTTGTGCGTTCAAGGGATTGTTCATGCCGCCATTTTACAATCTCCTTGTCATTTCCCGACAGCAGGACATCCGGAACCTTCATCCCCCGGAATTCTGCAGGACGGGTATAAACGGGTGGTGATAGCAGGTTGTCCTGAAAGGAGTCGGAGAGGGCAGAGGTTTCATCATTCAGCACCCCCGGTAATAAGCGTACCACAGCGTCGGTAACCACCATGGCGGCCATCTCGCCGCCAGAAAGCACGTAATCACCAATGCTGATCTCGCGGGAGATAAACCTTTCACGGATCCTTTCGTCAATTCCTTTGTAATGCCCACAAAGTATAAGAAGATTCTGCTGAAGCGACATCTGGTTGGCGATCCGCTGGGTCAGCAGTTCACCGTCAGGACTCATATAGATGATGTCATCGTATTTGGTGCGGGATTGTAAATCTTCGAGGCAACGAACCACAGGCTCGACCATCATCACCATTCCGGCCCCGCCGCCAAAGCAGTAATCATCAACCTTGTGGTGTTTGTCGGCGGTCCAGTCGCGGACATTATACAGGTTGATATTGACCAATCCTTTCTCCCTCGCCCGTTTCAGGATAGAATAGTTGAACGGACCCTCAAACATCTCCGGAAACAATGTCAAAATATCAATTTCCATAATTTCGCCATTTCGCTATTTCGCCATTTCCTATATCTCCACTACCAGCCCATCATAGGCCAGCTGAATAAAATCGGGCAACTTCTGGTTTACCTCTTCGTGCAGACCAACAAAATGGCTCAGATGAGTAAGGAATCCCGCTTCCGGCCTGAGGTCTTTTAGAATGTCTACGGCTTCATTGACAGAAAAATGAGAAATATGTTTGGAGTTTCTGAGTGCATTAAGTACGATAATCCGGGAGCCTTTGACTTTTGTGAGTTCGGCTCTCGAAATATAACTTGCGTCGGTTATGTAGGTGAAGTCGCCGATACGGAAACCAAACACAGGCAGATTTTCATGAAGTACCTGGATGGGAATGAACTCAACACCCCCAATCTCGAATGGCTCGTTGTCGATAGGATGAATGGTTAGCTGAGGCGCCCCGAAATAGCGTGATTCGGAAAATATATAGGGAAATTCTGTACGGATTGCATTCATTACAGACGGGGTCCCATAAATGTCAATCTTTTTATTCAGCACGTAGTTGAATGCCCTTACATCATCCAATCCTGCAATGTGATCACGGTGTTCATGGGTGAAGATAACAGCATCCAGGTTGGCCACGCGTTCGCGCAGCATCTGTATCCGGAAGTCGGGACCGCAGTCGACCACGAAGGTGCGTCCTGCCGTTTCGATCATTACAGATGTTCTCAGCCGCTTGTCGCGCGGGTCTTCCGAAATACATACGGGGCAGTCGCAGGTGATCACCGGAACACCAATGGAAGTTCCCGTGCCCAGGAAGGTTACTTTAATCCGGTCTGTGGTTATTTTTTGCATCAGAAGATAAGTTCATCAACCTGATCGCGGTCAATGAGCAGTTGTTTTTTTAGTTCATCGGTCGTTTGAAGGATCTTTTCCTCCCTGATCCGTTTGTGAAAAAGCAGGGTTACTATTTGCCCGTCTATGCTTCCATAGTTCTCAAGAAGATGCACTTCAACCAATGTTTCAAGGGGCGACGCTTTATTCTTACGAATAAAACACATGGCCCTCGAGAAGCTGTCGTCACCAATCACTGTTGCTGCATACACGCCATTGGCCGGCACCAGTTTGCAATCCTCTTCAATCTTTACCGAATAGCATGGAAAGCCTATTTCTTCCAGGGTTTGACTGCTTTTTGTCACAGGTCCCATTACAATATACTGGTGGTCGAGGTATGCATTTGCCTTTTGAATGTTGCCGTCGAGCAATGCTTTCCTGATCTTGGTGCTGCTTACCGATTCGTTGTGGATGTCCTGCTCGGGAATCTCGAAAACCTCGAAGTCATATTCCTTTCCAAGGCTCATCAGGGCTTCATAATCTCCTTCCCGGTTATGCCCGAAATGGTGGTTGAATCCAATAACAATCTTGCTTGCATGCAATTTGCTCAACAGAATATCCCTGACAAAATCAACGGAGCTGATTTGGGCAAACTCCAGGGTGAACTCAATAATGATCAGGTTATCGAGCCCTGCCTTCTGAAGCAATGCGATTTTCTCCCGCTGAGAATTGATTAACTGAAGATCTTTTCCAATGGTATCGGGGTAAAGAACCTTTCGGGGATGCGGATGGAAGGTGATCAGGACAGTTTCTCCTCCGGTTTCGGCGGCGAGTTTCCGGAGATGCTGAAGTATTACCTTATGGCCAATGTGAACGCCATCAAACGAACCGGTTGTGACCACCGCATTTCGGATATGGCCGACCTGGTCAAAATCATGAAAAATTTTCACTTGCCGAGCTTTCTACTTAAACCGTTCGTCATTCTTTTTTGCGAAGAAGGCGACTTTTTCGAGTGATGTGATCATATCGTACTCCTCAAGGTAAACATAAGGGGGCACGTTCAATGGTTTTGGAGTGAAGTTAAGAATCCCTTTGACTCCCGCCAGCACCATGGTTTCGGCTATTTCCGGCGCCTGTTCTGAAGGAACGGAGATGATCCCGATGGAGATATTGTTTTGCTTAATGATCTCGGAGACCTGATTGATATGATAACATGCCACGCCATCATATACCCTGTTGATCTTCTCCGGGTTGATGTCGAATGCAGCGATGATAGCGAGTTTCGAACGTTTTCCTTTGAAGTAGCTGATGATGGCTTTGCCAAGATTACCCAGTCCGACAACAGCCACCCGCTGACCTTTCTCTGAGTCAATGATCCGGCCAATAAGATCTATCAGTTCTTTGATATCATAACCCTTACGAAGGTTTCCCGAATAGCCGATCAGCATCAGGTCGCGTCGTACCTGTACCGGAGTTATATGCAGCATCTGAGCAATCTCATGCGAGAAAACGTGGGTCTTCTCCTTTGACAGAATCATCAGTAAAGCACGGCGATACTGGCTTAACCGCTCAACGGTCTTGTGTGGAAGGTTTTTTATGAACATGGTTTATTGTCAGTTGGAATTCTTATAACAAATGTACTGCCCTGGTCCGGAATGCTGCTTACTTCAATCCTGCCTCCGTAATTGTCGATGAGCTTTTTAACAATCGAAAGTCCGAGTCCGCTGCCGGCTATATGTTTGGTTTTATCACTTTTAATCCGTACAAAATCATCGAAGATTTTATCGATATCGGAAGGGCTCATCCCAATACCGGTGTCCACCACGCTTATCTCGATACAGTTTCCGTTCGGTACGATGCTAACATCCACAGAGCCGCCGTCATTGTTGTATTTAATCGCGTTTGATATCAGGTTGTTGAACACGATTTCAATCTCTTCAGCATCCCCGGGAATAAGAATCGGTTCATTGCTGTGAAGATTTAACGAAACTTCCCGCTGAATGGCGTAGGGACGCATGGTATCCATGGCCGTTCGTGCCAAACCGGTGAGGTCGACCTCCGTAATGGTTCGCTTCGCCTTCCCTGATTCGACGCGGGTAAGGTCCAGCAAATCGAGAATGAGGTGGCGCATCCCCTTGATGCGATCAAGAGAACGGTCGATCATCACATCGTAATCCTCAATTTTATTGCCCATCTGCCGCTCCCTGATCATCTTCAAGTATCCCTCAACAGCGCTGAGAGGAGCCTTCAGCTCATGCGATAACACGGAAAGGAAGGTGAATCTTATCTGTTTCCCCGTATCCTGAAGTTTGTTGGTCATCTTTTTCAGGAATACCCTTTTTGTAATGTTCTCTATCGAGGATTTGAGTTCCTGCGGGGTAAACGGTTTGGGAATAAAATCGTAGGCGCCGTCGCTGGTGGCTTTTACCGCAAGTTCCAGCGATGCGTAGGAGGTGATCATGACCACGATGATGTTCAGCTGTCGCTTTTTAATATATTCGAGAACTTCAATTCCCTGAATGCCCGGAAGTTTGTTGTCGAGTAGCAGAATGTCAGGCTTAAGCGCCTCCACAATCTCAATTCCGATTTCTCCGGTAGCAGCTTCAAGTACCTCGAAATCAAACGCTTCATCCATAAATGGATAGTCTACCCTGAAATTTCGCAGGATACGGCTCACACCGCTCCGTATTCCGGGTTCATCATCAACAACAAGTATCTTCAGCGTGGACATGTTTATTATTTCACATCAAAAATAAGCGGAAAAACAGACAAAACAACATTAGCTGTTATTTTTTAACAGTAATTTGTCGATTTCCTCCTTCAATCTCTCAGACCTGATTCCCTTGTCAAGAAAACAGTCCGCTTTGATCCATTTGCGATTGTTTTCATCGTTAATATCAAAGCTGATACCTGTTTCAGCGGCCACTCCGGTAGCGATAATGATGGGTAATCCGGGATATTTTTTTTTCATTTTATAGCACAGGATGAAGCCACTGTCTTCGTTTTCCATCATAAGGTCGAGGATGGCGAGATCGGGTTTTGTTTTCTCAATCAGTTCCTCGGCCTCCTTCTGGCCTTCGGCCGTAATGGTTTTGAATCCGAATTTTTCAACCCTGGCCTGGAGCTGGAAGAGGTAATCGGAGTCATCGTCAACGATAAGGATAGTGTAATCGGCAGGTCTCATATTTTATGTTTTCAGGATTTACTGGAATTCCAATTAGCTGGTCCCTCTTGGGATGGTGATCTTGAAAGTAGTACCGGTTGGTCCGGCTTCCGGTTCTGCATTTGAATCAACATGAATCTTCCCTTTGTGCATCTTCACAATGCCATAGATTAACGCAAGTCCGAGCCCGGTCCCTTTACCTATTTCCTTGGTGGTAAAGAATGGCGTAAAGAGCTTATCGATATGTTCTTTACGTATGCCTGAGCCGGTGTCGGTAACGATGAACTCAATTTCTGAAGCATCTCCCTTCACGCCGAGTGTCAGCGTTCCTCCCCCCGCCATCGCTTCAATAGCGTTCTTTTCCAGGTTTGTCAAGACCTGCATCATCTGGTCGATGTCGAGCCGGGCCTGTGGATCGGCGATAGCCGGTTCGAAAATGATCTTAATATTTTCGGGTATTATGATAGAGTTAAGACTGTGCTGAGCGAACCTGATAACATCTGTTTCATTCATGTTCACCTGGTTCTTTCGTGCGAAGTTCAGCAATCCGCTAACGATCTTCTTGCAACGTTCCGCCTGTTCAACAATCAGTTTGAGGTCCTCACGAACAGCATCGTTTTCGGGCGCCTCATCCATCAGGATATTGCTGTACATGGTGATTACTCCCAGCGGGTTGTTCAACTCATGTGCGATACCTGCCGATAGCTGACCCATATGGGCCAGCTTCTCCGATTGCTTTAGTGCCGCTTTGGCTTTGGCGAGTTTTTCATTGGATATATTCAGACTGCTGACCGATTCATGAAGCTTTTCGATGGAATAGGGGAGGCACATCTCTGTTTCTGCAAGCCCTTTCACGATGGCTCCGGCATGGTCAACGCAGGTGTCATACCCACAGGCCCCACAATTCAGATGATCCTGAGATGCAAATTTACCCATCTCTTCCAGTGCCCGCTGTACTTCACTGTTGCCGGGAGGTTCGAGCCGTCTGTCTTCAGGGGAAAAGTGCTGGGAAAGGTCTGTTCCGCGGCATGCGGCAATCTCTTTCTCCCATGCTGACCTGTCTCCGTTCCTGATTTTCTCTTTTACGTAGGCTCCTACGGCATTGCTTCTGGCAAAACGTTTGCCGCCGGGAGTCGCACCAGGCCCCATGATACAGCCGTCGCAGCAGAGTAACATGAGGTTCTTGTTGCGGATGAAGCCCTCTTCAAATTCCTTGATGGCTTCCTTAAAATTCACCCGGCCTTCTGCAATGATGACATTTTCTTCAGGAATGCTCTCTTTGCTGTTCGCCGTGAAATACAACCCGCGGCTGATCGGGAAGATTGCTCCCATACTACTTTGCGGAGGGTCGAAATCGGTGGCTTCAGAATTCTCCGGAGTGATATTAAATTCCCTGAACATCTCTCGTAGTTCGCGAAATGTAAGTACTTCGTCCACCTCCTCGGATTCAGCCTTCTTGGCAAAGCAGGGTCCGATGAAAACAGTACGCAGATCTTCTCCGTGTCGCGATTTCAGAACACGTGTCATCGCTACCATTGGGGAAACAATCGGCGCCAGGTCGGCCACGAGTTCGGGATGATAATGCCGGATGTAGTAGACAATAGCCGGGCAATCGGAGGAAATAAGACCCCCCGACGATGAAGCGCTTATTTGCTTCTGGTATTCTGCCGCTACGATATCAGCGCCAAACGACACCTCCGTGACGAGGTTAAAACCAATTTTTCTGATCATCCCCACCAGAATCCGGGGGTCGCTGAACTCTTCAAATTCTGCAGGAAAGCTAGGGGCAATACAGGCAGCGATCTGCAGGCCGGATTTCAGCAGTTTCACCACGGGGTCCACCGACCTGAGGGGGATTTTGGCACCCTGACTGCAAACTTTAACACAATTCCCGCAACCGATACATCGATCGTTTAGTACTTCTGCCTGCCCATTGATGATTTTGATGGCCTTGACAGGGCATTCTCTCACACAGGTGAAGCAAACCCGGCATCGGTCCTTCAGCGTAAATACGAGTTGCCGGTTATAGGAGTGGCTCATGTTTCTTCTGCCTTGATTCTTTCCGTATGCAGGAATTGACGGTTACGTTCGCTGTTGGGCTTTGAAAGGAACTTTTCGTAAATGTCGGTGATGATCGGATTCTTATGTGCCACCTTGATCATCTCCTCGTCATCTACGTCATATAAAGCTTTCATCCTGGTCTTCAGCTTCTTCTCGTCGGAGTCAATCAGTTGCCCGCCACCATTGATGCACCCGAAAGGGCAGGCCATCACCTCTACGATCTGATAATCGCAACGGCCGGCTTCGATATCATCCAGCAGGGCTTTCGCATTGGCCAGTCCATTCACGGCAACGACATTCAGAAATTGTTTTCCTATTTTGACTCTCGCCTCCTTGCGGTTTTTTAAACCTCTGAGATCGTTGATCTTTATAGGACTCATCTCCTGACTTGTCATGTTAAAATATACAGTCCGAAGCAAACCTTCCAGAGACCCGCCGGAAATCCCAAACAGCATTCCTGCGGAGCTTCGCATACTGAATGCAGTGTCTGTCGGCTCAGGTTCCAATGTTTTAAAGTCAATGCCAAGAATTTTGATCAACTTCACCAGTTCGCGGGTGGTGATAACCGCATCTACATATTTTGACTTAGTCTCCTTCTGGCGATCAAGTTCGGCCTCATGTTTTTTTGATGTACAAGGCATCACGGAAACCACAAAGACATTTTCGGATTTTTGACCGGCCGAGCTGGTGATGTAGCTTTTGATTATCCTGCCCATCATCTGCTGTGGCGACCGCGTTGAGGAGAGGTGGCTGATGTACCGTGGGCGCTGGTCTTCAATATATTTCACCCATGAAGGACAGGAGCTGGTAAACAGTGGAAGCCTTTCCTTGCTGCCGAAGCGCTCATTGAATTCAGCAGCCGCTTCCATGATGACAAGATCACTGGCCATAGAAACGTCAAATGCCTGTCTGAATCCCATATCCTTGAATGCCGTCCGAACCAGGTTTGGGATGTCTTTGCTTGCTTTAAGATTGAATTCTTCGGCAATGGATGCAGCTACCGTAGGAGAAAACTGGATGATGGTATAAAGCTCCGGGTTGTTCAATGCTTCGATAACGGTTTGCAGACCCGGTTTCTCGGTAAGGGCAGCCGTAGGACATGCCATGATGCACTGGCCGCATTTTACACAGCCGGAGAAGTTAAGTCCTTTGTTGTATGTCGTCCCGATCCGGCTGTCGCTGCCGCGACCAATCACATCAATGGCGCTCACGCCCATCACCTCATCGCAAACCCTGATACAGTGGCCACAAAGGATGCACTTGGCAGGGTTTCGTTCAATGCTGGAACATGCACGATCCACCTGAACATTCTGGCGTTTGGTACGGTAGTTTCGTTCACGGATGTTGAGTTCAGCTGCAAGATCCTGCAATTCGCAGGTGCCGTTACGGTCGCAATACAAACAGTCGTCGGGATGGCTGGCAAGGAGTAGTTCAACAAGGGTCTTCCGTGCCTTCAGAACGCGCGGCGAATGGGTTTTGATCTTCATCCACTCCTCCACCGGGTGTGAACAAGCCGGCACCAGACTGTCAATTCCATCCACTTCAACAATACACATCCGGCATCCGCCGGTTGGGGAAAAGCCAGGCATATAGCAAAGTGTTGGCACTTTTACCCCCACCCGGTCAAGCACCTCCATGATGGTTTCTCCCCGTTTTGCTGATACTTGCTGGCCGTTAATTTCAATATCAAAAAGCATTTCAGTTTTATTTAAAATAAATGGCACTGAACTTACAACTTTCAAAGCATATCCCACAGCCGGTGCACTTCGATTCCACGATAAAATGAGGCATTTTGAGTGAACCGATAATGGCATTTTCCGGGCAACGCTTCTGACAGACATTGCAACCATTACAGAGGTCAACGTCGATAAAAAAGGTCCGCAGGTCGTGACAAACCCCAGCCCTGCATTTCCGGTCGAAAATATGCTCTTCATATTCATCTCGGAACCATTTCAGGGAGGAGAGGACCGGATTGGATGCGTTCTGACCAAGTCCGCACAACGAGGTGTCGCGTATTACTTCGGCGAGGTTTTCCAATTGAACAACCCCTTTAAACCGTTCCAGGGTTTCATGCGAAGACTCCTCTTTCGGTCGCCTCGTAATCCCTTCGAGGATTTCGAGCATCCTCTTGGTTCCTTCCCTGCAGGGGATGCATTTACCGCAACTTTCCTTCTGCAGGAAATTCAGGAAGTACTTTGAGAGACTTACCATGCAGGTCTCCTCATCGAGAATGATAAATCCACCAAGTCCGACCGGAGCCCCGATCTCTTTCAGCGATTCAAAGCCGATCTCGGTTCCGGTTTCGGAAGGATAGATAAAAACACCCGATGGACCACCGATCTGCACTGCTTTCAGTGCCTTTCCACTTTTTATCCCTCCGGCAATTTCGGTCACGATTTCGTTGATCGTGATGCCCATCGGGATTTCGATGAAACCGGTATGAAGGGATTTGCCGGCAATGCTGAAAACCTTGGTCCCTTTACTCTCTTTTGTTCCGATTGTTTTAAACCATTGGGGCCCATTTTCCATTATGGCGGGTACGTTCGCCAGGGTCTCAACATTGTTTACGATCGTAGGATGGCCGAAAAGTCCTTTCTCAGCCGGGTAGGGTGGTTTGGCCTGTGGAACTCCGCGCCGTCCTTCAAGACTGGCGATGAGTGCGGTTTCCTCACCGCAAACGAAGGCTCCTGCACCCTGCCGCAACAGGATGTTCAGGTTAAACCCGCTGCCAAAAATATTCTCTCCGATAAATCCATACTCTCTGGCCTGCAACAGCGCATTCTCAAGGATCTTCAGCGATTGTTCATAATCAGACCGAACATAGATATAGGCATTATTTGCCCCGATTGCATAAGCTGCGATGATCACCCCCTCAATCACCCGGTGAGGATCGGCTTCGATGATGGCGCGGTCCATAAATGCTCCGGGATCACTCTCGTCGGCATTGCAGACGAGGTATTTCTGGTCGCTGCCCATGTTAAAGGCAATCCTCCATTTCCTGCCGGTGGGATACCCTCCGCCACCACGTCCGCGCAGTTCACTCAGCTCAATGATCTCACAAGCTTTATCTGCAGTATAATTCAACACTGTTTTATAAAGGGACTTGTAGCCTCCGCGTGCCAGGTAGTCATCAATCGAATACGGAGAGAAGATCCCGGCATGCCGGAGAATGTTACGATGTTGGCGGGCAAAAAATGGTAACTGGTCCACATACGGTATGTTTGGCCAGTCTTCGTGCCCGCTAACCTTGTATTGTCCGAGTACCGTATCTTCAATAAGCGTGCGGTGGAAGGCAGAATTCAACAGGTCTTCCACCTTCTCTTCTGTGGCATTTCTAAAGGAAATTCTTGCTTTGCCGGGTAGTTGCACATCGAGAACAGGTTCAGCAGAGCAAAGTCCGTTGCAGCCTACGCGCACCAGGTCAACCTCCAGCTTGTTTTCAAGGATATGCCGCTCCACCGCTGCATATGTTTGCGCAGCGCCGGCGATGAGTCCGCAACTGCCCATGCCAACATAAATTACCGGGCGAACTATTTTCTCACGCCTTAGGTCCGCCAGCCGGTCGGCCGTGCTTTTGTCAAAAATGCCCGAGTAGCTCTTCAACACCTTTTCGATAAGGAATTCTTTTGCAGGGAGTGTGGTCGGCGAAGGCATATTATTCAGTTTTTTCTTTAATCGTACGAATGATCCGCGTCAGATCGTCGGGGGTTACCATGGGATAATAGGTATCGTTTACTTTTAACACCGGCGCCTGGTTGCAGGCTCCAAGACAATTTACAATCTCAAGACTGAACCTCCGGTCACGTGATGTGCTGCCTGCTTTGATCTTGAGTTGTTTCTCAATCTCATTGAGATAGGTAGAAGCCCCAAAAAGGTGACAAGTAGTGCCATGACAGATCTGTACATGAAAATGTCCGGCTCTGCGAAACCTGAATTGATCGTAAAACGCCGCTACCCCATAAATTTTGTTCACCGGGAGGTTCAGATATTTCCCGATTTTCTCCACGGCCTCTTCCGTGAGATATCCTTGTTCCTTCTGTACCTCCTGCAAAATGGGAATCAACCCGTCTTTCTTTTCAGGGGTATACCTGGGAAGGATTTTTTCAACTATTTCTTCCATATGCAAATCCCAAAGCCTTTATTCAGACAAAAATAAGCTAATAATTCATATAAAAAAGAATTACCTGTGAAATATTTATCAATGTGAATCAATAAACAGAAACCCAAATTGAATTTTAACGTAAAAACTTTCACTAAACAGACTGGTTCACGAGATATATTGCTACTTTTGATACAATGAAGACACCGCTGTTCCAGATTCATGAGGAGACTTGTATAAAGTGCAATTCCTGTGTTAGGATATGCCCTGTAAAAGCCATCCGGGTGGATGTTAACACTGAATTTCCGGCCATTATCGATGCACGGTGTATCGGATGTGGCAGCTGTTACCGTGCCTGCTCGCCGGGAGCCATTACTTACCGGAGTTCTGTGGATGAGGCCAAGGGGATACTCTCTTCAGGCAGCAACGTGGCGGCGATCTGCGATCCCACTATCTCCGGCGAATTTCATGACATTACCGACTATCGGAAATTTGTTGAAATGATCAAACAATTAGGCTTTGACTATGTAAGTGAAGTCTCTTTTGCAGTGGATATTGTAGCCGGAAAATACAAGGATCTGTTTGAAAATTTCAACGGCAAATACCACATCACGGCAAATTGTCCGGCCGTCGTTGCATTCGTCGAGAAATATCATCCCGACCTCATCACAAACCTGGCTCCGGTTGTGTCACCGATGATCGCCGCTGCCAGAGTTGTCAGACAGAAGTACGGACAGGATATCAAAGTCATTTATTTCGGTCCGTGTATTGCCGCCAAAGAAGAAGCCTTACGGTATGAAGGGGATGCCCGCGTTGATTCTGTGCTGACATTTGTTGAACTCCGGAACCTCTTTACAGAATTCAATATTCGCGAAAGCCAGGTGGAATTTGCGGAATTTGATGAGCCACTTGGCCATAAAGGCTCGCTTTACCCGATAAGCAATGGCATACTCCAGACAGCCGGGATCAATGAAGATCTGCTAACCGGCGAGGTGATCACCATCGAAGGGCGGAACAACATGCTGGATGCCGCACGTGAATTCGACTCCAGGATCGACATCATACGACGCCATTTCAATATTTTTTATGATGAAGGTTGTTTGATGGGGCCGGGGACTTCTCCGGGCGGTGAGAAGTTTCTCAGGATGTCGCTGGTTACCGACTATGCCAACAAAAGACTGAAATCCTTCGACAAAGAGCGGTGGGACGAGGAGATCAGATCTTTCGCCAACCTTGATTTGTCCTGCCACTTCACAGCGGATGATCAGCGATTGCCAATACCGCCGAGCGAAGAGATCGAAGAGGTACTCAAGATGATCAACCGCGAAGGCCAGATGCACAATGAGATAGGATGCGAAGCCTGCGGCTATGTCAATTGCCGTGAATTTGCCATTGCCATCGTGCAAGGTCTTGCAACCACCGAGATGTGTCATGTCTTCAGCGGGCGTAACCGTCAGGAATACATCAAGACCCTTCGGTCGACCAACGAAAAACTGGCTAAAACGAAAACCGCACTCAAAGATTCGGAAGAGCGGGCGAAGAGAGAGCAGGAGGCACAAAAGGAGTCGGGCGACATTATTTCGTCCATGTTCCAGAAATTACTTTCAGGAGTGGTCATCATCGATGACAACATGCGGGTCATAAAATCAAACACGGCATTTGTGAGAATCCTTGGAGAAGAGGCGGCCCTGGTGGATGAAGTGATCCCGGGGTTGATCGGAGCTGACCTTAAAACTTTGCTTCCTGTGCATTTTTACAAAATGTTCTCCTATGTATTGTCCTCCGATGAAACGATTGAGAACAAGGATGTCGTATTCGGTGACAATAAACTGAGTGTTTCCATATTTCCAATTCGCAGCCACAAATATGTTGGGGGCATCCTTCGCGACATGTATGTCCCTGAGGTAAGAAAAGAGCAGATCGTCAACCGGCTTTCGGAGGTGATCGATGAGAATTTTGATATGGTTCAGAAGATCGCTTACCTTCTTGGAGAGGGGGCCGCAAAAACTGAGCAGATGCTGAATTCAATCATTGAATCGCATCGCAACCCGACCAAAAAATAACCCTTCCCGCAGTGGATGAAAAGTTCTATATCGAGGTCAATTGTCAGCAGAAATGCCATGGCGATGCCAGGATTTGCGGGGATGTATTCATCTCCCGGCGAATCATGGAGGAGGGGCGCATCATTGTTGTCCTTTCCGACGGACTTGGCCACGGGATCAAGGCGAATATGCTCGGAACCCTCACTGCTACCATGGCGGTAAATTTCGTTCAGGAACACAAAGAGGTGCAGAAGATTGCCGAGATCATCATGAATACCCTTCCCCTCGACAGTGTGAAGCAGCTGAACTATTCCACTTTTACCGTTGTCGAAATCGATGTTGACGGGGAGGTGAGGATCCTTGAATACGATAACCCGAAAACAATCATTTTGCGCGGTTCGCATATTATTGAACCAGCATGGAATTGCGTCTTGCTGGAGGGAGAGAAAAACAAAGGCAAAGATGTGCTTACCACGGTCTTCAGACCGCAGAAGGAGGATCGAATTGTTTTCGTTTCTGATGGTGTCGTGCAATCGGGCCTGGGAAGCGACAGGTTTCCCATGGGATTCGGACCGGAAAATCTTGAAAGTCTTGTTACAGAGGCAGTTCGTGAAGAACATAACATCTCGGCGGTAAAACTTGCAGGAAAGGTGATCGATAAAGCCAACTACAACGATAATTACCACCCGAAGGACGACATCAGTTGTGCTGTGATTTACTTCAGGGAACCCCGCAAGTTAATGATCTGTTCCGGTCCGCCTCATAATCCTGAACACGACAGTATGTATGTCGAAATTCTGAAACAGTTCAAGGGAATGAAGATCATATGTGGCGCTACCACCGGTGATATGGTTGCCCGTGAGTGGGGAACTGTAATCCGTGATACTGCTGAAATGCCTGATCCGGAACTCCCGCCGGTATCTTATATGGATGGTGTCGACCTCATCACGGAAGGCATTCTTACCCTCAGTAAAGTAAGTGAGCTGCTGAAAAAATACAACAACAATTACAAATTGGGAAAGGGGCCTGCCGATCAGATCGTAAGGTACATACTCGACTGCGACGAGATCCATTTTCTTGTCGGAACAAGTATCAATGTAGCCCATCAGGATCCGACTCTGCCTGTGGAGCTCGAACTCAGAAGAACTGTTGTTCACCGGATCGTCCGCACACTCGATGAAAAATTCCTGAAAGAGACTTCAATGCGGTTTTATTAAAAAAAAAGCCCGTGACATTTTTAGTGCCACGGACCCACCATCAAACGTATTAACCAAAAAACGCTTAATTGTTGTATTCACTCAAAATATCCTGAACCCCGTCAGGAGAAACTCTGCCATAAACTTTTTCGCCGACCATCACTACCGGGGCAAGCCCGCAGGCGCCAACGCAACGGAGACAACTCAGAGAAAATTTTCCGTCCGCTGTCGTTTCACCAACCTGAATTTTCAGCTGCCGTCTGAACTCTTCCAGCACCTTCTCGGCACCCCGCACATAGCAGGCTGTTCCAAGGCAAATAGAGATTGGATGCTGCCCTTTCGGGATCATGGTGAAAAACGAATAAAAGGTCACCACCCCGTAAACATGGGCAACCGATGCATTCAGCTCCTTTGCGATCACCTCCTGAACCTCTGCAGGCAAGTATCCGAAAATGCTCTGCGCCTTATGGAGAACATTGATCAGTTCGCCTTTTTCGTTGTTAAAGGATTTACAAACGTCCTTTAACTCCTGCAGTTTTTTATCCGATAATTTAATCTTTGCCATTTGATTTTTCTTTTTTTCGCTATTTTACCATTTCACCATTTCGCTATTCCTCAATAAAATCCCCGACACTCTTGTCGAAATAGTGGGTGTGAAGCAGGTGGTGTGACTTTTCGCCAAGGGGTTTACCGAGAAATTCGCGGTAAAGTTCCTGAATGAATGGATTTTCATGTGATTTACGGATGGGCTTACCAGAATCTTCTCGGTAAATGGCGGCAGAACGTTGTTTGATGATCTCGGAATTTCCATGATGGTAGGGCTGACCCCCTCCGCCGATACATCCGCCGGGACATGCCATAATTTCGATGGCATGGAATTGGCTTTTACCCGCCCTTATATCCTCCAGAAGTTTACGTGCGTTGCCAAGTCCGTGGGCAATTCCGATATTGATGGGTAACCCATCAAAATCGAGGGTTGCATGACGAATATTTTCAAGACCCCGCAGCTCAGTGAAATCTACTTTTTCTAACTTTTTTCCGGTATACAGTTCATATGCTGTACGACATGCGGCTTCAATCACTCCGCCGGTAGCGCCGAAGATAACGGCAGCGCCTGTTGATGCTCCCAGCGGATTATCAAAATCCTCTTCGGGCAGCGCGTTGAAGTCGATGTTCGACTGTTTTATCAGATGGGCAAGTTCGCGGGTTGATAAGGAATAGTTCACATCCGGGTCCCCGTTTACCTTGAATTCTTCACGCTGACATTCATACTTTTTGGCAAGACATGGCATGATCGAAACCACGATCATATTTTTCCGGTCGATACCCAGTTTTTTTGCAAAATATTCTTTGGCAACAGGGCCGAACATTTGTTGCGGAGACTTCGCGGTTGATGGAATGTCCAGCATTTCCGGAAAATTGTGTTCAAAGAAGTTGACCCAGCCCGGACAGCATGATGTGAGGATGGGTAATTTTACCTCCTTGTCACCCTTAAGGTAACGGGTAAGACGGTCGAGTAATTCGCTTCCTTCTTCCATAATAGTCAGGTCGGCAGCAAAGTCGGTGTCGAACACGTAGTCAAAACCTAGTCGTCTGAGTGCTGCGACCATCTTACCCGTTACAAGGGTGCCTGGTTCGAGGCCAAATTCTTCGCCCAGGGCGGCCCTGACGGCAGGTGCTGTTTGAACAACAACTGTTTTAGCAGGGTCAGCAAGTGAATTGATCACATTGCGAGAGTGGTCAACTTCGGTCAGGGCACCGGTAGGACAAACAGATACACATTGTCCGCAGTAAGTACAGGTAGATTTTTCGAGATTCATTTCGAATGCCGGAGCTACCACTGCCATAAAACCTCTGTTGACGGCAGAAAGCGCACCTACCGTCTGAACATCATTGCACATCATTTCGCACCTTCGGCACATGATGCATTTATCAACATCCCGGATGATGGCAGGCGAAGTGTCCTTGCGGTATTTCGACTGCTCTCCCGCGTAGGGTATTTCACGAACGCCAAGTTGCTGTGCCATGCTCTGGAGCTCACAATTTCCATTTTTGGAACAGGTCAGGCATTCGGCAGGATGATCGGAGAGAATTAGCTCCAGCACGGTTCTTCGTGCGTTCAGCACCCTGATGTTGTGTGTAAAAACTTCCATACCCTCGGCTACCATTGTATTGCAGGCAGGTGCGAGATTCCGTCTGCCCCTGACCTCCACCACGCAAACGCGGCATCCGCCCGGACGGTTTTCAATGTTCATGTCCTTCAGTTCGAAGTAACAAAGGGTAGGTATATCGATGCCAACTGTTTTGGCTGCTTTTAAAAGCGTTGTGTTTTCAGGAACCTCGACGTGTTTACCGTCAATGATCAGCTTTACCATATTCATAGCGTTCCTTCCTCCTTAATTGATAATGATTGCATTGAATTTGCATTTATCCATGCAGGCTCCGCATTTGATGCACTTCGACTGGTCGATGAAATGAACCTGTTTGCGTTCACCGCTGATGGCATCAACCGGGCAATTTCGTGCACACAGTGTACATCCGATACATTTGTCAGCCACAACCAGGTATTGCATCAGCGATTTACACACTTTTGAGCGACATTTTTTGCCGGTAACGTGTTCATGGTACTCTTCCGGAAAATTGTCAATGGTGGAAAGCACCGGGTTGGGGGAGGATTGTCCCAATCCGCAGAGCGAGGTCTCCTTTATTACGGTTCCCAGGTTTCGCAGTTTATCGATGTCATCCATCGTACCATTTCCCTGAGTAATCTTCTCCAGCAATTCAAAAAGGCGCTTGTTTCCGATGCGGCAGGGTGAGCATTTTCCACAGGATTCTTCTACCGTGAATTCCAGATAGAACTTGGCGATCGCTACCATGCAATCATCCTCATCCATCACGATCAAACCACCCGATCCCATCATGGAGCCGGCGGCGATCAGGTTATCGTAGTCAATGGGTGTGTCGAGATGTTTCACCGTGAGGCAACCGCCCGACGGACCGCCGGTTTGTGCGGCCTTGAATGCCTTGCCATACTGAATACCTCCGCCAATTTCATAAATTACTTCACGGAGGGTAGTTCCCATGGGAACTTCAATGAGTCCGACATTGTTTATCTTTCCGGCCAGAGCGAACACTTTCGTGCCTTTTGACTTCTCTGTTCCGATCGATGAAAACCACTTCCAGCCTTTATTGATAATGATGGGTATATTGGCAAACGTTTCTACGTTGTTGACATTGGTTGGTTTTTTCAGATAACCTTCAACCGAGGGAAAAGGGGGTTTTACCGTTGGTTCGCCACGTAAACCTTCCATGGAATGAATCAGGGCCGTCTCCTCACCGCAAACAAAAGCACCGGCTCCATAACGGATGTCAATATCGAAGTTGAATCCGGTACCCAGGATGTTTTCTCCCAGAAGGCCCATGGAACGCGACTGACCCATGGCAGTTTTCAGCCTTTCAACAGCCAGCGGATATTCGGCCCGAATGTATATGAGACCCCTGGAGGCTCCGGTGCAGTATCCGTTGATCGTCATTGCCTCGAGCACCACGTGGGGGTCACCCTCAAGGATCGACCGGTCCATAAAAGCACCGGGATCCCCTTCGTCGGCATTGCATACAACATATTTTTGGTCGGCCACTACATTGCGGGTAATCTCCCATTTTATGCCGGCAGGGAATCCGCCTCCACCGCGGCCGCGAAGTCCGGATTTCTTTAAAATCTCAATTACAGCCTCGGGTGACAGGTCAGTTAACACGCTGGCAAGGGCCATATAGCCGTCGCGGGCGATATAATCCTCGATCCGCTCTGGGTCAATGACACCGCAATTACGTAAGGCAATTCTTATTTGTTTTGCCATGGGGCTCTAAATTTCTCTTTTATGCTGTTTCATAATTTATTTGAATGCTACCCTCGATCTCTTCTCCTTTGCGGATAAAGTGCTCGATGATCTCATCGGCTTTTTTGAGGTTCACATATCCAAAAATTACAGGACTCTTCCCCGGAATTGTGATCTCAATCGTAGGTTCCGCATAACAAAATCCCATACAACCTACCTGGGTTACTTTGGCCGGGATATTCCGCTTGCTTAATTCATCCTTCATAAATTCAAAGACGGGTTTTGAACCTGAGGCAATGCCGCATGTCGCCATGGTTACCTTCACCTGGATTGTGCTGAGCGGACTGTTTGCCTGTGACAATGCTGCTCCTTTTTCTTTTAACGCCTCCCTGAGTTCCATCAGTGCGTTCGCGGTTTCCAGTTTTGCCATAACTATTGTGTTGAAATTCAGTGCCTGACAGTTTTTTTACCGGGTAAATATGCCAACGGCCTTATTATGTTGCATGCAAAATTATGGTCTTTCTCACTAATCTGCAAGCATTTTATGTTATTTATTTCACAATGTTAATAAAATCACAGAAAAAAACTTTTACGTGGTCAGTGAGACCGCTGGAAAGTGATTTTAAATATTTATAAATGAGCGTGGTAAGAGAAGGGGATAGTTTCCTTAGGTGAAAATAATCCGGAAACCATTGCCATGGATATTGACAATTTCGACAGTAGGATCGGCTTTCAGACATTTTCTCAGGCGCGCAATGAAAACATCCATGCTTCTTCCATTAAAATAGTTGTCTGTACCCCATATTTTTTCCAGGGCATCCTTCCGGAGAAGTATACCATCTTTGGCATTGCATAGCATTCTGAGCAATTTTGCCTCTTTGGGCGAAAGTTGAAAGGTTTCCGATTTTCCTGTCAATGTCCGGAGGTTGAAATTGAAAACCAGCGTGCCTACAGTAAATTCATTCTGGTTGTTCTCAGTTTCGGTTTTCTGTGAACTGCGTTTCAGGATAGCCTTGATTTTGAATAGCAGGACTTCTGAATCAAAGGGTTTGGTTATATAATCATCAGCTCCTGTTTTGAACCCTTCGAGCATATCGTCCTTCAGCGACTTGGCTGTCAGAAAAATGAAGGGAACTTCCGGATTGCTTTTCTTGATTTCCCGTGCCAGCGCAAATCCATCCATCTCGGGCATCATTACATCGAGGATGCAGATATCGAAGAGCTCCGATTGGAAGGCTGACAACCCCTGTTTGCCATCAGTTTTTAAGACCACCTCAAAATCATTCAGTTCCAGGTATGATTTCATGATTGAACCGAAATTCGGATCGTCTTCTACCAGCAAAATTTTCGTCTTCAAGCTCATCACATCCTCCTGCTATAATTTTATATTGATTATCTGACCGCTGAACCCTTGCATTTTTCACGCCCCACTCTTCAGTATCGCTTTGTCTGCCAATACTGGCAGACCGATCTCAAACCGGCTGCCTTTTCCAACCTCACTCTTCAGGCTGATCTCGCCATGATGCGCAAGAACGATGGCCTTAACATAACTAAGTCCGAGCCCGAATCCCTTAATGTTGTGAATGTTTCCGCTGGTTACGCGGAAAAATTTATCGAAGGCTTTGTGCTGTGCTTCCTGGCTCATACCCATGCCCCGATCGGCTACCCCGAAAAAGAATTTTCCCGCGCGGTTGAAACTGAAAACAGTAATTTCCGGTTTGATAATGGAATATTTATTGGCATTGTCGAGCAGGTTAAGCAGCACATTCCGGATGTGATCTTCGTCTGCATCTACCAAGGTTTCCGTGGCTTCCAGACGGTTTATGATAATCCCTTCACGTTGTTGAATCTGAAGCCGGTAATGTTCAACAGCCTTTTCGATCATGTAGTGCATGTCGACCGGCCTTGGACGAAGTTTGAAATCGCGGCTGTCGAGCAGGGCCATCTGTAGAATCTGCTCAACACGCGCATTCATCCTGTTATTCTCCTCCTTGATGATTCTGGTGAAATTCTTAATCTTATCCGGTTCGGCAATTACTTTCGCATTATTGATCGAGTCGGCTGCAATGGAAATTGTAGCGATCGGCGTCTTAAATTCGTGGGTCATGTTATTGATAAAATCGGTCTTGATATCCGAAATCTTTTTCTGACGGATCATCACCACAATGCTGGCACCGGAGGTGAGGATGATGATGAGGGTAAACAGCACCGAACCCAGGAGCAGGATGGCCAGTGATTTAAATAAAGCGGATTTCTGCCCGGGAAAGTATACCACCAGCAGGTCTGGTTTACCGAAAATATCGTTTGGAAAAAGTGATACCTTATGGGAATCGGAATTATATTCCTTTTTATACCCGGCGGATTGGATTGGTGCAGGATTCGATTCATTGGACGGAGTCAGAACCGCAAATTCGAAGGGAATGTCTATTCCTTTATTGGCAAACGATTCCTGAAGGGTCGCTTGAAGATTCTTCTTGTTAATGCGTTGCTGAAGAGGTGCAGGTCGGGTTTCAAGTTCCATTGCCATTTGTTTGATCACATTCTCGATCCTCTTTGCTTTCTTATCAAGTCGTCTGATGCTGCTGTCAACGGCACGTTGCCTGCTGGTACCCTGGGGATGGTAAACAACAGGTCGGTCAACAATCACACTTTCTTCTGTCAGTTGCGATTGTTCATCCGGCGACAGGAATTGCCGGTCAAAGGCCCTGCGGTTTAGTTCGATGATCGAGTCGAGCTGGCCGACCTGATCGTTCCATTCAAAATTCAATGCATATCCTTCATGAAAGCATTGCTGCATTTGTATCGTCATGGAGTCATTCATGCCTTGACCCGGAACAACATCAACACGGTACGAATACTGCATTACACTCCCAGGATGGTGCTGCTGCTGTTTTCTGGACACCATCGGACAAGCCTCGCTCTGCGCAAGAAGTGAGTCAAGCCGGTTTTTCATCATGCAGGAGGTGTCGCTGGTGAACGCCTGAACAATTGACATAATACTGTCACCTTCAAAGTTCCGGCTGATAAAATGCATGTTTTCCCGCGTCTCCATTTTGTTAACTGCACTGCCAAGCGCATCGTTAACACTTCTGTTGAACTGCGCCTCCTTGACTTGCAATGCATTTCTGATCCAGAAAAACTGTACTGTAATGATGCCGGCCAATGATATGCATATTCCGGTAATAAGTATGTACAGCAGTTTTTTATTCATGGCACAAAAATATATAAAGGATTCGCGGGAAAAAACAAATTAACGTTTCATTAACCAACTTTAACGTTTCATTAACATCTACAGCGACT
The DNA here is from genome assembly GCA_025355465.1 of Bacteroidales bacterium. Classification (GTDB taxonomy): domain Bacteria; phylum Bacteroidota; class Bacteroidia; order Bacteroidales; family FEN-979; genus JANXZO01. Next base: position 32,072 of record JANXZO010000004.1, read on the forward strand.
TACACGGCTTAGATTTGCATCGCTAACCAAACCAGACACAACGATGAAAAACTTTTCAATCTTCAGAAAGTCATTTACAATAATTACGCTGTCAGCCGTGCTTACGATCTTCATTACCCATCCTGCCTGTTCACAGGACAAGCCAAAAGAGGATGGAAAAAAGACGGTTAAAATTAAGGTCATTACCAGCGATAACGGGAAAACCAAGGCGGTAGATACAACTTTCTCCACAAGTTTAATGCTTGACTCAAAGGAGGTAGAGGAGATGTTGAAGGGGGTGCAAGGTTGCATGAACGATTCGCTTAAAAAATGCATGGCGAAGGTTATCATGATCGGAGGAAAAGAGGTTGATGCCCCGGATTGCAATATGCGCTTCATGCATTCTGGTTTCGGGGAAGCGACGCTGTCCGACCTGATCGGATACATTCCCATGTCACGGGTGAAGGGCTACACTGTTAAGGACACCAAAAACGGAAAGCGAATCGTCATTGATGTTGAAGATGCCCCCCTGATGGAGCGTCACGACAATTAGTAAAATTAAAATCAATTCGTTCTTTATACCATATATTCGTTAGTAAATGCGCAAAAGCTGTCGGTTGATTACCGGCAGCTTTTTTTTGCAAAAAAAAAGGCCACCATCCGGGTAGCCTTTTGCGGGTAGTGTTCCATTAGTACCTCTTTCGGGGTGTGTAGTGAGTATGGAGTAGTTCATGGGATTTATGTCCGAGTGGTTTTTCTAGAAACTCAGTATAGAGTGCAGCTACTTCCGGATTTTCATGAGATTTGCGTATGGACATCCCCATATCTTCAGCATAAATTGCCTCTTTGCGTTTTGCACGTATTTCGGGATTTGTTGGTATCGGTTGACCTCCTCCACCAAGGCATCCGCCGGGGCAGGCCATGATTTCAATGAAGTGGTAGTTTGCTTTACCATCGCGAACATTTTGCATAACCGTTTTGGCATGTGCCAAACCATTGGCTACAACACATTTAAGTTCAACGCCTTCCAGGAAGTTCCAAGCCGGAACGGTTCTTTCGATGAGTACTGAAGCTTCCCGAACTTCACCTTCCGTTCCCCTTACAGGGGTGATGTTGAGTCCGTCGAAGGGAACCTCGCGACCGGTTACGATTTCATAGGCTGTGCGCAGAGCAGCTTCCATAACACCGCCTGTGGATCCGAAAATTACAGCGGCACCTGAAGAAACCCCCATAAAACTGTCGAATTTTTCCTCGGGCAGGGCTTCAAATTCCAAGCCGGCCTGTTTGATCATAATGCCGAGTTCGCGGGTTGTCAGTACAAAGTCAACATCTTTATATCCACTTGAACGCATTTCCGGGCGGTTGGCCTCAAACTTTTTGGCAGTGCAGGGCATGATGGAGACCGACACAATATTTTTCGGATCCAGCTTCCGCTTCTGGGCGTAATAGGTTTTGGCCAGGGCACCAAACATCTGCTGGGGCGACTTGCAGGTAGAAAGGTTGGGAAGAAATTCCGGGAACGTATGTTCGATGAATTTTATCCAGCCGGGCGAACAGGAGGTAGCCATGGGCAGCGCAATGGAAGGATCTTTATCAACCAGCGCCTTTTTCAGACGGGTGAGCAATTCATGACCCTCTTCAATAATGGTAAGGTCGGCCGTGAAATCAGTATCCAGTACGGCATTAAAACCCAGTCGCTTCAGCGCTGCAACCATCCTGCCGGTAACGATCTTCCCGGAAGGCATTCCCAGTGCTTCTCCAAGTGCGATACGAACAGCAGGTGCAGTTTGTACCACAACATGTTTATTGGGGTCATAAATGGCATCCCAAACCTGGTCGATATAATTGCGTTCGATGAGGGCGCCGGTCGGACAGCGGTTTACGCATTGGCCGCAGTTGGTGCATACCACCTCTAAAAGAGAATGTTCGAAAAAGGTAGAGATCTTCATTTTATCTCCCTTGTGCGCTACCCCCAGCGCGCTTACGCTCTGGAGCTCTTCGCAGGTGCGCACACAGCGCTGGCAGCGAATGCAGCGGCTGTCGTCCTTGATAATGGCCGAATTGAACATGTCGATCGTGTACTTTTTATCAGGTACCAGGTCGAGAAACATGTGGTCGCCGGTAAGCATCTGGGAAGCCAGGCCCTGAAGCTCGCAGTTACCGTTTTTGTAGCATTTGGTACAGTCTGCATTGTGCTCAGAAAGCAGCAGCTCAACAATGTGTTTGCGGGCAAGACGTACCTTCATGCTGTTGGTGTGAATCACCATTCCTTCTGAAACGGGCATGGCGCAGGAAGCAGGGAGGGTTTTCACCTTCTCCTGTTCTACAACACACACCCTGCAATTACCAGCTACGCATAGGTCTTCATGGTAACACAGAGTCGGGATATGGATATTGAGGCTTCTTGCAGCTTCGAGGATGGTTTTACCTTCGTCAACAGCTACGTTGATGCCGTCTATCGTCAGGTTTACTTTATTTGCCATATATTGTAGTGCTATTTTCAGGTTAATGTTAAATTAGTAAATCATCTCTTCCTTGAAGTTGTTCACGATGGAGGAGAATGAGTTTGCGACCGACTGGCCAAGTCCGCATTTAGCAGTAATCTTCATGCTTTCGCTTAGTTTCATCAGCTGATCGAGGTAAGCTGCTTTTTTCTCACCTTTTTTCACGGCAACGATCCCTTTGAGCAACTGCTGGCATCCAACACGGCAGGGAGTACATTGTCCGCAGGACTCCTCCTGAAAAAATTCGAGGTAATTATGGAGCACGTTGTACATAGATCTCGAACTGTTGAAAATCATCATCGAGCCGCCGGTGGGTACTCCTTCAAACCCGATTACCGTATCCTTGAATTTTTTGCGGGGGACGCAAAAACCCGAGGCTCCGCCGACCTGTACTGCCTTGGTGTCGCCATCACCGAATTCATCCACGAAACGGTCGAGGGGCATGCCCAGCTCCAGTTCATAAATTCCCGGGATAGGCGTATCACCTGATACAGAGAAGACTTTTGATCCGCGCGAATCGGTGGTCCCGAGTTTTTTATATTGATCAGGTCCCAGACGCATGATCATCATGACATTGACGAAGGTCTCCACATTGTTGATCACGGTCGGTTTTTTCATGAAACCACTGGTAGTCGGGTAGGGGGGCTTGTTGCGTGGCTCACCGCGACCGCCTTCCATCGATTCAAACAAGGCGCTCTCTTCGCCGCATATATAAGCTCCGCTTCCCAGCCTGATTTCGATCGTGAAATCAAATCCAAGTTTTTTTGCGTGCTCATGGTAGATATCAAGTTCACGGTTCAGGTCATTTAACATGAAGCGGTACTCTCCACGAAGGTACATGTACCCTTTTTTCGATCCGATTACCTTGCCACAAATAGCCATTCCCGAAAAAACTTTCCTGGGAACACGCAACAGGATTTCCCGATCTTTAAAAGTGCCGGGTTCACCTTCATCGGCGTTGCAGATAACATATTTTTCCTCCGAAGTGGTTTCGGCAGTGTATTTCCATTTCATGGCTGTGGGAAAACCTGCTCCACCGCGACCACGAAGTCCTGAATCAAGAATGTCTTTCAGGATGGCATCATTGGTACGTGCCAGTGTATCGGCAAGTATTTTGTACTTTACATTCGAATATTCTCCGAAAATTAAGTCAACTCTTTTTAGGGATTGATCTGACATATTCTTATCCTTTATATTTTGGCGTTACTTAGTAATGTAGTCGCTGATAATGTCGTGTATCTTTTCTGTCGTTAGTCCGCTGAATGGAATTTCGTTGATGAGCATCGCCGGCCCTTCATGACACCATCCCAGGCAGTTGGTCTCCAGCAAGGTGAACTTTTTGTTAGGCGTCGTTTCGCCCACCTTTATCTTCAGCATATCCTCCAGCGTCTGAATGATGGTTTTCTTTCCATGCATGTCGCAGGTGATGGTCTTACAAACCCTGATCACAAATTTTCCGCGGGGTTCCGTGTCCAGGAACGAATAAAAAGTCGCCGTTCCGAAAACCTGTGCTGCCGAAAGGTCAAGTTCCTTGGCAATGTCGGTCATGCAGGTGTCGGAGAGGAAGTTCTGTCTTTCAACCACCCCTTGCAGAATGGGTAGCAAACTGGATCTTTCACGTCCGTATTTGTTCGCTAATTCCTTAATCAATTCTGAACATTCAGCCATATAAAATGTTTTAAAAAGTTGAAATATAGTATTTTAATTATAGTCCGTGTTGCTTGTGTTAAATAATTAACAGAATGCCGTTACAAAAATACCATTATTCTTGTTATTTAATTAACAGTTGTTCTGTTTTTTATTTTAAACATTCAATTTATAGTCAGTCTAAATATCTGCATTGATCTGCTGAATTCGTATTTTTGCACTCTTTCCGGTTTACAGATGCAACAGTACAGGTATTTTATGAAGCTTGCCTATGATGGAACGAACTATCATGGCTGGCAAAGACAACCCAATGGCTCGTCGGTTCAGCAAACCCTGGAAGAATCGATGCGCCTGATCTGGAAAAGGGATATATCGCTCACGGGTGCAGGTCGCACCGATGCCGGAGTTCACGCCGGGGAATACTATGTTCATTTTGATCTTACAGAGGATATTCCACAGACCAGCCTTGATAAATTTGCATTTAATCTGAATAGTTTTCTTCCGCACGATATTGCAATCCGGTCGATTTTTCCTGTAGCACCTGCACTGCATGCACGGTTCAGCGCAACCTCCCGAACGTATAAATATTACGTTTCAAGATTCAAATCTCCTTTTCGCAACCAATACAGCTATTATTTGTTCGGCGACCTGGATGTAGCGCTTATGAATGAGGGTGCCAGGTTGATCATGCAGACGGAAGATTTCACCTCTTTCTCGAAAGTTGATACAGATACAATCACGAATATTTGCCGGGTTACCCAGGCCCACTGGGAATTTGCCGGAGAGGAGCTTGTATTTACAATAACTGCAAACAGGTTCCTGCGAAATATGGTGAGAGCCGTCGTCGGAACACTTTTGAACCTGGGCCGAAATCGAATCGACCTTGATGATCTGTCGCGTATCATCGAGCGCAAAAACCGTTGTGAGGCCGGTGATTCTGCTCCTGCGCGAGGACTTCACCTTGTGCAAATCGATTATCCTCAGGGAGCCTTTCAATTTACGGCGCAATAGGGGGAACCCCGCCGTTATTTCCTGATCAAAACCTTGAGACAGCTTTGAACGATTGCTTCCGCTTTCATACCATATTTTGCCATCAGTTCAGCCGGACGACCCGATTCTCCGAACCGGTCGTTCATCCCGATAAACTCCATGGGCACCGGGCAGTTTCTGACAATCACTTCAGAAACCGCGCCTCCGAGGCCGCCGGTTACCTGGTGCTCTTCGGCAGTAACGATGGCTCCGGTTTCGCGGGCAGCCTCAACAATCGCCTTCTCATCGATCGGCTTGATGGTATGAAAATTCAGTACCCTGGCAGAAACTCCCCTGTTTCTGAGGATCGTGGCAGCCTGAAGCGACTCCCAAACCAGGTGGCCGGCGGCCATGATGGTGAGATCATTCCCCTCCTGAAGAAACTGGGCCTTTCCCGGTAGCAGGACCTGGTCCTCATCAGTAAAGTCGGGCATTGCTTCACGGCCGAAGCGAAGGTACACAGGCCCCGGTATCCTATCTATGGCAAATAACAGGGCGAGCTTTGTTTGCGTCGCATCGCAGGGAGAGAGTACCGTTATATTCGGCAATGAACGCATGATTGCAATATCTTCGAGTGCCTGGTGTGTTGCGCCGTCTGGTCCCACAGAAACGCCGGCATGTGCTCCTCCGATAATCACATGAAGGTTATTATAGCAAACCGAAACACGAATCTGGTCAGCCGCCCGCAAGGCTGCAAACACCCCATAGGTCGAAAATACGGGTATTTTTCCTTCGAGGGCCATGCCTGCCGCAACTCCAACGCAATTTTGTTCGGCGATCCCAAGAGAGAAGAATCTTGCCGGAAACGCCTCGGCAAAAAGGTTTACACCAACAGAGGTTGTAATATCAGCTCCGATGGCGACAACCTTTGCATTCCGTCGTCCCGCTTCCAGCAACCCTTCGCCGAAACCTGTCTTGGTAGCCTTATCCCCCTTATTTGTGTACCTGATCGACATTATCCCTCTATATTTACTCAAACCACACCTCTACCTTAATGCCCCGCCACTCTTATCTAACTCCGCCAAAAATTCTTCCACCTGGTCAATGGCCGGAACTTTCCCATGCCATCGATAATTCCCTTCGATGCCCGGAACTCCCTTTCCCATCAACGTTTTGGCGATAATTACGGAGGGTTTTGACCTGACCATGGAAACCAGCTGAAAGGTATTCAACAGGTCAGGGATGGAATTTCCGTCGCAAATAAATACCTCCCAACCGAAACTCTTCCATTTCTCTTCAAGGGGCTCCAACCTCATTACATTCTCTGTTGGTCCGTCTATCTGCATTCCGTTTCGGTCGACGATGGCAGTCAGGTTTGAAAGGTCGTAGTGTGCCGCCGACATAGCCGACTCCCAGATAGATCCTTCCTGAAGTTCACCATCACCATGGATGGAGTAAATACGATGATTTTTACTGTCCATTCTGGCGGCTAATGCCATTCCTACGGCAACGGAGAGTCCTTGTCCGAGGGAGCCCGCCGAAAGTTCGATGCCGGGCAAACTATGATCTCTTGCGGGATGTCCCTGTAACCGGCTGCCGAGTTTGCGAAGTGTCATCAGTTCTTCAACCGGAAAATAGCCTGAATGTGCGAGGGTTGCGTATAAAACCGGAGCAACATGTCCGATCGAGAGGATCAGCCTGTCGCGATCTGGCAGCAACGGATGATCCGGATCGTGTTTGAGAATTGAATGATAAAGTACTGTAAAAACATCGGCCAGGCCCAGCGAACCGCCAAGATGACCTGATCCGGCTTCGGCCAGACTCGTGATAACCATCCTCCGGATTGCTCTTGCAAATTCTGACAGAATTCCGGGATCGGTTACCTTTTCGCAGACCATCATCAACGCATATCAATAACCTCTACCCCGGGGAATTTTGCTGCATCAAACGTGAAATCAGCATTGGTGACAGGGCTATCGGTTACAAAAGTCTTGATTTTATAGGTAAAGGTATTCCCGCTTTTATCGAAAAGGATAAAACTTTTTATCTGCTTTTTTGCCTTGTCAATTCCCAGAATCGCTTTATTGAAATTCTTTGAGGTATTGGGGATCAGTTCCACTGATTCAATTGCCGGATCTGCATTTTTATCTTTGATGATCTTTGATTTATAGTTGGAGTTGTACGAGGTCAGTAATTTGGAGGGGGTGAGTGCATCGTCTTTGTTATCCAATGAGTTAACCTGAACTTCGTTGGATTCCTTCAGGTAGGTCCAGATGGTCTTCCCATCGCAGATAACGGTTTGTCCGGCAGCAGTCATCCTATATTTATCTCCGGACAGCCAGAGTGTGCCGGTCTTCTCTTCATTGATCCTGGCTTTGGCATTAACCATGGTATAGGAAAAGTCGACCTTTATTGATTTATAGGCTTTGGTCTTGTTGCTCACCTCCTCCAGTAAGGCGCTGGCCTTCTGATCTTTGGTCTGACTAAAGCCCACCAGTGTGAGAATCATAAAAGTTGCTGCAAATATGTTTTTCATCTTTCTTATTGTTTTAAATGGTAATTCCCGGCTCCGGATAATTAGTTTTCACCAAGCAGACTGAGGTGTTCCTCAAGTGCTGAAAGGTCTTTAAACCTGACTTCACGTGCTTTTGATCCTTCAAACTGTCCAACGATTCCGGCTGCTTCAAGTTGGTCAATGATACGTCCTGCACGGTTATAACCCAGTTTCAGTTTCCGCTGGATCAGAGAGGTGGATCCATGCTGGTGCTGCACTACAAGTCTCGCCGCCTCAGCGAAGAATTCATCCTTCTCGTTAGGATCAAACTCTTTGGATGATGCCCCTGTTTCTTCATCATAGTATTCAGGCAGGGCATAGGCTTCAGGAAAACCGCGTTGTGAACCGATAAACTCTGTCACCTTTTCAATTTCAGGCGTGTCGACAAAGGCGCACTGCAACCTGATGAGGTCGCTTCCGGTTGAAAGCAGCATGTCGCCGCGTCCGATCAGCTGGTCAGCGCCGGAGGAGTCGAGGATGGTGCGCGAATCAATTTTGGAGATCACCCGGAATGCGATACGGGCAGGGAAGTTCGCCTTGATCGTACCGGTAATGATATTTACGCTGGGGCGCTGTGTAGCAATGATAAGGTGAATGCCTGTGGCCCGGGCGAGCTGGGCAAGACGTGTAAGCGGGGTCTCAATCTCCCGACCGGCTGTCATGATCAGGTCGGCAAATTCATCGATAACGATGATGATGTAGGGAAGAAAATGGTGACCATCGTTGGGATTCAGTTTCCTTGAAAAGAATTTCTCATTATATTCTTTTATGTTCCTGACCTGGGCATCACGCAGGAGGTCATACCGGGTGTCCATCTCAATATTCAGTGAATTCAGGGTACGGATTACCTTTTTGGTATCAGTGATAATAGCCTCTTCTGCATCCGGTAGTTTGGCGAGAAAATGCCTTTCAATTTTTGTATAGAGGGTAAGTTCCACCTTCTTCGGATCGATCATTACGAATTTGATCTGTGAAGGATGCTTTTTGTAAAGCAGTGAGGTGATAATGGTGTTGAGTCCGACTGATTTCCCTTGTCCGGTAGCTCCAGCCATGAGCAGGTGAGGCATTTTGGCCAGGTCAGAGATATAGGTTTCGTTGGAGATGGTCTTTCCGAGAACAAACGGGAGTTCAAAAGTAGTGGATTTGAACTTGTCGGTACCGAGTAATGATTTAATTGAAACGATCTCCGGGTTCTGGTTAGGAACTTCTATTCCGATGGTCCCCTTTCCTGGAATCGGGGCGATGATGCGGATACCCATGGCTGCAAGGCTAAGTGCAATATCGTCTTCCAGGTTTTTAATGCGCGAAATGCGGATCCCGGCATCAGGGACAATCTCATACAGGGTGACTGCAGGTCCGATGGTGGCTTTGATTTTCTGGATACGGATATCGTAATTCGACAGGGTTTGAACGATCTTGTCCTTGTTGGCTTCGAGTTCCTCCTTTCTCACATTGAGCGATTCACCGCCGTAATCGGCAAGCAGGTCGAGGGGCGGAAATTTGTAATGGGAGAGATCCAGCGTAGGATCATAACGGGTTTCCAATGTCTGGTGGCCGGTGTTACCAGCGCCGGTAATCTCTTCAACGGGGGTTTCAATCTGAAGTTCAATACCGGACGCAGGTTCTTCCTCTGGTTTTTTCACCGCCGGAATTTCAAGGTCTATTACATTATTCCCGGTGTTGGGTTCCTCCACTATTTCAACGCCTGCCGTATTTTCCAAGGGTTTGGGTTCCTCCATTAACTGGTTAAAGTCAACAACAGTTTCGGCAGGAATTTCAACCGGCATCTTCTTTTTTATCCAGCGGAAGGGGATGTTGAAGCTCAGAATCAGGAAAGCGAAAAGGAGGAAGCCAAGTAGCATACCCAGCCCGGAGGTGCCAAGAAATTCAATGAGCCAGAGGTTCATCTGGAACCCATAGACTCCGCTAAGCAGGTCATCACCTGGTACGAAAAGACCCAGTGTGATCGGAATCCAGATAATTCCGAAAAAGCAGTATTCCAGAGTTTTCCATACCGGGAATATCGCCAGGTGGAAAAACTGTTTCATGCCTGTATTGAAGCAAACAACGACAAATAAAAATGATGCTACCCCAAACCATTTGGAGATAAATAGGTAACCGGTGAGCGCTCCCAACTTACCCATCCAGTTTTCGGCCGGTACCTTATTGTCGAAGAAAGCATTGACCGAAAAATGTTTGAAAACAGTGTCAGTGAAACTGAAATCTGCTTTCCAGGTTATCAGGTAGGAGGTGAATGAAAACAGAAGGTAGAAGGCAAACAGCAGATAAAAGAGACCTAAAACCCTGAATCGCTGCTCGGATTTCGCAATCTCCTGTTCGGATCTGACGCGCTTTACCGTTGGCGGTTTTACAGGTTTCTCCTTCTTTTCTTTCTCCTTCTTTTCCCTTGTTCTCTTTTCCTTTTTGTCGCTTGCCGGCAGACCTTCATCAGGGATATTCTCCGCGTTCTGATCGCCTTTAAAGGCGTTGGTTCTTAAAGGGTTATTTTGTTTTACCATGAGGTGCTATTCCATTCCACCACCAAACTTGCTTCTCAGTTCCTCTTTCGTGGTTAACGTATAATCGGCAGGGATTTCGAACTCTTTGGCCGGGATATTCTTTTTTTCAACAGTGGAAGCCGTGAATTTCATGCTGATCTGGGGCGTTACCATTGAAAATTCAAGCAGGGCGCCATCAATATCCTTGTAAAGAGGGTTGTCGAAGTTTGCCAGTTTTGAACCGAGTTCGCTACAATAATACACCTCGAAGGTAATTTTTTTTCCGTCATCATCCGAGGTCACGATGGCCTTTTTGCAGGTATAACCGGCAATCATGCGAGACTCACTGGTGAGTTCCACTGTCGATTTGGGTTCCTTGGAATTTTCCTTTTCAATCTCTTCAGCAGACTGCTTGATTGCGTATTTCTGTCCCATCATATTGATAAGGGCTACTTTACTTTTTTCAGTGTAATCCGAAATTTCCACCTGGCTTCCCATGTTGGTTTGATATTCGGTTTTCGCCTTGTTACCTTTGATCATCACCGTGACGATCTTCGGAAACATGGCCAGCTGACTTTCAGTAAATTTGCTGTCGGGATAGGAAATTTTATACGTGATAACGCCTTCAAAAGGCTTGCCTGCAAATGTGTTATTGGCAGTTAGGATGACTGTACAGACTACAGCCGCGAAAAACAGGATAAATTTTTTCATGGGCGATGGTTAGTGACTTATTAAATAATTTGTTGTTGGGGTTAAAAGCCGGCAGAACCCAGACAAATTTAACTATTTTACAATTCTCAGTAACTTGCTCCAGCGTATTTTTCCATCAAAAAGCGACTTGTTTGGATCCAGCGAGAGCCATACGAACACTGCTTTACCGACTACATGATCTTCGGGTACAAAACCCCAGTAGCGGGAGTCGGCTGAATTGTGACGGTTGTCGCCCATCATCCAGTAATAGTTCATTTTGAAGGTGTAGCTGTCAGCTTCTTTTCCGTTAATGAAAAATTTTCCATTGCTTATTGCCAGCTTGTTTCCTTCAAACACGGTAATAATTCGTTTGTAGAAGTTGATGTTCTCCATGGTTAATTTAACGGTTGCTCCGGCTTTTGGCACCCATACCGGTCCGAAGTTGTCTACATTCCATGGGTGGAGCGAATCGAATGGGAAGATGTCCGCGTCCCAGGCGCCTTTGGGTTTGACGATGGGTTCGATGGAAACCACATTGGAATATTGCTTCAGTTTGCCGGCAGCGGCTTCTGAGAGGGTAAGCTCGTAAGTTCCATTGTTATCTGTGGCAATGTTTTCAGTAATATCAATCTTTTCCAGATTTTTCTGGTTGATGGGACTTCCGTCGGTTTTGACAAGATACTTGAACTGCCGGTTTCCTGGATTCTGTTCTTCCTTGCCATTGATAAAAACTTTCCTGTCGATGATCTGTATAGTATCGCCTGCAATTCCGATACAGCGCTTGATGAAGTTTTCGCGTTTGTCGGGCGGCCTGGCTATGATGTCCCCAAAATATTGCTTGTTATTCCACACGGCATCGCGGCCAAACTGGCGCAGAAGCTGGTAGTAACTGATGTTGCTCTGAAACTTTGTGCTGAGCGTATCACCATCCGGATAATTGAAAACAACAACGTCCATATTTCTTACCGGCGAAAGTCCGGGAAAACGGTAATAGGGGAGGTTGATCCACTCAAGGTAAGATTTGGTGCTCTCTGTAAGCGGCAGAGTATGGTGCACAAAGGGGAATGAGAGCGGAGTGTTGGGAACTTTAGGTCCGTAACTTAATTTGCTCACAAAAAGGTAATCCCCAACCAAAAGGGTCTTCTCCATGGAAGAAGTCGGAATGGTATATGCTTCAATCAGAAAGATGCGGATAATGCTGGCGGCGATAACGGCAAAGATGATGGCGTCAACCCATTCGCGGGTGGCCGACTTTATTACAGGTGGCTGTTTTGTGGGATCGGCATATTTTTCCTTCGGAGAGAATGCGAGATAGGGAAGATAGAAAAACGGAAAAAGGACGCCCAGCGCCTGGTCTAACAATCCATGCTTTTTAAAACATTTCAAAACTTCAACGATCATCAGGAGGATAACGAAGACGTTTATGAAGGGGACAAGCAGGAAGATGTACCACCAGAGGGGCTTTTTAATGATCCGGAGCCAGATATAAAAATTGTAAAAGGGTATCAGTACTTTCCATCCCTGCTCACCGGCTTTGGTAAATACTCCCCATAACCCTGCCATGGTGAGCAATACAAAGAGTAGGGTAACAATCATATAAATGTTCATACGCGCTGTTTGTGTGTGATAGTCAAACGAAAAATATTCGGTTTTCTTATTACCAGTTGGTTATTTTTTCGGAGGAGAGAAGGTCTTTCATTTCAAAATATCCTTTTCGCCCCGGGAGCCACTCGGCAGCCATGACAGCGCCCAACGCAAATCCCTTGCGGCTCTTCGCAGAATGTAAGATCGATATGCTGTCGTCTTCGGATTCATATTTCACCTGGTGGGTGCCGGGAACATTCTCGGTACGGTACGATTTTATACTCAGCTCCTCGGGGTTTTCCACAGGCTCATTCACCCATTTCTCCTTTCGCTCCGAGTTCCTGATGATGTCGTTGGCCAAAACTATGGCAGTGCCGCTGGGAGCATCCTGTTTATGAATATGATGGGTCTCTTCGATCGAGATCTCGTAATCGCCCCATCGCGACATCAGTCTGGCAAGGTACCTGTTGAGTTCAAAAAAGAGATTCACACCTACACTGAAATTCGGTGAATAGAACAATGTCTGGTTCCGCTCAGCGCAATCCTGTTGTATTTTTTCGTTTTCCTCATGCCAGCCGGTAGTTCCGGTTACGATGGGTAGTCCTGCATCAAAACAGTGGTAAATGTTATCGACAATGCTGTCGGGCGTTGAAAAATCGATGGCCACATCTGCCTCATTCAGCCGGTGCCCGTCCCGTTCCCAGTCCTCCAGGTGATTGATAACAAGTACAATTACATGACCTCGTTTGATGGCCAGCTTTTCAATTTCCTGTCCCATCTTACCATATCCCAAAAGCGCTATTTTCATAAAGGCACGATGATTATTATTAGAAATTCAGACTTAGTTTGATACCTGCTGAAGTTTGATTGTTGTAGCCAAACGACTGAAATGATGGTCCCAATTTCACTGCCAGGCGATCGGAAATGTTAAAAGTTGAAAGATGTGCGTCCACTGTGGCATCAAGAATTTGCAATGCATACCAAACCGCTGTGATCAGGCAGCTGATCTCCAGGTTTCGCTGGTAATATTCGCGGGCTGATAACAGTTCATCTTTTGTGTATTTCGATGTCAGGTAAGCATAATTCCCGTTTATGCTGCCGCCCACTGATTCGATATAGGCGCATTTGAAGTTGAGGTATTCGGTGGCATTGAAAATGATAAAGTAGGTCATGATGCCCAGTCCGGCGTAAACGACCGGGATCTTCCAATATTTTCGGTTGTACAGTTGTCCCAGTCCGGGAAGGCATGCCGACATGATGGTGGCCTTGGTGGGGGAGTGTTCTTTTTCCCGGATCGAGTCGGCCAGTTCAATGATGGTGGTATCAGCCTGTGCATGACTCTTCACAGGAAAAAGGAAAAGTGCTGTGAGGAAGAACAGGGGAAGGAGGTGCTTCATTTAGGATTCAAATTTGGAAAGTATCCTTTCGAAATCCTCGTCAGATTTGAAATTGATCACGATACTGCCTTTCCCTTTGCTGTTGACCTTTACCTCAACAGGACATTGAAGCCGGGCACTCAGCTGCGATTTGGCCTTTTCGAGATGAAGCGGCAGTTTTCCGGGCAGTGGAGACGGTTTGACGTTTTTTGGAAACAGCTGTTCACGAACCATCTCTTCAACCTGGCGCACAGAGAGTTTTTGCTCGAGTATACGTTGCAGGATCAACAGTTGTGATTTTTCATCATTCACGTTGATAATGGCCCGTGCATGGCCCATGGTGATCAATGTATCACGCACCGCCAGCTGGATCTCGCCCGGAAGTTTAAGCAACCGGATGTAGTTGGCAACGGTAGAACGGTCTTTGCCAACTTTCTGACTGAGTTCTTCCTGTTTGATCTTGCACTCTTCAAGCAGCCGTTGGAAACTGATGGCGATTTCGAGCGGGTTGAGCTCTGCCCGCTGAATGTTTTCCACAAGTGCCATTTCCAGCATCTGCTCGTCGTTCGCCAGTCTCACATAGGCTGGCACCTCGGTAAGACCTGCTATTTTTGATGCTTTCAAACGGCGTTCTCCGGCAATAATCTGGTATTTGTTGTGGCTCAGTTTCCTGATGGTAAGCGGCTGAATAATGCCTTGTTGCTGGATCGAAATTGCCAGTTCCGCGAGTTCCGGTTCGCTGAAATGGGTTCTGGGTTGAAATGGGTTTGGCTCGATCTGAGCGATCGGGATATGGGTTATGGAACCGGCCGGATAATCTGACGATATCTCATAAGAACTTTGGGTCTCCGGATTGTCGAGCAGGGCGCTCAGTCCACGTCCCAGGGCTTTTTTTTTGCCTTGAATATCAGACATTGATCTCTTTTTCTGCGTTGGTAAGCTTGGTAAGGTCGTTCTTCTGTAAAATCTCACGGGCAAAATTAAGATAGTTGATCGCCCCTGTGCTGTTGATGTCGTGCATCATAATGCTGATACCGAAACTCGGAGCTTCGCTCAGCTTGGTATTTCGGTTGATAATGGTACGGAACACCATCTGCTGAAAATGCGTCTTCACTTCATCTACAACCTGCTTCGCAAGGTTTAGGCGGTTGTCGTACATGGTAAGCAGGATCCCTTCAATGTCGAGTGCGGGATTCAGCCTGGTTTGTACAATTTTAATGGTGTTTAACAGTTTACCCAGCCCTTCCAGCGCAAAATACTCACATTGCACCGGGATGATGACCGAATCGGCCGCCGTTAGCGAATTCACCGTGATGAGTCCGAGTGAAGGAGAACAGTCGATGATGATGAAATCGTAGTTGTCCCGGATCATACTGATCACTTTCCGCATCATCTTTTCGCGGTTGGGAAGGTTTATCATTTCGATTTCGGCGCCAACAAGGTCGATATGGGCTGGCAGGAGATCAAGAAAAGGGGTGGTCGTGTTCAGTATGATGTTTTTGGGGTCAACGTCGTCGATGATGCACTCATAAATGCTGGTTTTGATGTTGCGCGGATCGAAACCCACACCCGACGTAGAATTGGCCTGGGGATCCGCATCAATGATCAGCGTCTTATGTTCCAGAACAGCGAGACCTGCGGCCAGGTTTATCGCCGTGGTGGTTTTTCCGACTCCACCTTTTTGATTAGCTATTGCAATTACTTTCCCCATGCTGCTTTTATTCAAGGCCACAAAAATACACCGAAATAACGATCCCGTAAAGAATGTTGAAAAGTTTTAAAAATAATCAAACCCCAGGGAGCAGGGGCTTGAAAAGCGGGAGGGCTACTTTATTTCACCTTCCGAGATGAGATCTTCGAATTCGAGGGATGAATGAACAACTTTAACCTCTTTGTCATCGAAATCGCAGGCAGGAACTGCATCTGCTTCTGCCCGGAGCGGAGCCTGACCAGTCTTGATAAACTCAATGGCATCGCTCAATCCATTGCTGAATTTCTCGAAGTCTTCCTTATACAGGAAAAGTTTATGCTTTTCGTAAAAAAACTTTCCCTGTTCGTTGTTAAATCTGCGTTTACTTTCTGTGATGGTAAGATAAAATTCTTCACCTACCGTAGCTTTTACATCGAAAAAGTAGGTTCTTTTGCCTGCCCTTATGGCACGTGAAAAAATTTCCCCCCGTTCTTTTTCCTGTTTTTCAGTATCTTCCATTTCCAAGTAGTGATTGTTTTGTGGAATAAAATCCATCATTTCGCTGAACGCAAAAATAAAAATATTATTTGAAAACCAAATTTTATTTCTGAATTCCGTAGCTTTGCAGCCCTTTTAACGAATCATCTACCATGTTCTTTTTCATACGATCCATATGTTAGGCAGACGTCATTTCCGGATTAAAGTATTACAGTCCCTGTACGCCTATTTCCAGGGCGGGGAGGCCAGGCTGGAAGTGGCAGAGAAGAACCTGCTGCTAAGCATCGATAAAGTTTACGAATTATATTTCCTGCAACTCTCATTTCTGCTTGAGGTCATCCATTTTTATAAGTTCAGGATGGAGGAATCTAAAGGCAAATTTTACCCCACCGATGAGGAGTTAAACCCAAATCAGAAACTTCTTGAAAACAAGGTGATTGTCAAACTTCAGCAGAACCAGGAACTGGCCGCCATGGTTGCACGGTACAAAATTTCCTGGACCGAGGAGCAGGAGATGGTGCGAAAGATCCAGCAAAAGCTAAAAACCAGCAAGGATCTTGCGGAATACCTCAATTCCGGTGTTGATTCCTTCGAGGAGGATCAGGAGTTTGTAGGAAAACTGTTCCGTAAGTTCATTGCCAAGTCGGGCGATCTTGAGTACTATTGCGAAGAACGAAGCATCCACTGGGCCGATGATTATGATGTTGCTGCTGTTTTTGTGCTTAAGACCATCAAACTGATAACTGAACAGTTCCAGGAACGCGATTCCCTGCCGGCGCTTTTAACAAGGGATTCAAATTCCGATGCCGCCGACGACCGTCGTTTCCTGCTTGACCTTTTTCGGAAAACATTGAACCACAGCGAAGAGTTTGAGAAACTTATCGATACACGTACCCAAAACTGGGAGTTGGAAAGAATTGCCCTCACCGACATCATCCTCATCAAAATGGCCCTTACTGAATTTCTGCACTTTTCACAGATCCCGGTAAAGGTAACGCTGAATGAATATATCGAAATTTCGAAAGAGTTCAGCTCGGTGAAAAGCAAATCATTTATCAACGGTATCCTCGATAAGCTGGTGACAGATCTTACGGAAAAAAAGAAAATAAAAAAGACAGGCCGGGGGTTAATGACCTGACCATTTTCTGCCTGCTGAAGGAATCTTACGGCGGGTAAAATAATTTGAGTGTACATACGTTTATAGAAGATCAAACCAAAAGCGAGATTGTGCGAAATCTACCCCTTAAACTTCTGCTTATCGTTGCATTTGTTCCGGCTTTCGGGAGCCTCTCTTTTTCCCAGATCGGCGGCAGTCATACGTACGAATTTCTTAACCTATCCAACAGTGCCAGGGTGGCTGGTCTCGGTGGCAATTTCCTGGCCATCAAGGACAATGACATGACGCTTACCCTGGCGAATCCTTCGCTGATCACGCCGGAGATGCACAATAACCTGGCATTTAGTTTTGTGAATTATTTTACCGGTCCGAATTACGGGTATGTGATGTACTCCCGCACCTTTAAAAATGCCGGTAGTTTTGTGGGAACCTTTCAGTTTATTGACTATGGCAAGTTCACGGAAACTGATGCTTCGGGAAATACCTACGGCAGTTTTGGTGCTTCTGAATATGCGCTGAGCATCGGTTGGGCACGTAAACTTTCTCCGGTATTTTTTATCGGGGCCAATGCGAAGCTGATCTATTCCCAACTTGAATCCTACAAATCCTTTGGGATTGCTGTGGATGTTGCCGGAACGTACTGTGCTAAGGACGAATCATTTACCGCATCGCTTATCGGAAGGAACATCGGCGCTCAGATCGTGACCTACCGCCCCGGTAACAGAGAATCTCTTCCATTTGAGCTTCAGATTGGATTATCTCAGAAACTTAAGCACATCCCGGTACGTTTTTCTGAGTTGATTACCCATCTTGAGCGATGGGACCTGACCTATACCGATCCCAGCGACCCGGCAAACCAAAAGGATCCGATTACCGGCGAGACAAAAGAGAAGACCGGGGCCGGAAAGTTTGCCGATCAGCTTATGCGGCACATCGTACTTGGGGCTGAAATTACCATTGCAAAGACATTCTCCATCAGAATAGGCTATAATTATCAGCGGAGACAGGAGCTTAAGCTGTACAGCAAACCCGCGCTGGCTGGTTTTTCGCTTGGATTCGGCCTCCGTGTAAAGATGTTCGATATCAGTTATACTCGGGCTACTTTCCAGGCCGGAAGTCCAAACCCCAACTATTTTACCGTAGCCGTGAACCTCCAGCAATTTTCCAAGAAGAAGGAATAAGGAGATGCATTTTCCATGAATGTCGTGATTGACCATCAGTCGGGTTTTTGTTTCGGTGTGGAAAATGCCGTGGACATTGCGGAATGCGAATTACGCACACACGGTACCCTTTTTTGCCTGGGCGATATTGTGCACAATGAACAGGAGGTTGATCGCCTTCAAAAAATGGGGCTCCGGATAATAAGCCACGAAACCCTGAAGGAACTGCACAACACAAGGGTATTGATCCGTGCCCACGGAGAACCTCCGGCAACCTATGAACTTGCCTTGAAAAATAACATTGAACTGGTGGATGCTTCCTGTTCAATCGTACTTAAACTTCAGCGACGGGTTAAGGATGCCTTTTCCGAAATGAAGTCGGTGAACGGACAAGTTGTTATCTACGGAAAGAAAGGGCATGCCGAAGTTGCCGGCCTTACTGGCCAGACAAATGATGAGGCAATTGTGGTGAGCAGTGAAGCCGACCTGGAAGGTATTGATTTTTCACGTCCCGTGCGGTTGTTTAGTCAAACCACCAAAAACATCGGGAGTTTTCATGAAATAATCCGGGAGATCGGAAGCCGGATGAAGTCTGCCAATCCTGAAATGCCGGCAGACTTTGTATGGAAAGACAGTATCTGCCGGCAAGTATCCAACCGTGCCGGACAATTGCGCAGTTTTGCGAAGAGTTATGATGTGGTTATCTTTGTAAGCGGAAAGAAGAGCTCCAATGGTATGGCTTTATTCAATGTTTGCCTTGAAGAGAACTTGCGGACATATTTTGTTTCCAACCCGGGTGAACTGAAAATGGAGTGGTTTGACGGGTACCATAATACGGGTGTTTGCGGTGCCACCTCCACCCCGGACTGGCTGATGCAGGAGATAGCCGGTGAAATTAAGAAAATCAGCCCGTGAGATGTATCTGAAAAGACTCGCCCTTACCAACTTCAAAAACTACGGACAGTCCGATTTTACTTTCTCGGAAAGGATAAACTGCTTTGTTGGCAACAACAGTGTAGGGAAAACCAACCTGCTGGATGCCGTTCATTATCTCTCCTTCTGCAAAAGTTACTTTACCAGCAATGATGCCCAGAATATCCGTCACGGCGAGGAGTTTTTTGCAATAAACGGAACCTACTTCCGCGGGTCGGAAATCCCGGAGCAGGTACAGTGTATCCAGAAGAAAAATACCCGTAAGCACTTTTCCCTAAACAGGAAAGAGTATGACAGGCTCGCCGACCACATTGGAAATTTTCCCTTGGTGATGATCTCCCCGTATGACAACGACCTGATCAATGAAGGCAGCGACGTGCGCCGGAAGTACACCGACAGCGTGATCTGCCAGTTTGACAAGCTTTACCTGGATGATCTGATCAATTATAATAAATCGCTGGCACAACGGAATGCCTTGTTGAAATCGTTTGCAGATGGCCGTTATTTTGATCTTGCAGCCCTTGAAATCTGGGATGAACAGCTGGTCGCTCTGGGTCAGCGTATCTACGACCGGAGAAAAGAGTTCCTTGCGCAGTTTATACCGGTATTCCGTCACTACTTCGCGTATATTAGCGGGGCCAGTGAAACTGTCGATATCCGGTATACCTCGCAACTTGAAACCGGCGCCTTTCGCGATCTTCTCTCGGATGCCCGTAAACGCGACCAGGCGGCTCAATATTCAACAACCGGGATACATAAGGACGATCTTGAATTTGCAATCGGTGGTTATCCGGTGAAAAAATTTGGTTCACAGGGGCAGCAGAAATCCTTTGTGATCGCCATAAAGCTGGCGCAATTCGAATATACCAGAAAAATAAAGGGGTTTAAGCCGATCCTTCTGCTCGATGATATATTCGATAAACTCGATGACCTTCGTGTTCAGCAACTGATTAAACTTGTTGGCGACCACAGCTTCGGCCAGGTTTTTCTTACAGATACCTCGGAAACACGCATGCGGTCAATCTTTGATGCCATGGATATTGACCATTTAATTTTTGAAATATCAGCCCGCGATAAGGGTTAAGACGTTAATTCATTGTGAAATTTGCGACCTTGAAGAAACCAGCTGAAAAACCGCTCAAAGCAGTCATCGAAGAGTTTTTGAAAACTTTCAGGCTGGAGGACAAGCTTACCGAGACGAGGGTGATCCAATCGTGGGAGAAGGTAGTTGGAGCCCTGGTGGCAAAACACACCACAAGGTTGTCTATGCGGAACAAAATATTATATGTTAAGCTCGACTCGGCAGCATTGCGCAATGAACTGATGTTTGCCCGTGAAAAGATTGTGAAGGCGCTGAATAAGGAGGCCGGAACGAATATGCTCTCAGAAATTGTCTTTAACTGACAGGTAAACAACGACTATTTCACCAGGCAGGAGAGCAGCTTTTTGTCTTCGATGTAGGCTTCCAGCTTGTCGCCGGGTTTCACCGGACCCACACCGGCAGGTGTTCCTGTGAAGATCAGGTCTCCTGTACGCAGGGTCATGAATTCTGAAATGGCGCTGATGATCTCGTCGAAAGGATATAGCATCAATCCTGAATTACCGCGTTGAACCGTACTTCCGTTCTTGTCGAGGTGAAAATTGATGTTGCCGGCATCCGGAAAATTTTCTTTCGGTAGAAATTGTCCGATAGGAGCCGAATTATCGAACCCCTTGGCGATCGCCCACGGCAACCCTTTTTGTTTGGCTTCATCCTGCAGGTCACGTGCGGTAAGGTCCAATCCGATACCAATCTCGCTGTAATAGGTGTGTGCAAACCGTTTTTGAATTTTTTTCCCCACCTTGCAAACTTTCAGTACAAGCTCTGCTTCATAATGGATATTTGAGGAGAAGGCAGGGTAGTAAAATGGCCGGTTGCGGATGAGCAATGCGGTGTCAGGTTTAAGAAAGAACACCGGTTTGGATGGAACCTGGTTATTCAACTCCTTGATATGGTCGACGTAATTTCGTCCGATGCAGACAATCTTCATGGTTAAAACAGTTCAAGTTTTACCGAATCGTTATTAAATCCCTTTAACTTTATGGTGGTGATCACCTTCTTCGTGGAGATCGGAAAATCTCCCTTCATCATCCAATCGTAGTAGGATGGCTCATTGCGGAATACCTGTTCAACCGGTTTCCCTTTGTGTTTCCCAAAATTAAAAACCTCAACATTGGTGTCATTATAGATAATGTGACCCACCAGATCGACCCATTTCGACGAAAACGAAAATTCGCTGAGGGCTTTAACGTCGTTCACCACAGGTTCCACAATGTTCCCTTTACGGTCCTTGACAGACACATTGTGATATTTATCGAGCTGAGCCTTTAAAATTTCGTAGGTTGCCACTGTATCAGCCTCAGCACTGTGGGCATTGACAAGTTCCTTGCCGCAATAGAATTTGTAGGCAGCAAAAAGGTTTCTGGGCTCCATCTTGTGGAAGATGTTCTGCACATCGATAAACCGGCGCCCTTTCAGGTCGAATTCGATGTCGGCACGATAAAATTCCTCCGCAAGCAGTGGTATGTCGAAATGGTTAGAGTTGTAGCCGGCCAGGTCGCAATTCTCCATAAATCTGACAAGTTCATGGCCGACCTGTTTGAAAGTGGGGCAATCCTTTACATCCTCATCGGTGATGCCATGAATAGCGATAACCTCTTTGGGAATAGGCATCTCCGGGTTTATCCGAAGGGTCATTACCTGGGTCGTGCCATCTGTGTTTGCACGCATGATACAAATTTCCACGATACGGTCGGTGGCTACTTTGATGCCGGTGGTTTCGAGGTCAAGAAAAGCCAGCGGCCTGTTGAGATTCAGTTCCATTTAAACGAGTTGATTACTGTCGAAATTTTCAAGATACCGGGCAATGCGGGCAAGAAATTGTCCGCCCAGGGAGCCGTCGATGACCCGGTGATCGTAGGTAACCGAGATGATCATCATGGGGCGGATTCCGATCATGTCTCCTTCGGATGTCTCGATCACCACAGGGCGTTTTTTGATCGCACCCACGGCAACTATGGCCGTTTGCGGCTGGTTAATAATCGGGGTTCCCATGAGTGTTCCAAACGATCCCAGGTTGGTCAGTGAAATGGTGCCTCCGGTAATTTCATCGGGAACGAGTTTGCTGGTTCTCGACCGTTCAGCCAGGTCGTTTACATGCTTTACCAACCCAATCATGTTCTTCTGGTCTGCATTACGGATTACGGGTACAATGAGATTGTAATTGGGCAGTGCTACAGCCATGCCGATGTTGATGTTTTTATGTACGATGATTTTGGGTCCGTCCACCGATACATTCACCATGGGGAAATCACGGACGGCTTTGGCAATCGCTTCGATAAAGATAGGGGTGAAGGTGAGTTTCTCTCGCTCTTTTTTCAGGAACGCATCTTTGTTTTTCTCTCTCCACTGAACAGCCTTGCTCATGTCGATTTCCATGAAAGAGGTCACATGCGCCGACGTCTGCACCGACCTTACCATGTGGTTGGCAATTAGTTGTCTGATGCGGTCCATCTCCACGATGTGGTCCTCGCCGGGAACTATCTGCTGAGCATTGCCGGGAACTACCTGCTGAATATTGCCGGGAACCGGGGGCGTTGCTGTTGCAGGTAAAGCAGCGACGGTAAATTCAGTAACGGGCAATATCCCAACTTTCCTGTTCGCTAAAAAATCAAGGATATCCTGTTTTGTTACCCGATCTCCTTTTCCACTTCCGGTAATGGTATCCAATTCCCGGAAGGAGATATTTTCCTGTTGTGCGATACTTCGTACCAGGGGGGAATAGAATCTCGTAACTCCGGGTCCGTTGTCTTCTTCCGGCGTGGTTTCCGGTGCTTTTTCCAGGTGTATTTCCGGAGCCGTAGCCACTGCTGGTGTAGCGGTGCTCACGGTAACCGGAACTGACTTTTCCTGTTCTCCTGCAATTTCAATAATGGCAAACACTTTCCCAACGGGGATCATGTCACCTTCCTGATAGATTTTCCTGATTAACTTTCCTGACACCGGAGATGGAATTTCCGAATCGACCTTGTCGGTTGCAATCTCAACCACAGGATCTTCCTCGTTAATCATCTCCCCTTCGTTTTTCAGCCATTTTGTGATGGTGGCTTCTATTATGCCTTCTCCAAGTTTCGGTACCAATAATTCATAATTTGCCATAGGAGCATGAATTAGCAATCGAACAAATATAATATTTTTACCATCTTCCAAGTTCTCTGAAACCCTTCAGGATAATATTCAGGTCGTTGGTGAGTTTGTAATCCCTGGCATAAAGCAGGTTTAGGCGGTTGTTGGTCTCTTCCGGAATGTTCTGGTTTTTGAATGCATCCAAGGGATTAAGTACCCCTTTTTTTGTTTCCGGCAATCGCTGGATCTCTGGTTCTGTAAGGTTCGTATAACCTACCCAGGATTTTAGAGAAAGGAGCACGGCAAAGATATTATGAAACAGCCCGAAGGGTTTTTTCACCAGGAACATGGCTACCGGATAAAACCCGAGCAGCGCAACTCCTACTGCCAGGTCAAGCATCCGTTTGTTGCGCCGGTTCGATCGCTTGGTGATGGCATTGATGTCGATCACATAAAGATCTCCGGAGGTGTTTATCGAATTGCTGCCAATAATAGACAAACTCTCCGGTGGCGCGATTTTATAATCAACCAGGTCGCCTTTCAGCTCCGACATTTTATCGATGATCACCTGGGCCGGTACATCCTTGGCACAGAAAATAACTTCGTCAATCTTGTGAATGGTAATGATTTCCTTTATCTGTCCGAGGTGTCCGATAAATCCGTTGGTGTTGTTGCGGTGGTGGTGATAACTTACAAGTCCGATAAAAGCTGGATTCATGCCGGTTTGCTGAAGAAGATCAGAGACCCGTTCCGACTCCTCTTTTTCTCCCACAATGATAAAACGTTTGTTCTTATCGGTGTTAAGTCTGTAACCGCTGAGGTTCGTGAGATGCAGCAGGAATCTCATTCCGAGCATGATGGCTGTTCCCCATATCGCACCAAGGATGATCAGGGCACGGGAAAAACGATAGTGTTCATTCAGCAGGCTGTAAAGCAGCAGGATGATGATGGTTCCCACCAGCATTCCCTGGAAGGTCCGCAGAAGGCGGATCGGCTTGTCATAACCGCTGCTGAGGTACACACAAAGCAGCCAGATGAGGATGTATACAGGAACGGCGATTTGAAGGAATGCAGTCGGATAGTGGCCGCCATCGGGGAAAATAAAATTATGTTCCCAGTAACCGGTAATAAAGTAAATGCCAGCGAAGATCACCATGGCATCTGCCAGCGGAAGCAGGATCCGGGAGATAAAGCGTATCGCCAGCGAGATAAAAGCCCGGAGGTAGATTGCGAAATTGATCATCATGGAATAGGTACGCGCATTCTCCTTAGAAAAGTGTTTGTTGGCAAAAACAATCATGGCACTGTAGAACATGAACACGTAGTTCACACTGCTTTTTTTTGTACTCTCTCCTTTATAATGGATGATCCTGGTTCCCGGATAATAGTAGTTTTTATAGCCAGCCTTGGTGATGCGATAGCTTAGGTCAACATCCTCTCCATACATGAAAAATGATTCATCCAGTAAGCCGATCTCCTGAAGTACAGACTTTCTGAGCAACATAAAAGCTCCGGCGAGCACATCGATTTCGTGGGTTTTTTCTTTGTCAAGAAAGCCGAGGTGGTATTTTCCAAAGATTCTTGATTTTGGAAACAGCGATGAAAACCCGAAAATTTTGAAAAATGCAACGGATGGAGAAGGAAGTCCCCGTTTGCTTTCGGGCAGGAATTTTCCTTTGCCGTCCAGCATCTTCACACCAAGTCCGCCGGCTTCCGGATGTTCATCCATGAACTGAACCACCTTACGCAGGGTGTCATCTTCAACAATGGTATCGGGGTTCAGCAACAGAACGTATTCACCCTTCGACTTACGGATTGCCTGATTATTGGCTTTTGAGAAACCTGTATTTTCTTTGTTTTCAATCAGGTACACATCAGGGAATTTCTCTTTGACCATCCTGATGGAGCCGTCTACCGAGTTGTTGTCGACCACAAACACCTCCGCTTCGAGTCCAAGGCAGGCACTCTGCACAGAATGCAGGCATTGCTCGAGGAAATACTTAACGTTGTAGTTTACGATAACAACAGACAGCTTCATGGACGGCGGTGAGAATTGACGGTAAAGTTAAGGTTAATCATCCAAATTCAAAACTAAATAGCGCCGGCCTCCATCATCAGAATAACCTGTTCAATGGCCTGGTCTTCGCCGGCAGGATCGTAGGTTTGCTTAAGGTCATAGCCAAAAATTCGTGCCATGGTTTGCCATATAAATGCAGAGAATCCTCCACGAAGGTCCTTTACGATGTCAAATGTTGAATTTCCGGTTTCGCGATATATCAGTTTGATCAGGATTTTTCCCTGCGAAAATGTAAGGTCTTTGATCTCATCTCCGAACTGGGCTTCAAGCTCATTCTGGGCCTTCTTGATAAAAATTTTTCGTGCTTTTTCAGTGGGAATGGTATCCAGGATATCCCGGTAATGCCTTAGTTTCTCGCCGGCCAGTTTGGCGTACGGGTAGACCTTTTTTACATTTCGTACCAGTTTGTCATATCGGACCTGTTGCCGGTGATTTTCAATTTTTACCGTTGGGAAGATGACCGCTGCCCGCATGTCAACCAGCCCGACAGTGTCGCCATTGATGACTTTGGCGGGCAGCACGATCCGCGCCGTATCCTGCGAAAAGGATGTGGTGAAAATTAGCAGAAAGATGAAGATGGTCGGTATGCCTTTATTCATCCGCAACCCGGTTAATTTGTCCATTCAATAAACGGGATTAGTGCCGGGTTTATTATCAGGCGACTTTGAGTCGGGCGATGCTGGTCTTTTGAAATTTATCTTCGACAAATCCCTTCGTAATCCGAAGAGATTTTGAAGTTCCACTCGATGGCATTTCAAACATCGGGTCTATGAGAATACCTTCCACGATCGACCGCAGACCCCGAGCCCCCAGTTTGAATTCAATCGATTTATCAACGATGAAATCCAGGGCATCGTTTTCAAAGATGAGTTTGATGTTATCGAGTTCGAATAGCTTTGTGTATTGCTTTACCAGTGAATTCTTTGGTTCGGTAAGAATCCTTCGCAATATGGTACGGTCGAGCGACTGCATATAGGTAACGATGGGCAGCCTTCCTACCAGTTCGGGTATAAGTCCGAATGCCTTCAGGTCGACCGGTGAGATATATTGCAGCAGATTATCTTTATCGTACTGGTGATGTTTTTTGTCAGTCTTGAATCCGATCCTGTTGGTTTGCAGGCGGTTGGCTATTTTCTTGTCGATCCCATCGAAAGCCCCTCCGGTAATGAAAAGGATGTTTTGGGTGTTGATCTGGATCATCTTCTGTTCGGGGTGTTTGCGCCCGCCCTG
Organism: Bacteroidales bacterium; assembly: GCA_025355465.1. Taxonomy (GTDB): domain Bacteria; phylum Bacteroidota; class Bacteroidia; order Bacteroidales; family FEN-979; genus JANXZO01. Next base: position 58,743 of record JANXZO010000004.1, read on the forward strand.
GGGTGGAACGTTCACGATGGCTCCCTCAAGCATTTTCAACAGGGCCTGTTGTACTCCTTCACCACTTACATCGCGGGTGATGGAAGGATTATCGCTCTTCCGGGCGATTTTATCGATTTCATCGATAAATATTATTCCCCGTTCAGCGGCAGCAACATTGTAGTCGGCTACCTGAAGGAGCCTTGCCAGGATACTTTCAACATCCTCGCCAACATATCCGGCTTCGGTCAGCGCAGTAGCGTCGGCAATACAAAACGGAACATTGAGCATACGCGCAACTGACCGTGCAAGAAGTGTTTTACCGGTGCCGGTTTCTCCTACAATGACGATATTTGACTTTTCGATCTCAACATCGTCGGCAGTTGCCTCCTTTGCGTGGGAAACCCTTTTGTAATGGTTGTAAACTGCTACTGCGATAACCCTTTTTGCATCCTCCTGACCGATCACATATTGGTCAAGATAGCGCTTGATTTCTGCAGGTTTCAGGACGTTATAGTCGGGTAGGGATTTGTGTTTATCGGCAGCCAGTTCTTCCTGAAGAATAATCTGTGCCTGCTGAACACAATTCTCACAAATATGTGCGTCCAGTCCCGCAATCAGAATGGTTGAATCCTGTTTCGGACGACCGCAGAACGAACACTTTTCGCCTGATTTTGCCATTTAGTTGAGTTAACTATCTTTTTTCGAACGGACAAGGATCTCGTCGATCATTCCGTAATTGTGGGCCTCTTCGCTGGTCATCCAGTAGTCGCGGTCAGCATCTTTAAGGATTCGCTTGTAAGGCTGACCGGAATGGGTAGCTATAATTTCATAGAGTTCCCGCTTAAGTTTCTGTATCTCCCGTGCTGTGATGTCAATGTCGGAGGCCTGACCTTCGGCACTGCCCATCGGCTGGTGAATGAGAACACGTGAATGCCTGAGCGCGGTTCGCTTTCCCTTGGCCCCTGCACACAACAGGATGGCGCCCATCGAGGCGGCCATACCGGTACAGATGGTGGCAACCTCGGGGTTGATATACTGCATGGTGTCGTAAATGCCCAATCCGGCATAAACCGACCCGCCCGGTGTGTTAAGATAGATCTGGATGTCTTTCCTTGAATCCACAGACTCAAGGAAGAGCAACTGTGCCTGAATGATATTGGCTACATAATCATCAATGGGGACACCCAGAAAAATGATCCTGTCCATCATCAGCCGTGAAAACACGTCCATGGTGGCAATGTTGAGCTGGCGTTCCTCAATGATGGTCGGTGAAATATAGTTTGAGGAGATCGATTTATACTTTTCAAGGGTCAGACTGCTGATCCCTTTATGTCTGATGGCATATTTCGAAAATTCGTCCATAATGCAAAGTTTTAAAACGATGATTAATGATTGTGGTCGTGCTCGTGTTCGTGATTGTGATCATGCTCGTGTTCATGCTCGTGTTCATGATCGTGATGGTGTTCATGCTCGTGTTCGTGATCATGTTCATGGCTGTGGTCGTGCGGTGGCATGGCCGAAGCAAGTTTAGCATATTCCTCATAACTCACCTCATTCGGGATGATCGTGAGGTTGTTCTTAAACAGATCCATGAGTTTGCCGTTGTAGAGCTGATCATTGATGCGCTGAACCTGTTCTTTATTGTGCATAAATGCATCCACAATGGATTCGTACCTTTTCTGCATCTCCGCATCGATCTCGCCCATATTCATCTGGCGCAGCATATAAGTTCGGATATAATTCCGGATATCTTCATCGGAAACACTGATATTGTTTTCGAGGATCAACCTGTTCTCAATAAGCTGCCACTTCATCGACTCCTTGAAGGAATCGTAATTCTTCTCGATCTCCTCCGGGGTATATTTGCCTTCGTTGTTTTCGAGCAGCCAGCGTTTCATAAAGGCATCGGGCAGCTGAACTTCGGTATTTTTTACCAGTGCCTCAGAGACCTTATTATACAGGAGCTTATCGGTTTCTGCGGAAAAACTTACGCTGGCATCTTTCCGGACCTGATCACGGAAAGCCTCTTCCGTTTCCAGGTTCAGACCGGGATAAACCATGTTGTAGAATTCCGTATTCATTTCGGCCGGCTCCACTTCGGGTTCCTTTTTCTCAACCGTGCCACCTTCTTCAACAGATTCTACAATTTCTGCGGACGGATCGGTCTCCCCGGCTTCTGTAGCCACGGCGATTTCAGATGCGACAGGTTTCCCAAATCGTTTGCGTGTGTCCTCAATATATTTGTCGATCATTTCATCCTCGATGCGGATGACATAATTTTCGACTTCCAGACTTTGATTGAAAGGGATTTCAAACACCGGTGATAATCCTAGGTCGAAATAAAAATCGAATGACGACTGTGTTTCAAAATCAACGGCCTCGTTTTTTTCCAGGTTTGGAAGCGGGTTTCCCAGGATGTCCAGCTTTTCGTCACGGATATAGTTCATCAGGCTGTCGGATAATAGTTTGTTTACTACATCCGCGAGCATTGCCTTTCCGTACATCTTTTTAATCATTCCGGTAGGGACATGACCGGGTCTGAATCCAGGAATGTTGGCTTTTCGTTTATAATCAGCTATTTGTTTCTCAACAGCTTCCTGGTAATCTGCCGGGCCGATCTCGATTTTCAACAAGGCGGTGAGTTCTCCGGTACTCTCTTTTGTGATGTTCATTGCAATTTCGTTATTTGTTTGTAACTCCGTGCTTCACGCCGGAAGATTTCACCGGAATGAAGCATGGTGGTGTGCGGATGAAGGGACTCGAACCCCCACGTCTTACGACACAAGATCCTAAGTCTTGCGCGGCTACCAATTACGCCACATCCGCATAAAGGCCCCGCTAAAACGGGAGCGCAAAGTTACAAAATAAATCAATACAGTGTTTAATGGCTGCTAAAGCACACTCAGAGCCGCATTGTAGTTGGGTTCCTGCACAATATCGGGTACCTGTTCGGTGTAAATTACCTTGCCGTTTTCGTCAACCACAACCACCGCGCGTGAAAATAATCCTGCCAGTGGACCATCGGTGATAATTACTCCGTAATCGCGGCCGAAATCATTGTTCCTCAACTCGGAGCCTGAAATTACATTGGTAATTCCTTCGGTGGTGCAAAAACGTCCGTGGGCGAATGGGAGGTCCTTCGAAACACAAATCACCACGGTATTGCTCATCTTCCCTGCTTCAACATTGAACTTTCTCACTGAAGTTGCACAAACAGCAGTATCAAGACTCGGGAAAATGTTAAGGACAATTTTCCTGCCCGCAAAGTCTTTGCGTGAAAAATCTGACAAGTCGGGCTTTGTTAACAGGAAATCAGGAGCCTGGGTGCCCTTTTCAGGAAGTGCGGAGATGGTGTGAATAGGATTGCCGTTTAATGAGATTGTTGCCATAAATTTTTATTTTATCAGGTTTCTGCAAAATTAATGAATTGAAATTAGTACTGATGCGTTAAAATTCGAGTGTTAGTAAATTGTATTGTTCTTTGACATTTTGATTGACCTGATTGTCTGTAAGTAGTTCTTTCAGTGGTGTTTTATCA
>JANXZO010000052.1 GCA_025355465.1 Bacteroidales bacterium
CGCTTGTTTATCAACTTTTAAAATAATATTTGTTAGTATGTCTTGGATTTCAAAAAGTCAAAATTTTACCAACAAACCACCTTGTTCATTACCGATTAAAACTGTTAATAACATTAAGATTTAGCACTGATTAGTAACCAATAATGTAATCCGCATGGCGCGCATCATATTCAAACTGTTCCAACTGCTGGGCTACTTGAATAAAAGCCTGAGACATACTTGGGCTGCCTTCAACCTTTCTGACAATTGGAAATGCCTGTGCACTGGCTCCAGCGCCAAGGAGATAGGTTATATTCAATTCGGATGACGGGATCATGTATTTATTGTCAAGATATGTATGTGATGATTCAATTGAGTAAAATTGGAATTTAATCCCGACACCTATGAGAATTCCCGACAAAATTGTTCTTTGTCAATCCATTTTGTGGACTTAAAGATCATAAAAAACATGAGCTCCTCTCAGGTAGCGTGATGACTTATATTTTGCAGCATTAAAGACCAGCAGGATCACAGAAAGAAGGATACCGGTAATCGAAAGAAATAGAATCATGCATGTGCCCTTTTCAATTAATCCCGCGGGAGTGTTTTTTTTATCCCTGCTCCTACCATCCTGCCAATGATCACTGCAATATAGAAAACACCGAAGATGGATTCAATATTTGCAAGAACTTTTGTAACTTTCATGGCAGGATAAATATCTCCGTACCCGGTGGTGGTAAGGGTTACAAAGCTGTAGTACACCAGGTCGGTTTGCGGAACGATTTCGGTGGAATTCGGAAAACTGAACGCCTGGGGATAAAACTGCACGATAAAACAGTAGAGGTTAGCGAAAGCAAGCCCGAACAAGAGGTAAACACTTACTGCATTCCCGAAGTCAACCATCGTAAGCTGTTCCACCCTGAGCAGGTAATAGAAGAGCAGGAGGGCAAAGAAAAGATTCACGAAAAAGCTGCGCATGAAGGTGACGCTTTTAAAGAAAACACCCGGAAACAGATAGGACAGAATTTCGATGATCACCGATATCACTACGATCGCGATGGTTATCATCATCGCGTGCCGGTGTGAAAACATGGCTGCCACGCCACCTGCCAGGGTTAGCAGGATCAACAAGGAGGCGATAAGTTTTCCGGCCAGGCTGTCGGAGAGAAACGGATAAATAACGATCACAGCGATCAGTGATGTCAGAAACGCGGAGGTCCTGAGCCACGCCTTCGATTCAGGGGCAAAAAGGTGATTCATACGGAAAACAAATTATTCAACCAGCGCTGCTGTTCCGTAACAGATCACCTCAGTAACTCCCTGCATTACTTCGGTGGATTCGTACCTTACCCCTACCACAGCATTCCCGCCAAGTTGTTCAGCATGACGTATCATAATATCGAATGCCTCTTTGCGGGTTTTCTCGCAAAGTTCTTCATAAATGGTAATGTTGCCACCGAGCAGCGTTTGGAAACCCGCACCGATATTTCCAAAGAGTGATCTTGAGCGTACTGTTACCCCGCGCACTACCCCAAGGGTCCGGATGATCTTATACCCGGAAATGTCGAAGGTGGTTGATGTTTTACTAAGTTCCATAGCGAAATGTTTTCTCAAAAATACAAAAGGCATCGGTGCAACCGCACCAATAATAAAATAAATTATAACTTGCGTTGAAATGTATAAACTCTGATGGCAAACGAACCTACCTTCAAAAGAAGTCTGAACCTATTCGACTCCACAGCGATTGTGATCGGGTCGATGATCGGCTCGGGAATTTTCATTGTGAGCGCAGATATCGCCAGGATGGTAGGTTCTCCCGGCTGGCTGATGATGGTGTGGCTCATTACCGGGTTTATGACAATTTGTGCAGCGCTGAGCTATGGAGAGCTGGCGGGTATGTTTCCCAGGGCAGGCGGACAGTATGTTTATCTGCGTGAAGCATACAACCCACTCACGGGTTTCCTTTACGGCTGGACTCTGTTTCTTGTCATTCAGACCGGCACAATTGCGGCTGTGGCCATGGCTTTTGCCAAGTTTGCCGGCGTTCTCATTCCATGGATTTCGGAAAGTATCGTGTGGTTTCGGATCGGAGTTTTAAAAATCGGACCTGTTCAGTTCATTGCCATCTCCTCCATTGCCTTCCTCACCTGGATTAACACCATGGGGGTGCATGAAGGCAAGAAAGTGCAGAATGCTTTCACTTCCGGTAAATTCATCCTGCTTGTACTCTTCATTGTTGTAGGTTTGGGGTTCGCCGCCAACAAAGATGCCATCAACCTTAACATGCTCACCTTATGGACTCCTGAAACTGAAGGTACCGGAGGGGTCGATATTCCGATTGCCGGGATGGCGCTTGTGGCTGCAATCGGGATGGCCATGGTAGGCAGTCTCTTTTCATCCGATGCCTGGAACAACATCACCTTTACAGCCGGCGAAGTTATCAATCCGCGGAAAAACATTCCCTTGAGCCTGCTCCTGGGGACCTTGTCGGTTACCGTACTTTACCTGCTGGCCAACCTTGTTTACATAACGGTGCTGCCGGTGAGGGGTTCACCCGAGGGGAATGAAGTGGCCATGAGGGGAATGCAGTACGCCCTGAACGACAGACTGGGAACGGCTGCCATGTCTGGCATCTTCGGAAATTACGCAGTCATGATCATGGCGGGTTTCATTGTGATCTCTACGTTTGGCTGCAACAACGGCCTTATCCTTGCCGGGGCAAGAGTATATTATGCCATGGCCTTTGATGGCATTTTTTTCAGGAAGGTGGGCATCCTCAACGCGAAGGGTGTTCCCTCCACCGGGCTGATCATTCAGGGTGTATGGGCATCCCTTCTCTGTTTGTCAGGAACCTACGGTCAGCTCCTCGATTACGTAGTTTTTGCAGTGCTTATCTTCTATGTTCTGACCATCTTCGGAATCTTTCGCTTACGGAGCAGCCGCCCGGATGCAGAACGTCCGTACAAGGCGCTGGGATACCCTGTCATTCCGATGCTGTATATCATTCTTGCGATCATTGTCATGACCATCCTGCTAATCTATAAACCCGCGTATACCTGGCCCGGGCTTTTTATCGTTCTTCTCGGCATCCCGGTCTTTTTCCTCTGGAATAAAGGGAATAACCACAACCCAGGTAATATGCAACAGTAAAACAATGAGCCGAAATATTCTCCTTCTGATGCTGATCTCTTCATCCATTGCCGGGTTCTCCCAGTGCTTCAGCGGAAATGACGTTTTCGGACATGGCGAACAGATATCGTACACAGTATCCTACAACTGGGGCCCGGTGTGGGTGGATGCCGGCCTGGTTACCTTTTCGTCAGTTGCTGAGGAGCGACAGGGCAAACAGGTGTGGCACCTGAAAAGTACAGGAAAAACTTTCCCGTCGTACGATGTGCTTTTCAAGGTGAGGGATACATACGAAGCCTGGATTGACCCGGTAACCTTCAAAACTGCAGAGTTCAGAAGGTATATTTATGAAGGAGGTTATACCCTGCAAAACACCCTGGTTTTTGATCATACAAAGGGAAGTGTGCTTGCCAACACCAAGTCGAACAACAACCCCATGCGTACCGATACACTGAAGGTCAGGCCCTGCACTTTCGATATGCTCGGAGCTGTTTATTATGTGCGTACCATGGATCTTGCGAAGATGAAGCCCGAGACCAGACAACCGGTGAACGTGCTGATCGATGACAGCGTGTATCAGATCTACATCCGCTTCGCCGGCAGAGAAGTAGTTGAAAATACAGATGGTAAAAGATATTCATGCCTTAAATTCCACGCTAAAATGGTTGGTGGTACGATTTTCAAGGGGGAAGAAGATGTAACCGTATGGGTGACCGACGATCGGAACAAAATTCCGGTTTATATCGAAGCTAATATACAGATTGGAACGATCAAGGCCTACCTGAAAGACAGGAAAGGAATTAAAAATCCTGTAACATCGGAAATAAAATAACATTGTGTCATTTATGAAGTTAATTGCAGACAGCGGATCAACAAAAACGACCTGGGTACTGATTGAAAACGGGATCACCAAAGCAACGGTTCATACGGTAGGCATGAATCCTTATTTCAACACTTCCGAGAGCCTTGATGCCATCCTGAATGCCGAACTGCTTCCGTATATCGTTCCCGACCATGTAAGGGAGATACATTTTTACGGGGCAGGTTGTTCCACCGAAAAGAATGACAACCTGATTACGGAAGCCCTGGAGCAATATTTTCACAAAGCCTCCATTTCGGTGTACCATGATATAATGGGTGCAGCGCGCGCACTTTTCGGCGACGGTGAAGGCATCTCCTGTATTCTGGGCACAGGATGTAACTGTTGCTACTACGACGGAAAGAAGATTTATACCCGTGTCGATTCCCTGGGTTACCTTTTCGGCGATGAAGGGGCGGGTTCTTACCTTGGCAAAACCTTCATGGCTGCTTATCTGAAGAAGCAACTACCGCAGGATCTCCGCGTGGCATTTGACGAAACATACAATTATGCGCTGGATGACATTCTTAATGCATTATACAACCGGCCTTACCCCAACCGGTTCCTTGCTGCTTTCAGCGAGTTTATCGTTCCCCGGCAGGAGCATCCTTATTTGTATCAGCTGATCAGGGATTCTTTTCTTGCTTTTTTCGATGCCCAGGTGAAGCATTATGACAACTACCAGGATCTACCCATTGGATTTGTGGGGTCCATTGCCCATTTTTACGAGCCGATTCTGCGTAAGGCTGCCCTGGATGAAGGAATTGTAGTTCATACAATCCTTCAGGCTCCGATTGCCGGGTTGGTGGCTTACCACAGATAACCTCTTTGTTCAGGGTATATGTTTGGCGAGGAACCGGCGGATGAGCTCCGGTTCGGAAGGGTCGAACCAGGTTATTTCAGGGTCTTTGCGAAACCACGTCATCTGGCGCTTGGCGTAGCGCCGTGTGTTAGTTTTAATATCTGTTATTGCCTCCGCCAATGTGCGCTTGCCATCCAGATAATCAAACAGCTCCTTATATCCAACCGTATTGAGTGCATTCAGGTGCCGGAACTGAAAAACGCTCCGTGCCTCCTCCTCCCAGCCCGCCCCTATCATCTTGTCGGTCCGCTGATGAATTCTTTCATTCAGTATTTCGCGCGGCATGTTCAATCCAATTTTAACGATCCTGAAAGGCCGGATTTTACGCTGGCTTTTCCTGAGCGAGGAATAGGGAACACCTGTAGCGGTGGTGACTTCCAGCGCACGGATGAGGCGTGCAGGATTCTTCAGGTCGACCCGTGAATAAAATGCGGGATCGGCCTGTAAAAGTCTTTCCTGTAATGCTTCAATCCCTTCCCTGTCAAGTGCTTCATGGAGTTGACTCCGCAGCAGCGGATCAGGATCAGGAAGGAGATCAATGCCCTTGCAAACGGCATCAAGGTAAAGTCCGGAGCCACCCGCCATCACGCAGCATTGATGGGTAGTAAAAAGGTCGCCGAGCCGCGTGAGTACCTCTTGTTCAAACCGGGAGACATTGTAATTTTCGTGAATGGAGAGATGTCCTACAAAATGGTGCGGAACAAGCTTAAGGTCGCCGGAAGACGGCATCGCCGTGCCGATGGGTATTTCCCGGTAAAACTGCCGTGAATCGGCCGATATGATCTCTGTTTGAAATTCAATGGCAATCCTGATTGCTTCAGCGCTTTTGCCAACTGCGGTGGGGCCTGCTACAACAATCAGGAGCCGGTCGTCAGTAGTCATCGGAATCCCTGTCGAAACCCGAATAGCGTTTGTCCAGGCTCTCGATGTCATCATAGTCTTCCAGATGTTCCATGTGATGATCATCCTCACCATCGGAATATTCGTCGCCATCACCTGCCACAGAGGGTGGAATATCAGGATGGCCTGTGTCCGTTTCCATCCCGGATTCAACATCCGTGTCAACTACGAGCAGATCGACTAATGAACTTTCGATCTCAGCGATCTCAGATTCATCTTCCACGATGTGGTCGAGTTTGGTTGTGAGGTCGGGTTTGGGCATCTGAATTTTCGGAACCACCACCTTGGGTGCGGAGGGTGCAGATGGGGCAAGCGGAACAGGGGGTTCCGGCTTTTTAGGCAATTCTCCCTGGCGCTTGTTGCACCTGGGATAGGAATTCATGTTGTCGGAAGGGAATATTTTAAAGAGTTCGATAAAAAATGAATGGTACTCCTTGCTGGTAAATTCGTAAAGTAAGCGCTGGTGGGGGTCTTCAATATAATCTTTTATTTTCAAAGACTTCATTAGCGGAAGCGTGATCGTTTCGGAAACCACCCGGTCGAGATCTTCATCATATTTCCGAATGTCGCGCTTCTCCGGTTTTAAAGAGACCTCCTTGTCCTTTTTATACTTCTTGTCGGTCATAAAAAAAGATGCACGCTCGCAATGATGCAGATCCAATACTTCCATCATAACGGCATGAAAATCAAGAAACGACTGGTTGGGCTGTATCTCAATTTCCCTTAAAAACCCCTCCAGTTCATCGGATGTGACCCGAAATCGATAAATTAACATAGGTACCCACAATCTGTTTTCAGTGTCAAAAATAGGAAAATATTAAACCTTTTTCGAGTTTGTGTTGAAATGGTTTAAAAAATCTTCGGCTTCATACCAAGTTTCCCACCCAATTCAAGCATCAGGCTGAAAGCGGCTTCATATTCATTGGGGATCACACCCTCGAGAATCGCCTCTGTTATGGCTTCCTTAATAATTCCCACCTCTTTGGACGGGCGAATGCCGAACGTTGCCATGATCACCTCCCCGGTTACAGGTGGCTGCCAGTTGCGCAATCTGTCTTTCTCTTCAATCTCCTTCAACTTTTCCCGGACCACCTCAAAGTTTTCGAGGTAAAGTCTGACCTTTGCCGGATTTTTAGAGGTAATGTCGGCTTCACACAAAAGCATCAGACTGTCAATGTCATCTCCTGCCTCAAAAAGCAGTCTACGCACCGCAGAATCGGTAACAATGTCTTCGGCCAGCACGATTGGCCTGAGGTGCAGCAGAACCATTTTCTGCACAAACCGCATCTTCTCGTTGAGCGGCAATCGCAACTTTTTGAAGATCAGAGGCACCATCTGCGAACCTTTAAATTCATGGGCATGGAATGTCCAGCCGGTGCCCTGAATGAATTTTTTGGTAGCAGACTTTGCGATGTCATGAAGAATGGCTGACCACCTGAGCCAGAGATCGTCTGTTATAACCGCGATATTGTCGAGTACGGCGAGCGTGTGGGAGAAGTTATCTTTATGTCCTTTTCCATCAATGGTTTCGGACCCCTTCAGTTCGCAAAATTCAGGAAAGATGATCTGCAGCAACCCCGTTTCATCCATCAGACGGAATCCCTTTGAAGGGATTTTCGATTCAATGATCAGGTTGAATTCATCGGTTACACGTTCGCCTGATACGATGGTAATACGCTCTGCATTGCGGCGAATCGCGTCGAGGCATCGTGGTTCAATGCTGAAATCGAGCTGGCATGAAAACCTTATGGCCCGCATCATCCGCAAAGGGTCATCGGAGAAAGTGATGTCCGGATCAAGCGGGGTTCTGATCGTCCCGGAGTCGAGATCGCGGAGGCCTCCGAATGGGTCGACCAGCGCTCCATAGTTCTTCTTGCCGAGATCGATGGCCATGGCATTGATGGTGAAGTCGCGGCGGTTCTGATCGTCCTCCAGCGTTCCGTTCTCTACGATGGGCTTGCGTGAATTCTGCCTGTACGACTCCTTACGCGCACCTACGAACTCAACCTTTAAGCCGTGATAATTGAGCATGGCAGTGCCGAAGTTTCTGAAAAACTTAACCGGAACTTCGCCGGGGAGTTTCTCTGCTACACGATGGGCAAAATCGATTCCGCTGCCTGTCACTACAATATCGATATCCTGTTTATTGTCGCGGTGGAGCAGCAGGTCCCTCACAAAGCCTCCGATCACGAAAGCGTGCACCTTCATCTCGTCGGCAACCGCAGAGATTACGCTAAAGACCGGATTGGAGAGGTGTTGTTTCAAATGCAAAATGGTAAAATGGTAAAATGTAAAATGGCAAATTTAACATTTTACAAAAGTAACGAATCAGCCGGGAAAAGTGATCGAAAAATTCACATTTCGCTACTTGTTTGTTATCTCTGCTGTTGTATCTTTGCGCATTATTGTGAAACAATTAACTATCAATTAAAAAAGCGTAATATGGCAAAAAGAACCATTGTTGCGATGCCGGGTGATGGCATTGGGAAAGTTGTCCTGGATCAGGCTATCCGTGTTTTGGATGCCGCCGGATTTGATGCTGAATATGTTCATGGCGACATCGGCTGGGAATTCTGGTGCAAGGAGGGTGACCCGTTTCCGGCCCGTACTCAGAAACTACTCGAAACCCATAAAATCGGCCTCTTTGGTGCTATTACATCCAAACCGAAAGATAAAACCGAAGCTGAACTTTCCCCTGAACTGAAGGGAAAGGGATTTGTTTATTATAGTCCGATCGTGAGCATGCGCCAGAAGTACGACCTTGATATCTGCATGCGTCCGTGCAAGACTTTCAAGGGAAACCCGCTCAACTTCATCCGCCGAGGTTTTGGTGGCGTAATAGAAGAACCCGTGATCGACAGCATGATCTTCAGACAGAATACAGAAGGATTATATGGTGGCGTGGAGTGGACCAATCCTCCCGATCAGGTGTATGATGCCCTGATGACCCATAAAAAGTTCAAAGACAATTTCTCCTGGTGCCCGCGGCCTGAACTTGCCGTATCCACACGCATATTAACTAAAAAATATACTACCCGTATTTTAAAAGCTGCCTTCGAGTACGCCAAAGCAAAAGGATTCGACACCGTTACAGTTTGTGAAAAACCAAACGTAGTCCGCGAAACCTCAGGCATGATGCTGAAGGTCGCCCAGGAACTGGCCAAAACCGAATACCCGGGCATTAAAGTACAGGACACCAACATTGACGCCCAGATGATGTGGCTCACCAAGAATCCTGAAACATTCCATGTGGTGGCTGCCAGCAATATGTTCGGTGATATCATCTCCGATGGCTTTGCCGGACTGATTGGCGGACTGGGCTTTGCCTGCAGCGCAAACATTGGTCCCGAGATCGCGGTATTTGAGCCAACCCATGGATCAGCGCCCAAATATGCCGAATTCGAAACATCCATCGTAAATCCCATCGCCATGGTTATGAGCGCCTGCCTGATGCTCGAACATATCGGAGAGAATGACATTGCCGAAAAGATATCCAAAGCCATTGCAGAAGTTGTTGAAGAGGGTAAGGTAATGACCTACGACATGATGAAACTCTCAGGGAAACCGGATGTTTTCAGCAAAGGAGCTGCCACAACACAGCAGATGGCGGACGCTATCATTGCAAAATTATAAAGAGTTCGGTAACGAAATAAATATTCTATGACAGACCAAGTATTGGCCCTTTGGCCGGAGTTGATGTGGATCGGTGATCCGGACCTCCGCGAAAAAACTGCAAAGACCTGGGAACTGGCGCTCGAACGGAGCGTTCTGACACCTGACGACCTGAATAAAATTCCCTTCACCCTGCTTGCCGGACCAGACCTCAAGGTCTCCTTCATGGCACACAAACGGTGCGTGGTTCACGTAGCCCGCGATGCCGGCAACAAGATGAATGAATTTTTCAAAACCGACCTCCCGGTAAACATGGATATCCTGATCGCAGGCGCCATTCTTGCCGACGTTGGCAAGTTGCTGGAGTATGAGATGAAAGATGGCAAATCGGTTCAGGGAATGTATGGCAAATACCTGCGCCATCCCTTCTCCGGGGTTTCACTTGCCGAACAGTGCGGAGTTCCTGCTGCGGTATGCCATATCATAGCCACCCATGCCGGTGAGGGCGATATGGTAAAACGCACCACGGAAGCCTACATCGTGCATCACGCCGATTTCATGACCTTTGAACCGTTCAGGGAAAGGCTGAAATAATTATTGAAGGATTGATTGATTGAATTATTGATTGTTTTTTGATTGTTTGATCTTTCGATAGTCAGTAATAATTTTCATTTTTTAACAATGGATAAGGCTGAATTTACCGAAGAGTTACTTATTCGAGCCAAATCATTTGCCTTAAGGATTATTAAACTCTTTCAGGCAATGCCAAAATCTGGCGAAGCCCAGGTGATTGGCAAGCAAATTTTAAGGTGTGGTACTTCGGTTGCTTCAAATTACCGGGCAGCTTGCCGTTCCAGATCAAAAGCAGAATTTTTCTCAAAGCTATGTATTGTTGTAGAAGAAGCTGATGAGACGCTGTTTTGGGTTGAATTATTAATTGAATCCAGGATAGTATCAGAAAAGAAACTCGCGGCGTTGCAGAAAGAAACAACTGAACTATTATCAATTTTTGCCCGAGCTCGGAAAACTTTAAGTAAAACAAAATAATCAATCAATCAATAATTCAATCAACCAATAATTCTCTGCCCATGACGATCATCGAACAGATCATAGCGAAACATTCCAACCAGGCTGCGGTAAAGCCGGGCGACATTGTTGACGTTTTCATCGATACCCGGGCGGCCCGTGATTTCGGCGGGGCCAATGTGGTGAAGAACCTTCGTGATAACGGCCTCACGGTTGCTGATCCGGGGAAGACCATCTTCACCTTCGACTGTAATCCCGGTGGGTCGGATCAGAAATATGCCGAGAACCAGCACAAATGCAGGCTCTACGCACGGGAGAACAACATTCGGATCTATGATGTGGATTCGGGTATCGGCACGCACCTTGCCATCGACAATGGCCTGGCATGGCCGGGAAGCACCTTTGTTTCCACCGATTCGCATGCCAATATCATGGGTGCCATAGCCTCCTTCGGCCAGGGAATGGGCGATCAGGACATCGCCGCAGCTTGGGCCAAGGGAGCTGTCTGGTTTAAAGTGCCCGCATCCGTAAAGATCAACCTCACCGGAAAAAGAGCTGCCGGTGTGTCGGCCAAAGATATTATCCTCAACCTTCTCTCCATCTTCGGCGCCAACAAACTGCTGGGATATTCGGTTGAGATCTATGGTGAGGAGATGGAAAAGCTGACCCTTGCCGAGCGCATCACCATTGCCTCCATGGGCACCGAGATGGGAGCCATCATCATCATCTTCCCTACCTCTCCGCTTCTGCTTGCCGAACTCAAACAACTTACCGGTCGCGATTATCCTGAAGTCACCGCCGCTCCTGATGCAAAATATGAGAAGCATTTTGACATCGACCTCTCCACCTTTGTTCCGATGGTTGCTCGTCCGGGTCACCCCCACGACGATATCTCCATCGACTCGGTGCGCAATACAAAGATCGACTCTGGGTTCATCGGCAGCTGCACAAACGGCCGTATTGAAGACCTGCGGATCACTGCAGCCATCCTCAAAGGCAGGAAAGTGGCCCCCGGCGTGGTGTTAAAGATCGTCCCCTCAACCGATGCCATCTGGACCCAGGCCATGAATGAAGGACTTATCCAGACCTTCAAGGAGGCGGGTGTCATGGTTTCAAATGCAGGTTGTGCAGGTTGTGCTGCCGGACAAGTTGGACAGAATGGTCCGGGTGAAGTCACCATCAGTACCGGCAACAGGAACTTCGAAGGTAAACAGGGCAAGGGGTTTGTTTACCTGGCTTCGCCGGCTGTTGTTGCCGCTTCAGCTGTTGCAGGATATATCACCACCCCCGACCAGATCCCCGATCAGCCGGCCCTTTTCACTCCTGTCGCAAAAGCCGCAACCGAGGTGCGCCACGCAAAAGAGAAGGCACAAAAACCTACCGTCGTGGAAGGTACCGTGTGGATCATTCCGAAAGATGATATCGACACCGACATGATCTTCCATAACCGCTATCTCACCATCACAGATATCAAGGAGATGGGACAGTATGCGTTTGACAATCTGAAAGGCTTCGAGGATTTCGCAAAGAGAGCCAACCCCGGCGACATCGTCATCACGCAGAAAAATTTCGGCGCCGGAAGTTCTCGTCAGCAGGCGGTGGATTGCTTCCTCTCGCTGGGAGTCAGTTGCATTGTAGCTGAATCGTACGGCGCCATCTATGAGCGCAATGCCATCAACGCCGCCATGCCAATCCTCACCTATGATCCGGAACTACTGGCCAAAGCTGAAGTAAAACATGGAGATAAAGTAAGAATTGATTTTGTAACCGGTGAACTCACAAACCTGACCAACCAGAAGCACACCCTGATAAACAGGTTCTATGATGCACAACTGGCGATCTATAAAAATGGAGGATTGCTTTAGCGCTTTAGTTTCCAGCGGCGGTGCGACCAGAGGTAGTATTGCGGCTGTTCGATGATCACGGCTTCGAGCATTTTCATATAACGGGTGGTTAATTCACCCGTTTTTGTTTTGGCGGGATCGGTCTCAAGAAGCCTGAATTCAACAGTATAGTAACCCCGTCTCACTTTCTTCACCCAGGCAAATACAACCGGCAGGTTGTGTACACGGGCATATTTTTCCGGACCGTGCAGAACAGCTGTATCCTGATGCAGGAATTCGATCCAGTAAGCCAGCCGGGCACTCGAAGGACTCTGGTCGGCCACCATGTAAAAGATCGCCGGTTCCCCCCAGTTAGTATTGAACGTCTCTGCCGTGTTTTCTATCGATGCCAGACGTGAACGCCCTTTCACACGTGTTCTCCGGATGTATTCATCAATATATTTATTGGATAACGGTTTATAGAATCCGACCGGTTTGTGAACAAGCTGCGTGCTGGATGCAACACCCCCCCACTCCCAGTTACCATAGTGGCCTGCCACACAAATGACCGACCTGTTCTGTTTGTAAAACTCTTCAAGAACCTCGATGCCTGTGTAACGGTATCGCTTTACTAGTTCCTCTTCAGCCATGGTAAAGGATTTGAGACTCTCGATAAACAGGTCATTAAAGTGATGATAAAACTGTTTTGCTATGCGATCTACCGCTGCTTCGTTCATTCCTGGGAAAGAGTTCCTGATATTCTGATAAACAACATCCTTCCTGTATCTGACAACATAAAAGGTGATTAAAAAAAGAAAATCCGAAAACGCATATAACAGACGGAAAGGAATTACTGAAAACAGAACACTGAAAGTCCGGAAAAGAAAATATGTCACTCGGTCCATAAATAATCAAGATTCATTGAGCCGGCAAAGGTAAGGTTTTAATAGAAACCGTAATTTTGTGTAAAAAAGGAAGTCATGCTGATCATCAAGAGACACAACACCGACCCTGGTTTCAACCTTGCTACCGAAGAGTATATCCTGAAGAACTTTGAAGAGGATTCCTTCATGCTCTGGAGAAATGGCCCCTCCATTATTGTAGGTAAACACCAGAACACACTGGCGGAGATCAATGTGGATTATGTAAAGCAGAATAATATCCGGGTGGTGCGACGGCTTTCGGGCGGTGGTGCGGTGTTCCATGATCTGGGCAACCTGAACTTCACTTTCATCCAGAAGGGTAAGCAGGAGAGCCTTATTGACTTCAGAAGATATACGGAACCCATCCTCGAGGTTTTATTGAAGCTGGGGATCAATGCAAAATTTGAAGGCCGGAACGACCTTACCATCGACGGCCGGAAATTCTCTGGAAATGCCGAACACATCTGGAAAAACCGGGTACTTCATCATGGTACACTATTGTTTTCGGCGGTAATGACGGATCTTACGCAAGCCCTGAACGTCGATCCGCAGAAGTTCCAGGACAAGGCGGTAAAATCGGTGCGAAGCCGCGTGACCAACATCAGCGAACACCTCTCCGCACCGATGGATGTGATGCAGTTTGCCACACTGATTGAAGATCATATCGTGGAAAAATACCCCGATGCGAAGTTTTATGAACTAACCAGTGAGGATCATGATAAGATTCACGAACTTGTGCGTCAGAAATATGGTACATGGGAGTGGAATTTCGGTTATTCACCCAGATACAATTTCAAGAAAGTACTGAGAACGGAAAAAAGTGGTACAATAGAGTTTGACGCCGACGTGCACAATGGCCAGATAAACCACATTAAAATTTTTGGTGATTACTTCAACAAATATGACACCGGGGAGATTGAGCAGGCACTAACCGGGGTTGCACACCGGGAATCCTCCATCCGCAAGGCGCTTGAAAACTTCCAGATCGGGGATTACTTTACGAACCTTACCATGGAAGAGTTTTTACAGGGACTTTGTTAACACTTAATGGCCCTTCAGATGAATTACGAGCATATTTTTAAACGGTTATGGACGGATTACTCATTGCAGAATCCTGCCACCCAACAGATTTACGATCTTTTTACCGGCGAGGGAGAGACCGTGATCAACGATCATGTTGCTTTTCGCACATTCCGTCACAAATCGACTGGGGTTGACAAACTCGCTGCAGTATTCCTGAATTGTGGCTATGCATTGAAAGGAGATTATCACTTTGAAGAAAAAAAGCTCTACGCAAAACATTATGAACATGTGCAGGATGCCAATGCCCCGCGGGTTTTCATCAGCGAGCTGCTGATAAATGAATTCAGTCCCTACTTTCAGAAAACCGCTGCCGATTGGATAAATAGCATCCCGGCCGGGGTAATCAACTCAACCGATCTGATTTACGCCGGCAATGTTTCAGGAGTTCCCTCGATGGAGGTTTATGAGAAACTCAGACAGGAATCGGAATATGGCGCATGGCTCTATGTAAATGGTTTTCGTGCCAACCATTTTACCGTCAGCGTAAACCATCTGAAAAAACTGAATTCCCTGGAGAAGGTGAATGTATTTTTAAAGACCAGCGGATTCCTACTCAACGATGCCGGTGGTGAAATACAGGGATCACCTGCCGAACTCCTCGAACAATCGAGCATTAAGGCAGGTATGGTCAGGTTCCGCTTCACCGAAGGCGAATTTGAGATCCCGGGCTGCTATTATGAGTTTGCACGCCGGTACCCCGATGCAGAAGGCAATCTTTATGGCGGTTTTATCGCCAAATCAGCCGACAAAATTTTTGAATCCACAAACTTTTATAAAAAGTGAAGAACCTGATTGCACTTCTCATTACGGGCATCCTCTTCCAGTTCAGTTCATCCTGCAGCCAGGGCAACGGCAACCAGAATCAGCGCAGGAACTTTCCGGAATCGGGCAAAATCCATGAAAATATTGTTTGCCAGGCAGCACCCGGATTCTCCTATGCCCTCTACCTGCCCAAGGCATTTCCCGGCACAAAATCATGGCCGGTGATTCTTATGTTCGATCCGCATGGCGCCGGATCGCTGCCTGTCACCAACTATAAAGTCCTGGCCGAAAAGTATGGATATATTATCGCGGGATCCAACAATTCCAAGAACGGCCTGGCACCTGAGCAGACAGGCAATATCCTGAATGCCCTCTTTGATGAGGTTCGTCAGGAATATCCATTGGATACCGGCAGAATTTACACTGCAGGATTTTCCGGAGGTTCACGGGTGGCCGGACTCGCCGCCATGTTCCGTAAGGATGTTCGCGGCGTGATTGGTTGCGGGGCCGGATTACCGGGCGTTGAGCAGCCTCCGGTATTCCGGTTTGATTACTTTGGCATTGCCGGGATGGCCGACTTTAACATGACAGAGCTGGTGCAACTGGACGAGACCTTTAATCAGGCCGGCTTGCGCCACTTTGTAGAAACATACCCCGGAAAACATGCCTGGCCACCCGCCCCGGTTATGGAAGACGGAATTCTCTGGCACCACTTCAATGCCATGAAAGATGGCAGAGCCCCAAAGGATGAAAACCTCGTGAGGCGATTCGGCGACTCGATTTCCGGGCGCATGGAAGCGATGAAAAGCCGGGGGAATTTTATCGGTCAGGCCGACCTCAACCGGATGGCAATCAGTTTTCTGGAAGGTCTTACGCCGGTTGATAAATACAAACAACAGCTTGCTGCAACAGAAAGTTCGGCAGGTTACCGGAAGCAGGTCGTAGTGCGAAATGACCTCCTTAAAAAAGAGCAGGCTGAACAACAGGAATTGATGCAGGCACTTTTCACCAAAGACCTGCCCTGGTGGAACAATAAAATCCGTGACTATGACCTGAAGATGAAAAGATCATCTTCGCCTGACGATACCCTGATGATCGCCCGGGTTAGGGCCTATGTGAGCCTTTTGTGTTATTCCAATGTGAACGCTGCCATGAAACAGAACAACCATGAGATGGCCGGTAAGCTGGTTGTAATTTACGAACTTGTGGAACCGTCAAACCCTGAACCCAATTACCTTACTGCTGTTCTCAGGTCGTGGGCAAGTGACTCCACAGCCTGTTTCAATGAGCTTGGCAAGGCAATATCGAAAGGGTTTTCAGACAAAGGCCGGATCAGGCAGCAGCGGGAATTCGAAAACTACAGAAACAGTCCGCGCTTCTTTGACCTCATAAAAAAAATGAAATAATGGATATTTCCAGATCCCCTTCCTCACTTGAAAAACTGAAAGAGAGATTTGAAGGTGAGCTATATACCGACACAGCACAGCGGCTGCTTTACGCAACTGATGCCAGTGCCTACCGTGAAATACCGATGGGAGTTGCCCGGCCGAAGAGTGCCAGGGATATTCACACGCTGATCACTTTTGCACAAGCAGAAAACATCCCGCTGATCCCGAGAACCGCTGGCACTTCGCTGGCTGGGCAGGTGGTCGGAAACGGGCTTATCGTGGATGTTTCCAGGCATATGACCGGGATCCTGGAGATAAATCCCGAAGAACACTGGGTGCGTGTGGAACCTGGGGTGATCCTCGATGAACTGAACAAAGTGATGGAAGCCTACGGACTCTTTTTCGGACCTGAGACCAGCACTTCCAGCCGTTGCATGATGGGCGGCATGGTTGGCAACAACTCCTGCGGAGCGCACTCCATCCTCTATGGAAGTACCAGGGACCATGTAATTTCTGTCAAAGGTTTCCTGAGTGACGGATCAGAAGTTGAATTCGGCGAATTGACGGCCGGAGAATTCAATGCAAAATGTAACGGCGGTTCATTGGAAAACCAGGTCTACAGGCAGATGAGAGAGATCCTCTCAGATCCTGTAAATCAGGAAGAGATCCGCAGGGAGTTCCCCGACCCTGCCATCCACCGCAGGAATACCGGCTATGCCATCGACCTCCTCCTCGAAACCGAACCCTTTACAACAGTAACGCCATTTAATTTCTGCAAGCTCCTTGCAGGTTCCGAAGGCACCCTGATGTTCATGACGGAGATCAAACTTAACCTGGTTCCTTTGCCTCCCAAAGAGAAGGCCTTGGTTTGCGTACATTGTCACACGGTGGGAGAATCGCTCAAGGCAAACCTGGTGGCGCTGAAATACGGACCCGGCTCAGTCGAACTGATGGACAAGGCCATCATGGATTGCACCAAAGACAACATCACCCAGCGGCAGAACCGGTTTTTCATTGAGGGCGATCCCGGAGCCATCCTGATAGTTGAATTTGCGCGCGAAACAAGGGAGGATATCTTAGGGATTGCAGCGAAGATGGAAGCCGAAATGCGAGAATCAGGACTCGGTTACCACTACCCAATCGTATTCCCGCCCCAGGTAAAAAAGGTATGGGACCTTCGCAAAGCGGGACTTGGTGTTTTATCAAACTACCCGGGTAATCGAAAGCCTGTTCCGGTAACAGAAGACACTGCCGTGAATCCTGCTGTGATGCCCGAATACATTGCCGATTTCGACAAGATGCTTGCTTCGCTGGGACTCGATTGCGTGTATTATGCCCATGTGGGCTCCGGGGAACTGCATCTGCGACCGGTATTGAATCTTCGCGATCCGGGTGACGTAGAACTGTTTCATACCGTAGCTTATGAAACCGCCCGTCTGGTTAAAAAGTACAACGGTTCACTTTCCGGTGAACATGGTGATGGAAGGCTGCGTGGTGAATTCATCCCCTACATGCTTGGCGAACACAATTACCAACTGCTTAAGCAGATTAAGAAATGCTGGGATCCCAAGGGCATTTTCAATCCCAACAAGATTGTCGATACACCGAAGATGAACACGAGCCTGCGTATTCCTGCGGGAAAACCGCTAAGGCAGATCGACACCATCTTTGATTTCTCCTCCAGCCGCGGGATTCTGCGCGCCGCCGAACAGTGCAACGGTTCAGGAGATTGCAGAAACATCGTTGAAACCGGAAAGTGGATGTGTCCCTCCTACATGGCCACCAAGGATGAAAACACTACCACCCGGGCAAGGGCCAACATGCTGCGCGAATTTCTCACCAACTCCACGAAAATCAACCCGTTCGACCACAAGGAAATTTACGCGGTGATGGACCTCTGCCTCTCGTGCAAGGCTTGTAAGTCAGAATGTCCTTCGAATGTGGACATCGCGAAGCTGAAAGCAGAATTCCTTCAGCATTATTACGATGCCAATGGCATTCCACTGCGCTCCAGGCTGATCGCCAATATTACTTCCGTAAATAAGTTGGGCAGTTTCGCACCATCGCTTTTCAATTTCTTTCAGAAAAACAAATTCCTCTCCGGAATAACCAAGCGCACCCTGGGCTTTGCAACCGGGAGAAGCATCCCCCTGCTTTACTCCATTACACTTCGCGCCTGGGCTGCAAAGAACAACCTGCAGGTCAAAAACACAAAGAGGACCGTTTATCTTTTTGCCGACGAGTTCACAAATTTCAATGACGTGGAGATTGGCATCAAAGCCATCAAGCTGCTCAATGCCCTTGGCTGCCGGGTAATCATTCCCGATCACGAAGAGAGCGGGCGTACATTTCTTTCGAAGGGGCTACTTCGCAAAGCCCAAAAGCTGGCCAATGCAAATGTATCAAAGCTTGGTCCGCTCGTTTCTGATGAAACGCCACTGGTGGGTATCGAACCTTCCGCCATACTCACCTTTCGCGACGAATACAGGGACCTGGTAGATGCTCCCCTCAGGAATGCTGCCGTTGCCCTTGCCAGGAATGCGCTCCTTTTCGACGAGTACATTCTTAACCTGATGATTGAATATCCGTTGCTGAACACAAAATTCACCCAGGAGTCGAGGGTGATCAAACTCCATGGCCATTGTCATCAGAAAGCGCTGGCATCAGTAGAGAGCACCCGCAAAATGCTTTCTATCCCGGTCAACTACACGGTGGATGAAATAAAATCAGGCTGCTGCGGGATGGCCGGATCGTTTGGCTATGAAAAGGAGCACTACGAGGTCTCGATGAAGGTTGGCGAACTGGTCCTTTTTCCCGAAGTACGAAAAGCAGAGTCAGCGATGATCATCGCTGCACCAGGTACCTCCTGCCGCCACCAGATCAAGGATGGTACCGGCCGTCAGGCTTTGCATCCGATTGAAATACTCTTTGGGGCGATACACTAAGTCATCAGGTTTTGTACACTCAGTTCCGGTTCAGGAAAATTTTTCCGGGAGTTGTTTCAGGATCCGAATAGCTCAATTAACCCTTTGTAGAGTTCATTCCGGCGAATTGGTTTCGAGATATAGCCATAGCAACCCGACGCTGAAACTTGTTCCCGCACCTCTTTCACGGCATGGGCAGTTTGTGCAATGATCCGTATCCCGGGCCTGATTTTCAAAATGCTGGCTGTTGCCTCCAATCCGTCCATGCCCGGCATCTTCAGGTCCATGTATATCAGGTCAACGACCGGAGTTTTTTCCACAATCGAAATAGCAGCTGCACCTGAATTGGCACTCAGTATAGTGGCTTTTGTGATGGATAACAACTTTTCGAGAAGAAAGATATTCTCCTCCATATCATCCACAATCAGGATTGTTTTACCTGACAGATCGCCGGGTTTCACAGGTATTACTGTCTCTTTTCTGCGATGCGGTTCTGTAACCAGCGCTTCGGGCAGCTGAAAATAGAAAGTCGACCCTTGGTTTTCGGCGGTTTCCACCCAGATTTTCGCACCAAGCAATGCGGCGATCTCCTTGCAAATAGCCAGTCCCAGACCTACGCCTCCATGGAGCCGGGTATAATTATCGTCACCCTGTCTGAACTTTTCGAAGACCACAGCCACCTTATCTGCCGGGATCCCAATACCTGTATCGGACACAAAAAATGTAATGTCCGTAGCATTTATCGTAACGCCAAATTCAATATTTCCCTGGTGGGTGTATTTAATCGCATTATTAAGGAGATTGGTCATCAGCTGCATCAGCTTTCCGCGATCGGTATTTATCATCGGCAGGTTTCCCTCCACCGGAAATACAGCTTTTACATCGAGATGATCTTTGTCGCGTTTGATCTTCTCTACATTGGCATAATCAATCAATGACCGGAATAGTTCATCAATATGAAAACTGGTCTTGTTGATTTTGTATTCGCCCGATTGAAGCAAGGCAACATCGAAGATAGATTCAATGATCGATAAAAGGTGATTGCCACTGTTGTTGATGATCGCCGCATACTGCTTCATTTCCGCAAGGTCGTTCTCCGTCTCCATCACACTGCTGAAACCGATGATGGCATTTAACGGTGTCCTCAGCTCGTGACTCATGGTAGCCAGGAATGCGGATTTCAGTTTATCGCTCTCTTCTGCCCGTTCTTTGGCCTCGAGCAATGCCGCCTGTGCCTGTTTCCGTACAGAGATATCGTGAATGATCGAGAAAAGAACGGTTTGTCCCTGAAAACTGATCGGGGACGAGTGAATTTCGACAGGTCTGATCTCCCCATTGGCTAAATGGTGCTGTACTTCAAAGACGATCTGTTCCAGTGACAAGACTTTGCGCCTGACTTCAATGGCCTCATCTGCCGGAAGGTTATTTATTTCATCTATATGTTTCTGTGTTAATTCTTCAATCGGATAGCCATAAAATTTAGCAGCTGCAAAGTTGGCATCAAGAATAAGTCCCGATTCCGGATCGACGAGCAGCATGATAGCGGCACTGTTTTTAAACATCTGGCGAAACTTTTCCTCGCTTTGAAAGAGCTCCTTTTTTATTTGCCAGTGCTGCGAACGGTTGTACATAAGCAGTCCAAAAAGCAATGTTCCTAAAGGATAGATCACCAACACCGGCGCTGCGATTGTTTTTAAGGTAGCCTCAACAGAAGCGTCAGGAAGTAACAAGGTGCAGCAAAGCATTGCCAAATGGATAATCAGTCCAAGCAGGTAAAGCTCCGCCAAACGGTTTCGTTGCTCCCAATCCGGTCTGAAATACCTCCAGAGCAATCCTATTCCGGCGGAAGAGATAATTACGGCGATCCCCATCAATTGCCCGTCTCCACCCATAAATAAACGGTAACCCCCCGTAATTACGATCGCGATGATGGTGGGCAACGGACCGAAAAACAAGCCGCCAATCCCGAGAAGGATGGAACGTGTGTCGAAAACCAGCCCCGGAATTAGTACCCATGGGGTTAACATCAATACGATCCCGATACCACCCAGAAGCAGTCCTGTAATGATCTTTTCACGCAACTTCAAATCCCCCAAATTCCGTGTCCAGAAAATGTCAATCAGAAGACTTGTTGCAAGCAACAGCGCGATATTATGTATCAATCCCAAGATGAGGGAAAGGTTAAAAAGCGACACCAGCAAAATACACATCTGCGAATAATATTTTATTGACTATTTCAGACCCCTGTTTTCCAGTAAAGCGTCTATTTTGGGTTCATGGCCCCTGAAGTCAACGTAAAGGTTCATGGCCTCATCCGAACCTCCGGCCTCAAGGATGCATTTCCTGAATTTTTTCGCGGTGGACCTGTCAAAAATATTGCCGGTCTCCTTAAAGGCTTGGTAGGCATCCGCATCGAGCATCTCTGCCCAGATATAACTGTAGTAGCCTGCTGTATATCCACCGGTCATGGAGTGCTGGAAATAGGTTGAACGATACCTGGGCGGGATCTGTGAAAGAAGTCCGATGCGCTCCATCGATTTTTTCTCAAAGGCAAGCACCACCAAGGGCGTGGTATCTTTTAATGTATGGTAATTCATATCGAGATAGGAGGCTGCAAGGTATTCGGTGGTTTTAAAGCCTTGTCCGTATTTCCCGCTTTTCACGATCTTCTCAACCAATACCTGCGGGATCACCTCTCCTGTTTCGTAATTTTTCGCATAAACTTTCAACACTTCCGGTTCAAACACCCAATGCTCCATGATCTGTGAAGGAAGCTCCACAAAATCGCGCGGCACCCCCGACAGCCCTTTGTATTTTACATTTTTCAGCAGCCCTGCCAGGGCATGTCCGAACTCATGAAAAAAGGTCTCGGTTTCATCGGCTGTAAGCAGTGCCGGTTTTCCGCCAGCCGGCGCCGAGAAATTACAAACGATGGTCATCACCGGAGCCACCCGCTTACCATTAGCGTATGACTGAGGCCGGTAGCTGCCGCACCAGGCTCCTCCCCGCTTTGATGCCCTGGGATGGAAATCCATATATAGGACACCCAGATGAGAACCATCAGCATCTTTACATTCCCACAGTGTCACCCCGGGAAAATAAACCGGAGCATCCTTTACTTCGCTGAAGGTGATACCATAAAGTTTGTTGGCGACATAAAAAATTCCGTCCCTCACGTTTTCGAGTTTAAAGTAGGGTTTCAGAACCTCCTCATCGAGGTCGTAGCGTTGTTTCATCACCTTCTCGCTGTAGTAACGCCAGTCGTATCCCTCCAATTGATCTTTCCCTCCGGATGTATTCATCATCAACTGCAGATCCGCCTCCTCATTCTTTGCCCTGGCCAGCGCAGGAGTCCAAACCTGGTTCAGCAGGTTGTATACGTTTTCCGGGGTTTTGGCCATCCTGTCATCCAGCACAAAGGCTGCATAACTTGAAAAGCCCATCAGTTTGGCCTTCTCCAGACGAAGTGCCACCAGCTTTGAGATCAGCGCCTTGTTGTCTTTATCGTTGTTATTGTTTCCCCGGCTGGTATAAGCTTCGAAAATATTCTTACGCAGATTCCTGTTTTCAGCAAACTGTAGAAATGGCATTACACTCGGGTTCTGCAGGGTAAACACCCATTTGCCGCGCGTCGCCGAATCGGCATTGGCTGTTTCGGCCGCTGCTGCGATGGCTCCATCGGGCAGACCAGCCAGGTCGTTCCGGCTGCTGATCACCAGTTTGTAGGCATTGGTTTCTGCCAGCAGATTTTGCCCAAAGGTGATCTGCAACATGCTGATCTCCTTGTTCAGTTCGCGAAGTCTTGCCTGCTTTTCGGCCGGAAGGTTGGCCCCTCCTCTTACAAAGCCCTTGTAAGTCTCCTCCACCAGTCGTTTCTGCAGGGCGGTTAAGCCTGCTTTCTCCCGGGTATTATAAACCAGCCTGACTCTGGCAAAAAGCGCCGGGTTGAGGTTAATATCATCATTATGTTTTGTGGTAAGAGGTGAGATCTTTCTGGCCAGATCCTGCATCTCCTTGTTTGTATTGGCGCCGTTGAGACCACCAAACACCGCGCTTACCTTGTCGAGCAGGCATCCGCTATTGTCGAGGACCAGAATGGTGTTGTTGAAATCGGGCACTGCTTTGTTGCTTGTGATGGCGTCTATTTCGGCCTGCTGGCGGCGAATTCCCTCCTCAAATGCAGGCAGGTAATGACTGTTTTCAACCTTGTCGAACGGAGGAACTCCAAAAGGCGTTGTCCAGTCGGTGAAAAACGGGTTGGATTCCTGGGCAGACACAGTGCCAGTTGCGATGATGCCGGACATGATGAGCAGGTTAATAAATCTCATAGACTAAGGATTGATTGATTGATTGATTGATCTCATGAAGGTAAAAATAAGAAAAAAAATCAAACTGTCAGATTTCGATACTTACTCCTTCTTCGGCTGGATATGTTTGCGGAAAGACAGTGCGGGCCTCTTGTACCAGGAGGTCAGTATCTTCATACCGTGCAGAAAAATGACCGATGATCAGCTTCCCTGCATTTGCTTTAAGTGCGATGGTGGCAGCTTCGATGGTGGTGGAGTGAAATTTTTCTGCTGCGGCGGAGGACATTTCCTGCATAAATGTCGCTTCATGGTATAACAGCCCTACATTCTGCAATATGGGAAGGATGGATTCGGTATAGGCTGTATCACTGCACCAGGCATACGACCGGGCGACAGGCACTTTCCTTGGCGGGTTCTTCTCACGAAAAAGGAAACCGCAGGTGGGCACACTGTGTTTAAGCGGAAAACTATGAACGGATATGCGCTCCTCCTCCAGGATCAGTTCACCGGTATCATGACGCAGCGAATGAAAGATCAATGGATAGACCAGCCTCGTGAGTGAAACATTCATTTGCATTTCAAGGATCTCCTGCAATTCCTGAGCGGCATAAAGATGTAACTCCTCTTTCCGGCCATGAAGGTGCATGGTATTGAGCAAACCGATGAGTCCGAAATAATGGTCGCCATGCAGGTGACTGATAAAGATATGTTTGATCCGCTGCATCGAGAGGTGATACCTCCGCAACTGGAACTGGGTACCCTCTCCGCAGTCGATCAAAAAGAAGCGCTCATTTGCATTGAGCAAATGAGCGCTTAGGTTTCGGTTGTGAGCCGGGGCAGCCGAACTGCTTCCCAGCACCGTCAACGAGAAGTTCATCGGGATTATTCTTCCGTCTTTTCTTCTGTTTCGGTTTCAGGCTCAGCTTCGGGTTCAGGTTTCGCCTGGGCCGGTTTGCGTGCAGCTGCCTTTTCTTCGGCAGCTACCATGTCGGCTTTCAGGTTGGCCAGCGCGTCGATGTCGCCGAGGGTAGTTTTCTCCATGCTGTCTTTCAATTTCTTGACAGCTTTCTTGGTGTCCTTCTCCTTCTTCAGTCCTACCTTGGCATCCTTGTTCTTTTCAGCATTCTGAACATCCTGGTGAACTTTACTGTGGGAGAGGATGATCTTCTTGTTCTCTTTCGAGAATTCGATGACCTTAAAATCCATGGCTTCCTCTTCGTGCGACTGGGTGCCGTCTTCCTTGCTAAGGTGGCGGAGCGGTGCAAAACCTTCCACACCATAAGGCAGGGCAACAATGGCGCCTTTGTCGTTCATGCTGACAATGGTACCAAGATGAACTGAACCAACGGCAAACACACTTTCGAATACATCCCAGGGGTTTTCTTCGAGTTGTTTGTGACCGAGGCTGAGACGACGGTTATCAGAGTCAACATCGAGAACCATGACTTCGATGGCTTCGCCGATCTTTGTGAATTCGGCGGGATGTTTGATCTTCTTCGACCAGCTGAGGTCAGAGATGTGGATCAGTCCGTCAACACCCTCTTCCAGTTCCACAAAAATACCGAAGTTGGTAAAGTTGCGAACGGTGGCGGTATGTTTCGACCGGAGGGGATATTTCTCCTTGATGTCGGTCCAGGGATCCGGTATCAGCTGTTTGATACCCATCGACATTTTACGCTCATCGCGGTCGAGGGTAAGAATAACGGCTTCCACCTCCTGTCCAACTTTGAGGAAATCATGAGCGGTACGCAGGTGCTGCGACCATGACATTTCAGAAACATGAATGAGTCCTTCAACGCCGGTGGTGATTTCTACAAAAGCGCCATAATCGGCAATCACAACTACGCGGCCTTTCACCTTGTCACCAATTTTGAGGTTCTGATCCAGTGAATCCCAGGGGTGAGGAGTAAGTTGTTTGAGGCCAAGCGCGATACGCTTCTTGTTCTCATCGAAGTCGAGGATAACCACCTTGATTTTCTGATCCAGCTTAACGATCTCTTCCGGGTGGTTGATACGTCCCCAGCTCAGGTCGGTGATGTGGATCAATCCGTCTACACCGCCCAGGTCGACGAATACGCCATAGCTGGTGATATTCTTAACGGTACCTTCAAGGATCTGTCCCTTTTCGAGTTTTTTGATGATCTCTGCCTTCTGGGCTTCGAGTTCGTCTTCGATAAGGGCTTTGTGTGATACTACAACATTTTTGTATTCGTGGTTGATCTTCACCACCTTAAATTCCATCACCTTGTCGACAAAAACGTCGTAATCGCGAATGGGCTTCACATCGATCTGTGAACCCGGAAGGAAAGCTTCGATGCCAAAGATGTCGACAATAAGACCGCCTTTGGTGCGGGACTTCACATAACCTTTGATAATTTCCTGTTTTTCGTAAGCATCGTTGATGCGTTCCCACGATTTCAGGATGCGTGCTTTCTTGTGCGAAAGAAGGAGCTGACCGCTCGTATCTTCCTGGTTTTCTACATAAACCTCTACTTTGTCGCCGATCTTCAGGTCGGGATTGTAGCGGAATTCGTTCATCTGGATTACACCGTCTGATTTAAAACCGATGTTAACCACAACTTCACGGTTCGAAAGGGTTACAACGGTTCCCTCAATCACTTCGTGGTCCTGAATGGCACGGAGGGTCTGATCGTAAAGGTCTTCCAGCTTTTTGCGTTCATCGGTCGAGTATATCTCGTGTTTCTTGCCAATGGCATCCCAGTCAAAGTTCTTCAGATCGTCATTCGAAGGTTTTGTTCTCGGGGCCTTTTTTACCGGAACTTCTGCTACAGCATCTTCAATTACCGGTTCAACAACGGCGGCTTCTGGTTCAACAGCTGCATTTTCAATACCGGCGACTTGTTCTTCAACGGATTCAGGATTCTGCGCCGGGGTTTCATTCAATTCTTCTGGAGTCATTCAATTTCTCTTAGTGGCGGTGCGGGAGCACCAACCGGGTTTAACAAACATTTTAATTTCAGGAAATTACGATAAAGAGCGGCCACCATTTTTCATCCTGTTGAAAATGGGGTGCAAAGATAATAAGAAACATTTGAAAATCAAAGAGGAAGCCATTTTTCCCGGATCAGCCTGCTTCAGGGCAGGTCTTCACCCCTGGAAGCAATATATATCTTGTACCATTGTTCGAGGCTCATATTAACATTCAAGGCATCAACAGCATACCGTACCCGTTCAATCTGGCGGGTGCCGGCAACAGGAATGATGGATGCAGGATGTTTAAGCAGCCAGGCATAGACAACCTTTTCGGGATTGTCAACATTCAGTTCAGCCGCAACTTCCCGAAGGGCGATCTCAACACGGTGTCCTTTTTCATCGCGTGGACTAAACAACCGCCCGCCAGCCAGCGGAGACCATGCCATGGGTTTGAGCCGTTCCAGGAGAAAAAAGTCGATGTTGCCGTTATCAAAATGATCAAGACAAAAGGGCGAAATTTCCACCTGATTGGTCACAAGTTTTTCGTCCAGGTAAGAACTCAGCATGCGGAATTGGTCCGGGTTGAAATTGGAAACACCAAAGTAACGCACCTTCCCGTCCCTTTTCAAATCAGAAAAAGCCCTGGCGACCGCCTCCGGTTCGAAAAATGGCGCCGGACGGTGCAACAGCAGCAGATCGATATAATCCGTTCCCAGATTTTTTAATGAGTTGTTTACAGATGACGTGATATGATCATATCCGTAATCATAGATCTTCAGCTTCCGTTCAGGAAACCTCTCCGACCTCAGCTTAATACCGCACTTTGTGATGATCTCAATGTTATGACGCAGCGCACCATTCAGCTTCAGGGCATTGCCGAAAAGTTCTTCACATGTGTAATTCCCATAAATATCAGCATGGTCGAAAGTGGTCACTCCCAGTTCAACGGACATGGTGGCAAGCTGCAAAAGCGCTTGCGGGGAGAGGTTCCATTCAGCCGATCGCCAGTGTCCATGAACAACACGCGAAATTTCGAAATCTTTTGTAAGTTTAATTCTGTTCATCCTGTGCAAATGTTCAATATGAATAGACAAAGATAGAAATTCCCGTTCCACCTTTTGCCTTATCTTTGCAGCCACAGTCTTAAAATCATGGAAACACAAAACCTGAGAACCGCCATAGCAGCCCTTATTCTTCTTTGTACCGGAATATTATTTTCCGCCGGCTGCAGGAAATCAAATGATCAGAATCCACCGGACCCGCCCCTGATGACAATTGATTTTACGAATAATTACGTCAACCCGAAACTGGGTGCCATTGTTTTTCTCTCCGATCCGAAGGGGAAAGTCCTTGCAGATACGAGTTTCACCGGAAATATAAAGATTGGCCTGAAACCCGGGAAAGGAATGGCAACACCGCCCTGGTTTATGGTTACGGTCGCCACCTGGGAGCCAAACATGCACAATTTTACCATCAGTATAAATACCTGGACATGCATCACCGGCGGAAACTGGGTGCTGCGGGGTGACAGGCATGATACTACCGGGCACATCACCGTTTCCCTCAACAATTTACCCGTGCACAGCGGTCCCATCCTTTTTGCAAACAGTGGTTTTACAAATTTCACTTTCAACAGCATCAACCGGGTGAATAATCTTTATGCTCCCCAGGATACACTCTATTTGAGGCTCATCACACCGGCCGGACCAAAATATAAAATCAAATACCCGGTGAACCCCGGAGGGAACTATGACATCGCAATGAACGACCTGTCCGACGCTGCGGTGAGTACCATCACCCTACCCACAACAGCCGTATATTATGAAGCACGGTTGTGGGGATTTAAACCGCAAACTGCCGGCACTCCACAGTGGGCAGTCAGCTGGACCACCGGCAGTATCCAGACCGAAGAACTCCTCGGAGACGGCATTCCCACCGATTCTGTAAAAGTGAGTTATCCTCCGGCCACCTATTCCAGGTATCACACGGAATTATCCTACACCGAAGACTGGACCTCCAACACCACCTGGTTCAATCAGATGAACGGCGAGGTCCCTGCCACCTTCACGAAGGTAGATGCCCATATAGCAGGTTATAGCTCTCCCTCTCCGGGCAAGGTCATTTTAGATGCTTCAGGCACCTGGAATCTCACCACCTGTGAATGGGAATTCTATTCTCACAACAACCAGATATTCGAGTGGAAATTGAATGTACCAGACTCTTCGCGTACGATCACACTCCCGGATATGCCTCCCTCCATGGCCAAAATGTTTCCTCTTCTGGCCCTTGACTCACTTACGGTTTCATGGGTCAGACTCACCAACTATGACAACATTCAAAGCTACCAGGACATTGTAAACACGCTTTTAAACACAGCCACCCCGGTAAACCCCGGAAGCCAGAACACAAGAAGCTGCCTGAAAAGCAATGCGAAATGAGTCCCTTTTCTCAGGTGGGACCTGTTCTAAATACTCTTCCGGCGTCTTAAAATCTGCTTTCATACTCGCAGCATTAAAATTCGCCCTTTATCATATCAAATGATCTATTGTTTTACTATTTTTTTTATGGCAACTCCTGCGCTGTTCCTTGCTTTTAAGATATAAACACCGGCTGATAAATCCGACAGGTCTGCAGTGGTGGCAGTTTCATGTGTTGTGAAGCTTTTAACTACCTCTCCTCCGGGATTTAGAATTTCAACCTCACACGGGCCCGCACATCCGATGGTGATGATATCCCTGGCCGGGTTCGGAAAAACAGAGAGGTTTAAGGAATTATTTTTCTCACCAACGCCGGTCGTCGAACAGGAACGCAGCGGAGCACTTACGGTGACATAGGATGATGTAACCGTGATTATGCGGTACGAGCGGTTAAACGCAGCAGCAGTCTGCACATAACGGGTGCTGTCGGATCCGTTTTCCGGGATTACCTGTCCGTTTCGGTTGGCAACCACATTTTGATGCTCGTGCCCGTCAAGAACAACGTCCACATGGTTTGAGTCGCAAATATTCAGGAAGGTTGTCCGGTTATTTGCGATGGAGCAGTCTTCGGGCGTGTTGATCACCCCGGTGAACGGCGTACCGTCGGAGTTGGTGCCGATAGCATTTACCGCCGGATGATGCATGACAATGATCTTTCGTTTCCCGCTGTTAAGGTTTAAGGAGAGTCGCAGAAAGGCAATCTGGTCATCGGAGAGCCCTTTCCCTTTTTTGTTCTCGGCCGTGATGGTAGAATCAGAGCCTGAACGGAGATAGACAACAACGGCCAGATCGTTTGTAATGGCATAATCTATATCGGGTGTGACAAACTTGCGGTAATATGTAAGTGTATCATTGGAAACCGGCGGATTGACCAATGCTTCCCAGTATTCGTGATTTCCGGGAACAAAATATATCGGAATTGTCTTGGCGGCATCGATAAAATAATCGCCGATACCGGGATTTGTCAGGGTGGGCGGAAACAGATACTGTGTAACGGTGGGATACATGCCGTCAGGCGTCTCGTTTCCTACATTTGAAATGTCGCCGCTCACAACAACGAAGGCTGGTTTCGGATTTAGCGCAACGAATTCCTGACTATAGCATTGATAG
Organism: Bacteroidales bacterium; assembly: GCA_025355465.1. Classification (GTDB taxonomy): domain Bacteria; phylum Bacteroidota; class Bacteroidia; order Bacteroidales; family FEN-979; genus JANXZO01. The sequence continues at coordinate 30,099 of JANXZO010000052.1, forward strand.
TATTGAGCGTTTGTGTCACTCTCCCCGAACGGAATGTTGGAGATATGCATGTCGGAGAGATGGATGAAGGTGAACTGGGCGAAGCTGTTCAACGCCAACAGGGAAATCGTTACTGTAATGATTAAAAGTTTTTTCATGGTGTAAATAGTTTATTGTTAGAGTTTTTAAAATTTTAACGGCAGATTAGCAGCTTGCTGAATTCCATATTTTCAGAGGACTTGATTTTTACAACATACAATCCTCCCGGGATGGTCCTAACATCCACATTAATGATCGGCTGGTTGTTGAATTGGCATTGTCACACTTGTTCTCCCCAAAGGTTGTAAATTGTAATTAAACCATCTTTTAGTAGGATTTTGCTATGGCTGATGGTAATCGTTCTGGTTGCCGGATTCGGAAACATACTGAATCCGGATGAATTTCCAGGCTGTTCATTGAACCCGGCGCCTCCGCCTGTGAACTTTATTATTGTCCCGTTCGAACCAGCCAGATATCCGGTGCGCAGCATTGGGAAAGATATTGAAGTCAATGTATTACCTGTTCCTGTATTCAATTGCACCTAGGTTGCACCTCCATCTGCGGTTTGTAATAAAAGGCCCGATTCGCCGGTGATATAACCGGTAAGCATATCCGTAAAGCACACCGATCTCAGATCACGGAAAGTCGTTCCTCCGCTAGTCTCAATCCAGGTAAGGCCGCCATCATGCGTGTTTAATAGCCTGCCGCTTTCACCAACAACATACCCGGTATTTAAATCATGAAAGAATACCGAGAGTAGCCAGTCAGCGGTTCCTGAGGACAACCTGCTCCATGTGTTACCTCCGTCTGAAGTTTTTAATATAACTCCACCATCTCCCACAGCAAATCCTGTAATGCTGTCAACAAATGAAATGCAGGACAATTGGCAATTGGAAATTGTAAAGATGTTGGACCACGAAGTGCCGGTGTCGATAGTCTTCAAAATTGTTCCGGAGCCAGTCACAAATCCGGTATTTTGGTCAATAAAAAAAACTGATCGTAAAGATTTAGTGGTGGTAATACCGGTACTGCCGGCAATAAAACCCGTGATGGAGTTCACAAAACAGATGGATCGTAAGTTGTCTGAAGTCCCCGATTCAACCTTCTCCCATGAAATCCCTCCGTTCATGGTTTTCATGATGGTCCCTGACTGGCCTGCCGTAAACCCGATAAGTTTACTTGTAAAACACACAGCGTTCAATAGATTACCCTGGGGCAACGGGTTTTGCCAGGTGAATTGTGCGTTGAGCAGAACTGGTGAAATCAATAAAAATATAATCAGAAAACCTGATTTCATGAATTATCCTCATTTATTGACAGTTCAAGTACTGACTCACCGGGGGGAGTATTAAAAATAATATGTATCATACCACCTGTCGGAATAACTATACATTCATTATGGTAACCGAAAGAAAAATATCAGGTATTCCAATTTACTATTTACTTTAGTAGTATAAAATTATGAAAATTATTGAAACTGTTCCCTGTAAAATAAATATTCCTTTTTTTGCAGGGCGGATTTGCCTTTAAATGCTCTTATCGAAAATATTCCGAAAAATTATGAAATCAACTGAAATGAACAAGGCGCTGTTCCCGGGTAAATACATCCAGGGAGAGAATGCCCTGCGCTTGTTGCCGGAACTGGTTAATCTGCTTGGAAAAAATGGTCTGATTCTCGCCTCTCCGACGGCAAAAAAAAGTATCCTTCCAAATTACCTTCATCAGGATTCCTGGGGTTCCATTCAGGTATCGGCCTTTGGTGGCGAGTGTTGTGAACGGGAAATCCGCAGGCTTACGGAACTGATCCGACATGAAAATATCGGCGTGCTGGTTGGGATGGGTGGTGGAAAGACCATCGATGCTGCAAAAATCGCCGCTGACCTGACAGGCATCCCGGTTATTATCGTACCGACTATTGCCTCCACCGATGCTCCTTGCAGCGGATGTGCCGTCATCTATGGTGAAACAGGCATTTTCGAATCGGTTTACTACCAGAAGATGAATCCGCAGGTAGTACTGGTGGATGTAACGGTGATTGCTGGCGCTCCCTCCCGTTTCCTGGTTGCCGGCATGGGTGATGCGCTGGCAACCTGGTTCGAAGCCCGCTCGTGCCATCATACCCATTCGCTGAACGCCTGCGGTGGTTACAGTACCATCACCGGGTTGAATCTTGCCAGGCTATGCTATGACACCCTGCTGCGCGATGGCAGGGAGGCTCTGGCATCCATCCTGACCAATAAAATCACCTCTTCATTAAACCACATCATTGAAGCGAATATTCTGCTGAGCGGCATTGGGTTTGAGAGTTCGGGCCTGGCTGCGGCACATTCAATTCACAACGGACTTACCGCACTGGCAGAGACCCATAGGTTTTATCATGGCGAGAAGGTGGCTTTTGGCGTCGTTACCGGACTTCATCTCACCCAGGCTGACCTCTCCGAGATGCAGACAGTCTATTCATTTTGCAAATCCATCGGACTTCCGACTACATTTGGCGACATCGGGCTTAACGACCCAAGCCATGAAAAACTTATGCAGGTAGCCGTAAAAGCCTGTGCAGCGGAAGAGGGTATTCACCATGAAGAGGGAGAAATCACACCGGAGAAAGTTATCCGGGCAATGATCGCCGCTGATGCCATGGGCCGTGCCGGAAAATTAAGATAATCGCGGTTTTTCATTACCTTTGCACCGCAAAATCTATCACTCTATGCCATTAAAATGCGGAATCATCGGTCTTTCCGGCTCTGGTAAGACGACCCTCTTCAATTGTATCTCAAACAACCGGGCAGAGACCCACAAAGCCGCCTTCTCAGCTACAAAATCCAATCTCGGGGTAATGAATGTGCCCGATCCACGGTTGAAAGTGATTGACGACCTCATTCATTCTGCCCGGATCCTGCAGACCACTATTGAGATGGTGGACATCCCCGGACTTTCAAAAGGAGGCAGCCACACGGAAGGGAATAAGTTCCTTACCGACATCCGGAATGTGGATGCCCTGATTCATGTGATCCGCTGTTTTGATGACCCCATGATGCCACACATTGAAGGGTCGGTTGATCCGGTTCGCGACAAGGAGATTGTTGACCTGGAACTCCAGATCAAGGATCTCGAATCGGTGGAAAAGAAGATCGGAAGGATGGAAAAGATGCTCAAAGCAGGCGATAAGGATGCAAAAAAGGGTCTCGATGTACTTCATCTTGTGAAAGATCACCTGGAGTCATTCCAATCAGCCCGTACAGCGCCGATTTCGGACGATGACCGTCGTTTTATTGCCGACATCTTTCTGCTTAGTGAAAAACCCGTTATGTATGTGTGCAATGTTGACGATGGCGCCGCACTGAGTGGAAATGCTTACTCCACTCGCTTCCTTGCGTCGGTGAAGGCCGAAAATGCGGAGGTGCTGGTTATTGCAGCCAGAATGGAGTCGGAAATTGCCGAGTTGGAAAGCGAAGAGGACCGTGTTGCTTTTCTCTCCGATGCCGGATTGACCGAACCCGGAGTTAATCGCCTGGTGCGCGCAGCTTTCCACCTGCTCGACCTGCAATGTTTTTTCACGGCAGGTCCCAAAGAGGTTCGTGCCTGGACGATTAAGAAAGGGATGACGGCCCCACAGGCCTCCGGCGTTATCCACAGCGATCTCGAAAGGGGATTCATTCGTGCTGAAGTGATGAAGTATGACGATTTCATTCGCCTGAAATCAGAACACGCCTGCAAGGAAAACGGGAAATTATTTGTGGAAGGAAAGAACTACGTGGTAGAGGACGGTGATATCCTGCACATCCGTTTCAACGTGTAACCAATTCTGTAGAGACACATTGTAACGCATCTCTACACAAACCGGGCGTACTCCTTTAATTTATCAAGAAAATCGGCCTTTTTACGCACAGACACCTCAACTTCGGTATTGTCTTCCATGATCACCGATCCGCCTTTTCCCTTCATGTATCGTTTAACATACATGAGGTTGATAAGGTGCTTGCTGTGAATCCTTGAAAATGGCAGGTCTTCCAGAATTTTTTCGTAATTGTTAAGCGGTTTTGAAGCAACAAAACGCTGTCCGTTTGTCATATAAAAGACGGTGTAAACATCACTTGCTTCCAGTCTTAAAATATCACTGAGCTTCACAATATTCAGTCCGTCGGTAGAAGGTATAATGATCTTTTCATTCTTATTCTTCAGGCTCTCCTTTAAAACGGAAAGGCGTTTGTCGATGTCTTCGACTTTGGTGTCGCGGTAACGATCGATGGCCGAGGTAAGCATTTCGAGGGTGATCGGCTTTACCAGATAATGGAGTGCGGATATCTCAAAAGCGCGGACTGCATAAATATCAAATGCCGTGATGAAGATCACCTGGAAATTCCGGTATTCAACCCTTTCCATCACATCAAAGCCACTTCCGTCGGGCATGTTGATATCGAGAAAAACAAGATCGGGCTTTATTTCATCGATCAGTACAATCCCATCAGCCACATTGGCGGCAGTACCGACCATCTCGACTTTAGAAAACTGCGACCCGAGCAACGATTTCAGCGTCAGGATACTGGTCTTGTCATCATCGATAATGACTGTTTTGATAATCTCTTCCATAAGTATATATTACTTGTTAATACAAGACAGCTCCATTAAAATCAAAAATTGTATCGTGTAAAAGTAGTAATTTTGCCGATCAGATCGGATATAATAAACAACCGAAAGATAAAGTAATTAGGCATCCATTGTGTTGAGTGTTAATAAAATTTTAGAAAAAGGTGATTTCGACAAGCAGGCGATCCTTGTCCTGCTCAACAGCACCGGAAACGAGCGTCAGTTGCTGTTTGAGAAAGCCAAAGAGACCAAGGCAAAATATGTCGGGCGTAAGGTATATCTCCGTGGGCTGATAGAATATTCAAACTATTGCGCAAAAAATTGTCTCTACTGCGGGATCCGTGCGGGCAACAGCCGTTATGTGCGATACCAGATGACCGACGAAGAGGTGCTTGAGGCCGCTGAATTTGCCTGGAAAAACCGGTATGCCTCCATTGTCATTCAGTCGGGGGAGCGCACCGGCGAGACGTTTGCAGCCACCATCGAAAACCTTCTTCACAAGATAACAGCAAAAACCGGGGGAGCGCTGCACGTAACCCTTTCGCTTGGCGAGCAATCGGAGGAGACTTATCTCCGTTGGTACGCAGCCGGCGCTCACCGTTACCTGCTCCGTATCGAAGTCTCTAATCCTTTATTGTATCAAAAGTTGCATCCGGTCGACAAATTTCACGATTACCAGGCACGGATGGAAGCGCTCAAATGCTTAAAGCGCATTGGTTTTCAGGTAGGTACGGGAGTCATGATCGGACTGCCTTTTCAAACGATGGCGGATCTGGCCGATGACCTTCTTTTTTTTCGTGAATTTGACATCGACATGGCCGGAATGGGGCCTTACATCGAGCATGAGCATACTCCGCTATTCCAATACAGCCGGGAGTTACTGCCGCTTCGAGACCGGTTCGACCTGGCCCTGAAGATGGTTGCCATTTTACGAATCATGATGAAAGATATAAACATTGCCGCCACTACGGCCATGCAAACCATCGACGGACAAGGCCGCGAAAAGGCGCTGCTGGTCGGAGCCAATGTAATCATGCCCAACCTCACCCCTGTCAAATACCGCCAGGACTACCTGCTTTATGAGAACAAGCCCTGCATCGACGAAGAGGCGGAGGAATGCAAAAGCTGCCTGGAAGCAAGGATACACATGGCCGGCGACGAGATCGCTTATGGCGAATGGGGAGACTCCAAACATTTTAAAAATCGGACAACCGAGTGACACAATAACAGAAATTTTGATCCCTGAACATGCGCAGAAAACAACAACCTCTCCCCTTTTTCGAAAATGTAGAAGTACTTGATGCCGGTTCTGAAGGGAAAGCGGTGGCACGTGTCGGTGAACTTGTGATCTTCGTGGCGTTCGTTGTTCCCGGCGATGTGATCGACATCCAGGTAATTCGTAAAAAACGTTCCTTCTGCGAAGGGAAAGCCACCAGTATCCATACACTCAGTGCGAAAAGGGCAACACCATTTTGTGAGCATTTCGGTATTTGCGGCGGCTGCAAATGGCAGCACATGGATTACAAAGACCAGCTTTTCTACAAGCAGAAGCAGGTAGAGGACAGCCTGGTAAGGATTGGAAAGATAACCAGTCCCACGATACTACCCATAATCCCCTCTGAACGTACCCGGTTTTACCGCAACAAGCTGGAATACACCTTTTCAAACCGCCGGTGGCTGACCGAGGAAGACAGGCGCGGCAATGTTCCCCACGAAGATATGGACGCGCTGGGATTTCACATTCCGGGACTTTTCGACAAAGTACTGGATATCAGGAATTGTCACCTGCAGGATGATCCATCAAATTCCATCAGACTTTTCATCCGCAATTATGCCATTGAAAAACAACTTAGTTTTTATGATGTAAGGAACTGGACAGGGTTACTCAGGAATCTTATAATCCGCAACACCTCCATGGGAGATTTGATGGTGATTGTGGTATTCCGCGAAGCGTTGCCAGACATCATCGATCCTATGCTCAACCTGTTAAAGCAAGAGTTTCCTTCCATTACCTCCCTGTTTTACGTCATCAATCCAAAGAAAAATGACACCACCAGCGACCTGGTTTTCCATCACTTTGCAGGGCTCCCGTACATCACAGAAAAGATGCCCTTCTTTCGCAACGGGGTGAAGGATGTGGAGTACAGGATCGGTCCTTCGTCATTTTTCCAGACCAACTCATTCCAGGCCATCAACCTTTACCGGACAACGGCAGAATTTGCCGGGTTTACGGGCAGGGAGACCGTGTATGACCTGTACACCGGCACAGGAACCATTGCCAATTATATTGCAGCCAGCGTTGGCAGGGTCGTCGGGATTGAATCGGTGGCTGCGGCCATAGCCGATGCGCAGATCAACGCAAGGCTGAATGGCCTGGATAACACTAGTTTTTTTGCCGGTGAAGCGGAAAAAATTCTTACGCCCCTGTTCATTGCCGAAAACGGCATGCCCGACATCATTATCACCGATCCGCCACGTTCGGGAATGCATGAAAAAGTGATTCAGATGATCCTTGAAGTAAAACCGGCCAGGATCGTATACGTAAGCTGCAACCCGGCGACCCAGGCACGCGACCTGCTGCTGCTTTCTGGTGTTTACCAGCACGTAAAGTCGCAGCCGGTGGATATGTTCCCCCACACGCAGCACGTTGAAAATGTGACGTTGCTGGAAAAAATTGTTCACTGAGCCGGCGACTGCTGTTTCACCCAGGCTATCAAATCTTCAATTTCCTCATCTGCCGCTTCAAATTGGTAATCGGCCTGCCGGTAGAACATCTCGCGTTCGGCAAGATGGGCTGTTACCTTCCCGGCCAGATTTTCAGGATCGACATTTTTCAGCAGGGGCCTTTGTCTTCTCACTTGCCGTAAACGCGACACGAGGGGTTCAACTTCCCAGTGAAGGTAAACCGAGAGGCCGGCACCACGTATAAAATCCATGTTGTCGAAATAGCAGGGGGTCCCTCCACCGGTGGAAATTATGGTATTGTGGAGGCAACTCGTTTCATGCAGTAGAATCCGTTCAATTTTGCGGAAGGATTCCTCGTCATATTTTTCAAAAAAATCGATCACGCTAACCTTGTATCGCTCCTCGAAAAGGTAATCGAGGTCAATAAATCCGTAATTTAACCTGGCCGCAAGCAGCTGACCCAGGTTTGATTTTCCGGAAGCCATGTAGCCGATGAGGTAGATACGCATAGCGTAAAAGTACAGATATTTTATTTACCTTTGCGAGGTGTTTGAACCATGTTGACTGTCATGAACCCCAGAAAATTTCTTACTTTAACCTCCCTGATGGCACTCCTGTTGTTAGCCGGATGCGGATCGGGAAACAGCAAGGACCAGATGTTACCCACCGATGTTGTTAATAACCCCAACACAGCCAATGGTGCCGGTGATGCAACCCACCTGCCTGTTTTTAAGTTTGATGAGACGGAGCACGATTTCGGCAGGATCATAGACGGGGAGACGGTTTCCTGTACTTTTAAATTTAAAAACAGCGGAAAAACCGATCTTGTCATTGCCGATGTGAGTACGTCGTGTGGCTGCACCGTACCCAGCTTCCCTAAAACCCCTATCCGGCCCGGGGAAGAAGGAACCATAAAGGTAGCTTTTAACAGTCGCGGCAAGCGTGGTTTCCAGTCCAAAAATATAGTGGTGGTTGCGAATACCCAACCCAACACTACGTTGCTCCGCATCAAGGCGCAGGTAATTGCCCCGGGAACAGAATAATAAATTGTGAAATGGTGAAATGGTGAAATAGTGAACCGGAGCGAAGCGGAGTTCGGCGGAGCCAAATGGCGAAATAGCGAAATAGCGAAAAAAAAAATATAAATCATTAATCTGAAATCGTAAACCGTAAATTAATATGACAAACTTATTAAGTATCCTTTTAATGGCTTCCCAGGGTGGAGCCGGAGCTCAACAGAACGGCTGGTACTCATTTCTGCCATTGTTGCTGATCATTGTGGTATTCTATTTTTTCTTCATCCGTCCGCAGATGAAACGTTCAAAGGAGCAGAAAAAATTCAAAGAGAGCCTTCAGAAGGGTCAGAAAATCATCACCATCGGAGGAATTCATGGCAGGATCGTAGAAATCCAGGATACCACTGTAACCATTGAAGTTGAAAACAGTGTACGCCTGCGTGTTGAAAAAACGGCAGTGGCCATGGATACAACCCAAACCATCGAGAACAAGTAAACTGCAGAAAATTAACGCCATTGAAGCCTGAATTCATTGATCTGATCGAGAATGCCAGGAAACCGAAAGGCGATAAGTTCAAAAATCAGCTGCTCATTTTCAGCATTTGTCTGCTGCTGTCCATTTTTCTGTGGATGCTGGTAAGGCTCTCGCTGAGTTATTTTTACACTGTTGAATACCGGCTTTCTTACACACAGATTCCCGGGAATCTCAAACTGGTAAAGTTTTCTGACTCCACCTTAACGATAAAGATCAAACTCCAGGGCTTTGAGCTCTTCTCGGAACGGTTTCTCAAATCAGTCACCGACCGGGAGTTTGAGATCAGTCTGAGAAACGTGAGGGTACGCAACAATGAGAATAATCCCTATGGATATCTACTTACCAACAGGTTGGGCAAAGAGATCGCAGCACAGGCCAATTTTCCCAGCGATATATTCATCGTAACGCCTGATACCCTTTACTTTCAGTTCGAGAAACAAGGCATTAAGCGGATACCTTCCATGAGCGATTTCACCTCCGGTAAAGCATCGCCCATGGACTCGATACTTCAGCGGCAGGACAGCATGAAAAAGCTCGATCCCACGAAGAACTATCTAAAGAAACACTGATGTTGAAAGTCGGACTGACAGGGAATATCGGTAGCGGAAAAAGCCTCATTTCCGAGATTTTTCAAACGATTGGAATTCCCGTTTTTCATGCCGATGAGGAATCAAAAAAAAATCTTAACGAGCCGCAGGTCAGAAATGAGATTGTACGCTTTTTTGGCTACGGAATTCTCGCAAATGACCGGCAGATCGAGAAAAGGGTACTTGCCTCGCTCGTGTTTTCAGATCCCGAAGCACTGAAGAAGCTGAACTCCATCCTTCATCCCCGGGTGATGCGTGATTTTCACGAATGGACCTTAAGGCAAGCCGGAAAAAGGTATGTTGTGCAGGAGGCTGCTATCATCTTCGAAAGTGGTTTTCAGGGAGAATATGACCGGATCATCCATGTATCTTGTCCCAGTGAACTGGCGATTGAAAGGGTTATTCAGCGCGACCGACTAAGTCGCCAAGAGGTTCTTGCCCGGATGCGCTTCCAGCTGGATGATGAAAAAAAAGCCGCCCTCTCGGATTTTGTGATCCGAAACGACGGCTCTGAACTTGTCATTCCGCAGGTTTTAGCGATTCACCAGCGTTTATCAGAAGCTGGCGCGTAAGGCGACCATGATATTTCTGCCCGGACTGCTTATTCCGGAAGAGAATTTGCGGTAGTTTTCATCCAGGATATTTTCCATACCCAATTCAAGGTTCACATATCTCACGATCTGGTAGCTTAGTTTCAGGTTCAGGGTATACCATGCCGGCATCCCGTACGAAGTGGCATATTGTTCGTTATCCTCCCCGCTGTTGCTGTACTGGCTTATCCGTTTCCATCCATTGTACACCACATAAAAATCACCTTTGAATTTCTTCATCTCAAGCCGGAATGAGGTCATCCCGAATACTGGCGGGATGTGATCGAGCGGAAGGCTGTTGGTTTCATCGTACCCATAGGTATAGGTCAGACTGCTCACGATGGAGAAAGCACGGGTTACCTGGGCAAGGATACTACCCTGCAGTCCGCATATGTAGGCACTTCCCGTATTGGTGAGTCCCAGCGTCTGGTACATCTGGCCATCCATGAAGATGGAATCTTTGCCATTGTAAGGCATTGGTTTTACAACCTGTGCACTGCGCAACCAGTTATAAAAACCTGTTCCTTCCAGACGAACCTTACCTCCGATGGTTTTGGCCACCGAAAGTTCCAGGTTGTAGGAATATTCCGGCTTCAGGTCGGGGTTGGGAACAACGATCGTATTCCCTGTTACCACATTCACCTTGGTCATATCATCGAGGTTCGGAGCTCTGAATCCTGTTGACCCGATGACCGAAAATTTCCAGTCGTGGCCCGGAGAAGCAACAAGACCTAAATAACCGTTCACAGCCACATTTTTCTGATTGATATTCGGGTCAAACGGAATGGGGACGATCTTCACCATGGTATCAGAATAGGCAGCATCCAGGGTTACATAATTAAAACGCACCCCCTGCGAAAAGATCAGCACTTTGTTGATATTCCAGCTGTTCGAAAGGTATGCTGAGAGATACATCATGTTTGCCTTCTTATCAGGGAACCGCGTGGCACGGTCGTAGGTGATGTTACCCGTCTTGATATTTTCGTTGTATGCCGTGGAACCCACATTATTGTACTGGAGTTCAACACCATAATGCAGATTGTCCCGCGAAAACAGTTTTTTGTCGAAATCGGCATTCACGGAAAAAACGGCGACCTTTTCGAGGTTATATTTTTTCTTGGAGCTCCCAAAGCTCCGTTGAATGCGGTCTTCATTAACATGCTGATAACCGATGATGAATGAAGCATGATCGAAAATAACCGCATTGACGTTATACTCAGCCTTCAGGGATGCAAGCAACCTTGATTGCGGACCATAGTACCATTCGGCATACGTCATGGTGCTGTCGTTCTGCATCTCTGTTAACCGGTCGTAGCGCGGGATGTTGCTGGAATTTGAATACTGCACATTCAGGATGTAACGGCTATTTTTGCCAGGCTGGAAAAGTATTTTTCCAAGAAAATTGTACTGTGAGTATGCTGATTGCTTCTGAATCCAGGGCTTGTCATTGGCGAGGGTTGAGTCTTTACCGTTGATCCGTTCAGCATAAAACAAACGTTGTCCGAAGGTGCCATAAGCCGGGTTGCTGACCCTCCCTTCACGCAGGTCGCCAAAATCGCTGTAGGAGAAATTCAGCAATACCGCCAGTTTCTTCCAGCCGAAGTTCAGATTGATGCCACCGGTCTTTTCGGTGTTAGCAGAAGCAAAACGTCCGAGAACACTGCCGTGAATGCTGGTCTTTCCGGAGGTGGAGAGAACGGGATCCTTCGTGATAAAGTTGATGACACCTCCCATGGCATCGCTGCCATAGATGGTAGAACCGGGTCCGTAGAGAATTTCGGTCGAAGCCAGCCCCAGTGGATCAACAGTAATGGCGTTCTGAAGGTGACCCGCCCGGTAGATGGCATTGTTCATGCGGATTCCGTCAACGACAAGCAGCACCTTGTTGGCTTCGAACCCACGAAGCACCGGACTTCCTCCACCCATCTGACTGGTCTGCACGAAGACGTTGCCGGTTTGTTCAAGCATGACGGCAGCGTTCTGCGGATTCTGGAAAGAGATATCCTTGGCCTGGATTACCTCAATTTTATTGGGAAGATCGGACCGCTTCTCCTCTGCCCTGTTGCCGGTTACCACATATTCGTCGAGTTTTATGACATTCTCGGTAAGGTAGATGTTACCCGTGGCCGGGATATTTGATTTAACGATCCTGATCGTCTGAAAAGCAACATGGGTAAAAAAAAGAGAATCTGACGGAGAGAAGCCTGAAAGATCAGCTACCCCTCTTTCATTGGTAATCACAGCCTTTGTTTTGGCCGCATTCGAAACATTGACTTCACTGATTGGCTGAAGGTCGGATTTATCGAGGACCTTGACCTGCTGGCCGCGCATGACACAGGCCGCAAGAAAAATAAATATAATGGTGATATAGTATCGTTTCATGATCGTTTGATTTTGTTGAATACAATAAAATACAAAGCAGTCCATGGCGGACCGATGAAAATAATTTTGAAAAGGATGGATTGGAGCGTTACGGCTCAGGCGATTTCCGGAGGGGGACTCCAGGTATTCAAAAACCAACTATAGCGTTTAACAACGAATATTTTTGGATAGTCCGCTGTGATGCACGGATGCTGAAGGATAAGTGCATTGAGGGGCAGGGCGATCTTTACCAGATGGTCGTGAAGCAACAGGCTGTAACGGGTATTGTTCACCTTTTTCAAACCGGCAAGAAGCATCTCCTCCTTGTGGTCGCGGATGCAATAAAAAACAACAGCATCCCCGCATCTCTGTTCACTTACCACATCATACATATTGCCTTTATACCTGATCTCATGTTTTTCGGGCCGTTGTAAATCGGGATTAAAGTCTGCCATCGGCACAACCAGCCTGGTGAATATCCGGTTCTGATGGCGAATTACCTCCTGCATCTCCCTTTTAACAAGATACTTATTCATTTCAAAAATGAAAAAGCACCCCATCGTATTGAAGAGGAACAGGCAGAGCAGGGTGTATGCCAGGATTTTCTTTCGCATGGATTTAAAGGCGTAAACAAAGATAGGGATTTTAGGATATGATGTTGGTCAACCCTGCAGGATTTCATGTATTTTTGCACGAAACCTGAACTGATGAATCCGCTGAGAATAACTGCCGTTTCTTATCTGAACACCTTCCCTTTCGTATATGGGATTAAAGAATCAGGAAAGCTGAAGAACTACCGTCTTGACCTTGCGGTTCCATCCTTATGTGCCGAAAGCCTGAAACATGGAGAGGCTGATGTTGCCCTTGTTCCTGCGGGCGCACTGCCCGGACTGGGGAAGGTTTATCCTGTTTCAGATTTCTGCATCGGGGCTGTTGCCGAGGTTCGTACTGTGTTATTGCTTTCTCACCAGCCGCTTGGTCAGATAGAAACAATCAGCCTGGATTTTGATTCGCGCACCTCGGTCGAGCTTGTTAGGGTATTGGCCAAACATCACTGGAAGATCGAGCCCGAATATGTTAAACTCAAACCCGGGGAAGTCAGTCAGTTGAAATCAAGCCAGGCAGTGGTTGCGATCGGAGACAAGACCTTTGCCATGCGCAGCCAGTACCCGTATGTTTACGACCTTGCCGGAGAATGGATAAAATTTACGGGACTTCCTTTTGTATTTGCGCTCTGGGTGTCTAAAAAACAACTGCCGGCAGAGATTACACAATCGTTTTCGGAGGCACTGGCATTCGGGGTTGGCAATAAGGCGACGTGTCTTGAATATTTCCGCGACAAACTTCCGGCGTGTGAAGACTGTCTTGATTACCTGGAAAACAACATCTCATTCACCTTTGACCAGGAGAAGAAAAGCGGGCTGGAACTATTCCTGAAATTCCTCGGGTAATTTTACTCCCTTTCCGTCGAAAACTATTTTTTAACCGGGTAACCGCGTTTCTTCGCCATGTCTTCCAGACGTTTCTGAAAACTGGACTTCTTCACCGTCTTCTTTTTATTGGCTTCGATCTGGGCATGCAGTTTCTTTTCATCGATGGTAGCACGAATGATATAGATCTGGGCAAAGGTAAGAAGGTTGGCCAGCAGGTAGTAGTAGCTTAAGCCCGAAGAGTAATCGTTGAACCAGAAAAGGAACATGACCGGCATCAGGTACATCATGGTTTTCATACCAGGCATCTGTTGCTGTGTGCTCCCCATCATCTGATCATTGAGTTTGGTGTAGAAGATACTGGAGATGGTCATCAGCAGCGCAAAGAGGCTCACATGATCGCCATAATAGGGAATGGTGAACCCGCCGGGGAAGGTCCAGATGGAGTCATAGGAAGAGAGGTCGGTGGCCCAGAGAAATCCTTGCTGCCGCAGTTCGATGGAAGAAGGAAAGAAACGGAACATGGCGATAAGGATGGGCATCTGCAGGAGGAGCGGAATACAACCGGCCATGGGATTAACCCCGGCCTTCTTGTAAAGTTCCATGGTTGCCTGCTGCTTTTTAAGTGCATCTTCCTTCTTTGTAAACTTCTTCGTGAGTTCATCAATATCGGGCTTCAACACCCTCATTTTGGCCGATGACTTATACGTTTTAAACGCAATGGGGAACAGCAAAATTTTAAGCAGAATGGTCAGGATCAGGATGATGATACCATAATTCAGGCCTAAGTTCCCGAAAAAGGTGAATACCGGGATTACTGCGTAGATATTGATCCAGGCAAGCAGGAAGAAACCCCAGCCGAGTGGAATCTGCTCTTCGAGGTTGGCCTTGTATTTTTTCAGGCTGTAATATTTGTTGGGACCGAAATAGAGCGACATCGACACCGCACTGGCATCTTTGGGAGTGAAGGGAACTCCAACTTCGGCATACATCGTTTTAAGGTAATGGTTGCCCCCCGGCAGTGTCTGGGTCCTGAACCTGGGTTCGGAGAAAAAATTATCGGCGATAATGGTGGCAGTGAAAAACTGTTGTTTGAATGAGAGCCACTTTATCTTCTCATTTTTCAGGTATTTCTCCTCATCTTTTGTTTCTGACAGGTAATCCACTTTATCGGCGGCATATTTGTAGTAAATGGTCGACGTCATGCGCTCCATGTTCCGGCTCTTCTCCTGGCGTTTGAGGTTGTCATTCCAGTTGAGCACAAGGTATTTTGTGGAGGGGTCAACAACATCGGTCATGCCGACGAATCTTACCTGGTACCGAAGCATGTATTCGTTGCCGCGGATGGTATAGAGGAACTCGATGTACTTGTTCTTATCGAAGGTTGAATCGGTAGCAGCCACAAACAGACGCATTCCCAGGCGCACTGAATCCATGCCGGTGACTTTCAGTAAAGATTGTCCTTCATTGGCGGCATCAGGCCAGAAAGGCTGGAAATACAGCCGGTTGGTATTGATGATACGATTGTTGGAAAAGAAAGAAAATCCGAACTGAAGTGAATCGTTGTCCATCAGCACGAGCGGACGCTTATCCCAGGTAAGGTAATCTTTTAAGATCACATTGGCGATCTTCCCGCCGCGTGCTGCAATTTTAAGCCGGAACACGTCATTTTCGATAGTATACGAAGTGTCCTTCCCGACAGATGCATTGGCAAACGGTCCCAGTTCATCTTTGCTGGCCAGCCTCAGCATCGTAACTGAGTCAACCTTTTTACCGGAGGCGATGATCTTCTGTTTTTCGAGGGATGCTTCGATGGCCCGGCTGCGTGCCTGGGCTTTGATGGTTGAATCGCGGCGCGACTGACTGAGCAGGTACAGGGAGTCGGAGGTACGCTTCTGCATCATCATCTGATCCTGCGAAGGGCTCATCAGGTAACTGTAAACCAGAAAAATCGCAAAAATAAGGACCAGTCCTATAATCGTATTCTTATTATTCATTCAATAGCTGCTTTAAATATTTTTTCTCAGGAAATTAACCCGGTGTAGGTACCGTTTCGGGGGTGCAAAGGTACAAAAAGGAAATCATCTGCCTGCATAATCCTTGGCAGCTTTTATGAAGCTTACAAAAAGCGGGTGTGGCCTGGCTACCGTACTCTTGTATTCCGGATGGAACTGAACTCCTACAAACCAGGGATGTCCCTTAAGTTCAATGATCTCAACAAGGTTGTCCTTTTCATTCAACCCCACAGGTATCATTCCGGCGGCCAGGTATTTATCCAGATATTCGTTATTAAACTCATACCGATGGCGATGCCGTTCCGAGATATTTTCTTCCTGGTAAATTCCAAAAACACGGGAATCTTCCTTCAGCTTACAGGGATAAGCACCCAGTCGCATCGTACCCCCCAGTCCGGAGATCTTTTTCTGTTCTTCCATCATATCAATGACGGGAAACGGTGTATCCTTTTTGAACTCGGTAGAGTGTGCACCGGATAATCCAAGGATGTTTCGTCCGAATTCTATCACGGCACATTGCATGCCGAGGCAGATGCCGAAGAACGGAATATTTTTCTCACGCGCAAACCGGATGGCAGCGATCTTGCCTTCGATACCGCGTTCACCGAAACCAGGCGCGACAAGGATCCCGTCGAGGTTGCCGAGTTTTCCTGCCACGTTGGTATCATCAATGAATTCCGACTGGAAGGTCTGAACTTTCACGCTTACGCCGTTCATTGCCCCTGCGTGGATGAAGGACTCGTTAATAGATTTATAGGCATCCTTTAACTCAACATATTTTCCTACGAGACCGATATTGACCTGGGATGAAGGATGTTTCAGGGAATAGATAAACTGTTCCCAATCGGTGAGATCGGGTTCTACATCGCAAGGCATTTTGGTTTTTTTCAGGATCTCAAGGTCGAGATTCTCCTGGCGCATGAGGATGGGAACGTCATAGATAGTTTCTGCATCGATGCATTCGATAACCGAGGTGGGTGACACATTGCAGAAGAGGGCGATTTTGTTGCGAAGACTCTCGGAGAGGTGTTTTTCGGTGCGGCAGACAATAATGTCGGGTTGGACTCCCGATTCGAGCAGCGTTTTCACCGAATGCTGGGTGGGTTTGGTCTTTAACTCTCCGGCAGCCGCCAGGTATGGCACAAGCGTCAGATGAACCACCACACAGTTCCTTCCAAGTTCCCAGCGTAATTGACGAACCGCTTCAATAAAGGGCAGCGACTCGATATCGCCGACCGTTCCACCGATCTCGGTAATAATGAAATCATAATCGCCGCGCGAGGCCAGCAATTTGATCCTGGATTTGATCTCATCCGTAATGTGGGGGATGACCTGAACCGTCTCGCCAAGGAATTCGCCTTTGCGTTCTTTCGTAATTACCGACTGGTATACCACGCCGGTCGTTACATTGTTGGCCTGAGAGGTAGGAACATTGGAGAATCGTTCGTAATGACCAAGGTCGAGGTCGGTTTCCGCCCCATCCTCAGTTACAAAACATTCACCATGTTCATATGGATTTAAGGTTCCGGGATCGATGTTGATGTACGGGTCCAGTTTCTGGGTTGTTACAGAAAACCCTCTGGCGACAAGCAGTTTGGCTATGGACGCGGAGATGATTCCTTTTCCCAGAGATGAAGTAACCCCTCCGGTTACAAATATATATTTCGCTTCAGACATGTGATTTACAGATGATTTTCGGTTGTGGCAAATTTAAGGGTTTAATTTAAATTTTTACCAACACTTTTTGTGCTAACGGATAAATCCGTAATTTTGAACCCTTATTCCACACATGTTTTTTTATTAATAAATATACTTATGGGAACTATTAAAGTTGGTATTAATGGATTCGGACGCATCGGCCGTCTTACTTTTCGTGCATTACTGAACAAAAGTAATGTAGAAGTTGTTGCTTTTAATGATCTTACTGATGCAAAAACACTTGCACATCTGTTGAAATACGATTCAGTACATGGAAAATTTCCGGGAGAAATTGCTGTCGACGGTGAATATTTGATTGTAAATGGTAAAAAGATAAAGGTACTGGCTGAGCGCGATCCCGCCAACCTTCCCTGGGGTACACTTGGTGTTGAGATCGTACTTGAATGCACAGGAATTTTCCGCACCCGTGAAAAAATGTCCAAACATCTTACTGCAGGTGCCAAAAAAGTTATTCTGTCAGTCCCTGCCGACAATACGGAAGACGTTGATGCCACCATCGTACTGGGCGTGAACGATAACACCCTTACTCCCGACATGAAACTGATATCCAATGCTTCATGCACCACCAACTGCCTTGCCCCCATTGCCAAGGTGCTCAACGACAATTTCGGGATTAAAAAAGGGTTGATGAATACCATCCACAGTTATACCAACGACCAGATCATCCTGGATGCACCCCACAAGGACCTGCGGCGTGCGCGTGCTGCGGCAGTCTCCATCATTCCTACCAAAACCGGCGCTGCCAAGGCCATTGGCCTGGTCATTCCCGAACTGGAAGGTAAAATGGACGGTTTTGCAGTACGTGTCCCGACACCGGATGGTTCGCTCGTTGACCTTACCTGCGAGCTGATGCGTGATGTTACCAAAGAGGAGATACACGCTGCCATGAAAGCTGCTGCAAACGGACCGATGAAAGGCGTTCTTGAGTTCCTCGACGAACCTCTTGTGAGCTGCGATATCATTGGAAACCCACACTCCTCAATATTTGACTCCGGACTTACAAAAGTCCTGGGCGGAAATCTGGTAAAGGTAATCTCCTGGTACGATAATGAGAATGGTTATTCAAACCGGCTTGCCGACCTCGTTTTAAGAATGGGTTAACCAAAACCCGTTTCTGCCGCGAAGATGTAAAAAGCTACCGGAAAAATTCCTTCCGCTAAATTACTTATCCCCATGGAATCGATCAGGGAGATCTTTAAGATCGGCTACGGCCCTACGAGCAGCCATACAATGGCTCCACGCTTTGCAGCAGAAAATTTTATCCGGAAACACCCTGAGGCCCAAAAATTCAGGGTGACCCTGTATGGCAGTCTGGCCGCTACCGGCAAAGGACACATGACCGACAAATCGCTGATTGAGGCGATGCATCCTGTTCCGGTGGAGATCATCTGGCAGCCTGATATTTTCCTGCCGGCTCATCCCAACGGACTGAAATTCGAGGCCCTCGGTGCAGATGACCAGGTGGCTGAAGAGTGGACCACCTACAGCATCGGCGGCGGAGATATCAGCGAAACCGGCAAACGAGATTCAGGAAAAAAAGTCTACGATGCAGGTACCATGGAGGATATCCTGAAATGGTGCGAAAATAACGGCCGGCAGATATGGGAATATGTTGAGATCCACGAGAAGCCGGGATTATGGGATTACCTCGCCGAAGTTTGGAAGGTGATGAAAAGCGCGGTGGAACGCGGAGTGGAAGCCGAAGGGGTGTTACCCGGCAGATTGAACCTGCCCCGCAAAGCATCTTCCTATTACACCAAAGCCCGAAGTTTTAAGGGAACGTTGTCGCGAAGGGCATTTACATTTGCCTTTGCGCTGGCAGTTTCGGAAGAAAATGCCGCATCCATCGCCATGGAACACTTCCTCGGACTCACCTGCGATCCGCTTTTCGGACTTGTTCAGATCCCTTGCATCGAACGCAACGCATTCGGCGCCGCCCGTGCATTGGATGCCAATATGTATGCCCTGCTGAGCGACGGACATCACCTCGTCTCCTTCGACCGTGTGATCTAGGCCATGAAACAAACCGGACATGACCTGCCCAGGATTTACAAAGAGACTGCAGAGGGTGGACTCGCCATTCTCGGCATCAAAGGAGAGTAAACATTGCTAATTTTGCGGGTGGAATTTGTTCACTAATGGCAAATATACTTTCTTCTCCTGACTTTTCATCAGAGTTAACTTTCACCGCCTCGCGAAGCAGCGGTCCCGGTGGGCAGCATGTAAACAAGGTGAGTACGAAAATGGAACTCCGTTTTCATGTTGGAAATTCTGCGTTGCTTACGGAAGAGGAGAAGGTCACAATTTCGGAAAAGTTAAAGAACAGGATCACCCAGGATGGTTTCCTGGTGCTGGTCTCGCAAAGTGAACGCACCCAGTCGGGAAACCGGGAGCGGGTAACGGAGAAATTTTACGAGCTTCTCAGAAAAGCGCTCACTCCGCGAAAAAAACGCAAACCAACCCACCCCTCCCGTGCATCGAAAGAAAAACGACTCGAGGAAAAACGAGAACAGTCGGACAAGAAATCAGCCCGTAAACCTGTGCGTTAAATCGCTATTTTTCAAAGCATTAATTAATAATTATTCATTGCTAATTTTTTCCGTCGTATCTTTGCCGCAATATTCACATGTGTTTACCGGACTTATCAACCTGATTCCTAATTTCCTGCCAGTCACATCGCGTGGCGTTAGATCACCGGAGATCCAGAAAGCACCTAATTTTTATTTTACATGACAACATTTAATGAATTGGGCATCCGCCAGGATATCGTACGTGCCCTTACCGAACTCGGTTTTGAATCGCCGATGCCTGTCCAGGAAAAAGTTATCCCGCTTCTGCTTGGAACCAAAACCGATATCGTTGCCCTTGCCCAGACCGGAACAGGAAAGACTGCCGCGTACGGTTTACCGCTCATCCAGCAGGCCGACACCAACATCGCGAATCCGCAGGCACTGATCCTTTGTCCTACCCGTGAACTATGCGTTCAGATCACCGGTGACCTGAACGATTTCGCAAAATACACCGACGACATCAAAGTACTCCCGGTTTACGGGGGAAGCAGTATGGACATCCAGATCAAGGCACTGCGCCGTGGAGTTCAGATCGTTGTTGCCACTCCGGGACGCCTCATCGACCTGATCGGCCGTAAGGCGGTAAAACTGAGCCAGGTTAAATCCATCGTGCTCGACGAAGCAGACGAGATGCTTAACATGGGCTTCCTCGACAGCATCAACGAGATCCTTGCCGAGGTTCCCAAAGACCGCAACACCCTTCTTTTTTCCGCCACGATGCCCAGCGAAGTGGCCGTGATTGCCCGGAACTACATGCACAACCCGGCCGAGATCACCATCGGGAGTAAGAATGCCGGCGCCGAAAACATCAAACACCTTTACTTTACGGTTCATGCAAAGGACAAATACATTGCCCTTAAACGGATCGTCGACTACTATCCATCCATCTATGGAATCGTTTTCTGCCGGACCCGCATGGACACCCAGGAGATTGCAGACAAACTGATCCACGACGGGTACAATGCAGAGTCCCTTCACGGTGACCTTTCACAAGGACAACGCGACCTCGTGATGCAGAAATTCCGCATCCGGCACGTGAAACTGCTTGTTGCCACCGACGTTGCCGCCCGCGGTATCGACGTGGATGACCTTACACACATCATCAACTACAACCTGCCCGATGACATCCAGGCTTATACTCACCGCAGCGGACGTACGGGCCGTGCAGGGAAAGCAGGTACCTCCATCGCCATCATCAATACCAAGGAGAAGCACCTGATCAAACAGATCGAAAAGAAGATCAACAAGCAATTTATCCCCTCGAAAGTTCCAGGAGGCCGTGAGATCTGCGAAAAACAGCTCTTCAACATGATCAATAAGATGGAGAATGTTGAGATTGAACATGCAGAGATCGACCCATTTCTTCCTACCATTTATCGTAAACTGGAGTGGCTTGAGAAAGAAGACATCATCAAACGGTTTGTAGCGCTGGAGTTTAACCGTTTCCTTGAATACTACCGCAATGCCAAAGACATCAATGTAAGTGAAGAGAAAGGACGCGATAAGACCGGCGCCGACCGTGCATCCCGTCGTGATGAACCCGGTTTTGTGCCCCTGTTTATCAATGTTGGCAAGGTAGACGGACTTTATCCTGCCACCCTGATCGAGCTGATCAACGCCAACACACACGGCAAACGGGTTCGTATCGGCAACATCGAACTATCTAAGAAAAGTGCAATTTTTGAGATTGAAGCCGAAGCTGCAGCCGGGCTCATTGCCGAGCTCAAAGACCTTGATTTCCGCGACATCCCGCTGGTGGTAGATTATGCAAAAGAAAACAGCTCGGCCGAGCGGAGTTCCGAAAGGGATTTTGGTGGCGGAAAAAAGTTTAAAAGCGGGAAACCGTTTAAAGGCGGTGGCGATTTTAAGGGTGGAAAAGATTTCAAAGGCGGGAAAGAATTCCCGGGAGGATCGAAATATAAAGGAAAAAAGGATTTCTCAGGTGGAAAGGATTTTGCCGGAGGAAAGGATTTCGGAAAATCGAAAAAGAAAAAGACCAGAAAGCCCTGAAATAGTTCCGAATTGTTAAATTTGCACCCCAAAATAAAGGACTTATGATCAAGAAGCTTATTGCCCGGCAAATGGTGAAACGTACCAAGAGCCGCCAGTTTCCGGTTGACTACCTCGAAAGAAAACATGTTGACCAGAATGAACCTTACCCTAACGACAGCTCCTATTTTTATGGTGGCGACAAAGAGGGGAATGCCTTCATCACAAGGATGGCCTTTCGTGAACCTAAGCGCCTCAATGAGTTCTGGTTTGATTTCTTTTTAAAGGGTGTTGGATATTTCGGACTCACCAGTTCACCCGGCGTTGAAGGGGAGGGTTTTCAGCAGGGGACGCTCAAATGGGAACCCATTGAGATCGGAAAAATCTGGAGAGTTACCTACGAAGGTAATGTGATGGATGCCGATGGCAAGCCTCACCGCTGCATCACGAACCTCGTGTTTACCGGTGAAAATCCGGTGTACGACTTTGCCAAAAGTTCCGACCAGCGGATGATTGCGGATGCAATTGCGGCTGAAAAATGGAATAAGGAGTTTTTTTTCAACCTGAAAGATTCACATCAGGTTCATTACGAGCAGACAGGCAAATTCAAGGGAACTATCGTTCTCGACGGAAAGACTTACAACCTGGATATGATGGCCTCCCGCGACCACTCCTTCGGATCGCGCAACTGGCTTACGTGGGATCGCCATTACTGGATCACCGGCATCTCCGACAACGGTTTTCACTGGACAGTGACGACCATCAAATGGCAGTGGCTTGGCCGCCTTACCGCAGGCTTTATCACGGCTCCCGACGGCACCACAGATGCCATCGTAGAATGCACCGATCTCGCCACAGTTTCAAAGGATCAACTTCTGCCCAACCATGGGTTTATAGATATCCATTGCCGCAGCGGGAAAACACACAAGCTGGAATTCTGGCGCAACGGAGAGTTTCCTTACCTTCACGATGGTAAATATATGATGAAAGAGGGAATCGGATCCTACAAATTCAATGGAGTTGAAGGACTCGGCATGGTTGAGTTCGGTTTTCATGCTGACAGGTACAAGGTTTGATCAGGTTCCTGCACGAATTATCCAACGAAGATGTTGGCGGTAAAGCCCGTGGCTTGAAAACACTCAGGGAGATCGGACTGAATGTTCCGGATGCGTTTGTTATCATTCACCCCGAGTTCAAGATCATCGACGAAACACTATTGAAAAAAAGTCTGGCGCGTCTCGGTAATGGCGCAAAGGCTGTACGCTCCTCGGCGGTGAGTGAAGATGGCACCGGCGCCTCCTTTGCCGGCCAGTTCGAGTCATACCTCGGATTACATACCTACGCAGACATCCGGGAAGCGATCAGTAAATGTATTGCGGCGGCCAGTTCCGACCGGGTTAAAGGATATGCTGACAACATCACTTCGGAAGCCGACCTGAGAATTTCGGTGATCCTGCAAAACATGGTGGAGGCAAAGGTTGCCGGGGTTGTTTTTTCCGTAAACCCGGTAAACAACCGGCGCGATAAGATCCTCATCAATGCGGTAAGCGGGTTGGGAGAGGAGCTGGTGAGCGGAAAAAAGGATGCGCAACACTATGAATTATACCGAAGCGGATCCAACATTAAAGGCGAGTCGGAAAAAAACGGACATCTCCTCGATGAAATAAGGCTCAGGGAAATCCTTGACGGGACAAGACGGGCCGAGGCTCATTACAAACAACCTGTAGACCTGGAATGGGCCATTGACAACACCAACACGCTTCACTGGCTGCAGGTAAGACCGGTGACCACGCTTCAATCCGAACATTACAATGAACTTGATACCGTACAGGGCGAAAGCAGCGATATCTGGACCCTTGGAAATATCGGCGAAATGATGCCCGGCGTGGCCACTCCCCTCACCTACTCGGTAAGTGCCGAAGCCATCGATTATGGCATGGTGATGCTGGCCGATAAAGCAGGTGCATTCAGGTTGGCGAACCGCACCGGCAAGCGATATATTCAGATGTTTTACAACCGGCTCTTCATCAATATGAGCAACATGATGGATTATCCGAAAAACATCTGGATGAACAAAGCCGCTGATGTTCAGTTTGCCCTGAGCGGGAAGGTATTTCCGGGAATTGATGCAAAACCTGAAGCACCGTTACCGCGAAGGATCTTTAACTTCTACCGCCAGATAAGCAGTACGCTAAGGGCGAAGCAATCCCTGGAGGAGCTGAGAACACTGGCAACGCACTTTATCATCGACCCTTCAGGTTCTGACGCAGCGTTTCATGCCAGGCTGGAGGCAGCACGCCTGCAACTCGGGATAGGTTTCGGCCATCACCTGATGACCTCCGCGCAATCCGGATCTTTGTACTCGGCCTTCATGCGCATCATGACCGGCGACAAACGCCAGCCCAACGCCGACGATCATCACATTGCTACCATACTGCTGCTTGACATTCCTGAGATTGAAAGCGCTGATGCCGTGAAATCACTGGAAAAATTTGCCAACCTGATACGTGGAGAAAAGCCTTTTGCCGAAAAATTCATCAATGGCACGAGCGCCGAGGCCTTGAAAATGTTGCAAACGGATGCCCCGGAAGAGGTGGTAAAGCAATTTAAAACATTTCTCCAACGACACGGACATCGCTGTGTCCGGGAATCGGAACTTCGTGAAAAAACATGGGCCGAAAACCCGCTGCAATTAATACAGTCCCTCCAGACCAGGGTTCGGCTCGGAGAGGTAAAACACACCGGCCACGACGTAAAAAAACTTATCAGCGAAGCGCTGAGTCATCTTCCCATTGCCAAAAGAAGGATCCTGCGGAGCATGATTCCGATGGCACGAAAAGCTGTTGCACGCAGAGAAATCTCGAAGGCATTGTCCATAAAAATGGTCAGCATCATACGAACCGGATACCAGCTACTTGCTCAACGAATGACGGACAGGAAGTTGCTTGACGATGCAGATCAGATATTTTTTCTGACCCATGAGGAGATCGGGAAATTGATCAATGATGCAAATCCCCGCTGGAAGGAGACGGCAAACAAACGTCGTACTTTATTCCCTGAACTCGACAAGCTGGTGTTCGAGGAGATCTGTTTCGGTATTCCGGAACCCCTTGAACAGGAGGTGGAAATTATCATTACCGAAGGGCAACTCAAAGGGATTCCAGTAAGCGGTGGCATTGTTGAAGGGAGAACCCGAATCATCCATAGCCTTGAAGATGCCGAAAAACTGCAGGAAGGAGAGATTATGGTAGCCTCGTTTACCGACATCGGCTGGACACCCTACTTCAGCATTATTTCCGGCCTGATCACTGAAATCGGAAGTCCGTTGTCGCACGGAGCCGTTGTAGCACGTGAATATGGAATTCCTGCCGTAGTCGGAGCCAAGGGTGCCAAGCGCTTTCTCAGCAATGGCGACAAAGTCCGGCTCGACGGGAACCGGGGAATAGTGGAAAAGATTTCCGGGTAGCCATTTGCGGATTACGATCTTTATCTGAAGAATTTTCCCGATACCATCATCGATCCACGCTTATCCGCCACCTGATAAATCAGCATGCCATGATTTACCTCCCGGAGATTTAATTTC
>JANXZO010000054.1 GCA_025355465.1 Bacteroidales bacterium
CGCTTGTTTATCAACTTTTAAAATAATATTTGTTAGTATGTCTTGGATTTCAAAAAGTCAAAATTTTACCAACAAACCACCTTGTTCATTACCGATTAAAACTGTTAATAACATTAAGATTTAGCACTGATTAGTAACCAAAGGTAATGTTTTCGGATATGGTAAAAAACGCTACTTTTAATGTCTGAAATCAATTGCAAAAACACCCATATTTTCCGATGACCCAGATACTCACACAAAAGAAAGATCCACCTGCAATACTCCGCTGGATCGTACTGATCTTCATCAGTCTCGCCATGTTCGGCAACTATTACATTTACGACAGCATCAGCCCGTTGGCGGATGTGCTGAAAACACAGCTTAAATTCAGCGACAGCGACATCGGACTTTTGCAGGGCATATACAGCTTCCCTAACATCATCATGGTCCTCATTGGCGGACTGATCATCGACCGGATCGGAACAAAAAAAGCCGCCCTCCTTTTTTCCCTTTTTGTTTTTACCGGGGCTTTCATCACCACCCTGAAGGGCGACCTCCTGCTGATGGCAACCGGCCGTCTGATTTTCGGTTTGGGGGCAGAGTCAATGATCGTGGCCATCACCACAGTGGTAGCACAATGGTTCAAGGGAAAACAGCTCTCCTTCGCATTCGGACTTAACCTTACCGTAGCCAGGCTCGGTTCGTTTCTGGCACTCAACTCCCCCACCTGGGGAAAAAGCCTCTACATCGACTGGCAGAGCCCCCTTTGGATTTCCGTGGGTGCCGGTGTGATCAGCGTGATGACATTGCTCATTTTCTACATCATCGACACCTACGCACAAAAAACCTACAACCTTGGGAAAGAGGGTGAACAGGATAAGGTTATCCTCTCCGATGTATTTTCATTCATCAGGCAACGTTTTATTCTGGCTTTCGCTTTGCTGGCAGTGGCTGCAGCGATGATCAACCTCGTATTTCCAGGCCAGGTGGAGATCATTTTGCAGATCGTGATTTATGTGCTTATCATTGTGTTTTCACTGCTCAATTATAAAGCTTTCAGCAAATCATACTGGTTCATTGTACTGCTTTGCATCACCTTCTATTCGGCCATGTTTCCGTTTCAGACTTTCGCCATTAAATTTTTCCAGGAGACCCACGGTCTGACCAGGGAGTATGCCGGATTTCTGTCAAGTATGCTGACGCTGGCCGCCATGATCTTCACGCCACTGTTCGGCTTGCTGTCTGATTTTATCGGACGCCGTTCGCTGCTGATGATGTTTGGCTCACTGCTGATTATCCCGGTTTACCTGATGATGGGTTATACCGACGTCAACCTCATTATTCCGATGGGGATCATGGGAATTGCGTTTTCGCTGGTACCTGCCGTGATGTGGCCATCGGTGGCCATTGTTTCGGAACCTTCAAAGCTGGGGACTGCTTACGGACTTATGACCATGATCCAGAATATCGGGTTATTTGGGTTTAACATTGTAATTGGGCATGCCAACGACATTTCCGGTGCCAGTGCGGCAAATCCGGGAGGTTATCACACCGGCATGTGGATTTTCAGCACCCTGGGTTTCTTCGGCCTGCTCTTCGCATTTTTATTGCGTCGCAGTGAACTTGGTCCCAATTCCCACGGACTGGAAAACGGAACCTCTTTTAATAAAAAGTAATGAAACTCCTCCTCGTTGCCGCTACTGCTTTCGAGGTCCGGCCTCTTGCCGCTAAACTTCCCCTCATAAGTCAGGAATCGGAGGTTCTTAGCACCCATTTATTTAACAATTCAACCGTCGACATTCTGGTAACCGGTGTAGGTATGGTGCTAACCTCCTGGCACCTGGGCAGGCTATTTGCCGCAAACCACTACGACCTCGCCATCAATGCCGGGATTGCAGGAGCGTTCTCGACGGATATTAAAATCGGAACGGTAGTCAATGTTACTGAAGACTGCATCTCCGAACTGGGCGCTGAAGACGGGGAGGATTTTCTCACGATTTTCGACCTCGGACTGATGGATCCAAACCAGCATCCATACCAGGAAGGAAAACTCATCAACGGATCGAAGGTGAAAAGTAAAACTGTTGAAGTGCTGAAAAAGGTCAGCGGAAGCACGGTAAATACGATTCACCAGAAACAGGAAGACAGATTTGCAGGAAGACAGGCGAAAGGAAAAACAGAAAGGCAAGTGGATGTTGAAAGTATGGAAGGTGCCGCATTTCTGTTTGGATGTCTTTCGGAAAAAATCCCCTGCATCCAGATCAGGTCGGTCTCCAATTATGTAGCCGTGCGGGATAAATCGAAATGGAACATAAAACTCGCGCTCGACAACCTGAACAAAACCCTCCTTGAAATAATCAGGGACGTTTCACAATAAGTACACTATCAAACACTTCACGACTCAACTACGACTCAACCACGACCATGCCCCGGATCCAACTCGCTTTCTCGCCCTGCCCTAACGACACGTTCGTTTTCAATGCCATCGTTAATAAAAGAATAGACCTGGAAGGATTTAATTTCGAATACCAGATGCACGATGTGGAAATGTTGAACCACATGGCGATGGAACCCGGCATCGATGTTATCAAAGTAAGCTATCATGCCTATCTCTATTTGCAGCAGAACTACATCCTGCTTGATTCTGGAAGTGCACTCGGCTCAGGCAACGGACCGTTGTTTATTGCAGGAAAGAACTATTCCGGCGAGGAACTGAGCGACCTCACTGTCGCCATCCCCGGAGAATTTACCACTGCCAATCTGCTAATGAAACTAGCTTACCCCATGGTTAAGAAAAAGAAAATCATGCTCTTTTCTGAAATCGAACAAGCTATTCTTTCCGGTGAGGTTGACGCCGGAGTCATCATTCACGAAAACCGGTTTACCTATGAAAAACGCGGTCTGAAAAAGATTGCCGATCTTGGAGAATATTGGGAAACCATGATGGAATGTCCCATTCCGCTGGGAGGGATCATTGCCAGGAAAGGACTCGGTTACGATCGGATCAACAAGCTCAACAGGGTTCTTTTCCGCAGCGTTCAGTACGCCATGAAACACCCGTATGACGCCATGCCTTTTGTGCGTGCCAATGCGCAGGAGATGGACGAAGCGGTGATTGAAAAGCACATAAACCTGTATGTAAATGATTATACCCTCAGCCTCGGAACCCGCGGACGGGTGGCGCTGACCTATTTGCTGGAGATTGCAAGGGAGCGAAACCTGGTGAGTTGATTTTTTCCCCGTTAATATGAAATTTTTTCGCCATGTTAAAACAACGATCGAACCTTACTGTGCCTGAAATTGAGCTGGCGCTGAAATCGGCGCTCCGGCAGGGAATGATCAGGGAGGAAGATTCTGCAGTCATGTTTTATGATCTTGCATTTTTTACGGAGCGATTAAATTACCTCATCGCCTGTTTCCCGGCTACAACACTGCATGGACTTGCAGTGAAAGCCAATCCCTTGCGTGGCGTGATGGAACTGGCTAGCGAGACCGGACGGAACCAGGCCTGCAACATCGGGGTTGAGGCAGCCTCAATCGGCGAGGTCGACATGGCGCTCAATGCCGGTTACGATCCCAGCCGTATAGTTTACGATTCTCCGGTAAAAACCCTGAAAGAGCTTGAGTTTGCGCTGGCTTCCGGAGTGCACATAAACATCGACAACCTGGACGAACTGGAACGAGTAAATTTATTACTCAAAACCACACCATCCACCAGTACCTTTGGTATACGGATCAATCCACAGGTAGGGGTTGGAACCATTCTCGAATCCAGCGTTGCCGGTGAATATTCGAAATTCGGCGTTCCCATCGGTTCGCGAAAGGAGGAGCTAACCAAGGCCTTTCTCACCTTCCCCTGGCTGCAAGGCATGCATCTGCATGTGGGTTCGCAGGGATGTTCGACCGAAATGCTTGTCAGGGGCATCGGCGTGCTTTACGATTTCGCATTGACGCTTAACCAACTTCGCACCTCCATCAACTTCCCTCCCATTAACATTTTTGATATCGGCGGCGGATTACCGGTCTCCTATAATGGCATGGTACCGGCATCCTCCATGGGGGATTATGCAGCTGCAATAAAACAGCGGGCACCGATGTTATCTGCGTTCAAAATCATCACCGAATTCGGCAGGTGGATCTATACCAATGCCGGTTGGACAGTGAGCAAAGTTGAGTATGTAAAGCACGATCCGGGAGTGAACACGGCCATGTTGCATGTTGGAGCAGACCTGTTCATCCGCGAATGTCTTAACCCAAAAGACTGGCAGCATGAATATTCGGTTTACGATAAAACCGGCAACCTGAAGATGGGCAACGATACGGTTCCCTACACCCTTGCAGGTCCCTTATGCTTTGCCGGCGACATCCTCGCCAGGGGGGTGATCCTGCCGGTGGTTGAAGCTGGCGACTACCTTGTAATCCACGATACCGGGAGTTACACTTTCAGTATGTGGTCGCACTATAACAGTCGGCAAACCCCAAGAATTCTCGGCTATTCGAGAGAGAAATTTGAGATCCTGAAGGAGCGTCAGGGCCTGGGGGAAGTCAGAGATTTTTGGAAATAGACGGAAGCCTGCTCCCTGTTCAGTTTGTCCGCTTTTTTCCTATATTTGCGTTAACCAACCTCATAATGTATGATCGTAGTTACCGGTGCCGCTGGATTTATCGGAAGTTGCTTTGTAAGTAAACTAAACAACAAGGGCATCAAGGATATCGTGATGGTGGATGATTTCTCCTACGCGAAAAAAAAGGCTAACATCGAACATAAAAGCTACCGGCTGAAGGTAGAACGTTCTGTTTTTTTCTCCTGGCTGAAAGAGCACCATCATGAAGTGGAATTTATATTTCATATCGGGGCACGTACAGATACGACTGAATTCAATATGGCCATTTTTGATGAGCTAAACCTAAACTACAGCAAGGAGCTGTGGATTGCCTGCAGCACCTACAGTATTCCGTTAGTTTACGCCTCATCTGCTGCAACTTATGGAGATGGATCCTTGGGCTATGAGGACGACCACGCAATAATTCCGAAGCTTCAGCCCCTGAATCCATACGGGGTTTCCAAAAACGAATTTGACAAATGGGCATTATTGCAGACCGCTACACCGCCTGCCTGGTACGGACTGAAATTTTTCAATGTCTTCGGACCCAATGAGTATCACAAAGGCAGGATGGCGAGTGTAGTGTATCATGCATTTTGTCAGATAATACCATCCGCAAGTCAAAAATTCACCGGCTCACCCCATCAAACTTCTACCCCACCGCCCCAATTTGCTCCGACTGAGATTTCCTCCGTGAAACTTTTTCGATCTCACAACCCGGCCTATACCGACGGCGGGCAGTTGCGGGATTTCATCTATGTAAAAGATGTAGTTGATGTAATCTGGTTTCTGATGAACCACAAAAAAGATCCCGGAATATACAACCTCGGAACCGGGAAGGCACGTTCGTTTCTTGATCTTGCCACAGCGGTATTCACTGCGCTCGACAAAACTGCAAAGATCGAGTTTATTGACACGCCGGCAGATATCCGGGACAAATACCAATATTTCACCCAGGCCGGCATGGCCAAACTCCGCTCCATCGGTTACGAAAAACCATTTTACAGTCTTGAAGCCGGCATTGAAGAGTATGTGCAGGGCTACCTTTTAACAGAGGCTATCTTCTGATGCAAACCGTTCGGGAGCTGAGTTCAGGTTTGTTGCGAAATACACATTTGCAAGACTATTTTGTTGACAACTTGCGAAAAGTGTGCATGTGGAAACCTTGACAGGCATTGGGTTTCATGGTACCTTTGGAATTTCTGACAGGATTGTGATGAAAAAAGCAGGAATAATGCTGTTCGTTATTTGGGTATTACCCCTTCTTTGCTTTGCTCAGGGTGTGGCAACATATAACGTTACGCGGCAAACGGGAATCAGCTTCACCTCCATCATGGCCAGCGGAACCAGCATCCCCGTATGGCGGTCCGGAATCAATGAAACCAACAACCGGAGTATGCCGGTGGCACTTGGGTTTACCTTCAACTACCTGGGAACACCCTATACCCAGATCAGTGCTTGCACCAATGGATTTGTAGATTTTTCCGCCAGTACGGCCAATGGCAATACGCCCGGCGCCTACTCCAACGACAACTCCACCTTCTCACTGCCCGCCCCCAACGGAACTTTACTGACCCTGGCCCCGTTTTATGAGGATATCATGTGCGGACTTGGTGCAACGCTTGCTACAAGCATCAAATACCTGGCTTCAGGGACTACCGGAAGCAAGGTGTTTACAGTTGAGTGGAACAACATGACCTTTCCGGGGGCCTATACAAATCATGTTACTTTTCAGGTAAAGATCTATGAAGCAGATGCCCGGATAGAATTCATTTATGGTCTCATGTCTGTTTCAGGGTTGTCCCTTAGCTACACTTGCGGGATTAATAGTGCTGTGATGTCGACCCCTCCCCAGGCCGCAGAACTTCTGACGCAGGAATATGCCAACAGCGCAAACTTTGGTCCCTCTCCGCGGAACGATCTCGATACGCTCCCCGAAACAAACAGCAAAATCATCTTCACGGGTTGTCCGTTGCCTTTCAGCGCCGGAGTAATCAGCGGACCTGCATCCATCTGTGAAAACTCCTTCGGTGTCGTTTTCTCCGTTGCACCCATCGGTTATGCCACTGGTTACAATTGGATCCTTCCGGCAGGGTATAGTTTTGCAAGCGGCGTTAACACTCCGTCAATCACAGTCGACATCGCTACGGGGGCCTCTACAGGAAACATCCAGGTGGCGGGAACAAACACCTGCGGCAATGGAACAAACTCCTTGAAGTTAGTCGCCATAAATCAGCGTCCTGCGGTTACACTCAGCGGTCCGGCTGCCGCATGTATTGATTCAAGCGGGAACATTTATACTACCCAGCCGGGAAACAACAACTACCAGTGGGCAATTTCCGCTGGCGGCATCCTTACTGCCGGCGGCACTACGACAAGCAATACAGCAACCATAAAGTGGACGAATACCGGGACGCAGACTGTACAGGTCAATTACACGAACGGCAACGGCTGCACAGGAAACCTTCCGGCAGTATTACATGTCGTGGTAAATTCCCTGCCCATCATAACCATCAACGGCCCGGCTATCATTTGTGCAAGTACCGCCGGACAGGTTTACACCACCGAGCCGGGAATGACCAATTACACCTGGACGATTTCAAGCGGCGGGACCATTACCGCCGGTGGCGGAACCAATTCCATCACGGTTACCTGGAACAACCCTGGCTTCCAGACAGTTTCGGTAAACTACAGCAATTTGAACGGTTGCCGGGCTGCTGCACCATGGGTAAAAAATGTAACAGTAAATCCCCGGCCGGTTCCGACTATTTCAGGGCTCTCTGCAGTGTGTGCAGGCACCACCGGAGTAATGTATACCACAGAAGCAATGATGTCAGGATACAACTGGTCCATCTCCTCCGGAGGCACCATCACTTCCGGGTTGGGGAACGACACCATCACCGTAACCTGGAACAATGCGGGAGCGCAACAGGTTTATGTAAATTATACAAATGTGAACGGATGCCTGGCCGCAAATCCCACGGCAAAAAGTGTTTCGGTAAATCCATTGCCGGTACCCGCCATCGCTGGAAACGTTACCCCCTGCGCCAACTCGGGAAATTATCCTTACAACACGGAAAGCGGCATGACCAGCTACTTGTGGACCCTTTCTCCGGGAGGTATTATCACCTCAGGACAGGGCACCCATCAGGTAAACGTGAACTGGATCGGAACCGGTCTGCAATGGATTTGTGTTGACTATACCAGCTCCTATGGATGTGATGCGATAACGCCCACAACTGACACCATTGTCGTGAATCCGCTTCCCGGCGCTGCTGGTAATGTATCCGGACAGCAGGTTTTCTGCGGGGCTGCCTCCGGTATCCCCTATTCGATCCTAGCCGTCCTCAATGCTTCAGAATACATCTGGACCCTCCCTGCAGGAGCCGTCATCGCCACCGGATCAGGCACCCAATCCATCACGGTAAACTATCCGGCAAACTCCTCACCGGGAGAAATCATCGTTATGGCCAACAACCTTTGTGGAGCCGGTGCCCCTTCACCCCCGTTACCCATACAGTTCACCCCGGTTCCGGAAACCCCCGTCATCAGCCAGGCAGGCGACCTGCTGATATCCAGTGTGGCTGACTACAATCAATGGTACCTGAACGGAATTCCCATTCCCGGTGCATCTGAACAGTACTATCCGGCTACCGATACCGGTCTGTATTGGGACCTGGCATCGGTGAATAACTGTGCCTCCGATACATCCAATCATATTTATGTCTCTGTTATTACGGGCCTTAAAGAACAAAGCCGTTCGAAAAGGCTTCTTATTTATCCTGTGCCCAGTGATGGCATGGTTACCCTTGAGATGAATGATCTGCCATCGGGCAAAGTCGAATTATGTGTGTTCAGCAATACAGGGATACGGGTTTACCATGACCTTTTTCTCACAAAGACCGGGAAAGTCGTAAAATATATCAACTTACCCTCCGTTTCAAAGGGTGTTTACACTGTCAGGGTAAATGGCGGGAGTTGGCAAGAGACAGGCAAGGTTGTCAAATGGTGAAATGGTGAGTTGCTGAGATGGTGAGAAAGGCCGCAGTGTTTTTTCTTTGGGTGTTTTGTTCGGCCGGAAGCTTCGGGCAATACTACAGCACCGGGCAAGATCCTGCTTCAATTCGCTGGAGGCAGATTAAAACAGAAAAGTACAAACTCATCTTTCCGGCTACTTTTGAGAAAAAAGCTCAGTACCTGGCGAACATTCTGGATATTATTACCCGGAACGAAACAAAAACACTCCAGGCAAAAGTCCCCCGCGTTCCGGTAGTCATTCACAGCCAGTCTGTAACATCTAACGGTTTAACTGCCTGGGCGCCGAAACGTATTGAATTATACACCTGCCCGCCGCAGGTTACCTACG
Source organism: Bacteroidales bacterium (assembly GCA_025355465.1). Lineage (GTDB taxonomy): Bacteria > Bacteroidota > Bacteroidia > Bacteroidales > FEN-979 > JANXZO01. The sequence goes on from JANXZO010000054.1 coordinate 8,950, forward strand.
CAGAAGAGTGGCTTGAGCAACTTGCCATTCATGAATACCGGCACGCAGTTCAGATCAGCAAGATGAACCGTGGTTTTACCAAAGGACTCTATGTGCTTTTTGGCGAACAGGCCACCGGAGCCATGCTTGGCCTGTTTGTTCCTCCGTGGTTCCTCGAAGGTGATGCGACTGTTACGGAGACTGCGCTCAGTAAAACTGGAAGAGGCCGGTCGGCCCTGTTTGAAGCACCGCTTCGGGCTCAATTGGTTGAGAAGGGCATATATTCCTACGACAAGGCTGTTCTGGGATCCTATCGAACCTTCACTCCGGATGCATATGGCCTGGGTTATTTCCTGGTGGGACAGGCGCGAAAGGATTACGGTCCGGATGTATGGAACAGGCCGATAGACTGGTCAGCCAAATTTCCCTTCATGGTAGTGCCCTTTTCAAGCGGAATAAAGAAAAATACAGGATTATCCAAAACGAAACTTTACAAACAGTCGCTTGCCAGGCTCGGTAGCCAATGGAAGGCCCAGATGGATAGTACGGTTCACACAAAACTCCGGTATATTACCAAACCCAATCCGAAGAATTTTACTGTTTACAACCACCCTCTTTTTATCAACGACTCAACCATCCTGGCCGACAGATCGAGTATGGATGATGTAGACCGGTTCGTGCTCATCAACCGGAAAACCGGGAAAGAGAAAATTTTACTTTCGCCGGGAAACCATATCGGAGGCAGCACCTCTGTTGGTGGGAACTGGCTCGTGTGGTCGGAACAGGAACCTGATCTGCGATGGCAAAACCGGAGTTTTGCAGAGATCAAGATTTATGATTTCTCGAAGACGCGAATCCGTACCCTGCTTCGTAAAACACGCTATTTCTCCCCTGTTCTGTCGCCCGACGGACGCTACATTGCAGCGGTAAATATTTCTCCAGAGAACCGATGTTCAATCAACATTATTGAAGTTCCCTCAGGAAAGCTTCTGCGGGAGTACCCGCTGAAGAACTACGACCAGGCCATTACGCCAAACTGGTCGCCCGATGAAAAGAAGATCATCTTTACCCTTCAGAACGAGCAGGGACAAACCATTGCCATCCTCGATCTGGCAACGGGTAAAGTGAACCATAAACTTCCCTTTGTTTACCATGAATTCAACGGGCCCTCTTTCTTCTACCTGCAATACATTATTTTCAGCATTGATTACTCCGGTGTGGAAAATCTGTATGCGCTCGACACGGTGCACCATTATGTATTCAAGGTAACCTCTTCGCGTTTCGGTGCCACAGACCCTGATTTCTCGTCGGATAAACAAACGATGATCTTCTCCGACTTTAATTCCGACGGACTTATGCTGGCTGAGATGAAGGTAGATACGGTTTCGTGGATTCCGCTTTCGCAGGTGGACGACCACCGGGTGAAGCTTTACGAAACACTTGCCACGCAGGAACTGGCGAACATCCAGGACAGTGTTTTGCAACGGAATATCTACAAGATGAACCAGCGGGATAATGCCGATCTGATAACTGACACCATTACCGGCAAGCTCTATCCCACTAAGCGATACGCCAAGATCGCCAACCTGTTCAATCTTCACAGCTGGGCCCCCGTATCATTCAGCGTCAACAACCTGTCGTTCCACCCCGGGGTCATGATAATGTCGCAAAACACGCTGAGTACTACGTTTGCCAGTGCCGGATGGGAATACAATATCAACGAGCAGACAGGGAAATTTTATTCGGCATTAAGTTACCGGGGATGGTATCCGGTATTTGATTTAAGATTTGATATCGGCAACAGGGCATCCTATTACAGGATCAGCGGTTCATCCGACAAATTCAGGTTCACCTGGCAGGAGACGAACTTTAGTGCAACCCTGAGCATCCCGTTTAATTTCTCGCGCGGAAACTACTCCAGAATCCTGCAATCATCTATCGGCACCAACTTGATTGATATTGTTCACAATGGTTCCACCCCCTACCACTTCGTTTCAGGGTTGATTCAGTCGATGGACTACCGGCTCTATTTTGCACAGCAAATCCAATCATCACCGAAAGATGTTTACCCCCGGTTTGGACAATCGGTCGATATCCTTTTCCGGAATTGTCCGTTTACAAAAAATGATATGGGCTCTATTTTTGCAGCAGAATCCAACCTCTACTTCCCTGGTATTTTCAGGCACCATGGAGTACTGATTTATGGTGGCTATCAGCAAAAGACCGCATATGAGAACATCGCATACTCCTTTGCCGGCGTTATCAGCATTCCCAGAGGATATGTAAATCTTTCTGACCCTGATCTTGTTTCCCTGAATTTCAACTATAAACTTCCCCTGTTTTATCCCGATTTCAGCGCCGGATCGGTTTTATATATCAAGCGTTTCAAGATCAATCTGTTTTATGACTGGGCGCAGGGATGGGATAACAGCACTATTAATGTCTACGAATCAACAGGTGCCGAACTAACGGCCGATCTGCATATCCTGAGGTTCATCTATCCCTTTGAACTGGGGGTGCGCACAAACTACTTTCCGTTGGCCGGAACGTGGGGCTGGGAATTTTTGTATTCAGTATCATTTTGACATTTAGTTTACATTTGTACCGGAGATGAAACCCAAAAGCATTACCGGAAAGTTATTTGTTTGGCGCCTGCGAAACATCAGGCAGCGGGAGTTTGTCCTCCTGCTCAGCATTATCATAGGTATCGGCAGTGGCCTGGCAGCCGTCGTGCTGAAAAACACCTTATATTACACCAACTACCTGCTAACCAATGGGTTCAAATTCGAGCATAGCTATTATCTCTACCTGGCCTACCCGTTGATCGGCATTACACTGACGGTACTTTTTATCAGATACCTCCTGAAGGACAATATCAGTCACGGGGTTAGTAAGGTACTCTATGCCATGTCGAGAAACAATGGCTACATCAGGCCTCACAACACCTGGTCGTCGCTGGTGGCCTGCACCTTAACGCTTGGGTTTGGTGGTTCGGTAGGGCCCGAAGCACCGATCGTGCTCACGGGTTCGTCCATCGGTTCCAGCCTGGCAAGGGTATTCCGTCTCGATTACAAAACCACCACGCTGCTCATCGGATGCGGAGCTGCCGGGGCCATTGCCGGCATCTTTGAAGCCCCTATTGCAGGTGCTATCTTCGTCATCGAGATACTGATGCTCGATCTCACGCTCACTACGCTTATCCCCCTGCTGATCACAACAGTCACCGCCTCTCTGGTATCGTACCTTCTGATGGGCAATGAGGTGCTGTTCAACTTCACCCTAAGCAACCCGTTCGTACTGAAACACATTCCTTTTTACCTGCTCCTGGGAGCATTCACAGGCCTGGTTTCCGTGTTCTTTATCAGGGGCAGTCTGTGGGCTGAGGAGTTGCTGGGCCGGATCTCCCTGAAATGGCGCATTCCGGTTGCAGGAATAATATTATCGGGCCTCATTTTTATTTATCCCTCACTTTTCGGTGAAGGATATACCATCCTCAAGGAGGTGATAAACGGAAATGGTTCCATTATCGGGAACCCTTTATTTTTTGGCACCCTCAAGGAGATACCATGGCTGTTCCTGAGTATTGTATTTTTGCTGATTCTTAGCAAGGTTATTGCCATGGCTGTAACCCAGGGAGCCGGAGGTATCGGAGGTACCTTTGCCCCTTCGCTCTTTGTCGGGGGCATCAGCGGATTTTTCTTTGCAAATCTTATCAACCAGCTATTCGGGATAAATCTCTCGCTCAGCAACTTTGCCCTCGTCGGAATGGCCGGCGTGATGGCCGGTGTGATGCATGCACCGCTGACTGCCATCTTCCTGATTGCCGAGATTACCGGAGGCTACGGACTCCTCACTCCGCTTATGATCGTCGCCACTTCCGCCTATCTCACCTCACATATCTTTGAAAAACATTCGATTTATGCCCGTCAACTGGCGCTTCGCAAGGAGCTCATCACCCACGATAAAGACAAAGCCGTACTCACGCTCATGACCATCCGTCAACTCATTGAAACCAATTACGCCAGGGTCGACCCATCGGCAACCCTTGGTGAAATGGTGAAAGTAGTGGCTAAAGCTTCACGCAATGTGTTTCCGGTGGTGGATGCTGAGGGGAAGTTCTACGGAATTGTACTGCTGGATAACATCCGTGAGATCATGTTCGATCAGTCGCTCTACGATGTAACCTATGTAAAGGATCTGCTATTCATGCCCGACTATTCGATCGATCCGGATGACACCATGGACATGGTTATCCAGCAATTTCAGTCGAGCGACCGGTATAACCTTCCGGTGATAAAGGATGGAAAATATGTCGGGTTCCTATCCAAAGGCACTGTATTTTCACAATACCGGGCAATGTTGAAGAGATTTTCTGATGATTGACAAATTATTCCTATAAAAGTAAAACCATGAGTTCACAAACCGCCAATACGAAATCGCTTATCAGCGCCATCGTTGCCAAAGCCGGCCTCAAACAGGAAGTTTATCATAAAACCCTCGAGGTGTTCAACGCTTTTAAAAAGGAGGCCGAATTGCTGGTTTCAGAGAACAGGACCAAACTTCCCAAGTCGAAGTACCCGCTGCTGCTAGACTTTGCCGATCGCGGAGAATTTGAATTCAAACTCAGTTTCGGAAGTGATACCCTGGTCTTCTTCATGCACTCAAACGTATTTGAGTTTCCACGCGACCATGAGGTAATGAAAAACTCCTACATTAAGGATGATAAGAGCCGCTCCTATTGCGGCATCATTCACATTTTCAATTTCCTTGCCGATTCATTCAAATACAACAGAACCGGTGATGTCGGTTACTGCATCGGAAGAGTATTTGTGAATCGTGAGTCGCACTACTTTATTGAAGGAAAACATGAAATCGGGTTGCTGTATAACAATTTCCCCTCGTCCCTGATCGACATCGCGGCCATCCGCAGCATCATCCATTCAGCCATGCTCTATACCGTGAATTTCGACCTGCTTACCCCGCCTTATGATTCAATTAAAGAGGTTACAGTCGGCGAAATGCAAACCACCCTCGACAGCATGTCACTTAAAACAGGTAAACGGCTTGGATTCAGGTTTCAGGCGGATGAACTCCCGGGGAAAAGAATTAAAAGAGGAACCCGATAAGCATCTCACGGATACTTTCATAGGTATGTGTCAGAATGCAATGCACTCCTTTTAGCGGGGTCCATTTTGCCAGATATATTCCTTCTGCAGACTGTGGTACAAGGGGTTGAGAAGACTCGGAAAGCATTTCGAACCACCATGTGCGTTTAAGGTACCACTTCTCCTTTTCAAAGTATAAATGATAGGTACAGCTCAACTCCCTGACCAGGGTAACATGAACCAGGCCTGTCTCTTCCATCACCTCCCGGATGGCTGCATGTTGCGGAGTTTCACCAGCTTCCAGCTTTCCTTTCGGAAGATCCCATTTTCCGTTGCGGTGGATGAACAGCATCTCATCCTTTTCATTTTTCACCAATCCCCCTGCAGCATTTATCAGCTTGAACAGGCCGAAAAAGGAGTCAATGGCAGCCTCCGGAAGCACCATTCTGTGATGCTTTTCATACCGTGCAAATAGATCCCATTCAGACTTTAGCTGAGCCGGCGATTCATATTGTACAATAATATCCCGGTCGGAAATATTATCAGGAACCGTATTGGTGAATTCGATGACCCGGTCATTCAGATAAATTTTCATAACACAAATTTAGGATTATAATGTCACCTGGTCACTTCGCCGGCAAGTCATTTTTTAGTATCTTTGCCATCCTTTAACATAACATTTATGATATACTCTAAAGATGTAGCCTACAAAACCGCTGAATTGCTTCTGAAGATCAAGGCAGTAAAACTAAGTCCCAAGGATCCTTTTACCTGGGCATCTGGAATTAAATCACCAATCTATTGCGATAACAGGATCACCTTATCTTATCCGGAGATCCGCACTTATATCCGCCAGAATTTTGTAAAAGCTATTGAATCCCAGGGATTCGAACCAGAGGTCATTGCCGGCGTTGCTACCGGAGGAATCCCCCAGGGTGCATTGGTGGCGCAGGATTTGGGCCTTCCGTTTGCGTATGTCCGGACTTCGAAGAAAGAACATGGACTCACCAACATGATCGAAGGCGAGGTTCGCCAGGGTCAGCGAATTGTAGTTGTTGAAGACCTGATCTCAACAGGAGGATCCAGTTTGGGCGCTGTTGAGGCATTAAACGCGGCAGGATGCCAGATTAAAGGCATGGTGGCCATATTCACCTACAACCTCGCGAAAGCTGAAAATGCGTTTAAAAATGCAGCGTGTCCGCTTCTTACCCTCACAGATTACGATCACCTCATCCAGAAAGCTGTCGAAATCGGATATATTCAGGATGACGACATAAAGATCCTTCAGGATTTCAAAAAATCCTTTAGCTGATTATCTTTCGACAATCAGCTTTTGATTCGTGGTTTGTCCGTTCATGGTAATACGGAGAATGTAAATCCCCTTGTTGAGATTGTCTAGTCTGATCTCCTTTACGTTGTATCCGGCTGTCAGGTTCATCTCACTGTTTAATACAGTTTTACCAAGAAGATCAACAAGGGTGACCTGGGCAGTCAGGCTTTCAGTCAACTCAATGCGAACAAACACCTTATCGCTGGCCGGATTCGGATAGAGACTTATGCCGGACGTTGATATTTCATCAATACCCGTTGAACTCACCGTAACGAAAGAACGTACAGGACTCCAGCTGGTTGTATCCGCTGTGGCGCCACCGTCAGAAAAAGCACGCATCCGCCAGTAGTATGTGTGAAGAGGCTTCAGCTTTTTGTTCACGGTGAACGAAACATCTTTGGGGACCGGCTTTACATCGATCATCGGAGCCGGGAAGGTATTGATGGAATCAAGCTGCAGCTGATAACCCACGATGGTAGTAATGGCGTTCCACTGAAGAATCGCCTTTATAGGAACATTCTGTTCTGCATCTGCCGGTGTTTTCAGCGTGACGGTCGAAGCCGTGGTAAAGTTCCGCACGGTACTCCAGGTGGTTGTATCCGTCTGGTGACGGGCGCGCACACGCCAGTAATACTTGGTACCGAACATCAGCATCGTCGCTTTTAAGAAGGTGGTGTCAACATCGTTTGCAAGCACCATCTGTGTAAAATTGGCATCTGTGGCCATCTCAAACTGGTAGGCCAGTGTTCCGGAAATAAACACCCAGGTCAGTTTGAGGTCTAACATCTGGTTGGTGGCATTATCGTTGGGTGTCGACAAGGTGACCGTCTTTATCGTGGTAAATTTGAAAGGTGCACTCCAGGCGCTTGCACTCAGGTTGTGACGGGCGCGAACACGCCAGTAATATACGGTGCCAAAATGAAGATTGCTGGTAACAGCCTTTAAAACAGCCGGGGTGGTGGTTCCCTGAACCATCAGAGAAGAATTAAAACCAGCCGTAGTATCAATCTGGTAATCCCAATAACGGAAACCGGTAAGTTTCTGGGTACTTGTTGCAGAAACGATATCTTTCCAGATGACCGCAACATTTGGAACCCTGTCAACGGCATTATTGGCCGGAGAACTCAGCGTAACTGCATTGAAAACAACAAATTTCCAAACAAGAGACCAACTGGAAGTCTGCCCAAGGTCGGTTGCCCGTACACGCCAGTAATAGGTCTTCCCAAAAAGCAGTTCATGCGTGGTATATCCGCAAATTAGTGTCTGGGTTGTATCCATCTTCAGGGGTGAGTTGAAAAGCGGGGTCGTATCAACCTGCACCTGGTACTGGGTATTAATACTGCCAGTGATGGCGTTCCAACTTACCGTTGCATTTGGCACCTGAAATTCGGCGGCGTTTGCGGGCGATTTCAGGGTCGGAGTATAAACCACTCCATCGGCGAGGGCACTGAGTGTAACGATCAGGGAAACAAGAAAGAGTATTGATCTTTTCATATTATAAATGTATTATTGATTTCATTGTTATCTCTTGACGATTTTACCATACGCGTTTCCTACTTTTACCAGGTACGTTCCTGAGGACAAGTCGGCCAGGTTAGCAGTGAAAGTATGGGTACCGGGTGCAAAACTCCCCAGGCTGGTGAATTTTACTTCGCGGCCGGTCAGATCGTAGACCCTGAGGTCCAGAATATCCGTGCTTTCTGCGATAAATGTAATCTTTGTATAGTCTGCCACGGGGTTTGGACTGATCTGAATGGTTCCTTTCAGCGCTGAATTGTTGCCCTGTCCCTGATCGATGCCCACCGCAATGTAGGTTGTATCCATCCACAAACCACGGCCATAGGAGGCTGCATAAATAGCCCCAAGGTTGGAGATGTGGTAATCAGCCAGTGTCTGCTGACGGATTTCGGTAACAGTTACATCTCCGATATTGGCGGTCTCCAGTGTCCAGGTTGGGTTCCCTGAAGTAAGGTTAGTGGTGCTGAAAACACCAAAGTCAGTACCAATCAATGCATTTCCACTGCTGTGCATTTCAATGATGCTGCTGTACACCGGAATCTGGGGCAGGTTACCCTGAACAGTGGTAAAAACAGGAAGTGAGTCAAGTGCATTCGACGAGTAATACAGATAGTTGGTATTACCATAATTCCCTAAGGTAACCAATACCTGAGCTGCGTTATTCGGGTTAACTGATACAGAACTGACAAACTGACCGGCAAACGGCAGTGATCTGAAAAATTCATTGGACACGATAAATTTTGGACTGTTGTAGTCGGCTGTAGCCGAATCATGGGCGAGTGCAAGGTTTGAAATACGGCACAGACGGCCCTTCTCAGTTCCTACCCAGGCAGTGTTGCCGTCGTTGGAAAGTCCGATGCAACTGATCGGATCGCTGATCGGATTTTTAATGGTATCCTTCATCACCATGAAATAGGAAGGATCCTTTGCAAAGTTCAAGGCATCCTTGTTCATGTAAACGCCGGTGGTTCCGGAACGCGTACCGGCAATGAAGAAACGTGTGGCGACATAATCGGGCACCATGATGCTGTCTCCCGAAGGGATGGCTACCGGCGTAACATACTGGAACGGGAAGGAAATGTTTGCGCTCTTGGCGGTAATTGCTGCATTTGCAGGAATGGTAGCAGTGGTTTTATTGATAAATTTAACGCTGTCGCGGTTCAGGGTAAAGTCAAAACTTTCCCACAGTTTCATGGGTATAATGTCTACCATGGCATTGCTGATACCCATCAGGAAATCGTTGCCATAGGTGATGTCGCGCATATCCTGCCGGCGTACCAGCAGTTCGGGCGATACAGCCTTTACTTTGGAATAAATGATCACATTTGGATCGATGGCAGACCATGCACAGGATCCACCGGTGCCGCCTTCATCAGTCGCCCCGGAAGTAACCCATACCTGAACTCCGTCGTGTGGATTGTTGACAAGGAGCGGAAAGTAATATCCGATATTCTGGGTTCCGATATAATCGCCGCCACCCATAACAAAATCTTTCCGGTATGAAGTCGTAACGCTGTTAAATCTTGAAATCTGAAGGTTCTTAAGACTTGTTTTAAAAGTAAAGAATTGTGTGCCGACGGTGCCGATGGTAATACCTCCATCAGTGGCTATCGCAAACTGTCCGGTGGATTTCGGGTTAAAAACATAGCAATGGTGCATACTGGGCACAAACTGGGGATCAAAAACAGAGGTACTTCCCACGCTGATCTGCTCCCAGCTGTAAAAACCAGCAGGTTCAATCATTTCACCGAACCACATGTCTACACCACCCAGGATGATCTTAAATGCATCGGTGGGAAACACGGAAATTGTATTGGCTTTGCATCCGCTGCCGGCAAAAGGTTCAAAGGTTGGGTTGTTTGGGAAAATAACACTCCAGGTACTTCCTTTGTCAACCGAGCGGTAAATATTCAGCATATAACCATCGGGTTTGGCAAGGCTGGCATACATAATATTGGCATCGGAAGGGGCAATGGCAAACTGGGCCCAGCCCACGTTTTCCACGGGCAGTGTTGTTGCGGTACCTGTAGATACACATACGAAGTTTGAAACATTGCCGCCAACAGCAACATAGCCTTTGTTATCGACAGAGGCAATAACGGTACCATCGGAACCAATTGCCACGTCGGTAGCATAACCGGTCAACGCTTTGCTCCAGTCGGTTCCGTTATCGCTGTATAACAAACCACCCTGGGTAGCAGCAAAGAGGCGTCCGGTAGAATTAACAGCCAGTTTTGCGCAAGTTGTCCAGTCGGGGTTCGTCAGCGTACCTGGAACCAGCGAGAAAGGATTTGCGCCGATCGACACATAAAGACCTGTTCCTTTGCTTGTGTAGGTTCCGCAGGTTGTCGCTCCGGTTGCCGCGAATATGGTTCCGGAGGGGGTTTGAACGAGGGATGAAACTTTTGGAACAATATTTCCCGCAGTGGGTGCAGCAACCCAGGTAAGACCGTTGTTCGAAGAGATCCATATCCCGCCATTTGCGCTTCCGGCGTAAATTCTCTGACCGGTCTGGTCTGTATTGTCGTAAAGAACACTCCATGCCGGTCCGGCATAGTTATCAGGTCCCATCGACTTCCAGTTCAATCCAAGTGCCGAGGTGGATTTCATCCTCATATCTCCAAGTTGCTGCTGGGCTTTCATCACATCCTTGATGTCCACTGTCCCGGTAATCTGGTTGGCACGGATGCGTTCCCAACGGTTTTTTCCTGTGTTTCCGGCAAATGTAACTGTCGAAAACAAAAGGAAAGAAATTCCCACAAAAGCCGTTAACAAGCCAGATGGTAAAATTCTGTTTTTCATATCACTCGTTTTAATAATGACAATATTGTTAGTGTAGTTTTTCGTAAACCAAGACAAATCAACAACATAGGCAACCCCGCAACCAACCTGTTTTTCAACGAACAAATATAAATGAAAAAACGTATCCAACAAAATTATTTTGCGACAGGGAACAATTCATCTGTGAATTGTCAATTTGGAGAGATGTGTCAGATTTTCTCGATGGCGGATACCGGTAACCAACCTACTGATCCATTGGCAATGCGGATCTCATACCAGATCCCGATTTTGTCGATCAGTTGTACTTTGCTCCCTTCATGGATAACGAAAAGGTCGGTCGATTTTTCATCAGGGGAACTTTTTACGGTAATGGTGGGGGCGAAAACAACAGCTTCATCGGCCGATCTCGTGATGATGGATCCGCTCCATGTAAAAAGAAATGACAGTAATGCCATAAACATAACAACGATGGCAGACCAAAAACCAAATTTCCGAAGGATAAGTACGCGGGAAATAAGATATAACATACCCGCTGACAGTGAAAGAATAAAGAGCATAATACCAAGCCATGCCCAGGTATCAACAGAACAGGTCAGCACGATGCCCTTGTACCAGCGTTTGTAGAACAGTTCCGGCAAAGGTTCAATTTTATCGGCAATTTTATTGTTTGCGACCTTGAGGTTGAAGTCGTTGTCCTCATTGCCGGGATCAAGCTGCCTTGCACGCTCATACCAAAGGATGGCTCCGGCAAGATCGTTCATTTTGAAGCACGCGTTGCCAAGGTTATAATATAGGCCTGCCGACTCCATGCCCATCGCCACCACCTTTTTGTAAGTGTTTGCCGCCTCGGTGTAAGCTCCTGCCGTGTAAGCCTTGTTGGCTTTTGCGACAAGCGCCTGTTCCTCACCGGAAAAAGACTCCAGCGCGGCGGTCAGCAGAAGGAAAATGAGGAAAAAGGACTTCATCTATTAATTATTTGTGCATTTGTGCATTCGTGCATTCGTGCATTATTTATCTAAGTTCCCGCTCAATCTTGGCAATGATCTCCAGTGCCTGTGCATAAATTTTCTCCATGTTTACACTCTTTTCACCCGGAGCAAACCGTGCATATTCCGTATTATTAAGGGTTTCCGTGAACTGAGCGATGATTTCCTCATCGACGTTCTTGCGAACCAGGGCATCATGCACGGAGTCGATGCTAAGGGCGACCATCGGGATACTGAACTTATCGCTGAGATAACCCCACAAAGCCTGAGAGATTTCCACGTAGAACTCCTCCTGTTTCAATGCCTTCTGGTACTCCTCGGCTTTACGGAGCCGTTTTCTGGCAATTTTGGTGGCCTTGAGATTTTTCATAAGGACCGTATCACTGCGGCGGGCTGCAACTTTACGCCAGAATACGATCATGGCGAGGAAGATGGCAAGCGGGATAATCAGCAGTAACCAGAAGAAGACGGAACCAAAAAACATCCTTCCTTTTGGATTCAGATCGAAAGGTTTGTCCTTAATGTGGCGGATATCGCTTCCGATGTATTTGATCTCCTCTTTACCGGCGCCTGAATAGGTAACCGAGGCGGAGGCGTCGGCAGATCCTTTTTCCACATCAAGAGTAAATTCAGGACTTGATAGCGAAATATACTTTGCCTTCTTCAGATCATAGTAGCTGAAGGTAATTGGTTTGATGGTAAATTTCCCGGGTTTTCGCGGAATCAGCAGGTATTCGAACATCTGACTCCCGGATATCCCGCCACCGGTAGTTTTGATGTCGCTGGTAACTTTTGGGTCGTACGTTTCAAAATCGGGCGGAAAATTGACATTCATCTTGTCGATAAGCTGCAAATTGCCCTCACCTGAAACTACACATTTGAGGGTCACTGCTTCATTGGATTTCAGCCGGGTCTTATCCATTTCGCATCGGAAGGCGAAGTTGCCGACAGCACCACTGAAATCGGCTGGTTTACCTGCTTCGGGTAACGGACGCACACTGATAATGAGCGGATTTGACTTCAGGGCTTTCTCCACAGTAGCATAGCTTGAGCTCATGAAACTGTCGTTGAAGAAATCGTCGAAGAAGGGATCGCCCGAGCGGGTTCGCGTTTGGCGTTTAACCTGTGCCACGCATTCGAGTTCCAACGGATCAATGACCAACCGCCCTGATTTCAGCGGAAACAGAGCAATTTTGCGGATGTCGGCAACAACGTACTGCTCCCCGTCAATCACCTGGGTGGTTTGCTGGAGTTTGTCATTTTCTTTCATGAGGTTCTGTGACCAGAAACCTGAAAATGAACTTAACTTGCTGATGTTGATCTGGGCGATGGGGACTTTGGTAAATATCTTATAGATCACCGTAATCCCTTCCCCCTGCATTGGATTTGGATTCGAGGCAAATGCTTTAACATACACATCGTTCACCCCGGAAGTGACCCCTTGTTGTCCACCGGCAGACTGCTGACGGTTACCTGATGCCTGATTTTGACCGGGACCTGAATTCTTCAACACTTTAATAGAAACGGTGTTGCTTGTGTACTGGGTCTTATCGACAGTGACCGTAGCTGCAGGAATCTCAAAACTACCTTCTCTGGTTGCCTGAAGCAGGTAGGAATAGGTATAGGTGATCGACATGCTGGTTCGGCCGTTGATTGAACGGATGCTGGAGGTGGTACTGGTATTGGGACCGCTCAGGACATCAAACCCGGAAATATTGGGTCCCCGGAAGCCAGAACCTTGTCCGCTGAGAACATAGGTAAGGGTGAAGGTCTCCCCCACCACGGCTACCGGCTTTACCGAAGCAGTGAACTCCACGGTCTGGGAAAACCCCGCCAGGTTAAGGAATAAGAGAAGGAAAGCGATAATATAGTTTTTCATAGAGTCTGAAAACACCAGTTATTTACGATCTACGATTTTACGATTTACGATTTACCAATCCTTGTCAACGCCTGCAGACTGTGCCTTGGCTTTCTGCTTTTTCACCTTCTGCATGGTCTTTTTTTCGTCGTTTTTCAAGGCTTCAAGCATGCGTTCTGCGTCGTCTTTACTGATTTTTTTCTGATCCTGTGGCGGCTTTTGCTGCTTGTTGTCATTGTTCTGATCTTTGGGTTGTTCTTTTTTATCCTTTTCGTCCTTTTTGTCGTCTTTCTTATCCTTGTTGTCCTTGTTTTGCTGCTGTTGCTGTTTCTTAAGCATCATTTTGGCATATTCAAGGTTGTATTTGGTGTCAACATCCTTTGGGTTATTCACCAGCGAGTTTTTGAAAGCTTCAATACTTTTGTCGTACTGTTTTGCCTGCAGGTATGAATTTCCGAGGTTGTGGTAAACCTGAGAAAGCACCTCTTTATCCTTGTTCTTTTCGGCTAAGTTAGTGTAAATCTTGGCCGATTCCTCAAAATTGTTCTCCTTGTAGATGGAGGTGCCGAGGTTGAATTGACCCTTCACCGACTCCTTGTTCAGTTCAAGCGCCTTCCGGTAATCCTTTTCTGCCTCTTTGTAATCGCCTTTTTCAAACTTGTTGTTTCCCTGGCGCAGGAGTTTGTTCTCTTTTTGGGAGAAAGCTGTGCCGATGAGGGCAAGGAGGGTTAATATGATGAGTGTTCGTTTCATTTTTTCCGGGTCTGCAATTTTTACCGCAGAGGCGCAGAGGCGCAGAGTTTATAAGTTATTTGCAAATCGCAAAAATCCATCTTTCAATAGTGGGACATTAAAATTTATAAGAAATCCCTATTTTTTGTCCGTTAATTTTAAATATGAAATTATTTGTGCTTTATGAACCGGCAAAAGTATTTCAACTGATTTCAACTCAATGACAATTTCATTTTCAACAAGTATATCAATTTTAAAATCTTTATTCAATGCAAATCCCCTGTAAAAAAGGGAGACACTTACCTGGTTTTGCGCTTTGACAGAACGTAATTCAAACTCCTTCATCAGGGAGAGTTCATAAACTGATTCCAGTAATCCAGGTCCCAGTTCCTTGTGCACCCGAATACAGGCATCGAAATTACTCCCTGATATCTTATTGTATTCCTCTGCAATCATAAAATCTCTGCGCCTCTGCGGTAAAAAAATGTTTAGAATGGTTTAATTTTTTTCAACCACCTGGTTTTACGCTCAAACACAAAGAGATCCAGCACCAGCAACAGGAGTGCAAGTCCTACAAAATACTGGTAGCGTGTTTCGTAGTCACTGAACTGTTTCTCTTCTATTTCTGCTTTCTGAATTTTATTAATGTCATCGAAAATGCGGGTGAGTCCGGTTTCTGAGTTTGTGGCGCGCACATACATTCCATTGCCGATACTGGCGAGCCGTTGAAGCAGTGTCTCGTCGAGCTTGGTCATGATGGTTTGTCCTTCGCGGTCTTTTTTGTATCCTGTCATCACCGTGCCGTTATACTCCGGAATAGGCACCCCTTCCGGGAGGCCCATGCCAATGGTATATATCGCAATTCCCTTTTTTACTGCAGCATCGGCCGCTTCCATTGCATTTCCCTGGTGATCTTCCCCGTCGGTAATGATGACAATGGCCTTGTTGTGTTTTGATTCGCCAAAACTGTTCATGGCCAGCTCGATGGCATCGGCGATGGCGGTGCCCTGCGTGGGAACGATTCCCGTGTTGATGGTGGAGGTAAACATCTTGGCGGCGGCATAGTCGGTGGTAATGGGTAATTGTGTATACGCTTTGCCGGCGAATACAATGATCCCCAGCCGGTCACCTTCAAGAACATCGATGAGTCGTGAGATTGCCTGCTTGGCACGTTCAAGTCGGTCGGGCTTGATATCCTGTGCCAGCATGGAGTTTGAAACATCGAGACAAATCATCAGGTCGATCCCCTTTCTTTTCACCTTCTCAAGCCTGGAACCGGTTTGCGGGTCGGCGAGGGCAAAAATCAGGCTGACCATAGCCAGCATGACGAGGGTAAATTTCAGGATGGTCTTTACCCCGGAGTACTCAGGCATCATCTGACGAATGACCTCCCAGTCGCCATACTTCGCCATGGTTCGTTTCTTCCACAAGAGGAAGAGGACGAGGATAACGGAAAAGACCGGGATCAGAGCCAGGAGGTAAAAGTAATATGTATGAGCAAATCTGAACAATTTACGATTTTAGATTTTAGATTTACGATTAAGGTATATTCTTCAAATACAAATATCTCAGCAAAACTTCCAATCCCAGGAATATGAAGGCCAACAGAACCAGCGGCAAAAACTCCTCTTTCTTTTTTCTGAATTCGGTAACGTCGATCTTGGATTTCTCCATCTTGTCGATTTCCTGGTAGATAGACCGCAGTTTTGCGTTGTTTGTTGCGCGGAAATATTTTCCGTCCGTCATATTAGCAATCTCCTGGAGCAACGGTTCGTCGATCTTTACCGGCATCATCTGGGTAGTCATTCCATAAGGGGTTTGTACCGGATAGGGCGCCTGTCCCATGGTACCAACGCCCACGGTATATATGCGAATTCCGTACAGTTTGGCTATCTCGGCTGCTGACCGGGGATCAAGTGCGCCCATATTGTTAACACCGTCGGTGAGCAGGATGATCACCTTGCTGATGGCCTTGCTGCCCCTGAGCCGGTTCACTGCCGTGGCCAGCCCGTCGCCAAGGGCTGTTCCATCGTCGATCATGCCGCTTTTGATGTCACGGAAAAGGTTTTTCAGGACAGAATGATCGGTCGTCAGCGGACATTGTGTAAAGGTTTCACCACTGAAGATCACCAGTCCGATGCGGTCATTGGGACGTCCGTCAATGAATTCCATGGCGATATCCTTGGAAGCTTCGAGCCGGTCGGGCCTGAAGTCCATGGCCATCATCGAACCCGAAACGTCAAGAGCAATCACCAGATCGATCCCCTCCACACTGATATCCTGGCGGCTGAGGCTGGTCTGCGGTTTGGCCAGCGCCACAATAAGGATAATGATGGCCAGAATCCGCAGTACATAAAGTCCGGGCAAAAGCACAAGCCGCAGGTTCCAGAAACTACGGTCGAAGCCCTCGGTGCTGCTCACCTGAAGGTCAGCGCTGTTCTTCCTCCTCCGGTAAAAATACCATACAACCAATCCTGGAATCAAGACCAGTAAAAAGAGGAACGCCGGATTGCCGAATGTTATGCCGTGCAAGGTTATTTTAAGAGTTAAGAGTTAATAGTTAATAGTTTTTTTAATCAGTAAATCAGTACACTAACTGGCTTCGTTTTTTCCGGTGGTTTCATAAACAAACTCTACCGCTTCTATCAGGCTCTTTTCATTCTCTCCAGCCCCTGGTTGGCCTTTGGCGAATTTCACCATGTCGGCAAGGATCAGCACGCCCCACAGCCGTTGGCGTGCGTCAGCCGGACAGTCATGGGTGGTCTCCAGGCTCTCCATTATTTCGGCGGTGGTTTGCTCCAGAGCCGGCACGCGGAACCGCTCTTCAATATATTTACGCAGTATCTCTGTCAGTTCTGAATGATATTCTTTGATTCTGCCTGCCTGCCATAGTTTCTTGATTCTCAGCTTCTCCATCTCGGTAAGTGCGACTTCATGCGCCAACAGCTGCACCCTGGGCTTGATGGTGAAGATGGGTTCATTCTTCTTTCGTTTGCGCCAGTACCAGATACCGAGGATAACAATTGCTGCAATGCCAATTCCGAGCAACAGCCAGGGAAGGATCTCGCGGAAGGTCAAAGGAACTTTCATGGGTCCTTTGATCGGCTTAATGGCCTGGGTTGTGTCGACTTTAACCGTATGTACGATCAGCGTTAAGAGTGAGGTGTTAATAGTTAAGAGTGTTGTATCCGGTGGGATACGGTACTTAAAAGCAATGCCGGGAATGGGATAAAATCCGGAATCGTAGGAGGTTAAGTTGAGCTCCTGCGAGAGGATCAGCAACCTGGGTGTGGTTGTTGAGGGGGTGGTATCGATCTTGCCCCGCCCGATGACCTGAATGGAAGTGAGGATGGTGTCGGGCAGTAATGGCCAGATGACCTGCGCATTGGCCGGACCGCTGAACTGAAGCTTCAGTCCGACATGGTCGCCGATAAGCATGGAGGCGGTGTCGAGCTTTGCCGTAACTACAACTTGTTGGGAGTAGCCACTGACCGTGAGGAGCAGAAGTAGCGAAATGGCGAAATAGCGAAATGGCGAAATAGCGAAATCGTAAAAAATATAATTATATATGTAGTTTTTATTCTTCAACCCTTTACAATTACTTCGTTTTCAATTATCAATTTTCAATTTTCAATTATTTTCTTCCTCCTCTCACCTTGAACAGGCTGAGCAAAGGTTTTATATAATCCTGGTTGGTACGCACACGGGCCACGTCGACGCCGGAGCGTAAAAATGTATCGTTCAGAAAGGCTTGCTGGCGGCTATACCAATTATTATATTCGCGTCGTACCTTCATATCGGAGGAGTCGACCCACATGACTAAGTCACGTTCTGCATTTCGCACCCGAACAAGTCCTACGTCGGGGAGTTCGGTCTCCCGCTCATCGGTAACGTGTACGGCAATGAGATCATGCTTTTTATTGGCTATCTTCATGGCATCCTGGAAACCTGAATCGAGGAAGTCGCTCAAAACAAATGCAGTGCATCTCTTTTTAATGACATTGGTGAGGTACCGCAAAGGTTCGGCCAGATTGGTTCCCTGCTCATCAGGTTTGAATTCAATAAGCTCGCGGATGATCCGAAGGATGTGCGAGGTACCCTTTTTAGGTGGAATGAACTTCTCCACCTTCTTGCTGAAGAAGATCACACCAACTTTATCATTGTTTTTGATGGCACTGAATGCAAGCACAGCAGCGATCTCGGTGATCACCTCCTGTTTGAGGGCCTTTTTGGTGCCAAATTGATTGGAAGAACTCACATCAATGAGCAGCATCACGGTAAGTTCACGCTCCTCATCGAAGATCTTGATATAGGGATGGTTGAACCGGGCTGTGACGTTCCAGTCAATGTTTCGGATATCGTCGCCAAACTGATATTCGCGCACCTCTGAGAAGGCCATTCCGCGTCCCTTGAACACAGAGTGGTATTGTCCCGAGAAGATCTGGTTGCTCAGACCCCGGGTTTTGATCTCGATTTTGCGGACTTTTTTAAACAGTTCTGCGGATTCCATAGCTTTCTAAATGGTGAGATGGTGAGATGGCGAAATTTCACCAGTTCACCATCTTACCTTTTCACCATATTTTATTAGGGTACCTCTACCGTATTCAGAATCTCATTGATGATATCTTCGCTCGTAATATTCTCAGCTTCGGCTTCGTAGGTGAGTCCGATACGATGACGGAGCACATCGTGGGCCACAGCGCGGATATCTTCGGGAATCACATAGCCGCGACGCTTGATGAAGGCGTATGCCTTGGCAGCAAGGGCCAGGTAGATGCTGGCACGTGGCGAGCCGCCGTAGCTGATCAGTCCTTCAAACTTCTTGAGCTTGAAATTTGCCGGAAAGCGTGAAGCAAAAACGATGTCGGTGATATAATTTTCGATTTTTTCGTCGAGGTAGACCTCGCGGGCGATGGCGCGGGCCCGAAGAATATCTTCCGGTTTAATAATATTTGTTGTGAAGAATTTCTCGTTACCGATATTTTGCCTGATAATCATCTTTTCCTCATTCTTATCGGGGTATCCGATCACCACCTTCAGCATAAAACGGTCTACCTGGGCTTCGGGCAACGGATAGGTTCCCTCCTGTTCGATTGGGTTTTCGGTCGCCATGACCAGGAAAGGCTCAGGCAGTATAAATGTTTCGGAGCCGATGGTCACCTGGCGCTCCTGCATGGCTTCAAGCAGTGCACTCTGCACTTTTGCCGGACTACGGTTTATTTCGTCGGCCAGGATGAAGTTGGCGAAGATGGGACCTTTACGCACTTTGAATTCCTCGTTCTTCTGACTGTAAATCAAAGTACCAAGCAAGTCGGCAGGGAGCAGGTCGGGGGTAAACTGTATTCGGCTGAATTTCGCGTCAATGCAGTTGGCAAGTGATTTGATGGCCAGCGTTTTTGCAAGTCCGGGTACTCCTTCAAGAAGGATGTGTCCATTCGCAAGGAGGCCGATCATCAGCCTTTCGATCATGTGTTTCTGACCGATGATCACCTTGTGCATCTCCATCGTTACCATGTCAACAAATGCGCTCTCCTGCTGTATGCGTTCGTTCAGCGCCTTGATATCCGTTTCAACCATTTTTATGTGAATTTTGAGGGTGCAAATTTATAAAATTGAAAAAACACAAATCAACTATTGTTGTTAATATTTGTTAACCATTTCGTTAAAAAATTGTTAAGGCAATCTTGGCGTAGCGGCCTTATTCATGGTGGTAGGAGCCACCGCGCAGGATACTTAATGCCCGGTAAAGCTGTTCGGTGAAAAAAAGTCTTACCATCTGGTGAGAGAACGTCATTTTGGAGAGAGATAGTGTGGAAGAGGCCCTTTTATTAAGCGATGGATCGAATCCGAAGGGTCCGCCTACAACGAAAACCAATGATTTAGCACCCGAAATAAAATGACGATTCAGAAACGTTGAAAATTCGACTGAGCGATACTCCTTGCCCCTTTCGTCGAGCAATACAACCACGTCTCCGGGTTGAAGATGCCTGCTGATGGCTTCGGCTTCTTTCGTATTTTGCTGTTCCCGTGTGAGGGTAGCTACATTTTTCAGGGCTGGTATTTCGATAATTTCAAATGGAATATAAAATCGGATACGGTTTACATATTCCGTGATACCCTTCAGGAGATAATCCTCCTCTGTTTTACCAACCAACAACAATCGTATCTTCATAACTCGTGGGCAAATATCGCAAGTTTACCTCAGAAGTTTTGTATTTTTGTAAAAAAGGAGGGTGTATGCTTTTTCGATTACGCGTTGTTTCATTAGTGCTTTTCATGGGTTTCGCTTCATTTGCCAGTCCTCAGGATGACACTTCTAAACTCGTGGCTGAAGGATTGGGAACGGGCAATGCCTCCGAGGTGAGCAAATATTTCAATGCCATGGTAGACCTGAGTTTGCCGGGTTCCGACGAAACCTACAGCAAAACACAGGCAGGTCAGGTGCTGAAAGAGTTCTTTGTGCAGAACCCGGTGAAGAGTTTTAAGATTTCCAAGCAGGGTAGTTCTGCAGACGGCTCCACCTACTGCATCGGCACACTGGAAGCCGGCGGAAAGAGTTACAGGGTTTACTATTTAATTAAACCGGTGGCCGGCAAGAACCTGGTGCAGCAGCTGCAGGTGCAGGAAAACACGTGAGGAATGCAGGCAATGCAAAGAATGCAAGTAATGCAAGCAATGCAGGAATGCAAGGATTACAATAGTTATAGAAAATTTAGATTGGGTTGGTTGCTGTTTTCAGGATGACATATAAAATTCTTATTACCTCATTAGTACTGATGCGTTAAAATTCGAGTGTTAGTAAATTGTATTGTTCTTTGACATTTTGATTGACCTGATTGTCTGTAAGTAGTTCTTTCAGTGGTGTTTTATCAAAAGCTGAGATACTTAGTATCTGCATTATTTCATAGACTGATAGGTTGCTCTTTAATTGATGCTTGATATACGCTACTGTAAGATAAGTACAGATAGCAACCCAAATATGGAGGTTTACAGCATTTTCAGAGTGCCCCCAGAGTTTTTTAATAATCAGATTCTGCTTGATCCACTTGAAGAACACTTCTATTTGCCATCGATTCTTGTATAAGCGGGCGATCTCAAGGGCCGAGACATCGAAGTTGTTACTTAGAAAGACTAGCAAGATATCTTTCTCAGCATCGTAATATTCAACGATCCGAAGAATTTCCGGATACAGCTGTTTTGACTTTGGCCCTTTCAATTTGATCGTTTTATCACTTCTCAGACCAGTTCGTTCATCGATATTATAATTATTCTCGAGGACCTCATAATCAAGAGTTACCTTGGCTCTGGTGACGAAAAACGACCCGGCTTTATGCATCAAATACAAAGCAGCGAAATCAATATATGCTTTGTCCATCAAGTATATCGCCCCAGGCTCAGGAACGAGAACATCCAGGATATTACTATCATGATATTTTCCATCCGTGATGTAAATAAAGGTGGGAATGTTTCCTCTCAAATCAAGTAGGGTATGAATTTTTACCGCACCTCTGGAATATTTTCCCTCAGCCCACCTGGAGAGTTTTATACTTAACGAGATGGTAGTTGAATCCAAGGCAAATATATCGTTGTCAATATCAACATTTGGAACAGAGCAGTTCGCATAGAGTGGTCGCACCGTTTTAATCAGATACTCTCCAAACTCGGCAAAAATCCTCCAATCCCGACCCTCGTTTGCGCGTGATAAGGTAGACTGATTGACATTTTGCTTGACTCCCAGATGATACAGCTTATTCTTGTGAGCCTTCAGACATACGCAAATGTCCCTTAACGAGTTCAGAGAAGTCAGCTGACCAAAGAAAAGCTGGACAAAATGATTCCAACAGTTTAACTCTCGTACCCGGTAATTGCCACGGTAATGCGATACAAACTTCTCAAACTCATATCTATTGACAAATTGTAAAACCTGAGCAAAGACATACTTTCCTGAATTCATAGTTCCGCAGTTAGTGCTGCAAAACTACAGGTCAATTCAAATCAAAAAATCAAAGAACGCTTATATTATATTTATTTTCAATAGCTTACAACAAAAAACAAAAAGTTAACGCATCAGTACTA
>JANXZO010000066.1 GCA_025355465.1 Bacteroidales bacterium
GCCAGTTCAAATCTTTCTCCGGCGCAGAATCTTTTGCAATCCTGCGATCCGTTATTGACACCGCAATCAAAAACAACCTCAACCCACTTCATTCCCTTTCCCAAATTAATGCCCTATATTTGTAGGGGGTGAACAGTTACATAATATCAAGTGGCTCAGAATTGTCTCATTTATTTTATTTCTCTCGGCTGCAGCAGGAGTAGGTCGTACCGGTTATCTCGGAGGCCAGCTGGTTTATAAACATGCAGCAGGGGTGGAGCTGGGTCTGGGAAATACCGACGAAGCCTCCTCCGTTGACTAGATTTAATTACATTATCGTGTCCGAATTACATATATTTGTGTATGCGAATACTCTTGGTGGAAGATGAAACCTCCATTGCCAGTTTCATAAAAGAGGGATTAACGGAGGAGGGTTTTGCAGTCGATGTGGCCCACAACGGGAAGGCAGGACTGCAACTTGCACTTAATTATCTGGATGAATACGATGTAATGCTGCTCGACTGGATGCTTCCCGGCTTGAGCGGAATAGAGATTTGCCGGACCGTAAGAAAGGAAAACAGTGAGGTCCCGATAATTTTCCTGACGGCCAAAGATACTACCGATGATATCGTTTTCGGACTTGAAGCCGGCGCCAATGACTATATCCGCAAACCTTTTGCCTTTGAAGAGCTACTGGCAAGGATCAGGGTCGTCATGCGAAATAAGCTGGGCGCAGGCTCTGTTTTCAGTTGTGGTGATATCGTACTGAATGTTGAATCGCACAGGGTGACCAAAAATGGGAAAACCATCGATTTGACGCAGAAGGAATTTTCACTCCTGGAGTTCCTCCTTCGTAACAAAGGTAAAGTAAGCAGAAGGACCCGCATCATTGAAAAAGTTTGGGATCTGCATTTTGATTACGATAACTCTGTCATCGATGTCTACATCAATTTTCTTCGGAAAAAGCTGGATGAACCCGGTACCGAA
Organism: Bacteroidales bacterium; assembly: GCA_025355465.1. Taxonomy (GTDB): domain Bacteria; phylum Bacteroidota; class Bacteroidia; order Bacteroidales; family FEN-979; genus JANXZO01. Next base: position 967 of record JANXZO010000066.1, read on the forward strand.
TCATTTATCGAAACCATTCGCGGGGTTGGGTACCGTATTAACGAAGATACATGAACCTTCGATTCCGGACCCGGATTGCCCTCTTTAACGCCGTTGCAGCTGCGGTGACTACCCTGGTGGTGTTTGTTGTGGTGTATACGGTAGTTTACGTTACGGCTTACCAGCACCTCGACGACCAGATCCGGTCTGAAAAAGAGGAGGTGATCTACAATATTCACTGGAAGGGTGACTCTTTGTTGCCGGACCTGATGTCGGAGAAACTTGAAGCTGAGCACCGTCAGGCGGAGGTCAGTCCGACATTCCTGCAGGTAGTGGATTCAAAGCACAGACTGGTTTTCAAATCGGCAAATCTTCAGAATGACCATCTCCTTTTTGCAGACTTGCTCACCGTCCCTGTATTTTTTAACATCGAGTTCAACGGAAAGCTGATCCGGCAGGGACAGTTCCCGATATTCAATGATTCGGGACAACTCATCGGACAGCTTGACATCGGTTTGCCGCAGGCCGAATCAACGCTCATTCTTTCCAACCTGCAACTTACCATGATTATTGCCTTTCCGCTCATGCTGCTGGTATTCTTCATGGTAACTTCCTGGGCAGCCTCACGCGGCATTGCACCGGTTCAGCAACTCATCAAAACAACAGGGAAAATCGGCGACAAAAACATAAATACCCGTATTCCGCTGCCATCACACAAGGATGAAATTTATCAACTGACCTGTACCATCAACGAACTCCTTGACCGTATCGAAGTGAGTCTCAATCGGGAGAAACAGATTACCGCCGACATTTCTCACGAATTGCGTACTCCTGTCACCGGAATCCGCGGTAACCTTGAAGTGCTGATACGGAAAACACGGGAGCCGGCACATTATGAAGAAAAGATCAGGGGCGTAATCGGCGACGTCGACTCATTGAACAGGATTATCGACCAGATGCTGCAGCTCTCCAGGCTCGATGCGGGAAATATGACTTTCTCAAAAACGGCTGTCGGATTGAGAGATCTTATCCAAGGGATCAAAGAACGCTGTAATCGAAAGCTGGAGGAACAGAATATCATGCTTGAAGTGGAAATCTCTCCGGAGGTCACCGTGCTTGCAGATAAAGGTTTCCTTGAGATCATCCTGGAAAACCTTATCAGCAACGCATTAAAGTACGGTAGCTCAGGCGAGCGGGTACTTTGCTCGTGGAACCCGAAAGAAAATGATTTGTCCATCAGCGACAACGGTCAGGGAATTCCCGCTGACCAGATTCCCTATATTTTTAACCGCTTTTACAGAACGGATGCCTCGCGGAGTTCACAGGTGCAGGGAACGGGACTGGGTCTTTCCATTGTTAAAACACTGGCCGATCTTCAGGAGATCAACATCAAAGTAAACAGTGCTCCCGGTTCGGGTACAACATTTACCCTTCATTTCAATTCCTGATTTTTAAGAAACTTTTAAGCATCGCTTAAGTCTGGTTTAATAGGAACCGGTGGACCTTTGCGTCATGAAATTAACAATAAACAAATATTCTGGAACAATGAAAACCAAAATGATATTTATAAGTACAACCCTGGTATCCGGGTGGATGTTATTCAGTTCATGCAACAGCTCAAGTGTAGCCGGCAAACTTCAGGACCCCATTTCCATCGACGCGTCAAACGGCCAGTCACCTAAAGAGGAGGCCAGTTTGAATATGATCAGTTCGGCGAACCCGGATGCGACAAAGACCAAAACGACAGAAGATCTTCTTGCTGCATTCAAGGGAGAAACTAACGCGTCGGCAAAATATGCCGCCTATTCGAAAAAGGCTGAGCAGGAGGGGTTTCATTCCATTGCCATGCTGTTTAAAGCGGCTTCGACGGCCGAAAAAATTCACGCCACCAATCATAAAGCAGTTCTTGAAGAATCAGGGATCAAAACACCCTCAGTAAAGCCTGAGTTTACTGTAAAAAGCACAAAGGAAAACCTGGAGGATGCCATCAAAGGCGAAACCTACGAAGCAACTACCATGTATCCGGATTTTTTAAAGGATGCCGAAGCTGACGGCAATCAGCTGGCGATGATCAGCCTGAATTACGCTTTCAAAACGGAACAAAAGCACCGTGCAATGTACGAGAATGCGTTGACGGCGCTCGAAAACAAAACCGTCAAGTCGTTGTCAAGTGTATATTATGTATGTCCGACATGTGGTAATACCTACGACAAAGCTCCGACGAAGCGTTGTGGAATTTGTATGACCGGCACCGAAAAATTCATCAGGATCAATACCCTGTAATTCAACCGCATATTCTTTTCCGCTGTGGGAGATAACTTTCAATAATTTAATGTCAACTCAAAAAAATCGGATTATGAAAACACTAAAAAATACGCTGATCCTGGTAATCATTTTTCTCCCGCTCTGGATGACCGCTCAGGGCGTATGGAATCAAAAAGCCGATTATCCCGGCCAGCGACGTTTTAACTTTTTTGGGTATGCGTTAAATAATAAGGGTTACATGGGAAGCGGCACCTACGGCGGAATGAACAGTTTTCTTGCAGATATGGAGGAGTTTGATCCACAGTTGAACACCTGGACACAAAAGGCCCCGCTTCCAATGGCATTTTCTGACGGTGTGGGTTTCGTAGCCGGAAATTTCGGCTACGCCACCTGCGGCGCCAATGATGCAACCTACATTTTCGACACCTATGAATACAATCAGGCAGGAAATAACTGGTCCTCAAAGGCGCTGTTTGACATTCCGCGAATGAAAGCCGCTGCTACCGGTACCGGCAACTTTGGATACATCATTGGCGGGTATGACGGCATGGCCCTGCCGATGAACGATTGTTGGGAATATAATCAGTCTGCCAATACCTGGAGCCAGAAGGCAAGTCTTCCGGCAGCTGCTGCACGGTATTATGCAACGGCTTTTTCGGTGAACGGACTGATATATGTTTTCGGAGGTACCGATGGAGGCAACATGCTCAATGATCTCTGGCAATTCAATCCCGGCACCAATAGCTGGACACAGAAGGCTTCGCTTCCGGGAGCAGGTCGTCAGCAGGCTGACATCTTCGTGATAAACAACAGCGCCTATGTAGTCGGCGGATTTCCAGCCTCCATGGCACCGCTCAAGGAGTGTTGGAAATACAACCCTGCGAACGACCAGTGGACCGCACTCAACGATTTTCCCGGCGCAACAGGTTTGGCTGGCGGTGCCGGCTTTGCCATTAACGGACTGGGATATGTTGTTAGTGGTAATGGAACACGCGAATGTTGGGAATATACCCCGGCAACAACAGGCGTTGAGGATTTGCAGGTTGCCCAGGCCGCTACTGTATTTCCAAATCCTGCTACAGACAGGATCCGGGTCAAACTGCATGCCGGAACAACCGTTGCTTCGGTAAGCATCTATGCAACTTCAGGTAAACTGATGATGGATAAAAAGAGTGTTGAAAATTCAGAACGGGGAATTGATGTGTCTGCGCTGTCCCCTGGTTTTTATATAATCAACGTAATTACAAATTCCGGAACGACCGAGAATGGCAGTTTCATCAAAATTGGCAATTGATCAAGTGTCGAAACCGTACAACTACAGAAACAATAACTTAACACTAAATGAAGATGAAAAAAATATTCCAGACTTTGATTTTTCTGACTTTGGCAGTCACAGGATCCAGTGCAATTGCGCAAACGGGTAATTATGGCACACCTTATAAAAATACAGAATCTGCAGCCTATGGAACAGACATCCTGATTCAGGGTAATCTCTCCGAAGACCAGCGCAACACCAAAATCGTGGTTGCAGCAAATGGCTATCTGTATTCAGCTTACCTGATTTCAACCGGTGGGTTCCGGGTCGCACGTTCGGTCGACAACGGAACAACCTGGACTTACAGTTCATTGCTGCGGGGAGGATATTATATCAATGCTATCGATCTTGCGGTGACCGGAGCCAATGCAAATTCAACAAATGTGTGGGCCGTTAGTTCTGGATTTATGAAGGCCTCCATTGATGTGTGGGAAGTTACACTTGAAAAACTTGACCAGCAATTGTCATTGATTACCTCGACTTCGATCGATAATATGATCTCTAACTTCGGGTTTCCTGATGTGGCTATCGCCACTGATTTTGCCTTCCCTTCGGCAGGCGCGGCTCCGTTTAGTATCGGATTAATTTACAGCAAGGTAAATGCAGTTAACGACAACATTATTTTCAAATCCTCCGCCGATGGGGGCAATACCTTCAGCAATACCCAAACCCTGGCATCATCCGGACACTATTACGTAAATGTAGCACTTGCATTTGGCCGCAGTGCAGCCCTCCCGGAAGGCAGATATTTTGCAGCCTGGGATAAGCTCCCTGATTTTTCCTACTATTATTCTTCATTTGGCCAGGTTTATACTTCCCACAGTCTGACCGGATTTAACAGCGTCTGGGCCGCCCCATACCAGGTGGATGTAGTGGGAGGCGGACTCAACAATGGAGCCAAGGATCCTTCCATCGCATGCCAGGATGATCTGCTCAATAACTCCGGCAATGCCTTCTCGGTGGTAGTAACATGGGATAAAAAGCTTGATGCAGCAGGAAATTATACCGCGGTCTTCGGCGCCGGAAATCTAAATCCGGTTACGGGTGCCGCCTGGTTGCCGGTTTTTAGTTCAGGTACCGGAAACATCCGCGACATCGAGCAGGATGTTGCCTACGATGCATCACATCAAAGGTTTTATGCGACATGGAGCGACTCGCTGACCGCAAAACTCAAATGTTCCTACACGGGGATGAACCTTAATGCCGGGGGAAGCTGGACCAGTTTTTCCAATGGCTACAACGATGCGGCAAACATCCAGAATCCATTTCCGAAAGTCAGGGTGAACACGGTTTCTCAGCAGGTTGTAAATGTTTGGAGCAGTCAGCGAAGCAGTACGTTTGCCAACTCAACCTTCGACCGGAGCGATTATGCAGTAGGTACGGCAGAGGTTCCAGCTGTGGAGAAATTTAACTTTACGCTGGGACCAAATCCGTGTAAACTGGAGACAAATATCTCGTTCACACTGGTTACCGAAGCTGCCGTGAATATCAGTGTTTTTGATCTTTCAGGCAGGCTTGTTGCTGAAATTCCTTTCCGGAGTTACCCGGAGGGCAGAAACCAGATCCTGTTAAACACAAGTGCACTGGCTCCGGCTTGTTACCTTATCCAGATACAAGCTGGAAATGATCGCGCAACCAAACGTTTGATCGTGACTCCATAGGATTGGGAGGTTAATTTTATTAATTTTGCAACCACATTGTAAAATTTCTAAAATGAGTGAAACTGCCGAAAACGTGCGTTGTCTGATTATCGGATCAGGCCCGTCAGGATATACTGCTGCCATTTATGCTGCGCGTGCCGATTTAAAACCTGTCATGTACCAGGGAATGCAACCTGGCGGACAACTTACAATTACCACCGAAGTTGATAATTTTCCGGGTTATCCCGAGGGAGTGGAAGGCCCCAAAATGATGGAGGACCTGCAGAAGCAGGCTGAGCGCTTTGGAACGCAAGTCAGATTTGGCGTAGTTACGGAGGTTGATTTTTCGAAGCGTCCTTTCAAAGTGATCGCAGATGACGGGAAAACGGTTTTTGCAGAGACTGTAATAATTTCTACCGGGGCTTCCGCCAAATGGCTGGGACTTGAATCGGAGAAAAAATTCATGGGCAGTGGTGTTTCGGGGTGTGCTACCTGCGATGGTTTTTTTTACCGCAAACAGGATGTTGCCATTGTCGGGGGCGGAGATACTGCGGCGGAGGAGGCAACCTACCTGGCGAAGCTTTGCAACAAAGTTTACATGATCCACCGGCGTGGCGAATTGCGAGCCTCGAAAGCCATGCAGCATAAAGTGATGAATACAATCAATATCGAAATGGTGTGGGACAGTGTTCCGGAAGAGGTGCTCGGCGATTCAAACGGTGTAACCGGGGTCAGGGTAAGAAATGTGAAAAGCGGTGAAAGCCGCGACCTCACTGTTACGGGGTTTTTCGTGGCCATCGGGCATCAGCCGAATACCGAACTATTTATCGGAAAACTGGAGCTGGATGAGATGAATTATATAAAAACCAAACCCGGCACTACCCAGACGAGTATCGATGGTGTTTTTGCTGCCGGCGACGTGCAGGATCACTACTACCGCCAGGCAATAACCGCAGCAGGAACAGGTTGTATGGCTGCCATTGAAGCAGAAAGATTTTTAGGCTCTTGAAAAGTGACAGGATTGACTTTTAACAACTGATTTAAAAAGCATGATAACCTTTTTCAAAGGTCTCGATCGTTTTTACGCTGTTGAATCAGGCAGCGGGATGAGCGACGCAGACCTGATAAAAATTACCTGGCTGTTCGGCGATGCAGAATGTATCGCCGAACCTGTTTTAACCGGAATGTATATTGGTCCGCGTCGTGAAATGATCACCCCGTGGAGCACCAATGCGGTGGAGATCACCCAGAACATGGGAATAACAGGGATCACAAGGATTGAAGAATTCACCATTCGTCCCTCCCATGCAGGGGAGGGGTTGGGGGAGGGGCTTTTCGATCCCATGCTCCAGCATTTGTACGAGAACCCCGGACAGGAGATCTTTCATGTTACGAAGGAACCGGAACCCATCGTAATGATTGATGACCTTGTTGCCTATAATAAACAGGAAGGACTTGCCCTGAGCAGCGAAGAGATAGGTTATCTCGAAGGACTCAGTGCGAAATTGGGACGCAAACTTACCGACAGTGAGGTTTTTGGATTTTCGCAGGTCAATTCAGAGCATTGCCGCCACAAAATCTTCAACGGAACTTTCATTATCGACGGTAAGGAGATGCCGGAAACACTTTTCGACCTGATCAGGAAAACAGCGAAACAGAATCCCAACCTGATCGTCTCTGCCTATAAAGACAATGTAGCGTTTGTCGAGGGGCCTGCCATTGAACAGTTTGCTCCCGGGAAACAAAATGTAGCAGATTTTTTCGTGATCCGCGACATTAACGCTGTCATCTCACTGAAAGCAGAGACGCATAATTTTCCTACTACTGTTGAGCCTTTCAATGGTGCTGCCACAGGATCTGGTGGTGAGATCCGCGACCGGATGGCCGGTGGCAAAGGGAGCATCCCCATGGCCGGCACGGCCGTTTACATGACATCCTACCCCAGGCTCGACGGCGGACGCGACTGGGAGAACAATGTTCCGGCCCGGAAATGGATCTATAAAACTCCTGAAGAACTGTTGATCCGTGCATCGAACGGAGCCAGCGATTTCGGGAATAAATTCGGTCAACCACTCATTTGCGGATCGGTTCTGACCTTCGAGCACGCAGCAGAAGGCCGGACCTTCGGATTTGATAAAGTGATCATGCTTGCCGGTGGTATTGGGTATGCACGGCATCGTGACAGTATCAAAGAGATTCCTCAACCCGGAGAAAAGATCGTTATCCTTGGTGGCGATAACTACCGGATCGGTATGGGAGGAGGCGCTGTATCCTCCGTTGCTACGGGAGAGTATGACAATGCCATCGAACTCAATGCCGTTCAGCGCTCAAACCCCGAGATGCAGAAGCGGGTGTTCAATGCCATCCGGGCCTTGGCAGAGATGGAAACCAATCCGGTTGTCTCCATTCATGATCACGGCGCCGGCGGTCACCTGAACTCGATTTCCGAGCTTATTGAGGAGACCGGAGGACATATTTGTATTGATGCCCTGCCGATCGGTGACCCTACATTGTCGGATAAGGAGATCGTAAGCAATGAATCCCAGGAACGGATGGGTCTGGTCATGAAAGAGGAGGATGTAAGCCTCCTTCAGGAGATCGCTGAACGAGAAAGAGCGCCGATGTACGTGGTAGGTGATGCCACGGGCGATCACAAATTTGTTTTCGAGGATCGGCGTGACGGAACAACCCCGATTAATCTGAATGTCCCCGATTTCTTCGGAAAACCGCCACGTACAATACTTACCGACTCATCACGCGGCACGCTTCATGCTTCGCTGGTTTACGATCCTGCCAAACTTTATGAATACCTCAACAACGTGCTTCAACTCGAGGCAGTTGCCTGCAAGGACTGGCTGACAAACAAGGTCGACAGGGCAGTGAGCGGAAAGATCGCCAGGCAGCAGACAACGGGAGCCATCCAACTGCCGCTGAACAACCTGGGAGTTACAGCACTTGATTACCAAGGGGTAAAAGGTATTGCCACCTCCCTTGGCCATGCACCTGCCACGGCGCTGGTTGATGCAGCAGCAGGTTCAAGATTATCCATAGCCGAAGCCCTTACCAACCTGGTTTGGGCGCCATTAACCCACGGATTAAAAGGTGTATCCCTCAGTGCCAACTGGATGTGGCCCTGTAAAAATCCGGGCGAGGATGCAAGGTTGTATGCTGCCGTTCAGGCCGTGAGCGATTTTGCCATCGAACTGGGGATAAACATTCCAACCGGAAAAGATTCCCTTTCCATGACACAGAAATATCCTGATGGGAGTGTGGTTTTTTCACCGGGGACTGTGATTATTTCGGCTGTTGGAGAAGTTGCAGACGTTAAAAAGGTGATCGGTCCGGTGCTGCGTTCAAAACCCGGATCAAAATTATTTTACATTCCATTTTCCGACGACTCCTTCGCCCTGGGTGGAACCAGTTTTGCGCAGGTTATCGGTCAGCTTGGTGCGGAAGTGCCGGCGGTGAAAAATACCGGTCGCTTTATTTCCGCATTCAACACTATTCAGAAAATGATAACTCAAGTTGTTATCCTTGCGGGCCATGACGTATCTGCCGGAGGACTGATTACAACTCTCCTCGAAATGGCCTTTGCCAATCCGAAAATCGGGATTGATGCCGATCTTTCTGCATTGAATGAAGTTGATACCATGAGGTTGTTGTTCAGTGAAAAACCCGGCGTGGTGGTGCAGGTTGAAAATGGTGAAATGGTAAAATGGAGAAATGGTGAAATTGAAATTATTGAAATTGGAGAAATTACCGGGAATAGGAAGTTGAATCTCAAAAATGGAAGTGAAACTTTTTCTTTTGACATTGATGCGTTAAGGGATACCTGGTTCAGGACTTCCTATCTGCTGGATCGCAGACAGTGCGGCGAAAAACTGGCGCTGGAGCGCTATTCCAACTATAAGAACCAGCCTCTTGAATTCAGGTTTGGGAAGGAGTTTACGGGTAAGACAGGTCAATTCGGAATTGATTTATCGCGCCGGAAACCCTCCGGCATCCAAGCTGCCATCATTCGTGAGAAGGGGGTAAACCGTGATCGTGACATGGCCTGGGCATTGTACCTGGCAGGTTTCGATGTGAAGGATGTGCACATGACCGACCTGATCGCCGGCCGTGAAAACCTGGAGGATGTTAATTTCATTGCGTTTGTTGGCGGATTCAGCAACTCCGACGTGCTCGGATCAGCGAAAGGGTGGGCCGGATCTTTCCTTTACAACGAACGGGCCAAAAGGTCGCTGGATAATTTCTTCAAACGAACGGATACCCTGAGTCTTGGGGTGTGTAACGGCTGTCAGCTTATGGTTGAACTCGGTCTTATCTACCCGGATCATCCGCTTCACCCAAAAATGTCGTGGAACGATTCGCACAAGTATGAATGTGCTTTCGTGAACGTGAGTATAGAAAAGAACCACTCGGTGATGCTGGGCTCGCTGGCCGGAACACGATTGGGAATCTGGACTGCGCATGGTGAAGGGAAATTCAATTTCCCTGAGGGGGAATCAGCGTATCATATTCCTGCACGGTATTCGTACCACGGATATCCTGCCAATCCGAATGGTTCGCAATATGATGCCGCATGTATCGCCTCTGCTGATGGCCGACACCTGGCTATTATGCCCCATCTCGAAGACTCAGTGCTCCCCTGGCAATGGGCAAACTATCCCGAAGATCGTCAAAATGATGAAGTGACTCCCTGGATCGAAGCGTTCGCAAATGCCCGTGAATGGGTTAAGGTTCGCATTAGCCGATAAAAAGTCCTTCAATCCTCACACGGTAACTTCCGTCCTTTAAACGGGTAACCGCATTTACAAGACCGCTGTGCCTCCACTGCAGCATGCAGCGACGGGGCATGAACCAATACCGGCGGCCAAGTTCGATCTTCTCTTTCGATTCCCTGATAATCCCTTCATCCCCATGTGCCTGCCGATCATCACATCGCCTTTTTTTTACCCCCAGTTCCCTGACCAGTGCAGGATTGTAAGGAAGCATGGTCTCCCGCGGCCCGGGTTCACCCTCCATCACATCAAGGATAAAGTCAAATTCCCTTTTAAGGCCATCTTTCCAGTTCATCTTTACGCCCAGGTTTTCGGCGCTGGCGCAGGAGATGCAATTCTGATGGACTTTGTTTTCTTTTGCCACAGGCACCGCAATCGAGATCGGGAAGCTGGATATTGTTGAAATCCACCTGGTGGATCTCCTTAATCATTTCATGCATGGTTTTCAGGTTTTGGGATTCGGTTGGATTATTGTCTGTTTTATGTTGTTGAAAAGATTGCCTTCAACGATCCAATGGATTTTTCCAGGGCGAAAATCAAGGCTTTGATATCATATTCACCGATGAATCTACCGATAGAGACTCTGATCGCACCCCGTGCCTCAAACTGGTTCCGCCCGATGGCCCTGAGGACATGCGATGCATTGTGATTCTGGTTATTGGAGGAGCATGCTGAGCCCGCTGAAACCGAGATCCCCTTCTCATCAAGTTCGAGGAGTAACCTGATGGTTTCCCCTTCAAGTCCGTGAAAGCTGAAATTGAGATGTCCCGGCAGGCAGTTTTCTTCATCACCATTGATATAGAATGAATCAAATTTTTCGGAGAGATGGTTGATGAGAATTTTTTTCAACCCCTTTTGCCGTGCGGGTTCCTTGTCAATCTCATGCATACACATGTTTGCTGCAGCGGCGAAGCCCGCAATGGCAGGAACATTTTCTGTCGATGACCGCAACCCGGTTTCATCAACAGGGATATATGAAACACGAAAACCCTGCTCTTCAAGCCAGTTACACGTGTTCAGCACACAATCATGTTCAATGGCCGAAACAATGATGTGGTTCCCTCTGTGTCTGTTTGCAAAGGCGACCCCTTTCAAGGCAAGGTTATTGGCTTCGGTGCCACCGGAGGTGAAACAGATCTCGGAGGGTAAGGCTCCGATGCTTGCGGCGATTGTTTGCCGTGCATTTTCAAGAATGGATCTTGCGGATGTGCCATCCCGGTGGTGACTTGATGCATTGCCGAAAAAATCTCGGTAAGCAGCGTTCATGACCGCCATTACCCTGTCATCAATGCGGGTGGTGGCAGCATTGTCGAGGTAGATCCTTGTCTTTGGCTCCATGTTCATTATTCACCTACATAAAAGAGCTCACTGTCCATCGTTCTCAGAACGCCGAAATGGTTTTTCGCCCCGATCTCTTTTTTTCCGACACAGATGGTGCAGGTTCCGACGGGCGGATTACCCCTGAGGAACATCGGGAATTCGATGTCGTTGGTCCGGACGATCTGTTTTACGATCGGATCAATTCCGATCCCGTAAAGCGCATTGCTTTCCAAAACGGAGATGGTCTTTGCAGAGGCCGGCCGTTTCCACAAACAGAAAATCGGTACCGGACTTTTCTGCCCACTCAACTGGTTCATCCAAAACTACTACATTGCAATGGTCGGGACAAAGTTCGCCGGAGTAGATCTTGCGCGTCGGGATGCCGAATTCGCGGCTGATCGTCTCGTCCTCATCGGCAAACAGCACATCGATCTTGATGAAGGAAGGTTTTAATTGTTTGGCCAGCATCCTTTTGATGACCTGTCTGATGACTGTGGTCTTTCCGCAAGTGGGAGGACCGGCAAAAATGATTAGTTTCATAGCTGTTAGTTGATTATCTGTGTAAGATGTTCCTTTTTAATCTCTCCTCCTGCGCGGATTATTCCACGGAAATGAAGAATGATATCATCCATTTTTCTTAAGGCCTCTGCCGTTGTGCGCTCCTCGGAATTTGAGTAAACCACCTTCTGCATGGCTCCGTTTTTCATGATGATGCGACAGTCGGAGAGTAGCGCAATGGTTGGATCGTGGGTGACAAATACAAAAAGTTTCTCATATTTTTTCAGCATCTCAAGCGCACGGGTCTTATGAATCCCTGCGTTTTCAATCTCATCGAGCAGAATGATCGGAGAGTTCCCGATAATTACGGCATCGGCAATTAACAGAGACCGCGTCTGACCTCCTGAAAGTTCGGTCATGGCAGTTTCCGGGATACTTGCTTCCCCTGTGAGCTCATTGGCAAACCGGATGGTTTCATTCACCACCGCTTCGATGTCGCCGGCGCCCCGCACCCTGGCATGAATGGAGAGGAACTCCCCAACGGGAAGGTCGCTGAGAAAATTCGGGTGTTGCGAGATCAGGGCAATCGGGTGTTTCGAAGAATCAAAGGTGAAGTCTTCCGGAACCTCCTCCCCGTTGATCAGAATTTTTCGCCCGGAAGGTGTATTACAATTCGCAAAAAGTTCCACATCGTTGATCAGCGCGGTTTTTCCGCACCCTGTTGGTCCAACGATACTGATGATGTCCCCCATCGACAATTCAACTTTATCAACCTGTTCCCCGGTGCCGTCTTTCCCGAAACCGCCGAGAATTGTTACTGTTTTTATATTCATAAAAATTTTTTCACAAAAATATCCATTAACTACATCGATTAAATGTACATTTGTGTCGAATTTTTTATCCTCCAACCTGAAATAAGTTATCTCCGATCCTGAAATTTTGTTGCATGAATGATGTAAAACACCAGCTTTATGATTGCAAATCCTGTCTTTTTCGAACCATTTCCTGCCATTACATTCCGGAGTCGGAGTTTGAGTTGATACGCCGGACTTCGGTTCAACTCACCTTTTCGAAGGGTGAAACAATCATAAAGCAGGGGGCTAAGTCGCAGCAGCTGGTATTCCTTCATAAAGGCATTGTGAAATTCGTTTACCAGACCGATCCTTCAAGGAATTTTATAATGACCATCGTGAAGGGGCCGATTCTCCTTGGCGGCGCCAATCTTTTTTTCAAGGAAACAAACATCTTTTCGCTGGTTGCTGTCGAAGATTACGCGCTCTGTTTCCTCGACAGTCGCGCCCTGCGCAATGTCGCAGAGAAACACGGGAACTATACCCTGGCTTTATGCGAACGAACCGTGGAAATGTTCCAGACCTCCATCTTTAATTTTATCAGTCTGGCTCATAAGCAGGTAAACGGAAGAATTGCCGATATCCTGATTTATCTCTGGGAGCACGTCTACAGAGATAGTCCGTACGAATTTACCCTTCAGCGCAAAGAACTGGCGGAGTATGCTGCCTGCGCATCCGAGAATGTGATCAACACGCTTTCCAAATTCAATAAGGAGGGGATCATTACGCTGGAGGGAAGGAAAATCATGATCAACAACTTGAAAAAATTGCAATTAATTAGTAAAACCGGCTGATATGTTATCCAATAAAACCAGGTATGCCATTCTTGCCGTAACAAAACTTGCCCGTGAATATGGTAACGGAGCTATCCTGATCAGTGATATTGCCAAAAGTGAAAAAATTCCCCAGCGTTTTCTCGAAAACATACTACTGGAGTTGAAAAATCTTGGGTTCCTGGGCAGCAAACTCGGCAAGTCCGGTGGATATTTCCTGTTGAAATCACCCGAAGAGGTGACCCTTCTGGATATTGTCAGGCACTTTGAAGGCACCATTGCGATGCTGTCATGTGTCTCAGAAAAGGCCTATCAGCCCTGCGATGCATGCGGCAATGAAGAAACCTGTAAAATCCGCGGTGTCTTCAAAGAGGTTCGGGATACCACTTTTAAAATCCTGCAGAACTCCACGCTAAATTCCTTAATTTAGCCGCCGCTAAGATTCCACATTAACTGATTTTATGAAAAAAACAATACTTGTAACCGGTGCCACCAGCGGGTTTGGAAAGGCCATTGCCACCCGTTTTGCCAGCGAAGAAAATGATGTGATCATTACCGGACGCCGGATCGAACGACTCCTTGAACTTAAAATAGCGCTGGAACAGAAATACTCCGTTGAAATACATCCGCTGTGCTTTGATGTACGCAAAGAGGAGGAAGTCAGAAAGGCAGTTGAAACACTACCCGAACGTTGGAGGACCATCGATGTACTGGTTAACAATGCCGGACTGGCAGCCGGACTTGGTCCGGTAAACGAAGGGCTGATTGATGACTGGGAACGGATGATTGATACCAACATCAAAGGATTGCTCTACATGACCCGGCATATCTCCCCGCTAATGGTTGCCCGGAAGACGGGACACATTATCAACATCGGATCCATTGCCGGGAGAGAGGTGTATCCGAACGGAAATGTTTACTGCGGAACCAAATTCGCCGTTGATGCCATCACCAAAGGCACACGCATCGACCTGGTAACCCACAACATCAAGGTGACCCAGATTGCTCCCGGGGCGGCGGAAACCGAATTTTCCCTGGTTAGGTTTAATGGCGACTCCGAGCGGGCTGCCACTGTTTATAAGGGTTTTACACCGCTTACCGGCGACGATGTTGCCGAAGTGGCTTACTACGTCACAACGCTTCCTTCGCATGTTAATATCAACGATATGGTTTTAATGCCTGCCGCCCAGGCAAGTGCGGTTGTGATCGATAAGAAATAGCGAAACAGGCAAACAGCAAAATTATTACCGGATGTTCCGGATGATTTATTTTTTGGTTAAGCATCTCCCCGTCTGACAATTTTCATATTATTGCATAATAATCTGAATTACACATTATTTAATTAGAAATTGTTATGGATGTAACCCGCATTTTTGACCTGTTGCCTTATTGCGAGCAGAAATTTAAACCCAAAGATGATGTTCTTGCCTCGAAAGAGAATGGCGAATGGGTTAAGTACAGTATCAAACAGTACCGGGAAATTGTCGACAACATCAGTTATGGTTTCCTGTCCATGGGGGTGCAACCTGGCGATAAAATTGCGCAAATTAGTTCAAACCGGGCAGAATGGAATTTCCTGGATATGGCAATTCTCCAAGTCGGAGCCATCCATGTTCCCATTTATCCAACCATCAGTGAATCGGATTATAAATATATACTTAACCATGCGGAGGTGTCATATGTGTTTATTTCCGGTCAGGATCTCCTTCGCAAGATAGACCACATTTTACCTGAGATGTCAAACATCAAGGGTGTTTTCACCTATTCCGACCACCATGAGCATAAACATCTTAACGAGCTGATCGACCTGGGAAAGCAAAACCTCAATCCCGCTGCACTCAATAGCAGAAAGTCATCCGTCAATCCGCAGGATGTTGCCACCATCATCTATACCTCTGGAACCACCGGTAATCCCAAAGGGGTAATGCTCTCACACCACAACATAATTTCAGATTTCAGGGTTGTCGCTTATATCCCGCCATTCGGTGAAGAGGCCAAAGCAGTA
Organism: Bacteroidales bacterium; assembly: GCA_025355465.1. GTDB lineage: Bacteria > Bacteroidota > Bacteroidia > Bacteroidales > FEN-979 > JANXZO01. The sequence goes on from JANXZO010000066.1 coordinate 16,394, forward strand.
AGTTACCTGCCGCTGTGCCATGTTTACGAACGAATGCTGAATTACCTCTATCATTATCTTGGCTTTTCCATCTATTATGCCGAAAATCTGGGTACCATCACAGATAACATGAAGGATGTGAAGCCCGATATTTTATCCACAGTACCCAGGTTGCTCGAGAAGATCTATGATAAATTGTTTGCCACCGGCCACAAGCTTGAAGGAGCAAAGCGCTGGATCTTTTTCTGGGCTCTCCACCTGGCGCTCAGGTATGAGCAGAATGGAGCCAACGGCTGGTTTTATGAGCTGAAACGAAGCATTTATGACAAGCTGGTTTACACGAAATGGCGTGCTGCACTTGGCGGGAAACACCTGCTTGTGGTTTCCGGCGGGGCGGCCCTGCAACCTCGTCTGGCGCGAATGTTTACCTGTGCCGGTATCAATGTGCTTGAGGGATACGGATTAACGGAGACTTCTCCGGTTATCTCCGTAAACGATCTTACCGAAAATGGAACCAAGTTTGGAACCGTCGGAAAGGTCTTAAAGGGAGTTGAAGTGAAGATAGCCGAGGACGGCGAAATTTTGGCCAGAGGGCCTAACGTTATGCTGGGATACTTCAAGGAACCTGAAATGACCCGGGAAGCCATTGAGGCAGACGGTTGGTTCCACACGGGAGACCTGGGTTGTTTCGAGCCCGAAGGTCATCTGAAAATTACCGGCAGGAAAAAGGAACTGTTCAAAACCTCCTTTGGAAAGTATGTAAGTCCGCAACCTATTGAAGACACCTTCAAGGAATCCCTGTTCATTGATCAGCTTATTGTTGTAGGTGAACATCAGAAATTTGCCGGTGCCCTGATCGTGCCGGATTTCAATTTTCTTCGCTCTTATTGCACCGTTAAGGAGATACCGTATACTACCAACAGCGAAATGGTCGTTTTACCGAGGATTGTCAAACGATTTCAGCAGGAGGTGAACAAATACAATAAATGTTTCGGAGATACCGAGAAGGTAAAGAGCTGGAAACTGATGGATTCGGAATGGACTTTTGAGACCGGGGAGATCACGCCCACCATGAAACTTAAACGTAACTTCATCATGAAGAAATTCGAGGACGACATAATGACATTATTCAAATAGCAGAAAGCATGAGGAAACCTGTCACCCGCCTTTTCGATCTTCTCGAGCTGTATAAAGATGAATACAGCAGCATCCCCGACGTTTTTAATATAAAGGAAGAGGGTGGCTGGAAAAGTTATTCCGCCGCTGATTATTTGAAATACAGCACCGAGATCAGTCTGGGGTTACTGGCGTTGGGCGTAAAACCCGGCAGTAAAATAGGAACGGTCCTGCTCAATTGTCCGGAATGGAACTTTTTCGACATGGGGATCATGCAGACCGGAGCTGTACAGGTACCTATCTACCCCACCATCAGTGAAGAAAGTTACCGGTATATCTTATCAGATGCCCAGGCAGAAATTCTGATCATTTCTAATGCCGATATCTATCAGCGGATCGGAAACGTAGTGAAGGAGAGTCCTTCATTGAAATACATTTTTTCGATCGAACCTGTGAGCGGTTTGCGTCACTGGACGGAAATTCTGGAACTGGGTAGGAGTTATCCGAATCCGGAAGAGTTGGACAGGATCAAGCAATCGATCATGCCCAACGACATGGTTACGATCATTTATACTTCGGGAACTACAGGCCGGCCCAAGGGAGTTATGTCGTCGCACAACAATTTCGTGAGCAACTACAAGGCACTTGGAGAGATACCCCCGCTTAACGCCAGAGACAGAGCAGTCAGCTTTCTGCCCTTGTGCCACGTGTATGAACGCACTGCCGGCTATGTATATCAATCTTTTGGCGTTTCCGTTTATTACATTCAGAACCTTGATTCCGTTGCCGCCACCATTGCTGAGGTAAAACCCCATGGATTTGCTGCCGTTCCGCGGGTACTCGAAAAGGTCTATAACAGGATTGTAATTAAGGGCCGTGGATTGAAACTTCCCCTGAAGATGCTTTTTTTCTGGTCGCTGCGGCAAGGACATAAATATGAGCTTAACGGCGAACGCGGCTGGCTTTATGAACTCAAACTGGCCATGGCAAATGCGCTGGTTTTCAGTAAATGGAGATCTGCGCTCGGAGGCAATCTGAAATTCATCGTTTCTGGTAGTGCCGCGTTGCATCCGAGACTTACCCGTATTTTCTGGGCTGCCAGGATCCCGATCCTCGAAGCCTATGGCCTTACGGAGACATCCCCCGGGATATCCTGTTACCGATTTACTTCGGATGGGGTTAAATTTGGCACGGTAGGTCCGTTACTTACCGATGTTCAGGTAAAGATAGCCACCGATGGGGAGATTCTCGTTAAAGGCCCCGGGGTGATGCTGGGATACTACAACCGCCCCGAAAAAACTGCGGAGGTGATGGATGAAGACGGATGGTTTCATACGGGCGACATAGGTTTGATTGAGGATGGGAAATACATCCGCATAACCGACCGTAAGAAAGAGATTTTTAAAACGTCAGGGGGGAAAATGATCGCACCCCAGGTAATCGAACAGAAATTCAAGGAATCCCCGTTTATTGAACATATCATGGTGATTGGCGAGAACCGGGCCTATCCTGCCGCCCTGATCATTCCCAATTTCGAACATCTTAAAAACTGGTGTGCAGTAAAGCATGTTGAGTTTGTTTCGCGGGAGAAAATGGTCCAGAATCCAAGGATCATCCGTCGTATCAAGGTCGAGGTCGAGCAGTTTAATCAGGATCTGGGCCAGCCGGAAAAGATTAAAAAATTCAGGTTGCTTGCGGCAGACTGGAGCATGGACAACGGTGAACTTTCGCCCACACTGAAGCTGCGCCGGAAATTTATTCAGGAGAAATACAGCAAAATTATCGAGGAGACCTATCGCTCATCTGAATATGATTATCGCTCCAGGTAGTTCAGTGAAGAATTTTGAAGATCAGTTCCTTCATCAGTTCACCATCGCCGGCGAAAAGGGCATTATTTTCCACGCCTTTGGCTTTCAGATCATACTCCCTGAGCAGGGATATTACAGCCATTACTTTACCGGGGGGGAACGTCTTGGCTGCCTGCTGGTAATCGGCTACAAAAAATGGGTTCACGGAGAGTGCTGAAGCTGCATTGTTTCTCGATTTGTCGGGCAGGAAATGGTAAAGCAGGATCTTGGAGAAAAACGAGTATAGGATCGGAAGAATTTTTACCAACGGGTTTTCACGCGGATTTGCGGCAAAATACTGGATGATGCGGTTGGCTTTCACCACCTCCTTCCTCCCCAGGGCTTTCTGCAATTCGAACACATTGTAATCTTTGCTGATGCCGATATTTTTTTCAATGTAATCCTCTGTAATTTCAGTGCCCCGGGGGATATTGATAAAGAGCTTTTCAAGTTCATTGACCACCTTGGACAGGTCATTTCCCACATATTCGGCAAGCAGGGCGCTGGCCTTGGGGTTTATCGTATAGTTTTTTTTTCGCAGATAGTCGTTGATCCAGTCCGGAATCTTGTTGTCATAGAGCCTGGCCGATTCAAAGGCTATCCCGTGTTTTTCGATAGACTTGTAGAGCGCTTTGCGTTTGTCGAGTTTCCCGTATTTATAACAAAGCACCAGAAGGGTTGAACTCAGCGGATTCTCGACATAGGAGAGGAAATCTTCAATTTTATCCAGGTCTTGCGCCTCCTTAACAATCAGCACCTGGTAATTGGCCATCATCGGAAAGCGCTTCGCATAACTGATAAGGGTGGCAACATTCGAATCTTTTCCGTAGCAGATTGTTTGGTTAAACTCCTTTTCCAGGTCGTTTAGGACGTTCTGTTCAATAAAATCCGAGATGGTATCAATAAAATAGGGCTCTTCGCCATGAAGCAGATAAACCGGTGAATATATCTGATTTCGCAGATCATTCAGTATCTGATCGAAACTTATGTCGCTCTTTGCCGCCATTAATCAAACCTGAGGTGTTTTACCATGAGTTTATGCCTGATCAGCTCCTCAATGGTATCGATTCCGATTTTCAGATGCTCTTCCGAGAAATTCTGGGTCACCCTTTTATCGCTTACCTGGGTTTTAATGCCGCGGCCCACCATCGGTTGATCTGAAACAAGCAGCAAAGCTCCGGTCGGGATCTCATTGGCGAAGCCAACCGTAAACAGGGTAGCCGTTTCCATATCGATGGCCATGGACCGGGTAACACGCAAGTATTTTTTAAAAACCTCGTCATATTCCCAAACCCTCCGGTTGGTTGTGTAAACAGTTCCGGTCCAGTAATTTTTGCGGTGGTTTAAAATGGAGGTTGAAACAACCTTCTGGAGGTTAAAGGCAGGCAATGCCGGAACACGTTCCGGAAAATAATCATCGGAGGTACCATCTCCGCGGATTGCTGCAATGGGGATGATCATGTCGCCCACCTTGCATTTTTTCTTGAGTCCGCCGCATTTACCAAGGAACAGGGCCGCCTTGGGTTTAACGGCACCCAGCAGGTCCATGATGGTGGCCGCATTCGGACTCCCCATGCCAAAGTTTATCACGGTGATCCGGCCGCTGGTAACACTGGGCATGGCTTTGTCGAGCCCAACCACCGGAACATCATACATCTTCGAGAACAGATCGAGGTAACGGTTGAAATTTACCAGAAGGATAAAATCACCGAAATCCTCCAGCGCAGTACCGGTGTACCTGGGTAACCAGTCATCAACAATCTCTTTCTTCGTCTTCATATTTGCATTATTTCCTGGATGCATACAAAGATAAAGTGTTTAGGCGATTTTTCGTAAGTTTGCTTTAACGATGATGCCGCCACTGAATTTACCGGCTTATGAACCAAGGATCCGCGAACAAAATTCCGGGAAGCCTGAGATTTTTGACCGGGTGCGCAAAAAGTTCGTCCGGTTGACACCTGAAGAGTGGGTGCGACAACATTTTTTGAACTATCTCACGGCGCACAAAGGCTATCCCGCTTCACTTATTGCAGTGGAGGCCGCGTTGAAATATAACCGGCTTGTGAAGAGAAGCGACATCCTCGTTTACGGACCCGGGGGGAAGCCGTTGCTTGTGGTGGAATGCAAGGCCCCGGAGGTGGAGGTTAGCCAGGCGGTATTCGATCAGGTGGCCATGTACAACATGTCGTTGCTGGTGGGCTTTGTGGTGGTCACCAACGGTCTCGAACATTTTGCCTGCAAAATCAGTCATGAAAATAAAAGTTACACTTTTTTAAAGGAAATTCCCGACTATGAAACGCTGAACCCAAGGTAACCCGTTTCACCAATTCACATTTTTTCTGTCTCACCATTACAAAATCTAACCATGGAACAGTTACCCGGAATCCCAAAACTCCTGATCGATTTCACGCTGGTGACTGTGTTTTCCCTGCTGATAGGGCTCTCGCAGCGCCGTCTTCACGGAGTTGCCCACGAGTCAGATCGAACCATTGGAACCGACCGAACCTTTACTTTTATCGGAATACTTGGCTTTATCCTGTTTATACTCGATCCTTTGAGTTACAGGCTTTTTCTGGGCGGTGGATTGGCCCTTGCCGCCGTTCTGTGCATCTATTACTTTGCCCATATCAGGGATTTTAAAGATTATGGTGGTACCACCTTATTTATTGCCCTGATTACCTATTGCCTGGGGCCGGTGGTGGCATCGCAGCCTCACTGGTTGGCTTTGTTGCTCGTGGTAACAGTCCTGATTTTCACGGAACTAAAGGAGACTTTTGGAACGCTTTCCGCGAAGTTCGACCGCTATGAATTCATTACGCTGGCAAAGTTTCTGGTCATTGCGGGGATCATTTTACCCATCGTGCCCGATCAGCCTGTTATCCCGAATATCAGTCTGACGCCTTATAAGATCTGGCTTGCAGTCGTGGTGATTTCTACCATCTCCTATGCAAGTTACCTGTTGAAGAAATTTATTTTTCAGGATGCCGGCATCGTCTTGTCAGCCATTCTCGGAGGATTGTACAGCAGCACTGCCACTACGATCATCCTGGCAAGAAAAAGTAAAGAGGAACCTCAGCTTGTGCGACAATACATGGCCGGGACCATTTTCGCCACAGCCATGATGTACCTGAGAATACTCGTCCTCATCTTAATCTTCAACACCGCCCTCTTCGATAAGGTCTGGCCGTGGTTTATTTCACTATTTGCGTTGTCAGCCTTCATCGGAATGGTCATCCTGTTTTTCAGACAGAAGTCTTTGGCGACCTCAGGATCCACTCTTCCTTCTGCGCAAAATCCATTGGAATTCAAGGTGGCAATGATTTTTACCGCACTGTATGTTGCGTTTACCCTGATAACCTATACCGTGCTGAACAGGTTTGGTACGCCGGGGTTAAATGTGCTCTCATTTGTGGTCGGTTTAACGGATATAGATCCGTTTCTGATCAGCCTTTTCCAGGGGAAATTCAATGTAAGCATCGATATGGTTGCACTGGCAACATTGCAGGCGATCGTCAGCAACAATTTTCTGAAGATGCTTTACGGATGCTTTTTTGCCGGTAAAAATGCCCGCTTATACCTGATTTCAGGATTTCTTCTTATCATTGCAGCCACGATCCTCTTTATGCTTTTCATCTGACCTTCGCGATGGCCGATCATTTTACTGTATTGCTGAGTAAACTGGATGAGTCCTTCAACATCCAGGAAACACGGAACTATGGTCTTTCCATCCAGTTCAATGAGTCGGGTTTCGCCTATAGCATCCTTGATTTAAAACGCAACAAATACATCGTCCTTCAGCAACTTCGCAAAAATGAGTACAGTGCACCGCAACCGGCTGTGAAGTCAACTTTCGATGACTTTGTAAAGCAACTGATCAACCGGATGCCCTGGCTGAAAAATCCCTATAAATCGGTTCTTATTGCCTATGAAGGCAGGAAATCGACGCTCATCCCGGGCCCTTTATTTGAGGCGGCTGAACGTGAAAACTACCTTCATTTCAACTTCCGGAAGGAGGGAGCGGAACAGGTTTATTCCGATCACCTCACCCACCTGGACAATCACCTTGTTTTTTCGATCCCGGATTCAACAGTGAAAACCATTCAGCAGCTTTTTCCAACGGTCAGAATTCATCACCTGACCAGCATTCTTATCGAAAGCATATGGATCAACTATAAAAACCGGATCAACGCCAGCAGGGTGTTTCTTCATATGCGTGATAAACATTTTGACATTATCCTGTTCGATGGCCGGCAAATGAGTTATTGCAATTCATTTCCGTTTCTGAATTCAGAGGATGTGGTTTATTATCTGATCTTCGTGCTGGAACAGCTGAACCTGAATCCGGAGAATATCTATGTTGTGCTGCTTGGCAGCATTGAACGGAGTTCCGGTTTGTTCGAGTTGCTGTCGAAATATATCCGCCATATTGAATTTGGCCGTCGCAACGATTCATTCAAATACAACTACAATGTCAGCCAGGTTTCTCCACATTATTTTTATCCATTATTAAATTTTCAGGCATGCGCATTGTAAGTGGAATCTACCGCGGACGGCGGTTGCAACCCCCGGTAAATCTGCCCGTAAGACCCACCACTGATTTTGCCAAGGAGGGTCTTTTCAATGTCCTGAACAACATTGTTGATTATGAATCACTCAGTGTTCTCGATCTTTTTTCCGGCACAGGCAGTATCTCGTTCGAATTTCTCAGCAGGGGAGCCAGGGAGGTTACTTCGGTGGAGTCAAATCATAAATGCGTCGATTTTATCAAAAAGACAGCAGATTCCTTTGGCATACAGAATCTGAAGCCGGTGAAATCGAATGCTTTTGTATTCCTTAAGCATACTTTTGCCACATACGACCTCATCTTTGCCGATCCTCCTTACGACCTCGAAGGACTTGAAAACCTACCCGACCAGGTGTTGGAGTCCGGGCTGCTGGCAAACGACGGACTTTTTATCATGGAGCACTCCGCCAGACTAAAACACGAAACCCATCCCTGCTTTGAACAGAAACGGGTTTACGGGAGCGTGAATTTTAGTTTCTTCAGGAAAAGTTAGTACTCGTCTTCGTGGAAAAAGAAGTCATCTTTGGTGGGATAGTCCGGCCAGATGTCCTCAATGCGCTCGTAGGTCTCGCCTTCGTCTTCGATTTCTCTTAAATTCTCAACTACTTCCTGGGGTGCGCCCGATCTGATCGCCCAATCGACCAGCTCGTCCCTGGTGGCAGGCCAGGGAGCATCTTCAAGTTTGGAGGCCAATTCGAGTGTCCAGTACATTTTTCAGCTTTTGTTAATTCCTGCAAAAGTATAAAAAATAAAATCAGAATGTCAAGTAAAAAAAGTTCTGCAATTTTTCGGCGCCGGAAGCCGTGAATTATTTAATGTTTTTCTCTTTCAGGTAACCATGGGGTTTCGGTTGCACCATTATCCTTACCCGTTTTTCTTGCCAGTACAAACAGATAATCCGATAAACGGTTAAGCAACCGGATTATTATATTCTCAACCGGGCTGCTCTGGTTCAGCCTGATAAGCGATCGCTCGGCCCGTCTGCAAACAGTCCGTGCCACATGACAGTAGGAGACTGTGGGATGTCCACCCGGCAGAATAAAGTTCTGAAGGGCCGGCAGCTCTTCGTTCATGCGGTCAATCTCATTCTCAAGCAGGGTAACGTCCTCTTCCTTTAAGCCGGGCAGCTCCCGGGTTGATTTTGCCGGATCGCGCGCGATCAGCGCTTCCGCCACAAAAAGATTTTCCTGAACACGGAGGAGCACCGCACGATAACGGGGGTTGATCTCCTGATCCCGGATCAGCCCCAGAAAACTGTTGAGCTCGTCGAGATTTCCATATGCTTCAACCCGCTCATGACTTTTAGACACACGTGTGCCTCCAAGTAACGAAGTCTCACCCTTGTCGCCGCCTTTGGTGTATATTTTGAAGTCCTCCGACATAATAGCGTGGTAATGAAGTTTTTGAAAAGGAGGCAAAGATAGGCAAATTTCCCACTTACGATTTATGATTAACGATTTATTTTTTGAGTCCAGCGCACCATTTTCGGTGCCGGCCTGAATGGTTGATACGGAATTAATACCTTTGTGATCAAATCAAACATATGCATCCTCATTTTGTTTTTCACCTGCTAAAGGGTTTTTTGTTGATTGCGATGATTTTTGGCGGAGCATTTCTTTTACTTCGCTACTACCTGAGGTATTCCCGGCCCCTGGTTCAACCCGCTGTTATCACTGCACAAACCGGAGAGGTTCAGAAGGTGATCCTGCCGCTGCGATTGCAGGCATATGAACGTTTTGTGATGTTCCTTGAACGTATTCATCCATCGAACCTGCTGATGCGGTTAAACAATCCTGAACTTACTTCTGTTCAGCTGCAAACCCTGCTTGCACGGACCATCCGTGAAGAATTCGAGTACAACCTGTCGCAGCAACTCTACATTTCCGGACATTCATGGGAGTTGATTAAAAACGCAAAGGAGGAGATGGTGGCCATGATCAACAAGGCTTCAACAAAAGCGGGCGACCAGGCCAGGGCAGGAGATCTGGTGAAGGCCATCCTTGAACTTATGGTCGAAAAGGGCAAACTGCCCACAGAACTTGCACTTGAGGAGATCAGGAAAGAGTTGCAGAAATTATTCTGACAGGATTATTTCCGTATTATTTTTTGCCCGGTTTCATCCGGTACCAATAACTGTACAACTCTTTAAATCCCATTTTTTTGTAGAGGCTGATGGCGGGTGAGTTATTGGTGAGCACCTGAAGGTAAGCCGTGGTTGCTCCATGCTGCCTGCCCCACCGGAGAATATTCTCACAAATCAGGTAACCCAATCCGGTGTTGCGGTATTCCCGGGCCACGACGATGTCGAACAGTCCGATGTAATCTCCCTCGAGAACACCGAGCCCCACACCAATTGTTTTTCGGTCGCGAACAAGTGATACCAGACATTTGGGGGTCATCACCTGTTTCATGATAGAAATGTATACGGGTCGCCGGCCGGCGGGAAACTTATTCATTCTGGTAAAATGGCCGATCCACTGTTCACTCAGGTCAGACTCGATGCGAACATCCTGTATTGGTTCACCGGAAATATTAGAGATATCCAGTGTTTGAAACGAGATGGTGGAGTGAATAACATAACCCCTCATTTGCAACCGATGGTCGATATCTTGTGGGATGGCGGCTTCCGTTATTTTAAAACAAGGCGTAATACCATGCGCCTTGTACATTTTCTCGCAGAACGAGATCTTTTCCTCCGGATCAATGGATGAAGGGTAAAGCAGATTGATACTGTTGGCCCGTTTGGTTACCCCCTGCGCAAAGCGAAGGAGCCAGCCATCATACTGTATTGTTTGCAGCGCAGGCCAGGCATTGTTTGAAATTTCCTCAAAACGGCGAATCATGACAAATAGTGAAATAGCGAAATAGCGAAATAGCGAAATAGCCTACCAATCTTCATCGTGCAGGTGATTGAGATCAGGTGAGAAATGATTTGGCTTTTTCCAGTAAAGCCGGAATTCCGGCAGGGTATTTACCGCCGGCGGTGGCAATATGGGGTTGTCCTCCGCCACCACCCTGTACCTCTTTGGCCAACTCCCGGATGATGTTGCCGGCATGCATCTTTTTCTCCCTGACCAGGTTATCGGAAAGCATCACCGTAAGGTTCACTTTTCCGTTTGATTCTCCTGCCAGTACCTGATACAGATCGGGAATACTGTTGTTGAGTTCCCATGCCAGGGTCTTGGTCGATTCGGCATCAAGTTCAACCTTTATGGCCAGAAAATTAATACCATTGCAATTCTGCACCAAGCTCTTATACTCCTGCCTTAGTTGTTCAAGCTTAAGTTTGCCCAGTTCTGCCACCTGCTTTTTCAACTCCAGATTTTCGTCCTGAAGGTTTTTTACACCCCGCATGAGATCCTTCGGATTTTTCAGTAACTCACTGATTCCGTCGATCAACTCTTCGCGGGCATTCCAATACTCCTCGGCCTTCCCTGCCGTGATGGCTTCGATGCGCCGGATTCCGGCGGCAATGGCACCTTCCGACACAATTTTGAACTGCCCTATCTGTCCTGTGGCCGGAACGTGAGTCCCTCCGCACAACTCAACCGAAAAACCGGGATCGAAGGTGATCACGCGTACAAAATCACCATATTTTTCACCAAAAAGGGCCATGGCTCCCATCGCCCGTGCCTGGTCCACAGGTACCTGCCGCGCTTCATGCATCACAATATTTTCGCGGATCCGGGAATTGACGATCTTCTCAACAGCATTAACCTCTTCACGGGTCATTTTTGCGAAATGCGTAAAGTCGAACCGCAACCTGGTTTCATCAACCAGTGAGCCCTTTTGTTCAACATGGGTACCCAGAACCTGGCGGAGCGCTGCATGCAGGAGGTGCGTGGCGGAGTGATTCTTTGCCGTGAGTTTGCGTTTTTCAGCATCAACCATGGCGAACAATGGAGCTGCCGGATTACTCATCATCGTTCTGCAGTTGTGGATGATCAGCTCGTTTTCCCTGATGGTATCCAGAACCTCAGTTTTCTCATCACCGCAAATAAACCAGCCTTTATCACCCGTCTGGCCACCCGATTCGGCATAAAACGGGGTCTCCGCCAGCACAACCTGAAAGAGTTCCTGCCCTTTCGCACTGACTTTCCTGAATTTGGTGATGACGGTTTCTGCGGTGAGGCTGTCATAGCCGGTAAATACCGGCATCCCGGCATCTGTAACAAGAATGTTCCAGTCGGAGGTGTCTACCGTTGCTGCCTGGCGTGATCTGATTTTCTGCTCTTCGAGCCCGCTGGTAAAGCCGGCCATATCAACCGACCAGCCAAGTTCACGTGCCATAAGCTGGGTAAGGTCAATTGGAAAACCAAAGGTGTCGAACAGTTCGAAGGCAAACGTGCCATCAATCGTTTTATCGGTTACCTTACCGGTCCCGGAATTTTCTTCGGATTGATTCGTGTCATTTGAAATCCTGGATTCTATATAGGTGTTAAACCGCTGGATGCCGGTTGCAAGCGTTCGTAGAAAGGCCGTCTCCTCCTCGCGTATAACGTTTATGATCAAATCTTTTTGTGCAATAATTTCCGGGAACACGGGGCCCATTTGTTCACAAAGAACAGGAACAAGATCATAGATAAACGGTTCTTTAAGTCCCAGGAAGGTATACCCGTAGCGTACAGCCCTCCGAAGGATGCGACGTATCACATATCCGGCTTTAACGTTGGAAGGAAGTTGTCCGTCGGCAATGGAGAAGGCGATGGCACGCAGGTGGTCGGCAACAACACGCATAGCCACGTCGGCTTTCGGCTCCGATCCATAAGCAATACCTGCCCGGCTGGCAATAGCCCCGATGATCGTCTGAAAAACATCGGTGTCATAATTCGATTTTTTGCCCTGGATGGCCATGCATAACCGCTCAAACCCCATCCCGGTATCAACATGTCGTGATGGCAGCGCAACCAGTTGTCCGCTGGTAAGCCGGTTGTATTGTATGAACACCAGGTTCCATATCTCCACCACCAGCGGGTCGCCCTGGTTAACCAGATCTTTCCCCGGAATCTTTGCACGGTCTGCATCGTCGCGTAAATCCACATGAATCTCTGAACAAGGGCCGCACGGACCGCTTTCGCCCATCTCCCAGAAATTGTCTTTTTTCGACCCCAACAGGATCCGGTCCTCCGGAATAAATGCCTTCCAGTAATCAAAAGCCTCCGAATCCATCTCAAGCCCCTCCTTCGGGTCCCCTTCAAAAACCGTCACATACATCCGGTCCTTGTCAATCTTATAAATTTCAGCCAGAAGTTCCCATGCCCAGGCAATCGCTTCCTTTTTAAAATAGTCGCCAAACGACCAGTTGCCAAGCATCTCGAACATGGTGTGGTGATAGGTGTCGTGCCCCACCTCCTCCAGGTCGTTGTGTTTACCCGATACCCGAAGGCATTTCTGGGTGTCGGCAATTCTCGGATAGGCACCCTCTTTATTGCCCAGAAAAATGTCTTTGAACTGATTCATACCCGCATTGGTGAACATCAGGGTAGGATCATTTTTTACCACCATCGGGGCGGAGGCAACGATCTGATGTTGCTTGGATTTAAAAAAATCGAGGAAGGCTTGTCTTATGGCAGTTGAATTCATCTATTAAATTGATTAACAAATCATTAACAATCTTTAACATTTTTTAGAAACGGAAAACTACGGCAAAGTTAATTATTTACTTAATTTTGTAGCTGTTAGCCTGCCTCTTTTGAATAATTCTTTATTAGGCTGTCCATGAGCAAAGTAAAGTACAAATTCAACAAAAAATCACTTACATTCGACCGGGTCCACACAACATTCCGGAAGCGATTGTTGTATCTGTTTTCACACTTGTCGACGGGTGTGGTGTTTGCAGCGGCTGTGCTTGTTCTTGCGTATAATTTTGTAGATACGCCGAAGCAGAAAGCCCAGAAGCGGGAAATTGAAGAATTGAAGTTGCAGTATCAGATCCTAAACGACCAGTTGGATAAGGCAGGGAAAATCATTGCCGACCTTCAGGACCGTGACGATAATATCTACCGTGTGATTTTCGAGTCTGAACCGATTCCGAGTTCAATCCGGGAGGCTGGTATCGGCGGAATTGATCGTTATGAAGCTTTCCGTGGTTACTCCAATGCCGACCTGATGATCGAGACAGAAAAAAAGATGGACAAAATTATGAGCCAGTTGTATGTTCAGTCGAAATCATTTGATGAGGTGTTCAACCTGGCTAAGAACAAGGAGAAGATGTTAAGTTGTATACCGGCCATTCAGCCTGTAAGCAGCCGGGATCTCCGCAGGGTTGGTTCTTATTTCGGCACGCGGATGGATCCGTTTTATAAGGTCCGGAAGTTTCATGAGGGAATGGACTTCTCGGCGGCTGTTGGTACCGAAGTTTATGCTACGGGAAATGGCACGGTGACTGTTGCCGGGCGGGATGTTAACGGGGGTTACGGAAATGAGATTGTTCTGGACCACGGGTACAATTATACCACAGTGTTTGCTCATTTGTCGCGAATTTTCGTAAAACCGGGACAAAAGATCCTGCGTGGACAGATCATAGGATATGTGGGCAATACGGGTAAGTCTACCTCGCCTCATCTGCATTATGAGGTACGAAAAAGTGGGACCCCGCTTAATCCCATCTACTTTTTCTACAATGACCTTACTCCGGACCAGTTCCAGATGATGCTTGAACTGTCGCAGCGACCTTCACAAACCATGGATTAACGAACGGAACGATGCTGCATACAGACCGTAAAATCGAGAAAATATACTACACCATCGGAGAGGTCGCCGATCTTTTTGAGGTCAATACCTCATTGATCCGTTTCTGGGAGCGGGAGTTTGACATTCTTAAACCCCAGAAAAATAAAAAGGGGAACCGTCTTTTTACCAGGCAGGACCTCGATAATCTGAGGATCATCTATCACCTGGTGAAGGAGCGGGGGTATACGCTTCAAGGAGCCCGGGAGAAACTCCGGCAAAACAGGGAGGATGTTGTAAACAAAGTAACCATGATTGATTCGCTGAACCGGATCAAAGGGTTTCTTAATGAACTGAAGGATCAGTTATAGGCGGGGAGATTCATGCGGGATTCATCCTTTTTTGAACATGTGTATGAAGTTGTCAGGCTGATCCCGCCCGGCCGGGTCACCTCCTATGGCGCCATTGCCGAATATCTGGGGATCAGGGGGTCGGCGAGAATGGTAGGATGGGCGATGAATGCCGCACATGGGCAGGTAACCAACGTACCGGCCCACCGGGTGGTGAACCGCAAAGGGTTGCTCACAGGCAAACATCATTTCGGTTCTCCTGCATTGATGCAACAGCTGCTCGAAAGTGAAGGAGTTCGTGTCGATGAAGACCAGGTTACAGATTTCGCCGTTCATTTCTGGAACCCGGCCACTGAGTTAAAGATTGCGTAAATTAATTTAAAATCAAACGAAATGTCAATATCCAAAGATAATGTCCTTGATGCCCTTCGTTATGTTGATGATCCTGATCTCAGAAAAGATCTTGTAACACTCAACATGATTGAGGATGTTCAGGTGGAAGGCAACAAGGTAAAGTTCAAGGTGGTCCTTACCACGCCAGCCTGTCCGTTGAAAAACCAGATCAAACAGTCGTGTATCGACGCCATTCATCAGCATGTAAGCACAGATGCCGAAGTAGAGGTCGAGATGACCTCACGGGTTACATCCCGGCGTAAGGAGACAGACGAAGTGCTGAAGAATGTAAAGAATATCATTGCGGTTGGTTCTGGTAAAGGTGGCGTTGGGAAGTCTACCGTTGCTGTAAACCTGGCTATTGCCCTCTCCAAAACGGGAGCCAAAGTGGGATTGATAGATGCCGACATCTATGGCCCTTCTGTACCGATGATGTTCGGTATGAAAGATGAACGACCTCAGGGATTTGACAGAGACGGAAGGAGTTTTGTTTATCCATTTGAGAAATTCGGGATCAAACTCTTATCCATTGGTTTCTTTGTTGACCCGGCCAAAGCGCTTGTGTGGCGTGGTCCCATGGCTTCGATGGCGGTTCGCCAATTATTCGTAGATGCCGAATGGGGAGAACTGGATTATATGGTTCTGGACCTTCCGCCGGGAACCGGAGATATCCACCTTACGCTGGTGCAGGATTTTCCGCTCACTGGCGCCATCATTGTAAGTACGCCGCAAGAGGTGGCCATTGCCGATGTGCGGAAGGCTGCCGACATGTTCAGGAACGAAAAGATCAACATCCCCATTCTCGGGATTGTAGAAAACATGTCCTATTTTACGCCACCGGAGCTTCCCGATAAAAAATACTATATTTTCGGACAGGGCGGTTGCGAACGCCTGGCTGAGGAGCTGAGAATTCCGATGCTTGGACGGATCCCGATCGTCCCGGCGATTGCAGACTCAGGTGATTCAGGAAGCCCGATTTCCATCGACGAGGGTTCGCCCGTAACTGTTGCCTTCACCAGACTTGCGGAGGCTGTTGCCCAGCAGGTTGCCATCAGCAATGCAATACGGGAGGCTTTTGGAAAGTAGTCGGTTCCCTACTGATTGCCAGGTTGGCGGGCGGAGTGGGTGAACGAGGAACAGATCAATAAATCAACATAAAAGCAAATCAATAATTCAGAACAATCAATGCAAAACGAAGAACTCATAAACAAAGTAAAAAACGTGATCGAACAGATCCGTCCTTATTTACAAGCCGATGGCGGGGATGTTGAATATGTTGACCTTTCCGAGGATAACACCGTGAGTGTACGTCTGATGGGAATGTGTGGCAACTGTCCGCACAGCCAGATGACCTTGAAAAACGGCATCGAAGCTGCCGTAATCCGTGCGATTCCCGAGATCAAATCGGTTGAATCGGTAATGGCTGAATAACATCAGGCTCTGGTCTGGTGATATGTATCCCGGCTGGATGTCAGGTGCGGTACCTGGCCACAATCGGCATCCGGCGGCCCATTCCAAATGCTTTGGGCGATATCCGCAGGATCGGCGGGGCCTGATGGCGTTTGTACTCACTTGTGTTGACAAGGTTTAGTACACGCTTTACCGTCTCTTCTTCAAATCCGAGGTGAACCAGCTCAGCGGGTATCAGACGTTGTTCAATATATCCCACCAGGATTTTATCGAGGGTGCCATAGTCCGGCAGTGAGTCTGAATCCTTCTGGCCGGGCCTCAACTCAGCTGAAGGAGGTTTGAGAATGGAGTTTGCCGGGATTATGGTATCTTTCCGGTTGATGTAATGAGACAGTTCATAAACCTGGGTTTTGTAAACATCACCCAGCACTGACAATCCTCCGCACATATCACCATAGAGTGTTCCATAGCCAACAGCAGCCTCGCTTTTGTTTGATGTGTTTAGCAGGATGTACCCGAATTTATTCGACAGGGCCATGAGAATGACCGCCCGCATCCTGGCCTGGATATTTTCTTCTGCAAGATTGAAAGGCAGGTCCTTAAAATGCGGATTGAGGGTTTTTTCAACTGCGTCCACAGAATCACCAATCGGTATCACGTCGAAGGGGACTTTGAGATTTTCTGCCAGCTGACGGGCATCTGCAATGCTGTGATCGGAAGAAAAACGTGATGGTAGCAGGATGGCTCGTACATTCTCCCTCCCAAGCGCTTCGGTTGCCAGTACAAGTGTAAGCGCAGAATCAATGCCTCCGGAGAGACCCAGGATGGCCTTGCTGAAACCCATTTTGCCGAAATAGTCGCGAATTCCCATTACCAATGCAGCGTGGATCAGGGCAATAGACTGCCATGGGTTGACCGGTCCGGGTTGACTTTTTCGCGAATAGTTTCCGGTAATTTCTTCAAGTCGGAATACCTTCACCTCCTCTGAAAACAAGGGCAGCTCCCGGGCAACATTACCGGAAGCATCGATAACCATGGAACCGCCATCGAAAAGCAACTCTGTTTGTCCGCCTACATGGTTAACGTAAACCACTGGCAGCTCATATTTAAGCGCATTGCTGCACAGGACCTCTTTTCGGATGACCGGCTGATTGTAGTTAAACGGTGAAGCAGCAATATTGATGATCACGTCGGGCTGCAACTTTGCCAATTCATCCATCGGGTTGCGCACATACAACGGGTCATCGCCGATGTTCCACAGATCCTCACAGATGGTAATCGCCAACTTTACGCCTTTGTATTCAACCAGTGAATAAGGCAGCCGGTTGGGCTCGAAATAGCGATATTCGTCAAAAACATCGTAGTTCGGGAGCAAGGTTTTATGGGCTACGCTCCTGACTTCACCGTCGGCGAGAAAAAAGGCTGAGTTGTATAAAGGTTTGCCTTTTCCGGTATGGTTCCTCGATGGAGAGCCTACAACAACGGCGATCCCGGCCGATTCCAGGGCAACCTCTTTTACGGCATCCTCACACCGGTCAATAAAATCCCTGAATTCCAGAAAGTCACGGGCCGGGTAGCCGCAAATTGCGAGTTCGGCAAAAATAACCAGGTCGGCATTTAACCCTTTAGCCTGTTGAATTGCCTCTCTGATTCGGGCAAGGTTAAAATCAAAGTCTCCGATGTGGTAGTTGAGTTGCGCTAAACAGATCTTCATGACCCTGGAGTTAGAAAAGGAAACCAAGGTTGAGTTCCAGATAATTCAAAGAGCTGTGAATGTACTCCAGGGATTTGGCGTTATAACCGGTGAAAATGTTATTCAAAGAATTTGAGTAGGTCAATCCGAAAATTATTCTCGATGATTTGTCGACCTGGAATTCAGTGCCAACACCCACAATAATGGATTCGCGGATCAGCGTGGTTCCTTTATCAAGGCTGTAATCCTGTTCGGAGACGATCCCCTTGTCGGAAGTAAAAATTTCAGTAGCTGATGCCTTCAGCCGGAACCCGGTGCCGAAACCAACCTGTCCGAAAAAAGAAAATTTTCCAAAATCCCTGGTCTTCATTTTGACCATTATGGGGATCTGAAGGTAGATGATATTGTAACTGCGTTGAACCTGCCCGTTTTCCACCTTTCCGTTTGAAGGAATGTACACGGAGTCGCTGTAGGCAAGCTTTCCGTTTAGAAATGCGAAATCGAAACCTGTTGAAAAAGCATACCGTTCAGCGAAATAGATATCGGTCAAAAAACCGATCGTTATGCCCGGCTTGATTCCGTCATAGGTATATCCTTTTGTGCCGGGATTCATCCAGCTCAGGGCGGGTGCTACACGGAGCCCAAGTTTCACGGGTAGTTTTTGTGCTTTTATTCCCGGTGTCAGCGATAACAATAAAACCAGAAGGATAAGGAATTTTATTTTTTTCATTATGGGTGTGTTAAATAATGCGGTTTTCAGCCATTGAAAACAAAAATACGGAATTCACACACCATGGGATTGTCGTTTTGGATAATTTTATCCAAAAATAATGAACCATAAATTCCGTTATAAGATTCGGAACAAAGCGTAAAGAATATTTATGAAAAGCCCCGTAGTTTTTACCCTCCTTGTTTTACTCCTTGTCAGTGGTTGTGGTCCGGATGAAAAACGCCTTCAGGTTGATGTGTCCGCCATTCAGGTACCGGAGGTCATTATACACCGGTATGACAGGGCCCTCTTCCGGATCAACGAGGCCAATCTTCAGGCGGGACTTGAGGCCATCAAGCCCGAATATCGTTTTTTTCTGGGCACAAATCTGTCGGACCCGCTTAAAGTCGCTGAGATGAGAACCTATCTGCAAAATCCGCGAACCCGCGATTTTCAGAAGGCCGTGATGGCGAATTTCAGCGACGTTGCCCCGCTGGAAAGGGAGTTGACGGAGGCTTTCCGGCATTACCGGTATTATTTTCCGGAGGCAGCAATTCCACGGGTTTACAGCTATATTTCAGGAGGTGATTACGATTATCCGGTTCAATTTGCAGACAGTGTGCTGATCATTGCGCTCGACGACTACCTTGGCCGCGATTTCAAAGCCTACACTGCCGACGGACTGCCGGTGTACCATGTTTCGCGGATGACGCCGGATCAGATCCTGCCGGATTGCATGAAAACCCTTGCCGACCTCTCCTTTCCACGATCCCTTCCGGGGAACAACCTGCTTTTTCAGATGATCGAAGCAGGGAAACGACTCTATTTTATCGATGCCATGATACCAGCGGTCGACAATCGTTTCAAGATCGGCTATTCCCAGGCGCAATATGACTGGATTGTTAAAAACGAGCAACATGTATGGGCTGCCATAATAGAGAATCGTATCCTTTACGCGGCCGATGGACAGCTGATACGCACCTTTATGGCAGATGGCCCTTTCACTGCCGAATTTTCTCAGGAGTCGCCCGCCCGGCTTGGAGAATGGATCGGCTGGCAGATTGTCCGGCGTTTTATGGCCAACAATCCGGATGTGACCTTCCAGGGGCTTTTCAAAGAGAAGGATGCCCAAAAAATTCTCACCTTGTCGAAGTACAAGCCGAGGAAATAGTTCACCGGCATTTTTGCCCCTTGTTTAAAAAATTTCCTTAAAACGAGTTTACCTTTTCCTCCTCCACCGATTAAGCATAAACACTTAATCGGATCGGCTATGTTAGTAAAAACTTTCGGCAGTGCAGTCTTCGGTATCAATGCAATAACCGTAACGGTGGAGGTCTACATGGACCAGGGTATCCAGTTTTTCATGGTCGGTTTACCTGATAATGCCGTGAAAGAGAGCCATCAGCGTATCGAATCGGCATTACGTAACTACGGATACCGGATTCCCGGCAAAAAGATCGTTATCAATATGGCTCCGGCCGATATTCGAAAGGAGGGCTCATCCTACGATCTTACCATTGCTATGGGTATTATGGCTGCCAATGAGATCATCCGGACCGATCTGCTTGAACAGTTTGTGATCATGGGTGAACTTTCGCTCGATGGAGGACTGCTTCCGATAAAAGGCGCCCTGCCGATAGCGATTGAGGCCCACAAAAGAGGATTCAAAGGATTCATACTTCCGGCTCAGAATGCCCGTGAAGCCGCAATAGTTACAGATCTGGAGGTTTATGGGGTAAAAACGATCGGGGAGGTGATCGGGTTCCTGAACCAGTCGTCGGCACTTACAAGAACTTCCGTAAACACCGGTGATGAGTTTATGCGCCACCTAAATGAATATGAGTATGATTTTTCGGATGTGAAAGGACAGGAAAACATAAAACGGGCGTTGGAAATTGCGGCAGCCGGAGGACATAATGTAATCCTGATTGGCCCGCCGGGAGCAGGAAAAACAATGCTTGCAAAACGGCTTCCTTCCATTTTGCCGCCATTGAATATTCAGGAGGCACTGGAGACGACAAAAATTCATTCTGTGGCCGGAAAACTTGGCATCCACCGCGCCCTGGTTCCGGTGCGGCCATTCCGGTCGCCGCATCACACCATTTCCGACATCGCCCTGGTTGGTGGCGGTTCAGTGCCACAACCGGGAGAAATTTCCCTGGCTCACAATGGTGTTCTGTTTCTCGATGAATTGCCGGAATTCAAACGAACGGTTCTCGAGGTTTTACGGCAGCCGTTGGAAGACAGGATTGTCACCATATCCAGATCCAGGATGACCGTTGAATTTCCGGCCAGTTTCATGCTGGTTGCCGCCATGAATCCATGTCCCTGCGGCTACTACAACCATCCGAAAATCGATTGCCAGTGTGGTTCGGGTGTTGTACAAAAGTATATCAACAAAATTTCAGGTCCGCTATTCGATCGCATCGACATTCATGTGGAGGTAATTCCGGTTCAATATAAGGAACTCAGTGATAACCGGCCATCGGAACACAGTCAAACCATACGAAACCGCGTGATCGCCTGCCGTAAAATCCAGGAAAAAAGATTTGAAGGCGCCAGTGGAGTTCATTGCAATGCGCAGATGTCGACAAAACATCTCCGGAAACATTGTTTGGTGAATGAAGCAGGTCATGCAATCCTGAAAAATGCCATGGATAAACTCGGACTTTCAGCGCGGGCTTTCGATCGCATCATTAAGCTGGCCCGTACCATCGCCGACCTCTCCGGAGACACAGACATCAGGACAGAACATCTGGCAGAGGCGATCAACTACCGGTCGCTTGACAGGGACAACTGGGGTAAATAGTAAAGGTCAGTGAAGCAGGAACAGGTCGGCAATAACGAAGGATGCAAAAACGACGGAGGCCATCGCGTTGAGGGTCGCAAATGCAAGGTTAACCCGCGATATGTCGTGGGGCTTTACGATCATGTGTTCATAAGCCAGAAGCGACGAAAAAATTAGTGCGCCCACCCAGTAGAGGCTGCCGAAATTTCCGATGAAACCTGCAACAACAACAATAATTATGGATGCCAGGTGAAAAATGGCGGAAAGAATCAATGCGTTACGTTTGCCTAAAAAAACCGGTAATGATTTGAGATTCTGTGATTTGTCGAATTCAATGTCCTGTAGGGCATAGAGAATGTCAAACCCCGCTACCCAAAAGAGAACGATGAAGGAATACAGCAACGGGACAAGGTCAAATCTGGCAGTAACCGCGAGATAGGCTCCGATCGGGGCAAGGGCCAGTCCAAGACCAAGAAAGATGTGGGCCAGGTATGTAAAACGTTTGGTCAGACTATAGCCAAGCACAATCGTGAGGGCTACCGGTGAAAGCAGAAAGCAGAGTGGGTTGAGAAACCAGGTTGTTGCCATGAACAGGACCGCATTGATGATCACAAAAGCCAGGGCTGAGCCTGGTTTGATAACATTGCTGGGTATTTCACGGATCGCGGTACGTGGATTTTTCTTGTCAAACTCACGGTCAGCATAACGGTTGAATCCCATGGCTGCATTTCTTGCAAAAAAAACACACAGCACAACCAGAAGCAGCAATTTAAAACTCAGGGGGGCAGCGTCTGTTTTAACGGCAAGAAAAAAACCAATGAAGGCAAAGGGAAGAGAGAAGATCGTGTGGCTGATCTTAATAAACGAAAAATAATTTGTAACCTTTGACCTGTTTTGGAGTCCCATTCCTTGATTTTTGATCCGCAAAATTAGTTAAAAAGGGTTAACATCGCTGTATTGTAAAGGGATTTAGGCTAATTTTGCAAGTCAATCATAACACTTTTATGAGGCAGTTCGAAGCCATTACCGGGTATATAAAACATGCATACAATGCACAGTCAAAGTATCGTATTCACTCCCCTTTTGTGTTTCATTTTTACGATAAAATTGTAAAGAACGGAACTTCACACATTGAATTCCGGATTGTGAACCGGGTACGCAAGGAACTTATCCTTTTATCGCGTTTTATCAAACGTAATGACATGGGGGCAAAGGGACCGGATTTTCCGGGCGACCAGCGTTTTGTCAGGGTAAGGGATGTTGCCCGTTTCTCGTCTGTAAGTTCTAAGAAAGGCGAATTTTTGTTTCGGCTCGCACAGGAATATAAGCCGCTCTCTATTCTCGAACTTGGAACTTCTTTCGGTATCAGCACCATGTATTTTGCCCTGGCTGCTCCGCAAAGCAGGATCATCACCATTGAAGGTTGTATCGATTCTGCCAATGTAGCAAGAGAGAATTTTGAGAAAGGGGGGCTGAAAAACATTAACCTTATCACCGGCCCTTTTGCTGACAAGCTTGGTCTGGCGCTAGACATGATGCCCTCTGTGGATGTGGTGTTTTTTGACGGCAACCATAAAAAGGAGCCAACCCTGCGTTATTTTGAACAATGTCTGGAACATGCCCATCCGGGTACCGTTTTTATTTTCGATGATATTCACTGGTCCGCCGATATGAGCGACGCCTGGGATGTCATCCGGGCACATCCCCGTGTAAAGGTGACCATCGACCTGTATCATCTGGGGGTGGTATATTTCAAGGAAGAGCTTAGCAAAGAGGATTTTATCCTGCGCTTTTAATTTATTGTACCTTTGTTTCAAACCTGGTAAAGAACCGAATTTCATTAACCCATGGAAAAAGAAATTATCCGACTCGACAACATCGTTAAGAACTACAAGGTGGGTACCGTGCTTGTTGAAGCACTTTGTTCAGTTTCGCTGATTATCCGCAAGAATGAATTCGTTGCAATCATGGGGCCTTCGGGTTCCGGTAAATCGACGTTGATGAATGTGCTGGGTTGTCTTGATACACCCACCAGCGGCGCCTATTTCCTGAATGGAGAGGATGTTAGCAAAATGGACGATAACTCCCTGGCGGAAGTCAGGAACCGTCAGATCGGATTTGTGTTTCAGACATTTAATCTGCTGCCCAGGTCGACCGCCCTCGAAAATGTGATGCTGCCTTTGATCTATGCCGGAGTTGGTAAGGCGAAAAGGGTTGAAACCGCCACAAAGACCCTGGAGGAGGTAAAGCTTGGCGACCGTATTACCCATCGGCCCAATGAGCTTTCGGGCGGGCAGCGTCAGCGTGTGGCCATTGCCCGCGCCCTGGTAAACAACCCGGCCATCATTCTGGCCGATGAACCTACCGGGAACCTTGATTCAAAAACCTCGATCGAAATCCTTGGATTGCTTGAAGAGATTCACAATATGGGAAACACTGTCATCATCGTGACCCATGAAGAGGACATCGCCCTGCATGCTCACCGGATCATCCGGTTGATGGACGGAAATATCTCCGTTGATCAGGCCAACCCGAATGTCAAAACCATTGCGGATTATAAAATCACCGGAACGGATCCGGTTTAAACCAAACTGCCGAGGCAAATACATGTATTGATGGTGAAGGACGGAAATTACAAGAAGCTTTTCGAGGAATTCAATAACCTCAAGGTGATGATCATCGGAGATGTGATGGTCGATTCTTATCTCTGGGGCAAGGTTGAAAGGATCTCACCGGAAGCTCCCATCCCTATTGTAGCATTACGAAAACGCGAACATCGCATGGGAGGCGCTGCCAACGTTGCAATGAACATCAGGTCGCTGGGCGCAAAACCCATCCTCTGTTCCGTCATCGGCACCGACGACAAAGGAGATATTTTTCTCGAGTTGCTGAAGAAGGAGAAAGTCGATGCAACGGGAATCATCCAGAGCAAAAGGCGGATCACCACCACCAAGTTTCGGATTTTTGGCAACACGTTCCAGATGCTCAGGGTTGATGAGGAGCTCGACAACGAACTTGTACCAGCCGATTACCTGACCCTGATCAGGGTGATAGACCAGATCCTGGAAAAGGAGAAGGTCGACTGCATCATTTTCCAGGATTACGATAAAGGGGTCATCTCCGCCAAACTTATTCGCGAGGTAGTTCTTCGTGCCAAAAAGAGAAACATCCCGGTAGCAGTTGACCCGAAAAGGAAAAATTTCTCCGCCTATCATGAGGTTACCCTGTTCAAACCGAATTTAAAGGAGATGAAAGAGGGGCTCCGGACCGAATTTGACTCTTCCGACCGGGATGCTGTGATCCAGGCTGCACAAAAAGTGCGTGAAAAGCTCAATTGCCAGTATGTCCTTACCACGATGTCGGAGCACGGGGTGATGCTTTCCATGAAAGAAAAGAACGATCCGAAGAATATCTTTGTCCCGGCTCATATGCGGATGATCTCCGACGTGTCGGGCGCCGGCGACACAGTGATCAGTGTTGCCTCGCTTTGCCTGGCAAGAAAACGAACCCCGTATGAGGTGGCCTTTATTTCAAATCTGGCAGGCGGACTTGTTTGTGAGGAGGTTGGTGTGGTACCGGTGAACAAGGAGAAGTTGCTTAAAGAGGTGCTTGCCCTTCTCTGACGCCTATGTCGCATGATGCTGATGTAATTGTTGCAGGAGCCGGTCCCGCAGGTTCAATCGCAGCTTTTGAACTGGCGGTTCGCGGTGTCTCCGTATTGATTCTCGAAAAATCCACCTTCCCACGATATAAAGTCTGCGGCGCGGGTCTTACCCATAAAATTCTTAAGGAGATACCCTTTGATGTTTCTCCGGTTTTTGAAACGGCCATTCGATCCATTCAGTTTTCGCATGGGTTAAAGGATGTTTTTACGCGTACCTCAGCGCAACCTTTCATTTATTGTTCCATGCGCGATAAGTTTGACGCCTACCTGCTCGAAAAAGCGGTTGAAGCGGGAGCCAGGGTTGAATTTGGCGAACAGGTGACCTTCGTTGAGCAGGATTCGCAGGGAGTATCGCTTAAAACGAAGCGCCAATCCTACCGTTCGCAACTGGTCATAGGGGCAGATGGAGCCTCGGGCGTGGTGGCCAGGTCGGCCGGGTTACGGGACAACATCCAGTCGGGTCTGGCATGGGAGGCCGAGATTGCCACCGACCCGGAATCCTTGCAACGGTTCAGTGAGACGGTATTTCTTGACTGGGGCGCCTTTCCGGGAGGATATGCATGGATGTTCCCAAAAGCAGACCATTTTTCAATCGGTGTGGGTGGCCCTGCAAGATTATCAAAGGAGATGATGCCCTATTACCACCTGTTTCTTCGCTATCTTTCTGCAAACATGAAAGTGATGGAGACTCAGTCCCTTAAATCGTGGCCAATACCTGTGAGGGTTGCGAAAAGCAGGTTTCACAACGGAAGGATACTGGTTGCGGGCGATGCCGGCGGACTTACCGATCCCATGACCGGAGAAGGAATTTTTTATGCGGTCGGAAGCGGGAAAGAGGCAGCCAGGTCGTGTTACAATTATCTGGCTGGTAATTCGGGTGCGATCGCTGCTTATACAGATAAGGTAAATGATGAATATATGACCGAACTGCTTCAGGCAGAACGGATTAAATCGATTTTTAACACCTTTCCGGCAAAGATTCATGGATGGGTAAGGGAGAGTGACCGGGCTTGGGGGGCCTTCGGAAAGATTCTTCGTGGAGAGCGTAACTATGCACATGTCAGATCGGGGTTTGGCAGGTGGCGATTTCTGTGGAATTTAGCAACACTTATTACGGGTACCGTTTACAAGATCAGGGAAAACCGGTTTATCAAACGTGGCTTTCCGGTAAAACAGACAAGCGAAGATGAATAGCCTAGTTTTGATAACAGGTGCAGCAGGGGGCCTGGGAAAAGCAATGACGCTCTTTTTTTCGGCCAAAGGATGGCATGTTTATGCCTGCGATGTAGTTAAGTCGACACCGGCTGAATTTCAGCGTTCCGGCGGAATCACGTACTTTGAAATGGATGTTACTTCTGATCAGTCTGTATTGGCTGTTTTTGAACAACTTCAGTCGGACAAGGTAATCCTCGACCTAATTATCAACAATGCCGGCATCGATCGCTATTTTCCCCTGAGCGAGGCTCCTGTGGAGTACTTCCGGGAGGTATTCGAAGTCAACGTTTTCGGAGTTTACCGGTTGAACCAGGTGTTCCTGCCGTTGTTAAAAAGACCCGGCGGACGAATTGTTCATATCGGTAGCGAAAGCCTTAATCTGACCGTTCCATTTCTTACCTACCCATTATCGAAAAAACTTTTGGAGGGGTATGCAAAGGTGTTGAGACAGGAGCTGAAATTCTCCGGTATCGATGTTGTGGTCATAAGACCCGGTGCGATCGAAACGCCGTTGCTTAACCAAGTTAAAACGCTAAACTCTGTCAGGATGAGCTGGAAGCTGGCTCCTCAGTTCAGAAAATTTGCCGAGGGCGCTGTGAAAGAGATCGGAAATGTTATCAGTCCACAGGAGGCAGCAGAATTCGTCTATAATAAATCCATAATTCCAGATCCATCAGCAGTCTACCGCATTAATAACAGTCTGCAGCTTCGCATTGCCGCGATGCTCCCGTACCGATTGGTAGAAAAAATTGTAAGGAAAAGGCTTAGCTGAGCAGATTACTCTACATGGTGCAGTCTTGCCAGCCCATCGGCAGTATGAAACTTCTCCAGAAATAGTGTCCGTGTTCCGGGATGGTCGGGTGTTGTACAGGGCCATTGTATTCCCTGATTCTCAATACGTGCCCAGCTTAGTCCGGCCAGATCGGGTGCTGCTTTCGCCAATTCATCGAAAATTTCAGAAGAATTCCAATATTCTGGCCAGGGGACCAGATTGAAGGAACCTTCATTCGCCTTGTTTAGTTTTTCCATGCGTGCGGCAATGGCCGAAATGATCTGCCAGTCTCCCCAGGCATTACCCGGTGCCTCTACGGCTTTTCTTACCCGCAGAACCCTCCGGTTGCTGCTGGTAAATGTCCCATCCTTCTCCGCAAAACAGGAGGAAGGCAAAATTACATCGGCAAAAGGAGCAGTGTCATTAAAGAAGATATCCTGCAGAACAACAAATTCAAATTTCTTCAGGGACTCCTGCGCAGATTCCCGGTCGGCCGACATTTTGACAGGATCCTGGCCCAGAATGTAAAGCCCTTTCAGGATCCCCTTCTCGGCGGCATGGAGCATTTCAATGGTTCGTAATCCGGGGGTAATATTCAACTCTTCCCGGGGGATATTCCAGAGTTTCGAAACCAGTTTACGATTTTCTTCGATATCAACCTCCCGGTAGCCCGGATAATAATACGGAATTGCTCCGGCGTCGGAAGCCCCCTGCTCGTTGTTCTGGAAGCGCAATGGCTGAATCCCGCTCAACTCACGACCGATCTTGCCGGTTACCAGGCAGAGGTTCATCAAGGCATAGATTGCCGAACGGCTTTGTCCGTCAAGCCTGATGTCCATACCGGTTGCAATGAGCGCATCCGGCGCTGAGGCATACATGGTGGCGGCTGCAATGATCTTGTCTTTCTCAACCCCCGTTATCTTTTCAGTGTATTCCGGAGTAAATTTTTCGATTGAATTTCTGAGCGACATCACCGCCTGCATGCCTCCGTTTATGTTTCGCCGGATGAACTCCATATGAAACAGGCTGCGGTTAAAGACCACATTCAGGATGCCGTTGATCAGGGCAATTTTTGTTCCCTTCAGCGGGCGAAGATGAAGGTCGGCATAGCGGTTCATAGGACGTTCCTGTGAATCGATCACGATGATTTTTGCCCCCTTGGCTTTACTTCGTTTGGCAAAGGTGGCCATCACGGGAAGGGACTCAACAAGATCGCTGCCCAATACCAGGATGCAGTTTGTCCGCTCGATGGCTTCGAGGGCATTGGTGGCTGCAGCTTCACCAAGGTTGAGCATCATCGGAACCAGGTTTGTTTCCGGGTAACGCATGGTTGAACAATCAACATTATTGTTGCCAAGCCGGGTTCGCACAAATTTCTGGAACAGATAGTTTTCCTCGTTGGTACATTTGGCGGAAGCCAGGCCGCCGGTAGCACGCTGGCCATGTTCGGTGCGGATCTCGTTAAACCGGCTGGCAACCAGGTCCAGCGCTTCATCCCATGAGGCTTCGGTAAATTTTCCGTTACGTTTAATGAGGGGCGTCGTAAGTCGTTCCCCACTGCTGATAAAGCCGTAATTGAACCTTCCTTTGATACAGAGTCTGCCGTCGTTCGGGAGTTTGTCGTGTACGCCGTTGATGCGGAGCACGGTATTGTCTTTGATGAGCATCTCCACCTGGCAACCTACACCGCAATGTCCGCAAGTAGTGATAACCTTTTTATCCAGATCATCCAGCCGGATCTTGTCGCGGTTTGGTTTTTCAACCAATGCCCCGGTGGGGCAAAGCTGCACACACTCGCCGCAGTAGTCGCATTCAGATTTACTCCAATTGCCAAAACCTGCAACAACGTGGGTACCCATGCCACGACCGGTCATGGAGAGTACGTTTTTCCCCTGGATTTCCGAACAGGCCTTGATACAGCGGAAACAGCGGATACACTTGCCGGCATCATAGGTTAGAAAAGGTGAAGTGTCGTCCTTCCACACGGCGGCATCCAGGTGCGGAAGCGGTGCGATCCTGCGGTTTGCCTTGTCGGCCAGGCCATAACGAACAATCACATCCCTGAATTCGTCTTCATATGTCCCATCAGAGGAGGAATCATAGTCGACCAGCATGTATTCGATAAGGTACCGGCGTGTCTCTTCCAGTTCCGGATCAAATGCTGTCACCTGCATGCCATCTTTTACAGTGGTGGTGCAAGCAGTAACCAGCCCGGGCGTGTCTTTTATCTTTGTGATACAAAGCCGGCAGGTTCCGGTCGGGGAGAGTTTTTTGAAGTGGCACAAACCGGGAATATCGATGCCGTTATTTCTGGCAACCTCCAGTAAGTTGGACCCGGCCGGTGCACTGATCTTTTTGCCGTCGATCGTTAATTGAACCAGTTCTGACATGCTCGTGTAGTATGTTGTTGTTTTAAAAGTCTTTTCTGAAGTATTTTATTGCGCTTTCCAGCGGAAGAAGGGGTGACTGACCTACAGCGCAAAGTGATGTAGCGGCCATCATTCTGGCTTGTTTCAACATCTCATCGAGCAGTGCATCTTTATCTGCCCCTTCCGCTTTTACCTTATCGGCCATCTTTTTAAGTTGCGTGGTTCCCACCCGGCAGGGCACACATTTTCCGCATGAGTTGGTTCTGAAGAAGCTAAGCAGGGAAGAGACCGTATCGGCCAGGTTTCGTTCGTCGTTGTAAACGATCACTGCGCCGGCTCCGAGGTGAAACCCTTTTTCACGCATGGCATCGTAGCATAGCGGCGTATCGAGGTATTCTTCCGGTATAAAGGTTCCGGCGGCACCTCCAAGCAATGCACCCTTGAATTTTTTTTCCTCCTTCATCCCCCCGGCAAGATCCTCAATCAGCACACGGAGCGGCGTCCCCATCGTGACTTCAAAAAAGCCGGGGTTTTTCACGTCGCCTGTAACGGTGAATATTTTTGTGCCTTTGGAGGTGGCTGTTCCCATGGAAGCGTACCATTCACCTCCGTTAAGAATGATGGATTGAAGATGCGCCAGCGTCTCCACATTGTTGATAAGGGTAGGTTTATTGAATAAGCCTCTCTCCATCGGGAGTGGTGGTTTTACCCGTGGTGTGCCCCGCTTGCCTTCAATGGTTTCGAGCATTGAAAAACCGTCGCCACTCAGGTAGGAGCCCGCCCCGGGTTTTACCTCAATTTCCATGGAAAACTCCGATCCGGCGATGTTTTTACCCAGGTAACCCTTGTTCCTCGCATCTTTGATGGCCTTCCGGATCAGCGAAATGGCTTTGCTGTATTCTCCACGGATGTAAATATACCCTTTGCTCGCGCCAATGGCATAGGCACCGATCACCATCCCTTCGATGAGCAGGTGCGGGTCGTTTTCCATGATGATCCGGTCTTTGAATGTCCCGGGTTCGCTTTCATCACCGTTGCAGACGATGTACCGCTGAACATTCCATTTGGTTGTCTCACCGGTTGACCGGCTTTTCTGGGCAGCAGAGAATCCGCTTCCCCCGCGACCCCGCAAACCGGAACGGGAAATTTCTTCGACTACCCGCACCGGCTCCATGTCGAGGGCTTTCACAAGAGCTTCATAGCCTCCATGGGCAATATATTCGTCGATGCTCTCAGGGTTGATCTTGCCCAGATGTTTAAGGGCTATCCGGTGTTCTGTTGCTTTCATGGCTAATTATATTCGCTGAGTATTTCGGGCAGTATTTCAGGTTTCAGGTCACCATAAACATCTTCATTGACCATCATCACCGGTGATTTATCGCAATGTCCAAGGCAGATCGTATATTCAAGGGTGAACCGGCCATCTGCCGTGGTTTCTCCTGCACCTATTCCAAGGTCTTTCTTCAGTGTCTCTTCGATCCGGTTTCCTTTTTCAAGTTCGCAAACCGGCGATTTGCAGATGCGGATAATATACCTGCCGCGCGGTTTCAGACTGAACATGGAGTAAAAGGTAACAACTCCATAAACCTGACTGTGCGTCATATTCAGGTAGGAAGCTACCGCGCGAAGATCTTCTTCTTCGAGGTAATGCTGCGGATGGTTATTCTGCAGTTCATGCAGGATAAGTATCAGGTTATCTGCGTTGGGTGCGAATTTATGAATCAGCTGTGTTTTGTCCATCGTGATGCCTTATTAATCTGTTCAAATGATGGCTTAAAGGTACTAAAAATAGAAATAAAAATCGTATTCCCCGCAATGTAAGGGAATCGGAATTGGAAAATGAGGGACAGAAATTGGGAGATCAGGGGGAGAGCAGTTTCCTGACGATCTCTGAGATCATTTTGTTGTCGGCTTTACCAGCCAGTTCTTTGGATGCCAGACCCATGACTTTTCCCATGTCTTTCATGGAGGTGGCGCCGGTTTGGGTAATTATCCGGCCGATGAAGGCAGTCACCTGGTCGGCAGGCATTTGCTGAGGGAGATATTTCTCAATGATCATGGCATCGGCTAACTCCTTGGCCGACAAATCCTGTCTACCGGCTCCTGCATAAATATCGGCCGATTCGCGGCGTTGCTTAACCAGTTTCTGAAGGATCTTCAATGCGGTTTCCTCCGACATGTCGCCGGAGGTTCCCTCTTTGGTTTTTTCGAGAAGAATGGCTGCTTTTATTGCCCGCAGCGCTTCAAGTTTTTCTGCATCGCGCGCCAGCATTGCAGACTTGATATCATCGTTGATAAGTTTTTCCAGGTCCATCAATCTACATTTTTGTGCAGAAAGGAATTTTCGCTGCGAATTTCGACTGACTTATCGGCATTTTCTGAGAGCATGAAACGAGCTACCTGTGATTCGGAAGAGGGGGCCACATCATTGAGCTCTACATTTCTTCTTTTGTAAGCAGGAACACTTTCCAGTTCGTACAGGTTGTTCTCGATGGGTTGATGCGATTTGAGTTTTTCGCTGAGGGCACGCAGCTTGTTTACGCGTTCCGTGGCTTTACGGTTGAAATCGCTGTAGTCGTGCTCTGCTGGTTTCTGCGGAACAGCAACAGGTTCAGGAGTGTACAACAGGTGGGGAACATTCTCCTCCAGCTGGTCGGCCGGCTGAAATTCATGCACCAGCGTTTCGGCCGGCTCCTGCCGTGTTTCCTGCTCCAGTGGTTCGAAAGTGAATTCTACGGTCCGCGATATTTCCTGTTCTTCGGCAACCGGTGCAGGATCGAATGAAACCGGTTCCGGCCTCGGGGCGATATATTGTACCTCCTCTTTCAACTCCACGCCGGGTAAAGTTTCCGGTTCCGGCTGAATGACGCGTTTTTCCAGTTTCGGACCAACCGAATCCTTTGAATAGAGCGGGTGTACCATCACGTCTATTGGTTTGGTCGGATCCTTCTGTTTGTGGTCTTCGTCAAACCCTGTGGCAATAATGGTTACGCTGATCTTATCGTCGAGCGACTCATCAAAACCATTGCCCCAGATCACCTCGCCGGTGGATTTGGTCTTGCCCTGGATGTAATCGGTGATCTCGGTAACTTCATCCATGGTAATTTCATCCTTACCGGAGGCAATATATAAGAGCAGATTTCCTGCACCTTCAATGTCGTTGTTGTCCAGCAAAGGAGAATTCAGCGCCTCTTCAACAGCCATCTGGGCACGGTTGGGCCCACTGGCAACACCTGTTCCCATGATGGCCACGCCACTGTGTTTCATGACGGTTTTAACATCTTCAAAATCTACATTGATATAACCTGCCACGGTGATGATCTCTGCAATGCCTTTGGCCGCGGTGGTAAGGACATTGTCGGCCCGTTTAAAGGCTTCGGATAATGGGAGGTCACCGCAAAGCAAACGCAGTTTATCGTTGCTGATGATGAGCAGCGCATCCACATTCTGTTTCATCTGTTTTATCCCTTCGTCGGCACTGAGGCGACGTTTTCGACCTTCAAAAGAAAATGGGATCGTGACGATGCCCACGGTAAGAATCTCCATCTCCCTGGCAATCTGAGCAATAACCGGTGCTGCCCCGGTCCCGGTACCACCCCCAAGACCGGCGGTGATAAACAGCATTTTCGTTCCTTTTTCGAGAACCGCACGGATGTCATCGGCATTTTCAAGGGCCGCATTTCTTCCAACCGAAGGGGCCGCGCCGGCTCCAAGTCCGCTGGTGAGATTCGCTCCAAGCTGAATGCGGGTAGGCACCGGGCTCGTCTCCATGGCCTGAGCATCCGTATTGCAGATAATAAAGTCAACACCTTTGATCCCCTGACGGAACATATGGTTAACTGCGTTGCTTCCACCACCGCCAACACCAATAACTTTTATGATAGAAGATTGGTTCTTAGGCAGATCAAATTTTAACATGTCGGGCATGATGGTCATGGTTTGGTTCGTTTAAAATTATTAAGAAAGGGGTCAATAAAAATAGGTTGTCCGGATATTTATTAACAGATTGATTGTTAATAGCGGAATATTATTCAATATCCTCTTCAAAAAGATTACGGATTTTGTCCATAAACCGCTGTGAGATTGATTTTCCGTCACCATCCGGGGCGGATACTTTTACTTTTTTCTCCTTTTTTTTCTTTCCTTCAGGCTGTTTGGGCTCCTCGGCAACGGGCGGTGTCTGAAGCGCTATTTTTCCGGCCTCCCTGTCGTAACGTTCGATCCCTTCAATTACAAGGCCGATACCGGTTGCATACATCGGGCTGGCCATCTCCTCCGTTACGTCGCTTGCCAGGTGTTCATTCGGATAACCAATACGGGTATCCAGTCCGGTCATGAACTCGGTGAGCTGGGCCAGATGTTTCAGATGTGCACCACCTCCGGTAAGTACGATGCCGCCGATCAGTTTCTTCTCGTAGCCGGAATTTCTGATCTCATAATATACATGTTCGATAATCTCCTCCATCCGTGCCTGGATGATCGAAGCCAGGTTTCGCAGGCTGATCTCCTTGGGGGCCCGGCCACGCAGGCCCGGGATGGCAACAATCTCCTCTTCACGATTCTCCCTGGCCAAGGCCGACCCGAACTTGATTTTGAGCTCCTCCGCATGTTTCTTGATAATGGAACAGCCCTCTTTGATGTCCTCAGTGATGATCTCACCGCCAAGCGGGATTACCGCCGTGTGGCGGATGATGCCGGCATGAAAAATGGCGATGTCGGACGTTCCTCCACCAATATCGACCAGTACCACGCCGGCCTCTTTCTCCTCTTCACTCACAACGGATTCGGCCGAGGCGATAGGCTCAAGAATGAGTTCAACAACCTCAAGCCCTGCCCGGCGGACACACTTGTATATGTTTTTTGCAGCTGCAGTCTGACCAATAATAATGTGAAAATTTGCCTCCAGCGAACTGCCTATCATCCCTTTCGGGGTATGGATACCATGCTCGCCATCAATGCTGAACTCCTGGGGTATCACATCGAGTATCTCTTCGCCGGGATTCATGTTGAGATTATACATGCTGTTGCATAACTTGTCGATGTCCTCCTGGCTGATCTCAATTTCGCTGTCCTCGCGGATCATACTCCCACGATGCTGCAGGCTCTTGATATGTTGTCCGGCAATGCCCACATTCACATATTTTATGTCCACCCCTGATTTGGCGGAAGCTTCGGCAATTGCCTCCTTGATGGATTGAACCGTGTTGTCGATGTTGGCAACCACACCCCGCTTTACGCCGATAGACGGGACTTTTCCATAACCGAGGATCTCTATTTTTCCATGTTCGTTCCTTTGTCCTACAATGACTGCAATTTTGGTCGTGCCGATGTCGAGACCTACGATGATACCTGAGTTTTTCATATCTTTTACTGTTTTGAGCAAATCACTTGATTCTTGAATTTTATGTTGATGATACTATACTTATCCCACCCTATTTTATTTAACCCGTACCTGTAAAATGCATACAGTTTCCGGAATTTTTCATCCAGGTCGTGTGCGTCACCCAACAAAATCACATGATTCCCGATTCGCGGGATCAGTTCAAATTCTCTTTGCGGGTTGACGTAGATCTGATCGACCTGCGCTTTCAGGAATTTATCGTGGGAGATATACATGGCAAGCTTGTAAAGATTGGTCATCATCGAATCAATATAGATGGAGTCGGCCAGCGCCATGATATTCACCCTATAATTGGGAGTTTTAAGGTACGAATCCTCGATGAATCCATTAACAACCAGAACTCTGGCTGAGAAATTCGGATTTACCGGGAGCAGGGCACCGGAGCCATCCAGGTAAAAACTTTCCAGGTTTTTGTTGATCACGCGGAGAATGGGTTCGCGCTGGCGGATATCCACAAAAAGTACCCCCTCATTGTTCTCATAAACTGAAACCTTGGCGATATAGGCTTGTTTTCTGATGGAATTTTCTATTGCCCCGGTATTGATATAACCGAGGGGTTTTCCTTTAAGCATCCCGGCCGTTTTGAGGATGATGGAGTCGATGTCGGTTTTACTGACCAGCACATCCGCATTTCCGTAATCGATGACAACATTGACCTTCCTGCAGGGCCGGTCATATTGCTCCACCTCCACAAAACTCAGGAGTACGCAAGCACCGGAAATGAGCAGGACCCACATGACGACCGTCAGTATTTTTAACATTTTCTTCATCTATTCGGAACCTTCGGTAAAGGCATCGGTAATGGGTTTCACGAGCTGATCTATATCCCCGGCCCCCAACGTCATAATGATCTCGGGCGCCTGTTTTTTCAATGTTTCCACCACGTCAGATTTTTCGATCAACCGTTTGTTTTTGATTTTCATCAGGTCGAGCAGCATTTGCGAAGTAACCCCGGGAATCGGTTTTTCGCGTGCCGGATAAATGGGCAGTAACCAGACTTCATCCAGGAGATCGAGACTTTTCGCAAACCCCTCGGCCAGATCACGGGTCCGTGAGAAAAGGTGAGGTTGGAAAATTCCTGTCAGCTTCCGGTCAGGGTAAAGTTCTCTTGCCGCACTGATGGCCGCTTTCAGCTCTACGGGATGGTGGGCATAGTCGTCGATATACACCAGGTTGTTGCGCCGGATGCAGAAATCAAAGCGACGTTGCACCCCCTGGTAGCTCCGGAGCGCTTTTTGAAGATGGCCTTTGTCGAGTCCCAGCAGATAACCTACGGCAAGGGCAGCTACAGCATTTTCCAGGTTGAACATTCCGGGCACCCCGAGGGTGACGTTGGCGATGGTTTCGGTTGGGGTGACAAGGTCAAAATGGATCAGTTCATCTTTCACCCTTATGTTTTTCGCATAGAAAGTAGCATCCGTGTTTAATGAATAGGAATAATTGTAGTAAGAATTTTTTCGGATGGGTTTGATATGGGTTCCGTTCTTCAGGATCAGTGAGCCCTGGTCAACAATTTTAGAAGTGAATTCCGCAAAGGTCTTTTTAAGATCTTCATGATTACCATAAATATCGAGATGATCGGCATCGGCAGAGGTGATCACGGCAATGTAAGGAGAAAGATGGAGGAATGATTTATCGTATTCGTCGGCTTCAACAATGCAATAAACAGGTTGCTGGAAATGCGAAGAAGGCGATACACCGGAACCCGGGGGATTTTGTTTACGGATGTCCGGCAATTCTGCATTTTTCGATTGAAGGAAGTTGGTCCCGTAATTCTTTGAGATTCCGCCGAGGAATGTAAGTTGATCGATCTTTGCAAAGCGAAGCAGGTGTGCGATGATGGATGAGGTCGTTGTTTTGCCATGCGTTCCTGCCACCGCGATGGTTCTGAAATGGCCTGATATAAGTCCGAGCATCTCGGCCCGTTTCATCACCGGGATTTGCTTTTTCAGGAAATAGTTATACTCTTTGTGATCCTTGGGAACTGCGGGGGTGTAAATTACCAGGTCGGGTTGGTCGGGGATCAGTTTGATATTGTCTTCGAAATGGATATGCATCCCTTCGCTGATGAGCTGGTCGGTGAGCCTGGTGGATGTTTTGTCGTAGCCCGATACGGTTACTCCGCGTAAGGCAAAGAACCTGGCAATCGCACTCATTCCGATGCCTCCGATGCCAATAAAATATACCGATCTCAGGTTGCGGATGTCCATATTTAGTTTTTTTCCGGGTTATAATCCGGTATTAATTTTAGCACTTCATCCGCGATCGCATCGGCAGCATTGGTAATGGCAAGTCCCGACACGTTACGGCTGAGTTCGGCAAGCTGGGTTTCATTGCCGAAGGCCGACCTCACCGTAAAATACAACTGGGCTGCCGCTTCCGAATCGTTTATCATCAGAGCTGCCTTCCTGAACACGAGGGCTTCGGCATTCCGCTGCTGGTGGTCTTCGGCCACATTCGGCGACGGAATCAGGATGACCGGTTTTCCGACAACACACAGTTCTGATATGGCGATGGCTCCGGCCCGTGAAACCACCAGGTCGGCGGCAGCGTAGGCGAGATCCATACGGTCGATGAATGGATACACATGGATTTCGGGGTGATTCAGTGCTGAAAAATCCTGCATCACCTGGTCATAATAAAATTTTCCGGTTTGCCAGATGACCTGAATGTTCTCCTTGTCGAGACCATGGGCGATACAGGCTTTAACACTGGCGTTAATAGTTCCTGCACCTCCGCTGCCGCCCATCACCAGCAAGGTCTTCCGTCCTTCCAGCAAACCAAAATGCTTCATGGCTTCCGATTCCAGCCCGTCGAGGTTTGAAAGGTCCTGCCTTACCGGGTTTCCGGTGAGGACGATCTTCTCCGGGGGGAAAAACTTCTCCATTCCCCCATAAGCCACACAGATGGTCTTTACCTTTTGTGCCAGCAACCGGTTGGTGACGCCCGGAAACGAGTTCTGTTCCTGAATCAGGGCAGGGATGTTTTTCGAGGCAGCGATCCGGAGGGTGGGTCCGCTGGCATACCCGCCAACGCCAACGGCCACGTCGGGTTTGAAACGGGAGATGATGGACCTGGCTTTCAGCATGCTTCGCACAAGTTTGACCGGAAAGGAGAGGTTTTTCCAGGTGAACCTGCGAATAAAACCACTGATGGTGAGTCCTTCGATCTGATACCCGGCCGCAGGGACCTTTTCCATCTCCAGCCTGCCTTTCGCCCCGATGAACAGGATGTCGATATCGCTCACCTTCTTTTTTAAAGCATTTGCAATTGCTATAGCCGGGAAAACATGCCCGCCGGTTCCTCCTCCGCTGATGATGACTTTTATCATACCTGTACTGCCGGAATGTTTGCGTTAATCAGACTTTTTTCAGTAAGAATGTCCACCTCGGTACCATTCTGGGTCTCTATCTCTATCCTCCGGCTTACACTGAGAATGATCCCGATGGAGATGCTGGTGAACCAGATCGAGGTTCCACCCATACTCACCAGGGGCAGCGTTTGTCCGGTTACCGGAAAGAGATTGACCGCCACCGCCATGTTAATCATGGCCTGGAATACCAGGCTGAATCCGATCCCGAGCGAGAGCAAGGTGCCAAAATTTCCCTGGCAACGACTGGCAATCCTGATCACCCTGAAAAACAGGATCAGGTAAAGAAACAAGACGAAACTGCCGCCGACAAGTCCGTACTCCTCGATGATAATGGCGAAAATAAAGTCGGAATAGGGGTGAGGCAGAAAATTCCGCTGGGTGCTCTTTCCCGGCGATTTGCCGAAAATCCCGCCGGAGACGATGGCGATCTTTGCCTGATCGACCTGGTAGGTAGCATCGGGTTCTGCTTCGTCCTTGTTGATAAAATGGTCCACTCTGGCAACCCAGGTAGTGCCCCGGGGAAATAACGTGGGAAAAGTTTTGGAAAGGGCGAATATCAGCATGATGGCAAGTATTCCCAAACCTACCAGCGAAGCCATGTATTTGAGGCTGATCCTTCCGATGAACATCAATACCATGCAGGTCACAAAAAGGATGGCTGCCGTTGAGAAGTTAGCCGGCAGGATAAGTACGGTAACCAGTGCCACCGGAATAATGACCGGCAGGAATCCTTTACGGAAATCCTGCACCAGCTCCTGCTTTTTGCTCAGGATCCGGGCCAGGTACATGATCAGGAAAAGTTTTGCCACATCGGAACTCTGGAAGGTGAGGTTTACGATCGGAACGGTAAGCCACCGGTTTGCCTCATTCAGATTGGTTCCGGAAATCAGGGTTATCAGCAGCAGCGGGAAGGTGAGGAAAAGTCCGATCTGCGAGATGCGGGAGTAATAGGTATATTTAACAAGGTGTGTAACATACATCAGTCCCAAACCAAAGCCCAGGATCATGAGGTGTTTGACAAGATAATATTCCGTATTTCCATGCTGTTTCTTACTGGCAAGCATACCTGTGGAACTGTAAACCGCAAGCAGCGAAAAGATACACAGGATGAATACCACGATCCAGATCACCTTGTCTCCTTTGATATTCTTGACAAATTGCAGCATGAATCTGACGGATTAAAGATTTTTAACCGATTTCCGGAATGCTTTTCCGCGTTCCTCATAATTTTCAAACAGATCGAAGCTTGCACACGCCGGCGACAGGAGTACAGCGTCACCCTTCGAGCCCATGTAGTAGGCCGCCAATACCGCTTCTTCCATGGAGAGTGCATCTACCATAGGGATTTCCAGTTCATCGAATGCCTCGTGGATACGTCGGTTGTCGAGACCCAGGCATACAATTCCCTTCACGGTAGTACGGACAATATGGCGCAGCTGACTGTAATCGTTTCCGCTTTCCACCCCGCCCATGATCCACACCACCGGCCGGCTCATGCTTTCGAGCGCGAACCAGGCAGCGTTGATGTTCGAGGATTTCGAATCGTTAATGAACTCCATCCCGTGAATGATTGAGACGGTCTCCATTTTGTGTTCAGCCTGTTGAAACCCTGCAAAGCTTTCTTTGATGAACTCCTTGCGGATCTCACGGATTTTCGGACCAATGCAGGCTGCCAGTGAATCGTACACCTTAGCGTGTCCCTGTTTTGCTAATGCTTCTAGTGTCATGATCTTATCTTAATTTTAATGTTACAATGGTGAGGACGGCCAGCATGATGCCAACAATCAGAAATCTTAATACGATCTTCGATTCGTGGTATCCAAGTTTCTGAAAATGATGATGGAGCGGCGACATTTTTAAAATTCTCCGGCCTTCA
Organism: Bacteroidales bacterium; assembly: GCA_025355465.1. Lineage (GTDB taxonomy): Bacteria > Bacteroidota > Bacteroidia > Bacteroidales > FEN-979 > JANXZO01. The sequence goes on from JANXZO010000066.1 coordinate 56,582, forward strand.
CCATATTTTCTTTTTGTGTATTTAAACCAGCTTACCTGCATCACTACGGAGAGGTTTTCGGCCAGGAATATTCCACAGAAGATTGGAATCATGATCTCCTTGCGGATCATGATGGCGAATACCGCAATCACACCGCCAAGGGCCAGACTGCCGGTGTCGCCCATGAATACCTGCGCCGGATAGGAGTTGTACCACAAAAACCCGATGCATGCCCCCACAAAGGCCGAGATGTAGATTGCCAACTCCCCGGTGTCCGGAATATACATGATGTTCAGGTAGTTGGCGAAGACGATGTTGCCGGAAACGTAGGCCAGTACCCCAAGTGTCAACCCAATGATGGCGGAGGTACCGGTGGCCAGGCCATCGAGCCCGTCGGTAAGGTTGGCCCCATTGGACACGGCGATGATGATGAAAATTACGATCGGAATAAATACCAGCCAGGTCCAGTTTTTTGCGCCCGGGCCAATCCATGAGATCAGTTTATTGTAATCAAATTCATTGTTTTTAACAAACGGGATCGTTGTTTTGGTCGATTTGACCGCTGTTTTTGCGAAGATCTTGGTTTTCTCGGAGGTTGTACTTCCTTCCACATTAAACACATCAGTGGTTGGAACATAGGCTGATTGCTGAATTCGTTCACGGATTTTAAAACTGTCACTGAAATACATGGTGCAGCCAACAATGAGTCCGAGGCCGATCTGTCCCAGCACTTTTAATTTGCCTGGAAGTCCCTGCTTGTCCTTTTTGAACACCTTGATAAAATCGTCGAGGAAGCCGATCAACCCGAGCCAGACGGTGGCCAGAAGAACCACGATGATATATATGTTGAGCAGTTTTGCAAAAAGTAGCGAAGGGATCAGGATGGCGGCCAGGATTATCAGCCCTCCCATAGTGGGCGTGCCTTGTTTTGCCTTCTGGCCTTCCAGTCCGAGATCGCGCACGGTTTCACCGACCTGTTTCTTCCTGAGGAAGTTGATCAGCCGCTTGCCGATGATCATGGAGATGAACAGCGAAGTGATCAACGCCGCCGCGGCGCGGAACGAGATGTACTGGAATACACCGGCTCCCGGGAAGCTGAAGGCTTTGTGAAGCCAGGTGAAGAGATAGTACAACATAGGTCTAGGAATTAACTATGTTATTGTTGGTGAAAATTTCATGCAGCACCTCTTTGTCGTCGAAAGGATGTTTAACACCCTTGATCTCCTGGTAATTTTCGTGACCCTTTCCGGCCACCAGCAGAATATCGTTCGGTTTTGCCAGTGCGCAGGCAGTTTTAATGGCTTCATACCGGTTCATGATCACCAGAACCTTTTTGGCCTGATAGGCTTCAACCCCTTTCTGCATATCGGACAAGATGTCTTCCGGCTCCTCAAACCTGGGGTTATCGGAGGTGAGGATTACGCGGTCACTCAGGTTGCAGGCGATCTTTGCCATCACAGGACGTTTTGCCGAATCCCGGTTCCCGCCGGCACCAACCACCGTGATCAGCTGCTCGTTGTGGTCGCGGATGGCATTGATGGTTTCGAGTACGTTTTGCAACGCGTCCGGTGTGTGGGCATAATCAACAATGGCGGTAATTCCAGTGTCGGAGCGCACATAGTTAAACCTTCCGTTGACCGGTTCCAGACGGCTCATTTGTGCCAGCACTTCTATTTTATCCTGCCCCAGCAACATGGCCGTTCCGTAAACCAGCAGGAGGTTGTAGGCATTGAAATTTCCGATCAGCCGAAACCATACATCCTGTCCATCAATACTGAGCTGAAGCCCCTGGAACTGGTTTTCCATGATCTTGCAGCGGAAGTCGGCCATCGATTGCAGACTGTAGGTGTATTTCCATGCCCTGGTATTTTGCAGCATCACCACTCCGTTCCGGTCGTCTTTGTTAACCAGTGCAAATGCATCAGCCGGCAGGTTGTCAAAAAAGCTCTTTTTTGCTTTCAGGTATGCATCAAAGGTTTTATGGTAATCGAGGTGGTCATGGGTCAGGTTTGTAAACACGCCGCCGCGGAAGGTAAGACCTGCAATTCGCTGTTGATCCGCAGCATGCGAGGATACCTCCATGAAGCAATATTCGCATCCTTCCTTCACCATGCGGTGGAGCAGTTCGTTGATCTGTAGCGGGTCGGGTGTGGTGTGTGTGCTTGGAACTACCGTCTCATTCACCTGGTTGCGGATTGTTGAAAGCAGACCCGTTCCATAACCCAGGGCACGGAACAGGCTGTGAAGCAGTGTGACGCTGGTTGTTTTTCCATTGGTTCCGGTAACACCCACGAGGTTGAGCTTTGCTGACGGGTTGCCATAGAAGGCGGACGCAATGATGCCGAGCGCACGTTTACTGTTGTTTACGCCGGCATAACAAATTCCTTCCCTGAGCGACCCGGGCAGTTTTTCACACACGATGGCAACAGCTCCCTGAGCGATGGCCATGTCGATATAGTCATGTCCGTCAGAAGCGCTTCCGCAAATGGCAAAAAACATGGTTCCGGGTCCCACCTTCCGCGAATCGAATTGGAGCGAATCGATCCCGATATCCGTTCTGCCTGTCACTGCAAAGGCTTCGGCATGGGCAAGTATGTCGCGCAGTAGAATCATACCTGGGATTTGGGTTTGTCCTGTTTAACCTGTAGTTCAATCACCACCGATAAACCTTTGTAGATCATGTATCCGGGGGCAATCGATTGGCGTACCACCGTTCCTTTTCCATTGACAATGACTTTCAGCCCCTGTTGTTCAAGCAGGTAGATTGCGTCTTTGAGTCCCATGCCGGTAACATCGGGCATGACGCCACGGGTTAGGGTTTGGGGGGTCAGAATGACCTTGCCGCCGTCGGCCAGCGGTCTTGCCCACGGTGTTGCGGCGGTTAATGGTTTGGCCTGCAGACCGAGCGAAGCAAATGCCGAACTGAGGTCGGTAGAACTTCCTGCATGGGCATAGGGCAGCCTGGTACTTCCGGTATCCTGTGGCAACGGGATCATGATGTCAGGCCGGATGGCAAAAAGCCGGTCTGAAAGCTCCCGGAATACCGGCGCGGCCACCGCACCCCCGTAGTATTTGCCTTTTCGCGGGTTAACAATCACCACAATGCAGCTGTACTTGGGATTGTCGGCAGGAAAATAACCGACGAATGAACCTTTGTACTGAACCTGCTTGGTTCCTTGTCTGTAGCCCTTGTTCCCGGCTGCAATCTGCGCCGTTCCTGTTTTTCCGGCAATCCTGTAGTTGGGAGATTTAATGCTTGCACCGGTACCTTCAAGCACAACCCCTTCCAGCATGTACCGGGCATCTTTGATCGCCTGCGGAGAGACGATCTGCGGGTTAATTACCACGGTATTAAACTGCTGAACAACCTGCCCGTTATGACGGATCTCCCGGACGAAAAGCGGTTTTACCATTTTCCCGTTGTTGGCCACAGCGTTATATAAGGTAAGAAGGTGAATGGGGGCCAGCGCGATTTCATACCCGATAGACATCCATGGTATTGATAATGCAGACCAGTACTTACTCTTTGTATTCTTGATGTATGGTTTTCCTTCACCGGCAATCTGCAGGTTTAGCGGCCTGTTGATTCCGATCCGGTAGAGGCCATCGATAAATTTCTGTGGCGTGGCGGCATAGGCAGCATAGATCATTTTCGAAGTGCCTACATTCGATGATTTCTCAAAGACCTGTAACGCAGTGATCACCCCGAGCCCATGATGAGAGTCCTCCATTTTACGGCCAGAAAAGGTGGTGATCCCGCCGGAACAGTTGATGGGTGTCTCGAGGGTAACTTTCTTATCGTCGAGGGCAACCAGGAAGGAGGCAAGTTTGAACGTGGAACCAGTCTCCTGGCTTTCACCAATCGCATAGTTGAATATCTCCTGGTATCCGTTGTTCTTCGTCCGGCCAAGGTTAGCCATGGCCCTGATGTAGCCTGTCTTCACCTCCATGAGGATTACGCAGCCGTGATCGGCACTGTCGGCAATGAGCTCCTTCTTCAGCGAACTTTCTGCAAGATCCTGAAGGTTCACATCGAGGGTGGTGATAATATCGTCGCCGTTCTGGGGTTCAATCTGGTTCTCCGGATCCACGGGCATCCAGGCGGCGCCACCCACACGACGCATGACGCGCTGACCATTTGTTCCCTGGAGATTTTTGCTGAAGAATCCTTCAAGCCCTACAAATACCTTTTTGTCGCCCTCTCCGCTTTCGTATCCGACAATGCGCCGGGCCAGCGATTTATATGGGAGTTCCCGCTGGTACTGCGGAATGACGATCAGCCCGCCTTTGTATTTTCCCCGCCTGAATATGGGGAATGTCCGCATTTTCTTTAGCTCAGGATAGGTTACATCACGGCGGATCAAAAGGTAACGGTCTTTGTTTCTGCGTCCTTCCCAAAGGATATCTTTATATTCGGAAGGGGTATGATCACTGTAAAGCCTCGAAAGATAGATTGCCAGCGAGTCGACATTGTGGCTGAAGACCTCCTCGGTTATGGAATCGGTCATCACATCCATCCTGATCTCGAAGATCGGAATCGACACCGCAAGCAGGGTACCATCATCGGCGCAAATATTACCACGGATGGCATCCATCTCGAACATCCTGATCTCCTGTTTCTTCGCCATGTCGAGCAGCTCCTTTTTTTCAAACTGCTGAATGAAAATAACCCTGGCGATGATAAATAGCCCAAAAAGAAGTACGCCCAGATAAACCAGGTAAACACGGACCAGTATGTCTTTCTTGATCTGTTTCACAGCTCTTTATTGGGCAGATTGTAATTTTTCACCCTGATACCTGATCTTATAGGGAGGCATCAGACTCTCTTTTAGTCCCAGTTGCACAGCCCGTTTTGATATTTCCGACTGCCGGCCCATGAACATCAGGTTTGATTTCGTTGTAATATATTGATAACGAAGTTCTTTCAGTTCAGATTTGGTCTGTTCTATCGTTCTGAATTTCTTTTCGTTGTAGTAGGTGTTCCCGATATAGATCATGGCCAGGAGTGCAACATAGAACACGAAGGGAATGTTGGTCACCACCTCCTCTTTGGAGAGATAATCACCCCCCAGAAAATCCTGCAGGACTTTGCGGCCCTTCCTGACTTTTTTTGCAGGCTGAACCTCATCGTGAGGCTTCGGCTGTTCTGGTTGGCCGGTATTTGAAAAATTCTCCTGCATCCTTATTGTTTCACTGCAATTCTCAGCCTTGCACTGCGCGAACGGCTGTTTTCTGATATCTCCTCAGCTCCGGCAACAATGGCTTTCCGGGTGATCACTTTCAGCGGTGAAAGAACATTGCCGTAAAAATCCTTCTCTGCTTCCCCTTCAAACTTTCCTGACCTGAAAAAGTTTTTCACCAGTTTATCTTCCAGCGAATGGTAGGAGATCACAACCAGCCTTCCGCCCGGTTTCAACACCTCGGCAGCCTGCTTCAGGAATTCCTGCAAGGCGTCCATCTCCTGGTTCACTTCGATTCTCAGCGACTGGAATACCTGGGCCAGGTATTTGTTCTCCTTGCCTCTTTCAGCACAGGTGGTGGCTATCGCTTTCAGGGCAGTTGTGGTGTCGATAACGCCATCCCGGCGGCGCTCGGTAATTCTTGCTGCCAACTTTCTGGCATTGCGGATTTCGCCGTATTTGCTGAAGACCAGGGTAAGCTCCTCCGCACTGTATTCATTGATCACTTCGCGGGCCGACCCTTTTTTTCGCTGGTCCATGCGCATGTCCAAAATGCCGTCGAACCGTGTGGAAAACCCACGGTCGGGTTGATCAATCTGATGGGATGAAATGCCGAGATCAGCCAGGATGCCGTCAACAGGAATGACCCGATGCAGCTTCAGGAAGTTTCGCATGAAACGAAAGTTACTGTTCACCATGATCAGCCGGGGGTCGTCAATTCTGTTAAGGATCGCCTCTTCATCCTGGTCGAAGCCAACCAGTTTTCCTTCAGTCATCTTTTCCAGGATGGCCTTCGCGTGTCCGCCGCCTCCGAAAGTTGCGTCGACGTAGACGCCGCCCGGCCTTATGGCCAAAGCTTCAATGCTTTCGCTCAGCAGGACACTCCTATGGTAAATCATCTATTGCGTCGCTTCTTTCCTGTTTTCCCATAACTTTTTCTGCCAGCTGGGCAAAATCTTCCGGTTCGCCCGCAAGTAACTGCTGGTAGGTACTCTTATTCCATACTTCAATACGGTCGGAATAGGCGAATAAAATGATCTCCTTGTCAATCCCTGCAAAACCAAGTAGCGATTTCGGTAACAACAGGCGGTTCTGGCTGTCGAGGGCCAATTCGGTTGCTCCGTTGTAAAAGAACCTCACAAACTTCCGGTTGTCTTTTACGAAAAGATTCAGCTTGTCAATGCTTACCGTCGTCTCTTTCCATACGTTCAGCGGATAAAGCACCAGGCAACCTTCAAATCCCCGGTTGATCACAAATTTATCCTGCGACTCCTGGCTGATCTGCTTCTTCAGCGCTGACGGAAGGATCACACGGCTCTTGTCATCAACCCTGCATTCATATTCGCCGATCAAATTTGTTTTTCCCACAGACCGTTTTATTTCCGAGTGTAAATATAGACAAAAATCCCCACTTTCCTCCACAATCCTCCACTTGTTAATAACTTTTTATCAACACGGAAATTGTGCGAGGAGGAAAGGAGAATCGGAAATAGCAGGGATTTCGCTATCTCGCCATTTGGCTATCTAGCTATTTTAATGAATGATCACCAGCTTGGCAGAACGGCTGCCGGTACGCACGAGGTAGATGCCGTCGGGAAAGGAGGATGTGGGTATGAACGCCTGGTTGTGGAAAGGGATCGAATAAACGATATTTCCGGTACTATTGATAACATTGAGGGTTCCATCGTAACCTTCCGACTGAACCGATATCACCGATTTGGCGGGATTTGGGAAAATGGTCATCAGGTGGGGACCGGTGGAGGACAATTCCCTCATCCCGGGAATGATGATGGGGGGCGTTCTTTTGCTGATGAAATTCAATCCGCCGGAAAAATTTCCTGTGATCACCTCAAATGATCCGCCAGCCAGAGGTAAAACAGCGGGCGATGATTGCCATCCGAAAAGGGTGTCGGCAGGATTTGCGGATATGGATGGATAAATCCCGGCAACCTCCGAAAACCGTCCACCCAGGTTGTTGTCGATGTCGTTATAGAAATGAATCCTGCCTTCGTCGCTACCAACAGCCAGCATTGTTTCACCGGTTGATGTAAGGAAAAAGCAAGGGGTGCTGAATCCGTCGTAAGAGACTCGATAATCGGTGACATTGACCTTTCCCAGACTGTCAGTTACAAGTGAAAAAGCCGGATTGCCTGGCGTACCCAGATTACGGTAAAGGTTCAGATTTCCCCCGCGTTCGCCTACGATCAACTCATTCAGGCCGTCCTTGTCAAGGTCAAAGAGCTGCGGGGTGCTGTATTCACCGACATCGAGCTGTTGCCAGTTTTTTACGGGTGGACCAAACTCCGGCACGGGACCCATCATGCCGCTGTTCGGAAAAAAGATCAGGGTTCCGTCGGAATTGCCTGCCAGGAGGTCGGGTGTACCATCTCCGTTGAGGTCGCCAAAAGTCGGGTAGAGTCCGGTGAGTTTAAGGGCAGAAATGCCGGCCAGATCGTCGGAGATGTTTTGATAAACCGGGACATCGGCAGTGCCTGTGTTTCGGAAATAGGCAATCTTTGACACGAAAACCGAATGCAGCACGGCCTCCTTATAATAGGATGTGTCGTAATATCCATAGTTGCCGATAAAAAGGTCGCGGAGGCTGTCTTTGTCAAAATCGTAAACAACCGGATGTGACGCTGAACCGAAATCCATGGTTTCATCTCTGAACAGTCGATTTGTCTGGTATTCAAACCGGGGCAGGGCAGGAGTTCCGGTGTTCTTATAATACCATATACAATTGTAGTTGTCGGCTGTGGCAGGCGTGGGTTCGAAAGGCGAAACCAACAACTCGCGCAAACCGTCATTGTCGATGTCGATGAGCGCCGCTGCCGGAAATGAATAGAGGCTCACCGGTTTTGACGTGGCAGGAAACAAAGTATCCATGGATACCATGTGCGCCGAATCTTTTGTTCCGCCGTTAAACAACGCGGTAAGACCCGGGAAATCAACATCTCCGAGCACGAGGTCCTGGAGTCCGTCTCCATTCAGATCGGTTGCCAGCAAGGTTGATCCTGTATGTTTTGATTCACGATGGAGTGCGCGGAAATCGGGCCCGGTCATTTGGCAGGGCGAATTCAGCGTTATCCGGTTACCGCCTTCACTCTCCTTGAACTTTCCCCAGCAATGGTCTGCCAGCCGGTAGTCGAGACTGTCGCAATGGCCATATTTTTCCATCGACATGTTCTGATGGTATTCAACATAAGATCCAAGACCGAAAAAAGTCAGGAGATCGAGGTCGCCGTCGCCATCGATATCGGCGATTGCCGGCAGGTCGACACTGGTTACGAGGATCCCGATATAGGAGGAATAATAAAATGACTCAAGCAGGTTGGTAACAAGCGTGAATTTCAAACTGGTATCTGAGATGTTCCTGAAAACCCGGATGCCGCCATTGCCGTAGGTGAAAACATCCATCTTTCCGTCGCAGTTGTAATCGGCCGTCACCACCCAGTCGTGAAGCACAGGCAACTGCAGTGCATAGCTGGGTTCGTAGGTATAGTCTACGCTGTTGGGCGTTCCATGGTTGATGAAGGTAAGCTTCCGGTTTCCGTGGCGGTCGAAGATCAACAGATCCATGATTCCGTCGTGGTTGAGGTCGATTTCGCAGAATTGGCAGGAGTTGAAGCCTCCGGTGTACGGAAATTTTAGTTGTGCAGATGCCGGATTAACGCCGCAGAACATAAGTTGCACGACGCAGGATATGAGGAAAAGAAGGTATCTGCTGTGTAGCCGGTGAAGTACTCCCATGGTACAAAGTTACCCAAACTTTGTGTACATTTGGCATCAAACAAAGTACCATGCCAAGGATACTGGTCATCGACGATGAGAAGAGCATCCGGAACACGCTTCGTGAAATCCTCGAATATGAAAAATATACGGTGGACGATGCATGCGATGGGGTTGAGGGTTTACGTCTTGCCGGTGAGCAGAAGTACGATGTTATCTTGTGCGACATCAAAATGCCGAGGATGGATGGTATCGAAGCACTTACCCGGCTACAGGAGATTTCGGATACTCCGGTGGTTATGATCTCCGGTCACGGTACCATCGAAACGGCCGTGGAAGCGATCCGTAAAGGGGCTTACGATTATATCGCAAAACCGCTCGACCTTAACCGGCTGCTGGTGACCCTGCGAAATGCCATGGATAAAAGTCTCCTGGTTGCAGAGACCCGGTTTCTTAAGCGCAGGATCGGTAATGCGAACGAGATGATCGGCGAGTCGGAGGCAATGAACCAGATCCGGGAGATGATTGCCAGGGTGGCTGTAACGGATGCCAGAGTGCTGATCACCGGCGAAAACGGAACCGGTAAAGAACTTGTTGCCCGGCAGCTGCATGCCCTCAGCAACCGGGCTACTGCCCCCTTCATTGAAGTGAACTGTGCAGCCATTCCAGCCGAACTGATTGAAAGTAACCTGTTTGGCCATGAAAAGGGTTCGTTTACCTCTGCCATAAAGCAACATAAGGGCGACTTTGAACAGGCACATGGCGGTACCCTGTTTCTTGACGAAATTGGGGATATGAGTCTTTCGGCTCAGTCGAAGGTGCTGCGTGCCCTTCAGGAAAACAAAATTTCCCGCGTCGGCGGCGAGAAGGAGATACTGGTCGATGTACGGATAATAGCCGCCACAAACAAAAATCTTAAGGAGGAGATCCGGAATAAAACCTTCCGCGAAGACCTGTATCACAGGCTCAGTGTAATTGTAATTGAGGTTCCGCCGCTCTCCAGACGACCCGATGATATTCCACTTCTTGTCGATCACTTTATTGCCGATTTTTGCGCAGGCCAGGGCAAGGCGAAAATGGATATCGATCCGGAGGCCATTGAAAAGCTTAAACTGATAAACTGGACGGGTAATATACGTGAACTCCGTAATGTTGTTGAACGTCTCGTGATCCTCTGCGAAGGAACGATTACAGGAAATGATGTAAACCGGTATGCCATATGACAATGTTGGATACCAAAGTTTGCGAAAAGCCAATTTTTTCCTGTAACTTTGCACCCTTCATCACATTATCACAAATTTATTTTTAGAAACCTCTGCTTCATGACGAAATTTCTGACAATTCTTCTCCTGACCACTTTTTCAATGGGTTTTTCACTGGCACAGAGTCAGGTGTTAAAGCCGCGGGTTGATAAGGCTGTTTTTTTTGATATTTCCCCACCATTGCGCGATCAGGTGAGTAAACCGGTTACAAAAGATGACAACTCATGGAAGGACGGGGTGATCCGAAACTATTTCGATCCGACCATCGGAATGGGGCAGAAAGCGGGTTTACCTGATTTTACTGATTTGGCAATACAGCACAATCCCGGAATGCTGCCCAGCGATACCACCCTGCAGAATTTCGATGGTCTTGGGAACGGTAGCGGTTCGGTTCCGCCCGATACGCATGGCGAAGCTGGTCCGAACCACTATTTTCAGGTTGTAAATACCTCCTATGCCATATTTAATAAAACCGGCAACATGATTTTCGGGCCGAGAGCCAACAGTTCCATCTGGAACGGGTTGCCGAATAACCAAAACAGCGGCGACGCCGTGGTGCTCTATGACGAGACGGCCAACCGATGGCTTTTCACGCAATTTTCGCTACCCAACTACCCGAACGGACCATTTTTTCAGATGATAGCCGTCTCTCAAACTCCTGACCCTACCGGTTCATGGTACCGCTGGGAATACCAGTTCAGTCAGATGCCCGACTATCCCAAGTTTGGGGTATGGCCGGATGGTTATTATATGTCGGCGAACCGGTTTGCCGGCGGTTGGACGGGTACCGGCGCCTATGCCTATGACCGTACTGCCATGCTGGCCGGTGATCCTGCGGCCCAGCGGATATCCTTCGAATTCCTCCTCAGTGGAGAAGGATTTATCACCATGATCCCGTCCGATTGTGACGGCGCCTTTCCTCCTGCCGGTACGCCCAATTATTTCTCGTACATAAAAACCAATGGTTTGCAGCATCTGGGGATCTATGAATTTCATGTTGACTGGACAAATCCGGCCAATGCTACCTTCGGCAACAGTACCTACCTGAATGTTACTCCTTTCGCCACCCTTGCAACAGGCGTGCCGCAGAAAAACACAACCATTTTGCTGGACGGAATTTCCGACAGGTTGATGTACGGAACTAAATACCGTAAGTTTAACACTCATAATGCCCTGGTACTGAATCACACGGTTTCTGCAGCAGGCGGCGCTGCCGGGGTACGTTGGTATGAACTGCGGAAAACAGGAGGTGGTGGCTGGAGTATATACCAGCAATCCACCTATGCCCCGGCTGACAACAAATCCCGCTGGATGGGAAGTATTGCCATTGATACTGCCGGAACCATTGCCCTGGGATATTCGGTTTCAAGTTCAACCATGTTTCCTGCTATCCGTTATACCGGCCGGCTGAAAACGGATCCCGTCAACACCATGACCATGGCTGAAAAGACCATTGTGCAGGGAGGGGGTTCACAAACAGGGATCTGGAGTGGCCGCAGCCGCTGGGGCGACTACAGTGCCATGAGTGTTGATCCTTCATCGCCAACCACCTTCTGGTACACCACGGAATACTATGCCAGCACTTCAACAAGCAATTGGCAAACGCGCATCGGCTCCTTTACCTTTGGCAACGTCTTCTCAATTTCCACCTCCGCCTTCCCTTCAAGTATTTGTATCGGGGATTCTGCACAGCTTCGCACTTTTGCTTATGGCGGTTCGGGAACCTATACCTACGCATGGACCTCTCTTCCTGCAGGATATACCTCAACCCTGCCGGATCCCATAGTTTCACCAACAGTTTCAACCCGTTACCAGGTATCGGTAAACGACGGGAGTCAGACCAAAACAGATACAGTCAGGGTAAATGTAACACAACTGCCAACGGCCTATGCCGGCCCCGATACCAGTGTCTGTTCCTACGTTCCCTCGATTTCACTTCACGGAACAGCAACGAATTACAGAATGTGCGGCTGGGGTACCTCCGGAAACGGTCACTTTAGTACTACCTCCGGCCTCGATGCCGTCTATACGTTCGGCTCTACCGACCGTACCAACGGTTGGGTGGATCTGATCTTCATCGCCCTTCCCATCAGTCCTTGCAGCGGGAATGTTGTGAGTATGAGGCACGTGGTGATCGATCCGTGTACAGGGCTGCCTGAAGGCGAAACGGGTGGACTGAAGATGCAGATACTTCCCAATCCTGCACGGGAACTGGTAACTGTAACACTGACCGGACTTTCAAAGGCTGTTGCCGAGATAACCATTACCAGCATGGATGGTCGCCTGATGGCTTCAGCTACCCTGGCGCCAGATGGAATAAAGACGGAGAAAAGATTTGATCTCTCCGGATTCCGTAAAGGAGTCTATCTGATAAAACTGAAAACCGGTGATGAAGTCAAAACGGAACGGCTCGTCGTTCAGTAAGAAACTTCTTAACCAAGCAAGTCGCTAAGCCTGCTCTGCCCGCCATATTGGTAATTCCTGACCCGGTATAATTCGGAGTCTGGTTTCAATTGAAATTCAAAGATGCGTTGTCCCGGATTGCTGGCATCAGCAGGCTGATGGTCAATTTCTGAGAAGCCGGCCTGAAGGCAGAGTTTCATTGCGCCGGGCATTGTATCTGCAGGATCCAGTTGTATTTTCCTGAATCCCGATTGTCGCGCCCAGTCAATGGCAACATCAAGCAGCAACTTCACATTTTTCGGATTGACGGCACTCGGATATATATGGCACCTTTTCAATTCTGCAACGTCAGGTTTGATCCTCCAGATGCCGATGCATCCTTTTACAACATCATCGACATTTAATAGAAATGCGGCACCCGAGGGAGGGCTGTATAGTGTTTTAAGCGATCCAAGTTCAAGCAGAAAATCCTGGTAGTCCATTTCAAAATCAATACTGTCGGCAAAATCAAGGAGCAGGTCTTTAATGCGCCGGAAATCCGAATCTTTCCATGCCATCGACAGGGAGACCGAATCAAAGAAATGTCTACTAATCATGGTTCTTTCGTTTTTTACCTTATAAATAAAATGAGATACAACAACAGCAAATGTAAGTTGCGAGGTACATGATCGCAACCAGCAATAAGTAACTGTAACCAGAAAACAGGTATTTGTGGATTAATGGAGCATTTGTGTACACAAATCGACCGAATGCATGTGAATTCTATCTTTGTGAGGGTGCAATTATATTTACAATACTTTCCAAATTTCGTACACACCAAGCCCTTATTCCCTTTTCTTGAGTAATTTTGTAAAAAATGTAAAACATGGAATCTACCATATTGAGCAGTGAATCAAAATCAGACATGCGTGTGCTGATTGAACTTGCCAAAAAGTTGGGAATGAAGGTAAAACAACTGACCGATCAAGAGATAGAGGATTGGATCCTCGCAAAGCGCATTGAGGAAGGCATGAAAACAGGAAAGGCTTCTCGCACTGAGGTCATGCAAGCGCTTGAACAGTGAAAATAGAGTTTACGAAATCATTTCTTAAGGATCTGAAGGCGGTCAGGGATCCCAAATTCAAAGCAGCCATCGGGGAGATTATCAATGACGTTGAGATAGCTCCAAACATAAGATCCATTCAAAATATCTCCAGATTGTCCGGTTACCGGTCTTATTATAGAATAAAAATGGGATCGTACCGTATTGGCCTTCATTATGGAAATGGAATTCTGACCTTTGTTGCATTCCATCACAGAAAAGACATCTACCGGCATTTTCCGGGATAATCCCTCCTCTTTTTATTATTCCAGGCTGATTTCACTCTCAGTCATCTTCTCCACATTAAAAATTGGCAACAACTCAGTATCGATAAGTGTCAATATTGCTCAAGTCTAAACAGACGCAAAAAAAAATATCAGTTTGGATATCAAATGGGTGTAAATTCGGCTGTAAGAAAAAAGAAAACCTCCGAAACATCAGTATTAATTGATGTTATCGGAGGTCGCTTGTGGAGCTGGAGGGATTCGAACCCTCGTCCAAACAAGTAGTAAAAGTGCTTTCTTCGTGCGTAGCTTCTGATTGATTGTCGGGGTCCTGCTGGCCGGAAGCCAACCCACAGGAACCTTATTCCCATTATTTTCGCCGGCGCTACGGGACTGAACACCGACTATCTCAACATTTGCGATGCCTCGTCCGGAACACCGTTGAGAAGGGTTTTCCGGGAGACAAGACGCACTTAATTTCTAAAATTAAGCAGCAAGTCTGTAAGAATAATTGTCGCCATTTATAGGCTGTGAGAATTCGTTATTAACGAGGCCTACTCTCAAGCCCTCGGCACGCTTACAATTCCACTCCCTTGCTGTCAAAACCGGTCAGCCCCAAGGAATGAGCTGCAAAGATACGATAAATTAATGTGGTAATGTGGTAATGTGATGATGTGGGGTGTTTTCTATTTAGGTTCGGGGAAATTCAGGATCCGGTCAACGAAAACGGAGATATCGTAGGCCGTGTTAAAGATTTTCCAGAGCTCGGCGATAATTGGAAAGTGCTCTTCCACGCTCATCTTTTTGGAAAGTTCGCAGTAAAAAACATTCACTGCAGTCTTGCCTTCAAGTACCAGTTCATGAGAAACATGCTTGTTGAAGAACCCCTTCCCGATGAGTAGTCCGAGGGTGCGGTTGCGGCTCAGGTCGTTGAGTGCAGTGAGTCCGAAATCGCCATACCCGCAATACCTGAAAAGGGTCTCCTCTTCGCCCCCGAAAGAGATCAGTACGCGCCGCATTTCGCGGAAGGCCTTCGTGAGTACCAGGAACTGCAGGTTGGCCGAATTGAATTGTGCATCCACAATTCCCAGGATCACGGCATAGATGTTTTTCAAAATACTCAGTATCTCCACACCCTGGATATCGGTTGAGTAATCCAGGTGAATGTTTGAACCCCTGAAAAGTTCAGTAATCCGCAATTTCGGTTGAAAAGGTTCCGCCGAATATCCGCCCACTTGTTCATTCGTGCCTTCGTGCATTGGTGCATTGGTGCATTCGTGTATTGTATTCTCCGAGTACCCCAGTGTAAACCCAGTAGGCACGCGGTTGATGATCTCTCGCGCAAAGGAAGGCCCCTTCAGTGTGCAAACCGGATTGGGAAACTCCGACCGGAGGCATTCAATGATTGTTTTGTTCTCAGAGCCAAACCCTTTGGCAAGGTTAATCAGGATGGCCTCTTCCGGTATATACTGCCGTATCTCTCGCAGGTAGCCGACAAGAATGGTGGAAGGTATGCCAAGAAAGATCATCTCCGACGACCTCAGCAGGGTGTCTGCCGAGGTTGCAACGAGCGAAGGATGCAGGTGCAGGGTAGGGAAATATTTGGTGTTGACATGCATGACATTGATGTCTTCAACAACCTTGCTTTCAACAGAATGAAGCAGAATTTTACCGGAACCGTTTTCCGCCAGGATATTACCAAGCGCAGTTCCGATCGTTCCGGCACCGATAATAGAGATATTTGGTAGTTGATCGTTCATCGTCGGGGAGGTTAAGGTGTATTGAAATGGATGCGGAAACGACTGCCCTTCTCGCTGCCGATGCCAAGGTTTGCTTCAATCTGCTGGATCAGGATGTGAACGATCTGCATGCCCATGGATCGTGACTTTTCATTGAAAAATCCATCCGGCAAACCAATGCCGTCGTCCTGGATATCGAGTTCCCATTCCATATCCTGACATGGTTTAAGCGCTACCCTGATCGTACCGGATCTGTCGCCGGGGAAGGCATACTTGTAAGCATTCGTGAGCAATTCGTTAACAATCAGCCCAAGTGGCATGACCATTTCGATTGGCAGCTCACAGGGGGAAATTTCTGTAACAAAATTAATCCTTTCATTCTGGTATGCATTGGTAATGATCATCGAGAGGTTCTGAAGGTAGTCGCCAAATGGGATGGCGTTGATCCCCTGAGATTCATAAAGTTGCTCATGAACAAGCGACATTGTTTTGACCCTCATTTGCAAATCAGCAATGGACCGGTTGAAAATCGGGTCGTGAATCAATTCCCGTTGCATGCTCATCAGGCTCACCAGCACGGCAAAATTATTTTTGACCCGATTGTGTATCTCACGCAGGAGAATTCCTTTCTGACGTGCATTCTCCGCAATTACCTCTTCGGTTTTTTTACGCTCTGAGATGTCACGAACTACAGAAATCATCTGTATAAAATCCCCGGTAGCCGGATCAAACAAAGGGTTTACATAACTTTCTGCCCAAAAGCAGGGTTGGTTTTTCCGTTTTGCCTTGTATCTGAACCGCGCAGGACTACGTTGCACGACCATTTCCGCAAACTCATGCCGCACTTGCTCATGAAATTCCGGATCGATCAGATCGTAGGGATATTTCATCTCATTTACCTCCTCAACCTCGTACCCATATATCTTCCTGCATGACGGTGAAATGTAATTTCTTCCATGTTTTACATCAAGTCTTGAAATAACATCGGTTGAATTTTCAGTCAGAAAGCGGTACAGGTCTTCACTCTGCCTTAAACGCTGCAGCGCTTCTAACCGTTCACGAATCTCGGATTCAAGCTTGTGATTAAGGTTTTGCAACTCAACTTTGCGCCGGCTGTTCTTACGGTACAGCGAATAAAAGAACTGGATACATAGCATCAGGGCCATGAAGATGAGTTCGTATACAAGCATCTCTATCTTTCTGTTCTTCAGTGCCATCTGGCGGAGATTCTGTTCCTGCAAAAGCAAGGTGTTCTTTGTCTCCTCTTCCGACATCAACCTTTTGGCTTCCAATATATTGATTTCAGACTTATTTTGCTGGAGCAGGGTTTCCAGGTGCTGGTCCGAAAATATCTGATAAAATCTGAAGGCCTCATTGAACTGCTTTTTCCTCCTGTAGTACTCAAACATCTGCCTGCTGGCAGTTTCGAGGAGAATGGGCTTCGTGATTTTATCTGCCAAACCCCAGCCACGTTTGAGATAGTATCCTGCCGAATCAAGCCGGTTTATTCTCATGTATGCCGCGCCAACATGAACATTCGACAGCAGTATAAATTCCGCCTGCCCGACTTTTTCCCTGATTTTCAGCGCCATCAGCTCAAATTTCACCACCTGATCATTACGACCCATCACCTGATATGTGTGGGCTATACGTGTGAAGATGATCGCCACATCAGCCAGGTTTCCACTGGCTATCATTATTTTATTGGCATCATTGTAATTAATGATCGCAGCGGTGTAGTTGCCTTGTTGCAGCCAGGTGTCACCGACAAACCTGTACATCCTGGCGGCAGATTGCAGATCCCCCTCTTTTACCATCAGGTAAAGTGCATAGGAATATTCAACCCGGGCACGGTCGAATTGGTTTATGGCGAAATAATATTGCCCCCAGTAGGAGTGATACATCCCAAGTGTGTTCAGACTCGAATTGCGGCCCAATAAACTGCGGACCATCTTTAAATAGTTGTAAGCTTTGTCCAGACTTTTGGTGTAAATGAACATCCAGATGATTTGTCCGTAGGCAATACTTAACTTGTCCGTATACGTGGTTTTCTTCAGCACATCGACACTTCGGAAATAATAATTGAGGGCAGTGGCATAGTCTGATTTGTTGAAATAATAGGCACCTATATTGGTAAGGGCAATCCCTTCTCCTCTTTTATATTGGATTCTGGTGGCAAGGTTCTGAGCCTTTTGCGCAAGGTTTAAAAAGAGGTCGAGGTTTGAATTGGAAGCCCTCTTGGCCTGCGCATTCAGGCTGTCCACCCTTGCCATCAGCACAAGGTCCGATTTTTCCTTTTGTCCATATGCGCTGCCACTGGTTGCAAGTGTTGCCGAAACAATGGCAATCAGGCACCAGATCAGGTGAATATTACGCGATAAAGGCCTCGGGCAACTCGACACGATGGCAGGGATTAATAAGCATAGCAAAAGTAGAAAATATTCTTAATTTTGCCATTCAAACAATGGTAAGCCGCTTAATAAGCTGGAATTTATGGATCTGAAGAATAAAAAGGTAATGGTTACCGGTGCCGGTGGTTTCATCGGGAGTCAGCTTACGGAGCAGCTCCTGGCCATGGGTTGTACTGTAACTGCAGTGGTGCATTATAACTCCTTTAACCGGTGGGGCTGGCTCGATACCGTTAACCCGGGGGAGAGTGCCTCGCGGCTCACGATCTTTCCGGGCGATATCCGCGACCCAAACGGGATGCTGACCGCCATGCAGGATTGCGAAGTGGTTTTTCACCTGGCTGCCCTGATCGGGATTCCTTACAGCTATCATTCGCCCGATGTATATGTCGACACCAATGTTAAAGGCACGCTCAACATCCTCCAGGCTGCGCGTCAGCTGGGAGTTAAACGGATCATCCACACCTCTACTTCGGAAGTTTACGGTACGGCACAGTTTGTTCCCATCACCGAGCTGCACCCTGTGAACCCACAATCGCCTTATGCTGCCACCAAGGCCAGTGCCGATTTCCTGGCCCTCACCTTCTTTCGTTCGTTCGAAACTCCTGTTGTTGTGGTGAGACCGTTCAATACTTACGGCCCACGCCAAAGTGCACGCGCCATTATCCCCACCATTATCACCCAGATCCTGGCCGGAAAAAAGACCCTGACCCTGGGTTCCGTTACGCCGACCCGCGACCTGAATTTTGTGAAAGACACAGCCCGTGGCTTTATTAAGGCAGCCGAAAGTGAAACAGCCCTTGGCGAAGTAGTAAACCTCGGCAGCAACTACGAAATCAGCGTGAGCGACCTGGTAAATAAAATAGCAACGCAGATGGGGGCCAAGATTACCGTCAAAAGCGCCGATGAGCGCATCCGGCCCGAAAAAAGCGAGGTGGAGCGACTTTGGGCTGATAACCAAAAAGCGAAAGCGCTCTTCGGCTGGTCTCCCCAATATACGCTTGATGCCGGACTAAAGGAGACCATCAACTGGTTTGGTACCTCCGGAAATATGGCCTACTACAAACCCGATATCTACAATATTTAATATTCCGATCATGAAAGCCGTAATCCTGGCCGGAGGCAAAGGTACCCGTCTGAAACCATACACCTCTGTTATCCCGAAGCCACTGGTTCCGGTTGGGGAGCGGGCCATCCTCGAGATCCTCATCACCCGGCTCCGCAAATTGGGCATAGACGAGCTCTATATCTGCGTGAACCATTTTGCAGAGATCATCATGGCCTTCTTCGGTGACGGAAAAAAATTCGGCCTGAAGATCAACTACTCTCTGGAGGACAAGCCACTCAGCACGGTAGCTCCGATCAAGCTCATCGCCAACCTCCCCGCCAACTTCCTGGTGATGAACGGCGATCTGCTCACCGATCTTGATTTTGGGGCGCTTTATGATTACCATTTGAAAAACAGTGCGCTGCTGACCGTCTCGACCTACCAGCGCAAAACAAAAATCGATTTTGGGGTGATCGATGTAGATCATGCATCGAAAGTTGCGACCGGATTCCGCGAAAAACCGGAATACTCCTTCGATGTGAGCATGGGAGTTTACGCCATGAACCGCAAGGTGCTCGATTATGTGCCTGCCAGCGAGTCGTTTGGTTTTGACAACCTGATGCTCGCTTTGCTGGCCGCAAAAGAGCCGGTGAAAATCTATCCTTACACCGGTTACTGGCTCGACATCGGGCGGCCCGACGATTACGAAAAGGCCAACGAAGAGATCGACCTGCTCAATTCCATCCTATGACCAAGGTGCTGGTTACCGGCTCGGCAGGGTTTATCGGCGGCGCGCTGGCCCGCCGCCTCCGGCTCGACGGAGCTGAAGTGGCGGAATTCGACCTTGCCCAGGGCGACATCACCCGCGAAGGAGCGCTCGACCAATTCGATGGGATCACCCACTGTTTCCACCTCGCCGGAAAGACCTTCGTTCCCGAAAGCTGGAAACATCCGCAAGGTTTCTACCAGGTGAATGTGATGGGCACTGTGAACGTTCTGGAGTTCTGCCGCAAACGAAACATCCCGCTTACCTATGTGGCCTCTTACCTCTACGGTGAACCAGAATACCTGCCGGTGGATGAGAACCACCCCGTGAAATCATACAATCCATACAGCCACAGCAAGGTGATGGCCGACAACACCTGCCAGTTTTATGCAAGGCAGTTTGGGTTGCCGGTAACGATTTTCCGGCCGTTCAATGCTTACGGTCCCGGCCAGTCGCCACTTTTCATCATCCCCGAGATCATCACCAAGTTCATTGACCCGGCCATCGCTACAGTGGAGGTGATGGACCTCCGTCCGAAACGCGATTATATTTACATCGACGACATTATCAGCGCCTTCCTCCGCTCCATGAAGAAGCCCGGCGGCATTTATAATCTTGGAAGCGGATACTCAAAAAGCGTAAGCGAGATCGTCAGCCTCGTACAAAAGTTTACCGGTATCGACAAGCCCGTGAAGGCCAGAGGAAATGACCGCCCCAACGAGATCTTCGACCTGTATGCCGACATCTCCAAAGCAAAACGCGAGCTGGGCTGGGAACCTGTGGTCAGCTTTGAAGAGGGGGTAGAACGTTGTGTCAAGAAATTGACAATTGATAATTAAAATATGTGACCCTGTGACCCTGTGACTTTATTAATGGACAAACTCCTGTACATAAAACACGCAAACTCATCCTTCGTCCTTTCCGATCAGCGGATCCTTGAAAAGCGTTATCGGGTGATTCCTTTCCTCATCAACCAGAAGGGATCTGGGCTTTACTTCCTGGTGCGGATGGTGGCACTCATGTTTTTCATCCTGGCCAATGCCCGGGGGACTCTGGCCATGGTAACCTGGTTCGGCGATTATCATTCAGCCATCATGGCATTTTTCGGCAAGCTGCTTGGGATCAAAGTGGTCATCTTCGCCGGGGGGCAGGAGGCCGTGTGTTACCCGGAACTTCGAAAGGGAGTATATTTCAAGAAGTTCCGTGGAATTTGTGTAAAATATGCGTTGCGTCATGCCACACACCTTATCCCCAACCACAAATCGCTCATCTATCACGAGAATTTCTACTATACTCCCGATGGCAAAAAGGATGGCATCATGCACTATATCCCGGGCATTAAAACGCCGATGAACATCATCCCCAACGGGATAGATACGGAGAAGTATCGCCGCGATGTATCCATCGGCAAGGATACGCGGCTTGTGCTCACGGTGGGAACGATGAGCAGTACTTCAGATTTTCTCAACAAAGGATTTGACCTCTTCACGGATCTGGCCCGTCGCAACGCCGACCTCAAATTCACACTGGTTGGGATAAAGAAGCAGTTTATGCCCTGGATCGAGGAGCATTACAGGATATCTGAGATTCCAAACCTGGAACTCATCTTTTCCTATGTGCCAGATGAGATCCTCGCGTTGAATTACAACCGCGCTTCTGTTTTTGTGCAGGCCTCCATCACCGAAGGAATGCCCAATACGCTCGGCGAAGCGATGCTCTGCGAATGTATCCCTGTGGGTTCCAATGTGAACGGTATACCAGATGCCATCGGCGATACCGGTATCATTGTGATGCACCGCGATGTGGAGGAGTTGGAGCAGGCCGTCCGCCACGCCCTCAGCCTGGGCACTGGTCAGATAGCCCGCACCAGGGTTCTTGCCAACTATTCCTTTGCTTTACGAGAAGAGAGACTGCTGGCACTCCTGAATCAGATATTATAACGTTGAACATGAAATCAAATCCAACCAACGAACAGATGCAGAAGGTGTACTACACCAATGTCAGGACGGAGATGGCCGCATTCGTGCCGCCGGATTGTAAACGGATTCTCGACGTTGGATGCAGTGAAGGGAATTTTGGCAAACTGTTGATGGATAGGAATCAGGCCGAGGTGTGGGGGGCCGAACTCTCAGAATCCGCTGCACTGATTGCCGGAAAAAAACTCCACAAAGTGTATGCTGGTGATTTCCGCACCATCCTCCCGAAGCTGCCCCTGGGTTATTTTGATTGCCTTGTTTTTAATGATGTTCTCGAACACTTCAGCGACCCTGATACCTTGCTCAGACAGTGTCTTGCCATCCTTTCGCCGGGAGGATACGTGGTAAGTTCGATTCCCAACGTCCGTTATATTGGTAACCTTGTGGAGGTCGTGATTAAAAAAGACTGGGAATACAAATCCGGGGGCATTCTCGATCGTACGCATTATCGGTTCTTTACGAAGAAAAGCATCCGAAGAATGTTCAATGAGGCGGGATATTCCGTGGTGGAATGCAGCGGGATCAATGCCACACCCAGCATTAAAACCTGGTTGCTTGGGATTGTTACCTTTGGACATATGGCCGATGTGAAATTTCTTGAATTCGCAACCGTCGCCAAATTGAAGTGAGTATGCCGGCCTTTACAATTTTATCTCCCACCTTTAACCACGAAAGATTTATTGCCAAGTGCATTGATTCGGTTCTTGCCCAGAATTTTACCGACTGGGAAATGATTATCCTCGACGATGGCAGCACCGATAAAACCGGAGAGATCGCTGCCAGGTTTGCCAGTGTAGATCCTCGTATCCAATACCACCGTCAGGAGAACCAGGGAATTTTCAGTTTGGCTGAGACCAACAACAAAGGACTTTCCATGGCCCGGGGGCGCTATATCTCTATCCTTGAGTGCGATGACTGCTGGGAACCGGAAAAACTACAAAGGCAGTTTGACATCCTCGAAAGCCATCCGGAAGTTGTCGTTTGCTGGGGTCGCGCCCAGGCACTGGTGGCCGAAACGCAGGAAGTGCAGAACCTTTCTCCAAAAGCCGGAAGGTATGACACTACCGTTTGGCCGAACCAGCCACCAGGAAGCATACTCAACGCCCTCTATCTCGAGAACATGATCCCTGCGGTCACCATCACGATGCGGCGCACTGCGCTGGAAGCCATCGGGGGATTCAGGCAGCCCGCCGAATTTCCCACGACCGATTTGCCCACACTCCTCGACCTTGCACTGCAGGGTGAATTCTATTTTGATGGGGACATCCTTGCTCAATGGACCGTTTACAGCAACCAGATGACAAAGATGTATCCGGTTGCGATGTTGAATCAACGCTGGAATTATGTTCTTGGTCACCTGGGCGCGCTTTCACCCGAAATTCAATCCCGTCTCACCATCTCGGAATCCGACATCAACCGCCATTTTCGTCACAGGCAGCTGATTGCCTACGCCACTTCGGGTCGTTATAAACTCATGCGCAAAGCGTTCAGCAGTGCCCGGCAGGACTATCTCAGGGCGATATTTTATCCGTCGTTTACGGGAATTACCTGGCGGTTGCGTGCAATAACGGGCTACTTTTTTAGTTTATTACACCGGGATGTTGAGGGACTCTCGCGCAAGCTCGGGAAGGTTTCATACAAATAGCCGATGATCTCCAAACAATTTTTCAAGTCCTCCATCATCTATTCGCTCGTGGGAGCGCTGCCCTATACCACCGGGGTCATCCTTATTCCTTTTTTTACCGAAAGACTTACTCCTGAGCAATTTGGCGTAAATGCCCTCTACCTCACTTTTATGTATTTCGTGCAGGTAGTCTCCACCTTCGGGCTCGACACCTACATCGGGATCAATTATTTTGAGCACAAGGACAACAAACAACGGCTGCGCGAATTCATCGGCACCGTGCTCATGATCCTCATCGTGATCGCCACGCTGATCAGCTTCCTGATGGCGGCGGGAGGGAACCTCATCTTTCATCTGGTATTCAGGAGCGCCGGCTCCATGAATTTTTTTCCGTTCGGAATGATCACTGTGTTTTCGGCCCTTTTCAACGGTGTCTTTAAATCCTATTCCAGCCTGCTGATCAACCAGCAGCGACCAGAACGGTTTTTCTGGCTCAGCCTGTCGAACTTTATCCTTACCCTTGGTGCGTCAATTGCCCTGCTTTACCTCTTTCCTTACACACTCTACGGGCCGATCGTGGGACGCCTCATTCCGGCGCTGATCACCGGATTGGTATCGGTTATTTTAATTTTGCGCGAATTCGGCCTCACCTTCCGCCGCGATTTTCTGCGGGGCATGTGGAACTTCTGTTCGCCCATGGTCATCTACGCCATCATGGTTTGGGTGGTGAACTACATCGACCGGTATGTGATCATGCATTTCATGGCCGATCCCACCTTTGTAGGAATTTTCGACTTCGCCGTCAAGGTAACCCTCGGCATCGACCTGGTGCAGATCGGTCTCGCCAACACGATTCACCCGAAGGTTTACAATATCTGGAAGGACGGAAACCTGCGCAAAAGTACCCCCGAAGTGAACCGCTACTACAACGGCCTTACCGCCATCACCCTGCTCATCATTCCTGCCGTGGTGATCGTGGTCCCGCTGCTGGTCCCTATCGTGGTGAAGAAGGTGATTTATTACGAATCCTTTGCCTTCCTGACCATCCTTTCGCTCGGTTTTGCCACCCGCCCCGCTTACTACCTCTTCATGGCACCGTTGTTCTATTTCAAAAAGACCAGTGTCCTGACGAAAGTATTCTTCTTTTCAGCCCTCTTTCAGGTGGTGGTTAGCTGCCTGCTGGTATGGAAGTTCGGCCTCCTGGGCGCCGTTTGGTCCAACTTCCTCGTGAAACCTGTACAGGCATTGCTTATCTGGAGCGAAAGCCGGAAAATTTTCACTTTCCGCATTAACGCCTGGAAGATCATCTTCCTCCCGCTCATCTTTATCGCACTGGTAATCCTTGGCCAGTTCTTCACCACCAGCCAAAACCTCATCTATGTTGCCATGTCCGAATTGCTGCTGAGTATCGCGCTGGTTTGGGCTACCTACAGAAGAGAACTCCTCTCTGTTTTGAGACAGAAAAAATAATTTTGGCCCTCATAACCTAATGTGGCCCTTTGCTTCTCCTCACCTTCGCCACAAGTATGCTGGCATTCAGCTCGAACCCTATCAGGAGACTGATGGCATTGATATAGATCCAGAAGAGGACGACCATCAGGGTGCCAAGTGAGCCGTACAGCGCATTGTAGCTGGCAAAGTTGTCGACGTAAAAATTGAAGCCCAGGGTGGTTATGAGAACAAGCAGGGTGGCAATCAGGGAACCGGCTGAAATGAACCGGAATTGCCCTCGCCTGGCAGGGGCGAAGTAGTACACCGAGGAGATGGCGGTGAGGAGGAGCATCACAACGATCATCCACCGTAGCGCCTGAAGGAGCAACGCGAAAAATTGTCCACTCGTGATAATGTCGGGTAGCAGCCATCTCAGTAAAACTGATCCGAAGGTGATGAGTCCGATGGAAAGGATCAGTAAAAGGCTGATGAACAGCACAAGAAAGGTGGACACAAGGTATTGTCTGAAGGTGGTGCGGCTCTCCATTACATGGTAGGTGTCGTTAAAAGCTTCGATAAGGCTGTTGACCCCGTTTGTGGAAAAATAGAGCGTGAGCAGCAGGTTAAAGATTAACAAACTGCTGCGTGGCCGCGTGATGATGTCGACAATGGTCTCTCTCACGGTCTCGTAGGCAGATGCTGGCATAAAGTCGGCGATCAGGCGCAACAATGAAACCTGGAAATTGTCGATCGGGATGAAGGGGATAATGGTAAAAAGGAAGATCAGAAAGGGGAAAATAGCGAGGAAAACCGAGTAGGAGATGGCTGCGGCCCGGGAAGTCAGATATCCTTCGGTAACTCCCTTATAAAAGAACATCCCCACATCATACAGCGGTACGCCATCAAAGCCAGGAAGAATGACCCTCCGTGAAAGGGCGACAATCTTGGCCACCGGTCCCCAGTTGATGAGCTTAAAGACGTGCTTATGTGTTTTCTTTGCCAACTAAATCAACGTGTTGCTTTCAAACTCAAATCCAGGCTCATAATCTGGTGCGTTAATGCTCCCATTGAGATGTAGTCCACTCCCGTTTCGGCATATTCACGTACATTGTTGATGGTAATTCCGCCGCTTGCTTCGGTCTCCACGCGGCCTCCGATTAGCTCCACGGCCCTCTTTATATCGGTGATGGTAAAGTTGTCGAGCATTATCCTGTCAACTCCTCCGCGACTGAGCACCTGGCTGAGTTCATCAAAGTTCCGGACCTCCACTTCGATCTTCAGCTGCTTTCCGGTTCGGCGAAAATAATCGTGCACCCGGTCGATCGCGGCAACAATTCCACCGGAATAATCCACATGATTGTCTTTGATCATCACCATGTCGTAAAGCCCGAAACGATGATTCATGCCACCACCGGTCGCCACTGCATATTTTTCCAGTGCACGCAGGAGCGGGGTGGTTTTTCGTGTATCCAGGATCTTTGTCCTGAGTCCGTTCAGTTTGCTCACCACCCTGAATGTGGCTGTTGCAATGCCACTCATCCGCTGCATGAAATTTAACACCAGGCGCTCGGATTGTAAGATTGAGGCGGTTCTGCCGCTAACTTCAAAAACCAGGTCTCCCTTCCTGATAGCAGCGCCGTCATTCATAAATATTTCAACTGCCAGTTCCGGATCTATTTTTGCAAAAACCTTCCGGGCAACTTCCACGCCACAAAGGATCCCGTCGTCCTTGACCAGAAGTTTTGCTTTTCCCATGGCTTCGGGTGGTATGGTTGCCAGGGTTGTGGCATCACCGGTACCGATATCCTCGGAAAGCGCCAGTTCTATGATTTCGTCGATTGTCATCTCATTAATGTTAATGCATCAATGCAGGAATGCAACGAAGGCAGGAATGCATACAATACATTGAAATATTTCGGCAAAATTAAAAGTTTTCAACATGGGTTTACCTTATGGGTCTTTATCCGATTAAGTAAATAAAGTCATGAAAGAAAACCTAATCAAAGATAAGAGTTTTGAACTGGCACGTGAAATTGTTTTTATTTACCAATTCCTGACGAACGAGAAGCGGGAATATGTTTTGTCAAAACAGATCCTGCGGTCAGGAACCTCGGTAGGAGCAAATGTTTGCGAAGGGGTTGCCGGACAATCTAAAAAGGAGTTCATAAACCGGTTGTCAATATCATATAAGGAGGCCCGTGAAACTGAATTTTGGTTGAACTTATTATGTTCAACAGGCTATCTGACTAACGAAAAGGCACAAGCATCTGCCAAAATCTGTGATGAGGTAATAGTACTGATGCGTTAACTTTTTGTTTTTTGTTGTAAGCTATTGAAAATAAATATAATATAAGCGTTCTTTGATTTTTTGATTTGAATTGACCTGTAGTTTTGCAGCACTAACTGCGGAACTATGAATTCAGGAAAGTATG